>NZ_BJOC01000016.1 GCF_006540005.1 Halomonas halmophila | reverse complement strand
GCCAGAAAACTTTCTAGCCCCCGGTGGGTCAAGATTTTTCTTACCGCTTAAAGCTTACAGCTTATAGCTCCCGGCGCAGCCGGGCCGGGCTCACCCCCCGGCGATGGTCATCTCGTCGATCAGCCAGCTGCCGGTGTGGATGCTGCCGCGGGTATCGATGTCGTCGCCGATGCCCACCAGCCCCTGGAACATCGTCTCCAGGTTGCCGGCGATGGTGAATTCCTCCACCGGGTGCTGAATCCGGCCGTTCTCGACCCAGAAGCCGGCGGCGCCGCGCGAGTAGTCGCCGGTCACGCTGTTCACGCCCTGCCCCATCAGCTCGGTCACCAGCACTCCCTTGTCCATGCGAGACAACAGGGCCTGTTGGGACTCGAGCGGCGCCTCGATGCGCAGGTTGCGCGCGCCGCCGGCATTGCCGGTGGTCGACATGCCCAGGCGACGGGCGCTGTAGGCCGACAGCATGTAGCTGGCCAGGCGCCCCTGGTCGATGAAGACATTGTCCCGGGTCTGGACGCCATCTCCATCGAAGGGGCTGCTGGCCATCGCGCCGACTTCCATGGGCCGCTCACTTAACGAGAACCACTCGGGAAACAGCATGGTGTTCAGGCGGTCGCACAGGAAGGAGGCCTGGCGGAACTGGGCACCGCCGGCAATGGCCCCCATCAGATGGCCCACCAGCCCGGAGGCCAGGGACGGATCGAACATCACCGGCATGCGCCCGGTGGCAAGCCCCTGGGCACCGAGCCGGCGCAGCGTGCGATCCGCAGCGCTCCGGCCCACTTCCGCGGCATCGCGCAGGGCGCGCGGATCACGAGCCGTGGTGAAATCATAGTCGCGCTGCATGCCGGCAGCATCCTCGGCGATCAGCAGGCACGACAGCGAATGCCGGCTGCCACGCTGGCTGCCCAGAAAGCCATGGCTGTTGCCGTAGACATGCACCCCTTCGCCGCTGGACAGGCTCGCGCCTTCCGAGCTGCGGATGCCCTCGACGCCACGACCGGCGCTTTCACAGGTCAGGGCCAGTTCGATGGCCTCCTCGGTCGTGAGTGGCCAGGGGTGATGCACCTGCAGGTCCGGAAAGGAGGTCGCCATCAGCTCGGCATCCGCCAGACCGGCGGCAGGATCCTCGCCGGTATAGCGGGCAATGGCCAGGGCCTTTTCCACCACATCGCGCACGGATGCCTCGCTGGCATCCGACGAGGAGGCGCTGCCCTTGCGCTGACCAACATAGACGGTCACCGCGATGCCCTGATCGCGGGACAGCTCGACGGTCTCCACGTCGCCCTCCCGCACGCTGACGCCGATCCCCTGATCGACACTGGCACCGACCTCGCAGGCATCGGCTCCCAGCCGGCGTGCCAGGGCCAGGGCCGCTTCGGCCCGGGTTTCCAGCAGGGCCTGCTGGGCGGCGGCATCGAAAGCCTGTGTCATCGATCTGTCTCCTCACTCGGCCGGCCAGCAGGCCGGCACTCTTCATAGCGTGTTTTGCCATCCCGCCGTGGCGGGCTGGTATACTGATTCTCTTGCGCCACGCAGCGTGTTGCCTTCACGACCCGACGCCATACAGGACACGGCATGACCCAGGATGATTCTCCGGCCGACGAGCGGCCCAGCAAGTCTCAGCAGAAGCGCGAGATGCATGCCCTGCAGGCCCTCGGCGAGCAGTTGATCGCCATGCAGGCGGCCGAGCGCGCGCGCTTTCCCCTTTCCGACGAACTGCTGGCCGCCATCGAGGAAACCGGCCGCATCCGCAGCCGTGAAGCCCGCCGCCGCCACATGCAGTACATCGGCAAGCTGATGCGTCGGGAAGACCTCGACGGCATCCAGGCGGTCTTCGACAGCCTCGAACGCGAACAGCTGCAGCGCGATCACGCCTTTCATCGCCTGGAGAAATGGCGCGACCGCCTGATCGATGAAGGGGATGACGCCGTCGCCGCCTTCATCGAGGACTACCCGGACACCGACCGCCAGGCCCTGCGCCAGCTGATCCGCAACGCCCGCCGCGAACGCGACCAGGGCAAGCCCCCCACCAGCGCCCGCCGGCTGTTCAAGCTGATCCGCGAGACAGCAGGGCTCTAGCGGCTACGCCGCTGCAAGAGGGAAGAGCGCGGCTAAGCCGCTTGAAGTGCGGCGCTACGCGCCTTGAAGAAGGAAGAAATTCGCGGCCGGCGCCAACCCCATACCAGACCTGTGCCGCGGACCAGACCTCTATTTTTCTCTTCCCTCTTCCCTCTTCCCTCTTCTGCTAGGACTCCGTCCCGCCGACGGTCAGTTCGTCGAGCTTGAGGGTCGGCTGTCCCACCCCGACCGGGACGCCCTGCCCCTCCTTGCCGCAGACGCCGACGCCGCTGTCGAGTTCCATGTCATGGCCGATCATCGAGACACGGCCCATGGCTTCGGGGCCGTTGCCGATCAGGGTAGCGCCCTTGACCGGGGCCGTGATGCGGCCGTTCTCGATCAGGTAGGCCTCATTGGCCGAGAACACGAACTTGCCCGAGGTGATATCCACCTGCCCGCCCCCGAAGCTGACGGCATAGATACCGCGATCGACACTGCGGATGATGTCTTCCGGGTCATCCTCGCCGGCCTGCATGTAGGTATTGGTCATGCGCGGCATGGGCAGGTGGGCGAAGGACTCGCGGCGGGCATTGCCGGTCGGCGCCATGCCCATCAGGCGGGCATTGAGCTTGTCCTGCATATAGCCGGTCAGGATGCCGTCCTCGATCAGGGGCGTGTACTGTCCCGGGGTACCCTCGTCATCGACACTCATCGAGCCGCGCCGATCGGCCAGGGTCGCATCATCGACCACGGTGACACCGGGCGCCGCCACGCGCTCGCCCATGCGGCCGGCAAAGGCCGAGCTGCCCTTGCGGTTGAAGTCGCCCTCCAGACCATGGCCCACGGCTTCGTGCAACAGAATGCCGGGCCAGCCGGCCCCGAGCACGACGGGCAGCTGGCCGGCCGGCGCATCCACCGCCTCGAGATTGACCAGCGCCTGACGCACGGCTTCCCTGGCGAAGCGCTCGGCGACATTGTCATCGCGCAGACGCGACATCGTATAGCGGCCGCCGCCTCCGGCACTGCCGCGCTCACGACGACCGTTGCGCACCACGATGACACTGACGTTGAAGCGCACCAGGGGGCGAATGTCCACCGCCTGGGTGCCATCACTGGCACGCACGAGCACCACTTCATGCACGCCGGACAGCGAGGCGCTCACCTGCTCGACCGCCGGATCGGCAGCACGCGCCACGCGATCGGCGAGCTTGAGCATGGCGATCTTGTCGTCGGCGGACAGCCCCGTCAGCGGGTCGATACCCGCATAGAACGGCGCGGCGCTCACCTGAATGCCCGCCCCGGTGTGCTGGCGCTGGCCACTGCGCACGATACGTGAGGCCGTCTGCCCCGTTTCGGCCAGCGCATCGGCGGTGATCTGATTGGAGTAGGCGAAGCCGGTCTTCTCGCCGGCCATGGCGCGCACGCCGACACCGCCATCGATGTTGTAGCTGGCCTCCTTGACCTCGCCGTCCTCGAGCGACCAGCCCTCATGCCAGCTGCGCTGGAAATACAGGTCGGCATAATCGATGCCGGGCCCCATGGCATGCCCCACCCCGGCATCGAGCGAGCCGAGATCGAGACCACCGGGCGCAAGCAATACCTCACGCGCCTGATCGAGCATGGAAGACGTCTGTGCTGTCATTCGGTACTTTCCAGAGAAAGACGCGGCGACGTCCAGGGACCTCGCACGCGGTAATGAATTTGTGTCACACGGTCGATGGCATCGCCGAACAGCTTGTCGGCAACAAACAGCGCTCCCCCCACGATCGGGGCACCGACGACCACCGCCGCCAGAGGCAGATTATTGCTGACAGGCAGGGTGACGCCCAGTCTAAGAGCGAGTTCACGACGCATCAGATCGACACTGCCGTCCAGGGTAAAGTTCGTGGCAGCGCCGTCGATGCTTACCGGCCCCCGTGTTTCCAGGACCCCACCATACAGGGTTGCGTCACCGCTGACACTGTCGAAGGCCGTACCGCTTGCGGTCACGTCCGAGAAATCGAGACGCAGCCGCCGCAGCAGGTTATCGACATTGAGCAGCCCGACCACTTTGGCCGACGGTGACTCCAGATTGGCGAAGACGCCATCGCGAAGCTCGACACTCAGGTCGCCGCGCGAACGGGCCAGGGCGAACTGCCAGGGCGCGCCGGGCCAGGCCAGCTGACTGTCGACGCGCGTTTCGCTGCTGGTCACCGCCACGGGCTGGCCGAGGACTTCGAGGGCAGATCCCAGATCCCCGCCGCTCAGGGTCAGTCGCGAGCGAGTCAGACTGGCCTCCGGCCCCGAGGCTTCCCAGGTCAGGTTACCCCGGGCCTCGATCTCGCCCAGTGTCAGTTCGACCGGATCGAGGGTCAATTGGTTCGGGGTGCTACGCCAGCTGGCCTGCAAGGGCCCGAAGGTCCGCGACTGCCAGTGCAGGGATGCCACCTTCAACTGCCCCGCCGGCCACTGCCCGACGCCTTCCAGCATGGGGGCCGGTGGTGCCGGTACAGCGATCTCCTGGAGCAACTGGCCACTCCCCTGCCCGGAGGCCACCGCCGCCTGATTATCCGGCACCACCTCATCGAGACGCAGGCGCTGCAGGTCGATCTTCAGCGGCTGATGCTGCCGGGGGCGATAAGCGAGCCGTCCGGCCATCAGGCTGCCATCCAGGGCGAAGCGCCAGCCCTGGCCATCGGGCCCTCCGTCAAGGCTCATATCACCCAGACAGCGCTCTTCGATGCGCAGGCAATCGGTTTGCACCCTGACTTGTGACACCGTGCTGGCACCGCTCGTAGCCGAATCGGAGCCGGCACTCACCAGCGGCGACAGGGCCTTGCCCCAGGTCGCCGGGGCGAAGTGTGGCAGCTCGGCCGTCACCGACCAGCCCGGTTCGGATGGCCAGCCGGCGGGGGGATTGCGGCCGACCCAAAGTTGGCCGCGTGGTGTCTCGCCGCCCTGCCAGCGCAACCCGAGACGCTCTCCCAGGTTTCCGCTCAGTTGCATGGGCTCGCCAAGCCGCATGTTCAGACGCAACGGCCGCGCTTCACCGGGCGCCTTGCCGAGGGGCGCCGGCAGGTCGATCCCCAACCCCTGCAGGTCACTGCTCAGAGACAGGCTCGGTATCGCTTCCCCGAGCGCGATCTGCCCCTGCCAGGCGGCATCCCCCTGCATCAAGGACGCCGCTGCGGAGGGCGCCCCCAGGGCGAGGAGGGCCTCGGCCGAGGCCCTGCCCGACAGGCCGATACCCGAGGAACCGGTATCCATCGTGGCCTTGAAGGGGCCGCCCAGCAGCCGCCCGTTCAACTCGCCGCTCAGGGTCCCGTCCTCTCCTTGCTGGTGCCAGGCAAGCGGGCCCTGCAGTGACTCGAAGGTCAGCCCAGTCGGCACATGGCTCAGGCGGGGCACCGAGACCCGACCTTCGAAGGCCGCCGACAGGGATTGCGGGCGCGACAGCGGCAGACTGACATCCAACTGCCCCGTGATCTCGCCTTCCCCTTCCCAGTCGGCAACGACTTCCTTGCCTGCTGCCGGCAGGGCAGCCAGATAGCGCGACAGCGCGGCCACCGAGGCATCCAGGGGAGCTGAGACCTTCAGCACCTCGTCTTCACCCAGGCTGACGCTGGCATCGCGGGTCTCGATCCCCAGGCTCTCTGCACGTGCCAGGTGGGCACTCAGGCTTCCGCCCTCCACGCTCAGTTGCCCCTGGACGTTGTCCAGAGCCGGCCAGGCCGGGTCGAAGGGCAGGTGCCCCTGCTCGACCGTCAGCTCCAGCTGCAGCGGGGACGCGTCGGGCGCATCATCGGGCTGGCCATCGAAGGGTACATGCAGGCTCAGGGCACCCTGCGGCACGCGGCCGGCCACTCCGCCGGCAAGCCATTCGGCCAGCTCGGCGTCGACCTCATTGCGCAATAGCGGCATCGGCAGCCAGTCGGTCAGTGGCCGGTTCAGAGCGTCGACATTCTCGAAGGCCAGCTGCAGCCCGAAGCCGCCCCGCTCCTGCTCGTCCATCGCCAGGCCGAAGCCGCCCTCGACACGGGCGCCATTCCACACGGCCTGCAGGTTCCGGCCGCTGACCGAGCGGCGAGGACCGACAAAGGACCAGACCACCTCGCCGCTGGCACTGGTGAGCTGCATGGGCGCGGCGAAGATGCCGGGAAAGGACAGCCGGGCATTGCCGCTATCGACAAAGCGCACGCGTCCCTTGCTGCCATCGGCCTCGAGCCAGAGATCCACCGGGCCGCCGCCGGGGGCGTCCTCCCAGGGTGAAACGGCTACATCCGTAGCACTCACCCGCGCCCGCCACTGGCCATCCCGGTGACCGAACGCCAGTCCCGCCACCTGGCCACTGGGCGACAGCGCCTCGACGCTGCGCGTCAAGCTCTCGGGCAGGGGAAAGCGATCATGCCAGGCCGTCAAGGCGTCCAGCTCGAAGTGGCTCCCCCTGACCCACCAGTCCTGACCCTCGCCGCTGGCATGCCAGTAACGCGGCAGCGGAGGGCCGCTCTGCGGCGGCGCCCCCACGCTGCGGGCATGACTGGCGAACCAGGCTTCCCAGCCCTGCCCGCTGTCGTCACGCAACCACTTGCCCTGAAGCGATACATCTTCCAGCGCGATCCCGGTACTGTCACCATCCGGCGCCGGGGCACCGTCACGACTCAAGCGCAGGCGCGGCGCGTCGAGATCGACACGCACGTCGGCCAGGCGCCCCGCCTGCCAGCGCCCCCAGAGCCGTGCCTGGCCCTCGGCATCATCGAGGCGCAGGATGTCATCGATGCCCATCACCTCGGCCACCCCGATGAGGCTGTCGAGCTCCATGTCGGCCTGCAGCGAAGCATCGAACCCGCCGCCTGCGCCTTGCCAGTTGACATCCATCACTGCCTTGAAGGCCGTGCCGGGACGATCACGCAGACGCACTTCAACTTCCAGGTGCGTCTGCCCACTGTCGCCGGTCACCAGCAGCCGGGGCGCCTCCAGCACCATCCGGCGCTGGCGGCCATGCAGGACGACACGTAGGTCATCCGCCCAGGCGCGCTGGCGTAACAGCACGCCGACCCAGAAATCCAGGCGCGATAGATCGAAGGAACCACTGGGCATCAGTTCCGGCGGTACATCGGCGGGTGCCGGCCATTGCCAGCCCAGGTCTTCATTCTGATACAGATGCAGGGTGATACCGGCCAGGTGCGACTGGGCGAGGACCGGCATGCCCTGCCCGAGGCTGGCCGCCGTGTCCAGCCGCAGCCGGGCTTTCTCGACCTCCAGCAGGGGCACATTGCCGAGTCCCTGACGCGAGCGGAAATCCAGATCGCTGACGGCCAGCCAGGGGTCGAGCCCGGCCACCCCGCCCTGCGCCCGGGCCAGCGACACCTCGCTGGAAAACCGCGACGCGAGCTGCGACTCGATCTCCGGTGCCCAGTGATCAACCTGCCCCAGCAGCAGACGCAGCACCAGCAGCAGCACGGCCACCAGCGACAACGCCAGGGCCAGCAGCGTCAAGGACCAACGGAGGACAAGGCGACTCGGCGACATGGTTCACATCAGTACGATGTCGTACTGCTCCTGGGAATAATGCGACTCCACCTGAAAGCGGATGGTCTTGCCGATGAACTCCTCGAGATCCGCCACCGCGGCCGACTCTTCGTCGAGCAGGCGGTCAACCACCGACTGTGCCGCCAGCACGGTATAGGTCTCGGCGCTGTAGGCGCGCTCCTCGCGCAGAATCTCGCGGAATATCTCGTAGCACACCGACTCCGGTGTCTTGAGGGTACCGCGCCCCTCACAGACCGGACACGGCTCGCACAGGGTCTGCTCCAGGCTCTCGCGGGTGCGCTTGCGGGTCAGCTGCACCAGGCCCAGCTCGGTCACGCCGGTGCACTTGGTCTTGGCGTGATCGCGCTCCAGCGCCTTTTCCAGCACGCGCAGCACCTGGCGCTGATGCTCGGTATCATCCATGTCGATGAAGTCGATGATGATGATGCCACCGAGATTGCGCAGGCGTAGCTGCCGGGCGATGGTCGTCGCCGCCTCGAGATTGGTCTTGAAGATGGTTTCTTCGAGGTTGCGATGGCCCACGAAACCGCCGGTGTTGACGTCGATGGTGGTCATCGCCTCGGTCGGGTCGATGACCAGGTAGCCCCCCGACTTGAGCTGGACCTTGCGCGCCAGCGCCTTCTGGATCTCGTCCTCGACGCTGAACAGGTCGAAGATGGGGCGTTCCCCGGCATAGTGCTCGATGCGATTCAGTGCGTCCGGCATGAACTCTTCGGCGAACTCGAGCAGCTTGACATGATTCTCGCGGGAGTCGATGCGCACCTTCTCGATGTCATCGCGCATCACATCACGCAGGGTCCGCATGAACAGCGGCAGGTCATCATAGATGACACTGGGCGCCGGCGCGCTGACGCGCCGCTCGCTGACCTTGCGCCACAGCCGCAGCAGGAAGTGCATGTCGCCGGCGAGTTCCTCGTCGGTCACGCCTTCCGCGGCAGTGCGCACGATGAAGCCGCCCTGGACCTCCAGGATCTGCTCGCCGAGCGCCGCCTCCACCTGGGAACGCAGTCGCTCGCGTTCGCCTTCGTCCTCGATGCGCTGCGAGACGCCGTTGTGGGGTGAGTCCGGCATGTAGACCAGGTAGCGCGACGGCACCGAGAGGTGTGTGGTCAGGCGTGCTCCCTTGGAGCCGATGGGATCCTTGGTGACCTGCACCACCAGCGACTGCCCCTCCTGGAGCAGCTGGGAAATCGAGACCTGCTCGTCGGCCGGCGTGCCCGCCGGCATGACCTCATGTGCATGGATGAAGGCGGCCCGATCAAGCCCGATATCGATGAAGGCTGCCTGCATGCCGGGCAGTACCCGGACCACACGCCCCTGGTAGATGTTGCCGACAATACCCCGTCGTCGCGCCCGCTCGATGAAGGCTTCCTGGAGCACGCCGTTTTCCACCACGGCCACGCGGGTTTCCATCGGCGTCAGATTGATGAGTACTTCACCGCTCATGCGAAGTCCTTATCTTGAGAAGAGTCCTGAAGACGCATCCGTGCCACGGCCACCCTCGAAGCGCGTCCCGTTCCGCGGCTCTTGCCCGCGGGACACAGCATCTGGCAAACCGGCCGGCCAGCGGCCCCGAAGTTGTTCAAGTCATTATGACACAGGAAGATTCCACAGCGGCACGCCCTGGCGACGCAGGATTTCCGCGGTTTCGCACAGAGGCAGTCCCACCACCGCCGAGTAGCTCCCTTCGAGGTGCGTAACGAAGACGCTACCGAGCCCCTGAATGGCATAGCCCCCGGCCTTGTCGTGCGGCTCGCCGGTACGCCAGTAGTCCGCCATCTCCGCCGCCGGAATATCCCGCAGCGTCACTCGACTCACCACACAGCGGGTGAGCAGACCGGCGGGGCCCTGCACCGCCACGCCGGTCATCACCTCATGGCTGCGCCCAGCCAGGTCCTGCAGCATGGATCGGGCGTGCCCGGCATCGCGTGGCTTGCCGAGAACCCGGCCCTCCACGACCACCACGGTATCGGCGCCCAGGGTCACCGGCCCGCCTGCCGCATGGCCGGCAAGGGCCTTGTCGCGGGCCAGGCGCAGGACATGGTCGCGCGGCGCTTCTCCCGGTAGCGGCGTTTCATCCAGGTCGACCGGGCTGACCTCGACACTCACGCCAATACTGGCGAGCAATTCCCGGCGGCGCGGCGATGCCGACGCCAGTCGCAGATAAGGCCGGGGGTCCAGGGTCATGTCACGCTCCCGTCATGAATGGGTGAAGCGGCGACGCATCGCCCGGAACAGAGTCGTCAGCCAAGGCCACAGCACGGCTCCGATCAAGGAGGGCAGCAGGAAGGACAGGTGGATGGAGAAGGGCCCCAACAGGGTTCGCAGCCATTGCTCCACAAGCTGCACCGAGCCCAGCAACACCAGGATCAGCACGGCCTGCTGCAACAGCGAATAGGCCCGGAAACGCGGATAGACCAGTGCACACAGAAAGGCCAGCAAGGAAAGCAGCAACGCATTCTGGCCCAGCGGCACGCCCTCGATGAGGTCCAGCAGAATGCCCAGCACGAAGCCATGCACGACCCCGACCCGTTGCGGCGTCTTCATGCACCAGTAGATGAGCATCAGCCCCAGCCAGTCCGGCCGCCAGATCTGCCATCCGTCGGCCAGGGGCATCACCTGCAGGCACAACGCCAGCAGCATCGATAGCCATACCCAGATCATGGGCGTCGGAGTCGCGCGGGCCATCAGGGTGCTTCCTCCGGCTCGACATCACCGGCCACCTGACGTGCCATCTCGACGGCGACCGGGTCCAGCGTTGCCTCCCAGCCACCGCGCCCATCGGCGTTGCGCGGCTCGGGCGGGAACAGCAGCAGGAAGTGGCGTGAGCGCTGCAGCTTGGCCAGAGGGTTGGCCTTGACCCTGGCAAAGGGCTCCCCCGGGTCATGCACCACCTGTTCGACACGGGCCACCGGGAATCCCGGCGGGAAGCGGCCAGCCAGACCGGAGGTGACCAGCAGATCATTCTCGCGGATATCGGCCGTGTCCGGCACATGCCTCACATTGAGGCGCTGGTCGCGCCCGGCGCCCTGCGCCACGAAACGCAGGCCATTGCGATTCACCTGGACCGGCAGCGCATGGCTGGCATCAGTGACCAGCAGCACGCGACTCGAGTAGGCCGATACCGCTGTCACCTGACCGACCAGGCCCGAGGCATCCATGACCGGCTGGCCGACGAAGACGCCATTGCGCCGGCCACGATCGAGCACCATACGATGCGTGAAGGGATCGGGGTCCAGGGAGAGCAGCTCACCGGTAATGAAGGGAATATCGTGTTGCTGGCTGGCCGACAGGAGTTCGCGCAGGCGCACATTCTCCGCCGTCAGGCTGGCCATGCGCTGTACCCGGTGCGACAGGCTGAGCACCTGCTCGCGCAGGCGGCGATTTTCCGCCACCAGCTCGCGTTGATCGGAGAGCACCAGCGCGCCCCAGTTGAGAACATCGCTGGGCAGACTGACCGCCCACTGTACCGGCGCTACCAGGGTGGAGAGTTGTGCACGCACCGAATCCATGCGCGAGAAGCGCAGGTCGGCGAACATCAGGGCGATGGCGAGGATCGCACACACCAGCATGCGACCCCAGGGCACCGCTCCGTGCGAGAACAGCGGCTTGATAGGGAACCTCCCCGGTCAGTCGCTGGAGAGCAGCTCGAACGTACGCTGGTCGATCATCTCCAGGGCCTTGCCGCCGCCACGCGCCACGCAGGTCAGCGGGTCTTCCGCCACGACCACCGGCAGGCCGGTTTCCTCGGCAATCAGCTTGTCCAGGTCGCGCAGCAGCGCACCGCCACCGGTAAGCACCAGGCCGCGCTCGGCAATGTCGGAGGCGAGTTCGGGGGGCGACTGTTCCAGGGCCGACTTCACGGCCGCCACGATGGCCCCCAGGGTTTCCTGCAGGGCATCGAGGATCTCGTGGGAATTGAGCGTGAAGCTGCGCGGAATGCCCTCGGCCAGATTGCGTCCGCGAACGTCGATCTCGCGCAGCTCGCCGCCGGGATAGGCACACCCGATCTCTTCCTTGATGCGCTCGGCCGTGGACTCGCCGATCAGGCTGCCGTAATGGCGGCGCACATAGGCGGTGATGGCTTCGTCGAAGCGATCGCCCCCCATGCGGATGGATTCCGAGTAGACCACGCCATTGAGCGAAATGATGGCGATCTCGCTGGTGCCGCCGCCGACATCAACCACCATGGAGCCCTGCGCTTCCTCGACGGGCAGCCCGGCGCCAATGGCCGCGGCCATGGGTTCCTCGATCAGGAAGACCTCGCGGGCGCCCGCTCCCTCGGCGGACTCCTTGATGGCACGGCGTTCCACCTGGGTCGACATGCAGGGCACGCAGACCAGCACCCGCGGACTGGGTGTCAGGAAGGTGCTCTGGTGAACCTTGCGGATGAAATACTGAAGCATCTGCTCGGTGACGGTGAAATCCGCGATGACGCCGTCCTTGAGCGGCCGGATGGCCGTGATATTGCCCGGGGTGCGCCCCAGCATCCGTTTGGCGTCGGCGCCAACCGCGGCGACACTGCGCATGCTGCCGGACTGGCGAATTGCCACGACCGAGGGCTCGTCAAGGACGATGCCGCGACCGCGAACATAAATCAGTGTGTTGGCCGTACCCAGGTCGATCGACAGATCGCTGGAAAACAGCCCCCTCAAACGTTTGAACATGAACTCGTTACCTAGTGCAGTCCGGAAGCCCTGTGCGGGAGCAAACGGTATCACTGCACCCCGCAAGCGGCAAGCGCTTCGCGCGTCAACGCCTCGCCGGGCCCCTGCCAGCATCAGCCTGGATGTGGTAACTTGACGCTCTTTCTCCGACACATTGTTCCACCCTCGCGAGGACACCCGATCATGGCGATCGAACACGCAGACGTTCTCAGGGCCGCTCATCTGGCCCGTCTCGGCCTGGACGAAGGTGATGCCACGCACTACCTGGACGACCTGGGGCGCATCCTGGAAATGGTCGACCAGCTGCAGTCACTGGACACCGAGGGCGTCACCCCCATGGCGCACCCCCTGGATGCCACTCAGCGCCTGCGCGCCGACGAGGTGACCGAAAGCGACCAGCGCGATCACTTCCAGCAATGCGCGCCGGCCGTGGAAAACGGCCTCTACCTGGTGCCCAGGGTCGTCGAATGATCCCCGGCCGCCGTCAACGCCATGTCATCACGGAGCCCAGGCCCCATGCACGATAAGACATTGACCGAACTCGCCGCCGGGTTGCGTGCCGGCGAGTTTTCCAGCCGCGAGCTGACCCAGGATCTGCTCGGGCGCATCGACCGCCTCGATGGTCGACTCAACAGCTTCATCAGCGTCACCGCGGAGCAGGCCCTGAGCGCCGCGGACCGGGCCGACACCGCGCGCGCCGGCGGCGAAGCCGGCCCGCTCAACGGCCTGCCACTGGCCCTCAAGGACATCTTCTGCACGCGTGGTGTCAAGACCAGTTGCGGCTCGCGCATGCTCGACAACTTCGTCGCCCCCTATGACGCCAGCATCGTCGAGAAGCTCACCGAGGCCGGCACGGTCAGCCTCGGCAAGACCAACATGGACGAGTTCGCCATGGGCTCGTCCAACGAGAACAGCTACTACGGCCCGGTGAAGAACCCCTGGGACCCGAGCGCCGTGCCCGGCGGTTCCTCGGGCGGCAGCGCCGCGGCCGTGGCGGCCGGCCTGGTACCGGCCGCCATGGGCACCGACACCGGTGGCTCGATTCGCCAGCCGGCGGCCTTCTGCGGCATCACCGGCCTCAAACCGACCTACGGCCGCGTCTCGCGCTACGGCATGATCGCCTATGCCTCGAGCCTCGACCAGGCCGGCCCGATGGCCCGCTCGGCGTCCGACTGCGCCCTGCTGCTGGGTGCCATGGCCGGCCACGACGGTCGCGACTCGACCAGCGTGGCCCGCGGCGTGCCCGACTACCAAAGCGAGCTTGACGCGCCCTTGAGCGGGCTGAAGATCGGCCTGCCGGTGGAATACTTCGGCGACGGCCTCGACCCGGCCGTGGAAACCGCCGTGCGCGAGGCCATCCGGGTCTATGAATCCCTGGGCGCCACGGTGCGCGAGGTCAGCCTGCCGCATACGCATTACGCCATTCCGGCCTATTACGTCATCGCGCCGGCCGAAGCCTCGTCCAACCTGTCACGCTTCGACGGCGTGCGCTTCGGCCACCGCTGCGAGGCGCCAACGGACCTGGTCGACCTCTACAAGCGCAGCCGTGCCGAGGGCTTCGGCGACGAAGTCAAGCGCCGCATCCTGATCGGCACCCACACCCTGTCCGAAGGCTTCTTCGATGCCTACTACAAGAAGGCACAGCAGGTACGCCGCCTGATCCGCCAGGACTTCCTGGATGCCTTCGACGAAGTCGACGTGCTGATGGGGCCGGCCTCCCCCACCCCGGCCTTCGATCTGGGCGCCAACAAGGACCCGGTGTCGATGTACCTGCAGGATATCTACACCATCGCCGTGAACCTGGCCGGCATTCCCGGCATCAGCGTACCGGCCGGCTTCGCCGGGAACCGCCCCGTGGGGCTGCAGGTTCTCGGCACGCACTTCGCCGAGGCCCAGCTGCTCAACGTCGCCCATCAATTCCAGCAAGCCACCGACTGGCACCTGCGCCGTCCCGCCTTCGCCGAGGAGTCCGCCTGATGCAATGGGAAACCGTGATCGGTCTGGAGGTCCACGTCCAGCTCGCCACCCGTTCCAAGATCTTTTCCGGCGCCTCCACCGCCTTCGGCGCCGAGCCCAACAGCCAGGCCTGCGCGGTGGACCTGGGCCTGCCCGGCGTGCTGCCGGTGCTCAACGAGTCCGCGGTGGCCATGGCGGTCCAGTTCGGCCTCGGCGTCAACGCCGAGATCCCCGAAGTCTCGGTCTTCGACCGCAAGAACTACTTCTATGCCGACCTGCCCAAGGGCTACCAGACCAGCCAGATGTACCACCCCATCGTCGGGCCCGGGGAAGTCGAGATCAGTCTGGAGGACGGCACGACCAAACGGGTTCGCGTGCACCACGCGCACCTCGAAGAGGACGCCGGCAAGTCGCTGCACGAAGACCTCCACGGCATGACCGGCATCGACCTCAACCGCGCCGGCACGCCGCTTTTGGAGATCGTCTCGGAACCCGACATGCGCTCGGCGAAGGAAGCCGCGGCCTACCTCAAGGCCATCCATTCCATCGTCACCTACCTGGGCATCTCGGATGGCAACATGGCCGAGGGCTCGATGCGCTGTGACGTCAACGTCTCGGTCAGGCCCAAGGGCCAGGACGCCTTCGGCACCCGGGCCGAGATCAAGAATGTCAACTCCTTCCGCTTCGTCGAGCGCGCCATCGAGTTCGAGGTCGAGCGCCAGATCGAGCTCATCGAGGACGGCGGCAAGGTGGTACAGGAAACCCGTCTCTTCGACCCCGAGGCCGATGAAACCCGCAGCATGCGCACCAAGGAGGAAGCCAACGACTATCGCTACTTCCCCTGCCCGGACCTGCTGCCGGTGGTGCTCGATCAGGCCTATGTCGACCACCTGCGCGCGAACCTGCCGGAGCTGCCGGCGGACAAGCGCTCACGCTTCGAGCATGAGCTGGGGCTGTCCGCCTATGATGCCGGGGTGCTGTCCGCCAGCCGCGCCATGGCCGAGTACTTCGAGCGCGTCAAGGAAGTCTGCGGCGACGCCAAGCAGGCCGCCAACTGGGTGCAGGGCGAGCTATCCGGGGCGCTCAACCGCGAAAGCCTGGCTATCGCTGACAGCCCGGTGTCCGCCGAACAGCTCGGCCTGCTGATCAACCGGGTGCTCGACGACACCATCAACGGCAAGGCCGCCAAGGAAGTCTTCCAGGCCATGTGGCAGGGGGAAGGCGGCAACGCCGACAACAGCGCCGATACCATCATCGAGGCCAAGGGGCTCAAGCAGGTCACCGACACCGGCGCCATCGAGGCCATGATCGACCAGGTCATCGCCGACAGCCCGGCACAGGTGGCGCAGTACCGCGATGCCGAGCCGGAAAAACGCGGCAAGATGATCGGCTATTTCGTCGGCCAGGTCATGAAGGCCTCGCGCGGCACGGCCAATCCACAGCAGGTCAACGGCCTGCTCAAGGAGAAACTCGACGCCCTCTGCTGAGGGCTGCCCGAGTTACCAGGGCGAGCATGGAGGAAGGTCTCATGGCAGGCGAGCTGCCCTCGGCAATGATTGAAATGCTGCAGACCATGGGCACGACGCTGGCCATGTACCTGCTTATCCTGGTGCTGGCCAAGCTGTGCGGCGTGCGCAGCTTTGCCCAGCTGTCGTCCTTCGATATCGCCGCCACCATCGCCATCGGCTCGATCATGGCCTCGACGGTGGTGACGGGCCCCGGCGCCCTCCCATCCGGCCTGGTGGGATTGATCACCCTCTACGCCCTTCAACTCCTGGTCTCCGGGTGGCGCCGCCGCCGGGATGCCGTGCGGCGCACCATCGATTCGCCGCCCATCCTGCTGATGCAGGCGGGCGGCGAGATCCTGTGGGACAACATGGACTGCGCCCGGGTCACCGAGGACGACCTGCGCACCGCCATGCGCGCGGCCAACGTCATCGACCCGCAGAGCGTGCAGGCGATCATCATGGAAGGCACCGGCGGGCTGCGCGTGCTCCACGGCCACGGCACCCCGATCCCGCGCGATGCCTGGATATTACAGGGTGTGCGCCACTGACACCCGCCACTCATCCCACTCAAGCGACTCATTGCCAACGACATGACCGAGACGACCACCGAGGAAGACACCATGGCCGACGATGTCGGTGCGCGCCTGCGGGCCCTGCGCAACCTGCGCAACATATCCCAGCGGGAACTCGCCAAGCGCTGTGGCGTGACCCACTCCAGCCTGTCGTTGATCGAGCAAGGCAAGGTCAGCCCATCGGTGAGCTCACTGAAGAAGATCCTCGACGCCATTCCCATGAGCGTCGGCGATTTCTTCACCATGAACCTGGAAAGCCGTGACCAGGTGTTCTACTCGGCGGAAGAACTTGCCGACGTGGGCAGTGGCGATGTGATTTACAAGCTGGTGGGCGCCAATCGCACAAACCGGGCGCTCGGCTTCATGGTCGAGACCTACCCGCCCGGCGCCGATACCGGCCGTGAAATGATCGCCCACCAGGGCGAGGAGGCCGGCATCGTGCTGGAAGGCGAAATCGAGATTACCATTGGCGGCAGCACGCGTGTGCTGGGCACCGGCGAAGCCTACTACTTCAACACCAATGTCCCCCACCGCTTCCGCAACATCGGCGAAGTTGCCTGCCGCCTGGTCAGTTGCGCCACTCCGGCGCGCAGCTTCTGACGCCGACGCCGGCCCAGGGCGCAACACACAAAGCAACCGGCCCTCAGAGGGAGGAGGTGGGGGTCAACGTCATCCAAACCGTCTTCAGGTCGGAATACTCTTCCAGCGAATGGTGGGACTTGTCGCGGCCATTGCCGGACTGCTTGACACCCCCGAAGGGCACCGTCTGATCCATGTCGGCCCAGTTGTTGACGAAGACCTGGCCGGATTGCAGGCGCCGGGAAACCCGCATGATGCGATCGATATCCTGACTCCAGACGCCTGCGGCGAGGCCATAGTCGCTGTCGTTGGCCAGCCGCAGCGCCTCTTCCTCGGTATCGAAGCCGAACACCGCCAGCACAGGCCCGAAAATTTCCTCGCGACCCACGGCCATGCCACCGGTGACGCCATCGAAGACCGTCGGCCGGATGAAGAGCCCTTGACCGTTGAGCCCGTCGCCGGCCTCGACCTGGCCACCGGCACGCAGCGCGGCGCCCTCTTCCACGCCCCGGTGAATATAGTCGAGCACACGCTGATACTGTGCCCGGTCGACCATGGCGCCCATGAAGCTGGCCGGATCCAGCGGATCACCGGGCTGCATGCGTTCGGCCGCCGCCAGCACCTTGTCGACGAAGGCCTCGCGAATGCTGTTCTCGACCAGCAGTCGCGAACCGGCGATGCACACCTCGCCCTGGTTGTGAAAGATGGCGGCGGCGGCATGCTCGGCTACCCGCTCCAGATCCTTGCAGTCGGCAAACACCAGATTGGGGCTCTTGCCGCCACACTCCAGGTAGACCTTCTTGAGGTTGGATTGCCCGGCATACTGCATGAGTTGCTTGCCCACGCCGGTGGAGCCGGTGAAGGACAGGCAGTCGACTTCCATCGACAAGGCCAGCGCCTTGCCCACCGTATGGCCGAAGCCTGGCAGCACCTGGAAGACGCCATGCGGCAACCCGGCTTCACGGGTCAGCTGGGCCAGGCGCAACGCCGACAGCGGCGACTTTTCCGAGGGCTTGAGGATGACGCTATTGCCGGCGGCCAACGCCGGGCCGATCTTCCAGGCGGTCATCATCATCGGGAAGTTCCAGGGTACGATGGAGGCCACCACTCCCAGCGGCTCGCGCAGCACCAGGCCGAGACTGTCCTCGCCGGTCGGGGCCACTTCGCCATACAGCTTGTCGATGGACTCGGCATGATGACGAATGCACCCGATGGCACCGGCCATGTCACCCAGGGCACTGGAAACCGGCTTGCCCATGTCCAGACTGTCGAGCAGGGCCAGCTCGTGGCGATGCGTCTCGAGCAGGTCGGCCAGGCGCAGCAGCACGGCCTTGCGTTCGCCCGGTGCCAGGCGTGACCAGGCGCCGCCGTCGAAGGCGCGACGCGCCACCGTCACCGCCGCCTCGGCATCCGCCACGTCACAACTGGCGACCTCGGCCAGCGGCTCGCCGGTCGCCGGATTGATGGTCGTGAGCGTCTCCCCGCTGACGGCAGCGACGAAGTCATTGTCCAGATAGGCCCGCGTCTCGAAGCCCCTTTCGGTTTGCAGCCGCTCGGCCAGCGCCTGCCAGTCGGCATGGGTCTCGGGCACCGATGCGGCGAGCGGCGAAGATTGAACGTTCATGCGGATGGCTCCTCTTGTGTTTGCGCGGTGCGCGTCAGCCGGCGGGCGGTCTCGTCCAGAGCGTGGCGCGCCAGCTCCACCAGTTCATCGATTTCTTCCCGACGGATGACCAGCGGTGGCGCAATGATCATGGTATCGCCCACCGAACGCATCACCAGGCCGCTGGTGAAGCACAGGTCACGGCACAGATTACCGGCCGCCAGCGATTTGTCGAAGCGCTGCCCGGTTGCCTTGTCGGCCACCAGTTCCAGGGCGCCCATCAGCCCCAGGGAACGGGCCTCGCCGACGATGGGGTGATCGGCCAGGCTGGCCCAGCGTTCGGCCAGATAAGGGCCGAGGTCGTCACGCACCCGGTCGACGATCCCCTCGGCTTCGAGCAGTTCCAGGTTCCTGAGTGCCACGGCGGCACAGGCCGGGTGTCCCGAGTAGGTAAAACCATGGAAGAACTCACCCCCCTCTTCAATCAATGTCTCGGCGACGCGCTCTCCCACCAGCACACCGCCGATCGGCAGGTAACCGGAAGACAGCCCCTTGGCGATGGGCATCAGGTCGGGTTCCAGGCCATAGTGCTGGCTGCCGAACCACTCACCGAGCCGCCCGAAGCCACAGATCACTTCATCGGCGACCAGCAGGATATCGTATTTCGCCAGTACCGCCTTGACCGCCGGCCAGTAGCTCTCGGGTGGCATGATGGCCCCACCGGCGCCCTGCACGGGCTCGGCGATGAAAGCCGCCACATTCTCGGCGCCCAGTTCACGAATCTTGTCGTCCAGCGCCGCGGCACAGGCCTGCCCGAACGCCTCCGGCGACATGCCATGCGCCTCGTCGAGGCGCCCCTCGCCAAACCAGTAAGGCTGGCGGATATGGGCGATGCCCGGCACGCAGGGGCCACCCTGACCATGCATTGGCGCCATGCCGCCCAGGCTCATGCCGGCCAGGGTGGAGCCGTGATAGCCATTCTCTCGCCCGATGACCCAGTGTTTTTCGGGTCGCCCCTTCAGGGCCCAGTAGCGACGCACCATGCGCAGCACGGTATCGTTCGCCTCGGAACCCGAGCCCGTGAAAAAGACATGCTGGATATGTGGCGGTGCGAGAGCGCACAGCTTCTCGGCCAGGCGTACGGCCGGCGGGTGCGTGGTCTTGAAGAAGGTATTGTAGTAAGGGAGCTGTTCGAGCTGCGCGGTTGCCGCCTCGACCAGCTCACGGCGGCCATAGCCGAGGTTCATGCACCACAGGCCGGCCATGCCGTCGAGGATGCGATAGCCCTCGCTGTCGTGGATGTAGACTCCCTCACCATGAGTGATGACGCGACTGCCCTGGTCAGCCAGCGCCTTGAAATCGGTGAAGGGGTGCAGGTGATGGGCACCATCCCGAGCCTGATATTCGTGGGTCAGCATGCTGATACCCTCCATTCGCCATACGGTGATGTCAGATTGACGCCTCGGTCAGCTGACCTTGATGCGCTTCACAGGCCCTGGCGTAGCCGCGGAAGATGGCGTCGTAGAGGGCATGCGTCCCGGGCTGCCACTCGGGGTGCCACTGAACCGCCAGTGCGAAGCTCCTGGCCCCGGTCACCGATGCGGCTTCGACCAGGCCATCGGGTGCCACGGCTTCGATCCTGAGACCCTCGGCCAGGCGATCGATCCCCTGCTGATGCAGCGAATTGACGCGCGCCTGCTCACCGTCGAAGAGCCGTGCCAGGACGCCCCCCGGCCGAATAGCCAGATCGTGCGCCGGCGCATAGCGGCTTGCCTTGTCGCCTTCCGGTTCGCGGTGATCGAGCTTGCCCGGCTGGTTCTGCACGGCCTGGTAAAGGCTGCCACCGAGCGCCACATTGATCTCCTGGAAGCCTCGACAGATGCCCAGCAAGGGCAGGTCGCGCTCCAGCGCCACCGACACCAGCGCCATGGCAAGGCTGTCGCGATCATGATCCGCCCGGGTGTTTTCGGGTATCCGCTCGGCCGCGTAACGCTGAGGCGCCACATTGGTGTGGCTGCCGGTCAGCACCAGGCCATCGAGACGGCCGGTCAGGGCCGCCACCTCTGCCGGCGAGATATCCTCCCAGACCGGCAGCATGACCGGTGCCAGCCCGTAGTCGCGCAGGGCGCTCAAATACTTGTCGGTGACCATGTGGGATGGATGCCCCTCCACCTCACGGCGACAGGCGATGACGCCCACCAGAGGACGCGTCGGCATGATAGCCTCCTTGATCGAATCGAGAGCACGCTTGTTATGCTTTAATCAACATACACGGCTTGAACGGTCTTGCCAAATCGTGATCACCCGGCCTACCAACCATCTACATAACTCACTGATACTAAACGATCAAAGCACATACTCTGGCTGCGACCCATGAGCGCTGGTATAAAATATTTGACAACAGCGATTGTTGATCCAAGAATGACACCATCATCAACAACCCGATTCCAGCAGGTGCCACATGTCACCCGATTCCGTCGATGAAGCCACAGCCTTTCTCGAGCAGCATCCCGAGATCGCCACGATCGATCTGTTGATCAGCGACTTGAACGGCGTGCTGCGCGGCAAACGCATTCCCCGGGAGAATCTCGAAAAGGTCTACCGTGACGGGGTCAACCTGCCTGCCTCCGTCTTTGCACTGGATATTCATGGCAATACCATCGAGGAAACCGGCCTGGGACTCGAGACCGGCGATGGCGACCGTGTCTGCCACCCGGTACCCGGCAGTCTGATGCCGAGCCCCTGGCTGCGCGACGGTCGGCAGGCGCAACTGCTGATGAGCATGTCGGAAGCCGACGGCCGGCCCTTCTTCGCCGATCCCCGTCAGGTCCTGGATGGTGTGCTCGAACGCTTCCGGCGGGCCGGGCTGACACCGGTCGTGGCCCTGGAGCTGGAGTTTTACCTGGTCGACCGACAGCGCAACGAACTGGGCGTGATCCAGCCGCCACTATCGCCATGCAGCCAGGAACGGGCCACGCAAAGCCAGCTCTACTCGATCAACGAACTGGATGAATACGCCGACTTCCTCGAAGCCATCCAAGCGGCCGCCGACACCCAGGGGCTGCCGCTGGACACCGCCCTGAAGGAATGCGCCCCGGGGCAGTTCGAGATCAACCTGCTGCACTGCGACAGCGCGCTGACGGCCTGTGACAGCGCCGTGCTGCTCAAGCGTCTGATCAAGGGCGTGGCCCTCAAGCACGGTTTCGAGGCCACCTTCATGGCCAAGCCTTACGGCAGCGAGGCCGGCAGCGGCACTCATGTGCATATCAGCCTGCTCGACGAGGCCGGCCGCAACATCTTTGCCGATGAGGACGGGGCGCCGCTCGGCACGCCGGAACTCGGCCGCGCCGTGGCCGGCCTGCTGGACACCATGCCCGCCTCGATGGGCCTGCTCGCCCCCAATCTGAACTCCTTCAAGCGTTTCCAGCCGGGCCTCTACGTGCCCATGGCGCCGACCTGGGGCTACGACAACCGCTCCGTCGCGGTGCGCATCCCCTCCGGCGACAACCGGGCAAGGCGCATCGAACATCGAGTGGCCGGCGCTGACGTCAATCCCTACCTGTTGGTGGCCACCCTGCTCGCCGCCATCGACCACGGCCTTCACCAGCACCTGACACCGCCGCCGGCAATCATCGGCAATGCCTACGACCAGGTTGCGCCGTCACTGACCAACAGCTGGCGCCAGGCACTGGACCTTCTGGAACACAGCGAACCACTGGCCGAGGCACTGGGACCAGACTTCCTGCGCGTCTTCATCGCCAATCGCCGTGCCGAGCGCGACCAGAGCCTGCAATCGGTCAGCAAGCTGGAATACGACTGGTACTTGCGGCACGTCTGACCGTTTTCTCCCCGGCAATTCCCTGACTCCCGGCCGCGCAGGCGGCCGGGCCGGGGCCCCTGTGTCATGAAACCGCTGCCCCGACCTTCTTTTCACTCACCCACCCCAGAGGACAGGCAAGATGACAATGACAAACTGCAACGCCTCGACCATGGCACAACGGCTTTCCCTGCATGCCGAAGGAGGCCTCCAATGAGCCAGTCACCCCATCCTTTCGCCCCCAGCCTGCCGCTGAAACGCGGCACGGGGCGCACCCTGCTGCTGATCGTCGGCATACTGGCCACCGTCACCAGCCTGACGCTGACCCATCAGGATGCCAGCGATTATGGCTGGGCCAGCCTCGTGCCCTCCCTGATCGTGTTGATCGTCGCCATCACCACCCATCGAACCCTAGAGGCCCTGGCGATCGGCGCGATCTGCGGCCTGATCATGCTTCAGCCCGATGACTTCGTGGGCGAGCTGGCCAGTATTTCCCTGTCGGTGATGTCGAATGAAACCATCGCCTGGCTGATTCTGGTCTGCGGCCTGATGGGCGGCTTCATTGCCATGCTGGAAATCTCCGGCTGTACGCTGAGCTTCAGTCATTGCCTGACACGCCTGGTCAAGACCCGCCGTCAGTCGCTGCTGAGTACGGCCGCACTGGGCGTGGTGATCTTCATCGACGACTACCTCAATGCCCTGGCGACCTCGGCGGCCATGAAACGCCTGACCGACCGCTTCGGCGTGTCACGCGAAAAGCTGGCCTACATCGTCGACTCCACGGCGGCGCCGATCTGCATTCTGGTGCCGCTGTCGACCTGGGCGGTCTACTTCGCCGAGTTGCTGGAAACCAACTCCGCCACCGAGGGCTCGGGGATGTGGCTATACATCCAGTCGATCCCCTTCATGCTCTATGGCTGGGTCGCCATGGGACTGGTGGTCCTGGTCGCCCTGGGGCTGCTGCCCGACATGGGGCCCATGAAGGCCGCCGAGGCACGGGCGAAGCAGGGGCAGCCGATCCCCGATGGCGCACCGGACAAGACGCTCTCCGATGATGACGCCCCGCGTGGACGTCCCTGGGTCGGCGTATTCAACTTCCTGGCGCCCATGGCGGTGCTGATCGGCGCCAGCGCCTATTTCGAGATCGACCTGCTCAAGGGCGTGATCGTGGCCACGCTGTTCACCCTGGGCCTGTATCTCATCCAGCGCCTGGCGACCTTCAACACCCTGATGGACGCCATCATGGACGGCTTCCGCACCATGATGCTGCCACTCGCCATCGTCGCCGTGGGCTTCGTGCTGCGCGAGATCAACGACCAGCTGGGCATGACGCAGTTCATGATCGACGCGCTTGCCCCCTACTTGACCAAGGCCTTGCTGCCGGCCCTGGTGTTCCTGTCCATGGCGGTCGTGGTCTTCGCCACCGGCTCCTCCTGGGGCGTATTCGTGATCTCGATCCCCATCGTGGTGCCCATGGCGCAACACCTGGATGCCTCGATGCCGCTGGTGGTGGGCGCCCTGCTGTCAGCCTCCAGCTTCGGCAGCCATGCCTGCTTCTTCTCGGACTCGTCGGTCCTCTCCGCCCAGGGCAGCGGCTGCCTGCCCATGCAACACGGCCTGACGCAGTTTCCCTATGCCCTGCTGGGCGCACTGGTGACCGCCGCCGGCTTTCTGGCCCTCGGCTTCGTCCTTGGCTGAGCCTCCCATGGCCACGCTCGCACTGAGCGTGGCCAGGCTCACCCCGCCATCAGCGCCTCGACGCCTTCGACCTCGCCGCAGCGATTCAGGCTGTAGCCCGGCAATGCCGACACCGCCTGTTGAAAGGCGTCACTCGCCAGGACCTCCCGAAAGCTCTCGAGCCTCGGCTCGCTCAGACTGCGATGGTGACAGACCAGCAGATAGTCCTCGCTGGCCAGCGGCACGAAATCCAGCCCGAAGCGCCGCGCCGCCGCCTCCACACCGAAGCCGACATCGGCCATGCCGGCGGCGATATAGGCGGCCACCGCCGAGTGGGTATATTCCTCGAGCTCGTAGCCCCGAATGTGGCGGAATGACAGCCCGGCATCACGCAGCAGCCCATCCAGCAGGGCGCGGGTGCCGGAGTCGGGCTGGCGGTTGATGAAGCGCGCCTGCCCTTCGACCAGCGCCTCCAGCCCCTGAACCCCGCAGGGGTTACCCGGTCGCAGCATCAGCCCCTGACGCCGCGTGATGAAGCGCAGCACCCGATGGCTGCGCGGCTTGAGCAGATGTCGATAGCCCCGCGCCAGGCGCGTCCCGACCGCGCCCTGGGGCAGATGGAAACCGGCCAGGTCACAGGCACCCCGGTTCAGGGCGACCAGCGCCTCGCGGGGGCTGCAATATTGCAGGTCCAGGCGCAGCTCATCGAGGTATTCCGGCAGCAGCTCCACGGCATAGCCGTGGCTGGCATAGAGGCGCAGTACCGGCTTCACGCCTTCCAGGGTCTGCTGGATGGCCAGGTTGAGCTCAGAGCCGAGGCTTTCCAGCTGCGGACCCAGGCGCGCGATGACTCGCTGCTCGGCCCACAGCAGTTTCTCCCCGAGCGGCGACAGATGCGCCCCCTTGCCGCGCTGCAGTTCGACCAGGCTGATACCGAAGAACTCCTGCCACTTGCCGAGCAGGTTCCAGGCATGGCGGTAAGAAACGCCGGCCATCCGCGCGGCTTCGGTGAGCTTGCCATGACGATGCACGCCTTCCAGCAGCACGAACACCTGAGGGTCCAGTTGATTGCCCGCCTCGTCGCTGAAATACCAGGCCGGCGTGATGCGTATGCGCTTCATATGATGCAAGTTTCATATTTTGAAAGTGGCCATCCAATGCTAGCTTTAATGCAACCGTGACGCACGCTCAACTGCTAAAATATGAAAGAGCGTGCCTATATAGACGACAACAACCATCAGGTGATGTCCGATGAGCACATCCGCCGATTGGACGCCGCAGCTGATCCAGGACGAGATCGACGCCCTGAAGCACAAGCCCGGTGCCCTTCTGCCCATTCTTCACGCCATACAGGACAGGGTCGGCTACGTGCCGGAGGGGGCCGTGCCCCAGCTCGCCGAATCCCTGTTGATGACGCGCGCCGAGGTGCACGGTGTCATCACTTTCTACCACCATTTCCGTACCTCGCAGCCGGGCAGCCATGTGGTGCGCATCTGTCGCGCCGAGGCCTGCCAGGCTCTGGGCGCGCGCACGCTGGAAGCCCACGCCAAGACGAGCCTCGAGATCGACTATCACCAGACGACCCGTGACCGGGAAATTACCCTGGAAGCCGTCTACTGCCTGGGCAACTGTGCCTGCGGGCCATCCATCAGCGTCGATGACCAGGTCCACGGGCGTGTCACGACGGAAAGCTTCGACCGCCTGGTCGAGGACATGCGCACCGTGCCGCTGGAGGTCAAATAATGGTCCGTGTCTATGTGCCGCGTGATACCACGGCGCTGGCGATGGGTGCCGATGCCGTGGCCGAACGCCTGGAGTCCGAAGCCAGTACCCGGGGCAGCGACATCCAGCTGATTCGCAACGGCTCCCGCGGGCTGGCCTGGCTGGAGCCCATGGTCGAGGTCGAGACAGCCTCCGGGCGCGTCGCCTATGGCCCGGTCAGCGCTGGTGACGTTCCCGGCCTGCTGGATGACGGCATGCTGGAGGGAAATGACGACCATGCCCTGGCCTGCGGTCCTACCGACGCGATTCCCTATCTCGCCCGTCAGCAGCGTCTGACCTTCTCGCGCATCGGCGTCACCGACCCGCTGTCGCTGGACGATTACCGCGCCCTGGAAGGCTTCCAGGGCCTGGAAAATGCCCTGGCGATGAGTGGCCAGGCCATCGTCGACGAGGTCAAGGAATCCGGGTTGCGCGGCCGGGGCGGCGCGGCCTTCCCCACCGGCATCAAGTGGCAGACGGTGCACGACGCCGCCGGCGAGCAGAAGTACATCGTCTGCAATGCCGATGAAGGCGACTCCGGCACCTTCGCCGACCGCCTGGCGATGGAGTGCGACCCCTACATGCTGATCGAAGGCATGGCGATCGCCGGCCTGGCGGTGGGCGCCACCCAGGGCTACATCTACCTGCGTTCCGAATACCCGCTGGCCAAGCGCATCCTCGACGAGGCCATCGCCCGCGCCGAGCAGGCCGGCTACCTGGGGGCCGACATCCGGGGCAGCGGCCGGCACTTCGACCTGGAGGTCCGCCTCGGCGCCGGCGCCTATATCTGCGGCGAGGAAACCTCGCTGCTCGAAAGCCTCGAGGGCAAGCGCGGCATGGTGCGTTACAAGCCGCCGCTGCCGGCCATCGTCGGCCTCTTCGGCTGCCCCACCGTGGTCAACAACGTGCTCTCGCTGGCCGCCGTGCCCTACATCCTCGCGCGGGGCAGTCAGGCCTACGCCGACTTCGGCATGGGCCGTTCCCGCGGCACCCTGGCGATTCAGCTGGCCGGCAACGTCAAGTACGGCGGCCTGATCGAGCTGGCCTTCGGCACCACCCTGCGCGAGGTCATGGAGTCCTTCGGCGGCGGCACCTTCACCGAGCGACCGCTGCGGGCGGTACAGGTCGGCGGTCCGCTGTGTGCCTACCTGCCCGACAGCCAGTGGGACATGCCGCTGGACTACGAGACCTTCGCCGAAGTCGGTGCGGGCGTGGGCCACGGCGGCGTGGTGATGTTCGATGACAGCGTCGACATGGCGGAGCAGGCGCGCTTCTCGATGGAGTTCTGCAAGGTGGAGTCGTGCGGCAAGTGCACGCCCTGCCGCATCGGCTCGACCCGCGGCGTGGAAGTCATCGACCGCATCGTCGCCAACCAGGATCGCGCCGCCAACCTGGAACTGCTCGAAGAACTCTGCGAAACCATGGAAGACGGCTCCTTGTGCGCCATGGGCGGAATGACGCCCTTCCCGGTGAAGAGTGTGATCAACCATTTTCCTGACGACCTGCAGCGTTGAGCGCTGAGGGAGAGAACGCCATGCTCGGCTATTACGACCCCAACAAGGATTACGGCACGCCCGCCCGGCTGTCGGAGAACCACGTCAGTCTGGAAATCGATGGCGTGGAGATCACCGTACCCGAGGGCACCTCGGTGATGCGCGCCGCGGCGCTTGCCGATATCAACATCCCCAAGCTGTGTGCCAGTGACAACCTCGAAGCCTACGGCTCCTGCCGCCTGTGTGCCGTTCAGGTCGAGGGCAAGCGTGGTTATCCGGCCTCCTGCACCACGCCGGTGGAAGCCGGCATGCAGGTCACGACCCAGAACACCAAGCTGGCTCGTTTGCGCCGCAATGTCATGGAGCTGTACATCTCCGACCACCCGCTGGACTGCCTGACCTGTGCCGCCAACGGCGACTGCGAGCTGCAGGACATGGCCGGCGCCGTGGGCCTGCGCGAAGTCCGTTACGGCTACGCCGGCGAGAACCACCTCGACGCCGAAAAGGACGAGTCGAACCCCTACTTCAGCTTCGATCCCAGCAAGTGCATCGTCTGCTCGCGCTGCGTGCGCGCCTGTGAGGAGGTCCAGGGTACCTTCGCGCTGACCATCGACGGCCGCGGCTTCGACTCCAAGGTCTCGCCGAGCCAGATGGAAGACTTCATGGACTCCGAGTGCGTGTCCTGCGGCGCCTGTGTCCAGGCCTGCCCGACCGCCACCCTGATGGAAAAGAGCGTCGTCGAGCAGGGCGTGCCGGATCACAGCGTCATCACCACCTGCGCCTACTGCGGCGTCGGCTGCTCCTTCAAGGCCGAAATGAAGGGCAGCGAGGTCGTGCGCATGGTGCCCTACAAGGGCGGTGACGCCAATCACGGCCACTCCTGCGTCAAGGGCCGTTTCGCCTTCGGCTATGCGACCCACCAGGATCGCCTGACCACCCCGATGATTCGCGACTCCATCGAGGAAGCCTGGCGCGAGGTCAGCTGGGAAGAAGCCATCGGCTTCGCCGCCGAACGCCTCACGGCCACCCAGGAGAAGTACGGCCGCGAAAGCATCGGTGGCATCACCTCCTCGCGCTGCACCAACGAGGAAACCTACCTGGTGCAGAAGCTGATCCGCGCCGCCTTCCGCAACAACAACACCGATACCTGTGCCCGGGTCTGTCACTCGCCCACCGGCTATGGCCTGAAGACCACCCTCGGCGAGTCCGCCGGTACCCAGACCTTCGACTCGGTGATGAAGTCGGATGCCATCATCGTCATCGGCGCCAACCCCACCGACGCCCACCCGGTGTTCGCCTCCCAGATGCGCCGCCGGATGCGCGAAGGGGCCAGCCTGATCGTCGCCGACCCGCGGCACATCGACCTGCTGGACACACCGCATCGCGGCGACGCTCAGCACCTGCCGCTGCGTCCGGGCACCAATGTGGCGCTGGTCAATGCCCTGGGCCACGTGGTGGTGACCGAAGGGCTCGAGGATCATGACTTCATCGCCGAGCGTTGCGACACCGAGGCCTACCGGACCTGGCGCGACTTCATCAGCGAGGAGCGCCATTCGCCGGAGGCCGTCGAGAACGTCACCGGCGTATCGCCGGAAGCCGTCCGTCAGGCGGCGCGCACCTATGCCAGCGTTCCCAATGGCGCCATCTACTATGGTCTGGGCGTCACCGAGCACAGCCAGGGATCGACCATGGTCATGGGCATCGCCAACCTGGCCATGGCCACCGGCAACATCGGCCGCGAAGGCGTCGGCGTGAACCCGCTGCGCGGCCAGAACAATGTCCAGGGTTCCTGCGACATGGGCTCCTTCCCCCATGAGCTGCCGGGCTACCAGCATGTCGCCGACAACGAAGCCCGCAACCGCTTCGAGAACGTCTGGGGCGTGCCCATCGACGACGAGCCCGGCCTGCGCATTCCCAACATGTTCGATGCGGCCATCGAGGGTACCTTCAAGGCGATGTACGTGCAGGGCGAGGACATTGCGCAGTCCGACCCCAATACTCAGCACGTCGAAGCGGCCCTGACCTCGCTGGACTGCCTGATCGTGCAGGATATCTTCCTCAACGAGACCGCCAAGTACGCCCATGTGCTGCTGCCCGGCTCGAGCTTCCTGGAGAAGAACGGCACCTTCACCAATGCCGAGCGGCGCATCAACCGGGTGCGCAAGGTGATGCCGCCCCGCGCCGGCAAGGAAGACTGGGAGATCACCGTCGACCTGGCGCGTGCCCTGGGCTATCCGATGGACTATCAACATCCCTCGGAGATCATGGACGAGATCGCGCAGTTGGCGCCGACCTTCACCGGCGTCAGCTACGACAAGCTCGAGGAACTCGGCAGCCTGCAGTGGCCCTGCAATGACGAGCATCCGCAGGGCACGCCGACCATGCACGAATTCGACTTCCCGATCGGCCTGGGACGCTTCGCCATCACCGAGTACGTGGCCACCGAGGAACGCACCAACCGGCGCTTCCCGCTGTTGCTGACCACCGGGCGCATTCTCTCCCAGTACAACGTCGGCGCTCAGACGCGACGCACCGACAACCAGAACTGGCACGACGAGGACGTCCTGGATATCCATCCCTCGGATGCGGAAATGCGCGGCATCAGCGATGGCGACTGGCTGGGCATTACCAGCCGCTCCGGCCAGACGGTGCTGCGCGCCCGGCTCAGCGAGCGCATGCAGCCGGGGGTGGTCTATACCACCTTCCACCACCCGGGCAGTGGTGCCAACGTAATCACCACCAACAGCTCCGACTGGGCCACCAACTGCCCCGAGTACAAGGTCACGGCGGTACAGGTAGAGAAGGTCAGCCAGCCCTCGGCCTGGCAGAAGCGCTACGACGACTTCGATCGCGCACAGCGCGAATACCTCGATTCCGCCCGTGAACCGGTGGCGCATGGGGTCACGCAGTGACGGAGGAGGCGGCGTGGTCGGGCCGGTTTGTGGTGGAGGAGCACCGCGAGCCGGCCTGGGAGGCCGATGTTCATGATGACGACCTGGTGCTGGAGACACCGGTGGCACTGGTCTACAACGGCATTTCGCATGCCGTGATGATGGCCAGTCCCGTCGACCTGGAGGACTTCGCCCTCGGCTTCAGCCTGACCGAGGGCATCCTCGGGCATCCCGACGAGCTGTATGACCTGACGCTTCACCAGGAAGCAGACGGCATTGCCCTGCACCTGGACATCGCCAGCCAGCGCATGGCCGAGCTGCGGCAACGTCGCCGCAGCCTGTCGGGCAAGACCGGTTGCGGCCTGTGCGGCGCCGAGTCGCTGGAGCAGGCCATCCGGCCGATCCCGAGGGTCAGCCCCCCGCAGCTCGATGACGCTACCGTCCAGCATGCCCTGTCACGCCTGCGCGATCACCAGCCGGCGCAGTCCGCCACCGGTGCCAGCCATGGTGCCGCCTGGTGCGATGAGGATGGCGAGGTACAGATCGCCCGCGAGGATGTCGGCCGTCACAATGCCCTGGACAAGATGATCGGCGCCCTCGCCCGCCAGCGCACGAACCGACAGGAAGGCTTTGCCCTGGTGTCCAGTCGCGCCAGCTACGAGATGGTGCACAAGTGCGCCAGCGCCGGCATCGGCGCCCTGGTCTCCGTCTCGGCGGCCACCAGCCTGGCGGTCGAGCAGGCGCGGGCCGCCGACCTGCTGTTGATCGGCTTCGCACGACCGGGGCGTCACCTGGTCTATCACCGTCCCGTCAGCCAGCCATCACCTGCCCTGCAGCACGCTTGAGGAGCTCTCCATGTCCGACCAACGCGATACCCTGATTCACATGGCCAATCAGATCGCCCACAACCTCCAGAGTTCCAGCGACCCGGCCACCGGCGTCAAGAATCACCTGGAAAAATTCTGGGCGCGCAGCATGAAGGAACGCATCATCAGCTACCTGGATGATGCCGACGGCGACTTCACCCCCATCGCCCGCCAGGCCGTCGAACAGCTGGCGGAGCAACGACGCCAGGCGTCGTGAATAAGTCACTCGTTCTGCCGATAGCCATCCCGGTTTGCCATCGGCTGTCGCCATGACACATGACGGCGTCGTGATGGGACAGCCCGCTTCATCGACGTGCATTAGCGTGACAGGATAGCGCTCGATCCCAAGGTAACGGAGGAACAACCATGGCAACCTTCCCCACTCAGGCAGACGTCGTCATCATTGGTCAGGGGGGCATCGTCGGTGCCTCCGTGGCCCATCACCTGATCGAGCGTGGCTGGGAGAACATCGTGGGTATCGACAAGTCGGCGATCCCCACCGATATCGGCTCGACCTCGCACGCCTCCGACTTCTGCTTCGCCACCGCGCACGATGAGATGACGTGCTACACCACCACCTACTCCATCGAGTTCTTCGACAAGATGGGGCACTACGATCGTGTCGGTGGCCTCGAGGTCGCGCGGGTCGGCGATGATGAGCGGATGGAGGAACTCAAGCGCAAGGTCGACTCTGGACGCGCCTTCGGCACCAACGTGCGCATGATTGGTCCGAAGGAAGCCAAGGAGCTCATGCCGCTCATCGAGGAAGACCAGATCCAGGGCGCCATGTACGACCCGGACGCCGGCCTGGTCATCCCGCGCTCGCAGATCTTCAGTGGCGAACTGGTGAAGAAAGCGGAAGAGACGGGCAAGCTCCAGGCCTTCGCCAACACCCCGGCGACCGGCCTCGAGATCGAGAATGGCCGCATCAAGGGCGTGTATACCCATCGCGGCTACATCGAAGCGCCGTACGTCGTCTGCTGCGCCGGCCTGTGGGGCCGCATGATCGCCGAGATGGCCGGCGAGGACCTGCCAATCATGCCGGTCGACCACCCGCTGCTGTGGTTCGGACCGTACGAGGAATTCGCCGGCACCGGCAAGGAGATCGGCTACCCGCTGCTGCGCGACCAGGGCAACTCGGCCTACCTGCGCGACACCGGCGACCCGAATACCACCGAGGGCGGCCAGATCGAATGGGGCTACTACGAGGAGAAGGCTCCGCGCATGGTCCATCCGCGCGACATCCTCGAGAAGGAAGAAGCGCGCCTGTCGCCCTCGCAGCGCGACCTGGAGATGGAGCAGATCATGGAGCCGCTCGAGCGGGCCATGGAACTGACCCCCATCCTGGGTGAGCTCGGCTACGACGAAAAGCACTCGTTCAACGGCCTGCTGCAGGTCACCGCCGACGGCGGCCCGTCCATCGGCGAGTCCGCCAAGGTACGTGGCCTGTGGTACGTCGAGTCCGTCTGGGTGAAGGACGGCCCCGGCACGGGCAAGGTCGTCGCCGACTGGATGACCGACGGGCGCGTCGAGATCGATCCGCACGGCATCGACTTCACCCGCTACTACCCCTTCCAGAAGGAAGCGGACTACATCGAGTCCCGCTCCTACGAGACCGCCTTCAAGATCTACAACCCGCCGGTCCACAACCGCGAGCCGTACACGGCGGCGCGCAACCTGCGTCAGAGCCCCTTCTACGAGCGCGAAGTCGAGCTCGGTGGCTACTTCATGGAAGCGGCCGGCTGGGAGCGGGCGCACGGCTACGCCAGCAACGAACACCTGCTCGCGAAGTGGGGCGACAAGGTGCCGGAACGCAACGCCGAGTGGGACAACCGCCACTTCTGGCGTGTCTCCAACGCCGAGCATCTCGAACTGTCCGAGAACGTCGGCATGATCAACCTGTCGCACTTCGCCATCTACGACGTCACGGGCCGCGATGCCGAGGCGCTGATGGAGTACACCAGCGTGGCCAAGGTCGGTGGCGATATGCCGGTCGGCAAGGGTGTCTACACCCATTTCCTCGACCATCTGGGCGGCGTGCGCGCCGATCTGACGGTCCTGCGCATGGGCGAGAGCCACTACCGCGTCATCGACGGCGGCGACGCGGGCAATCGCGACTACATCTGGATGAAGCGCATGGCCGAGGACAAGGGCTTCAGCGTCGACATCCAGGAACGCACCACCGACTTCGGCTGCATCGGCCTGTGGGGCCCGAACGCCCGCACGACGCTGCAGTCCGTCGTCGACGACCCGGATGCCCTCACGGTGGACAACTTCCCGTTCGCCGCCGTCAGGGACATCACGGTCAACGGCACCCCGGTCACCGCCTTCCGCATCTCCTACGTCGGCGAGCAGGGCTGGGAGCTGCACTTCCAGTACGACGATGGCCTGGCGCTGTGGGATACCCTGTACGACCAGGGCGTCACCCCGGTCGGCATCGAGACCTACGCCAACAGCCGCCGTCTGGAGAAGTGCCTGCGCCTGCAGAATGCCGACCTGAAGACCGACTACAACCTGTTGGAAGCGGGCCTGGCCCGGCCGAAGGTCAAGCCGGCCGACTTCCATGGCAAGGAGGCCTACGTCGCCCAGCGCGAGCGTGCGCATCAGCCAGCCTATCTGTGCACCATGACGATGATCGACAACACCGATGCCAACGGCGTCGCGCGTTACCCGGTCGGGCATCTGCCGATCATGGATCCGCAGACCGGCAAGACCCTGGTCGATGAGCTCGGTCGGAATTCCTACGTCACCAGCGTTGCCTACGGCCCGTCGGTGGGCAAGAACATCTGCCTCGGCTATCTGCCCTACGCCTACTGCGAAGAGGGGCGCACCCTCAACGTCCAGTACTTCGACGAGATCTACTCGGTACAGGTCGAGTCGGTCGGCTACAAGCCGCTGTACGATCCGGAGAACCTGCGCCCCAAGAGCTGAGCCTTGGAAGCGAGGGGTGAGGAGTGAGAAGTAAGAGGTAAGAGGTAAGAGGTAAGAATTGAAAAGTGAACAGTAAGAAGTGAAAAGTTAGCGCCAGGAGGGTCAGGCCTTCCTGGCGCTTTTGTTTGCTGACACCTTGCCTGGCGTTCGCCCCGGTCTGCCCGGGCCAGTGTCAAAAGCCCAGGCGGTCGCGGGTCGAATAGTACCAGGCACCGAGGGCCGATAACGGCACGCGCAACATTCGCCCCCCGGGAAACGGCAAGTGCGGCAGGCCGGCGAAGGCATCGAAGCGTTCCTCGCGACCGGTCATCACCTCGGCGATCAGGCGACCGGCCAGGTGCGTGCAGGTCACACCATGGCCCGAGTAGCCCTGAGCGTAGTAGACGTTGTCGTTGATGACGCCGAACTGCGGCAGCCGGTTGAGCGTCATCAGGAAGTTGCCGCTCCAGGCGTAATCGATGGACACCCCCTTCAGGCCGGGGAAGGTTTTTTCCATCTTGGGCCGGATGACCGCCTCGATGTCCGCCGGGTCCTGGCCGCCATAATTGACACCACCGCCGTAAAGCAGTCGGTTATCGGCCGTCAGCCGATAGTAATCCAGCAGATAGTTGCAGTCCTCCACGGCCAGACCATTGGGCAGCAGCGCGCGCCCCCGATCCTCGCCCAGCGGCTCGGTGACGATGATCTGGGTGCCACAGGGCATCGACTTGCTCTCGAGTTCGGGCAGCACACCGTTCAGGTAGGCGTTGCCGGCCATGACCACGCGCGCCGCGCTCACCACTCCACCCGGGGTCTCGAGTCGCACCCGTTCGCCATGCGTCAGGCGGTCGACCGGCGTTTGCTCATGGATCACGCCCCCCAGTGACTCGAAGGCGGCCGCCTGACCGAGGACCAGATTCAGCGGATGCATATGGCCCCCGGAATGGTCGACCAGGGCACCGCTATAACGGTCCGAGCCGACTTCACGCTTGACCGCCTCGCCTTCCAGCAGCTCCAGCTGCTGGTGGCCATAGCGCTCCCACAACGCCTTGTGCTCGCGCAGGCCGGCCATCTGCTTGCCGTTGCAGGCGGCAAAGAGGTTGCCGTCACGCAGGTCGCAGTCGATGCCGTAATCCGCCACGCGCTCACGAATGATGCGGTTGCCCTCGAAGGCCATGTCGCCCAGGACGCGGGCCGTCTCGCTGCCGTAGCGGGACTCGATCATGTCCATGTCGCGGCTGTAGCTGTTGACGATCTGGCCACCGTTGCGCCCCGAGGCACCAAAACCGACGCGGGAGGCTTCGAGCAACACGACCTGAAAACCCTGCTCGGCGAGATGCAGCGCAGCGGAGATGCCGGTGAAGCCGGCCCCCACCACACAGACGTCACACTGGATATCCCCGGTCAGCGCCGGGCGTCGCGGGGCGGAATTGGCCGATGCCGCATACCAGGATGCGACATGCTCCATGGGCGAGGTAACAGTCATACGGGCCTCCGAATGGCGATTTTATTTTACAATATAGCGCAGATTCTAGGGACCAATTGATGAATTGGCAAATTCTGCGTAAATTATAATCACCACATTATGGCGCCGTCTGACCATGCCTCGCTTCGGCCCGCTACCCCGGGCCTCGTCAGCGGCTACGCACCTCGGTCCAGATCTGCTGCAACATCTGTAGCTGTTCGCCCTCGATGAGCGGCGTGGTGACCAGCTGGTCACGCCGCTCGTCTTCCAGCCGCGAACTCTCGGCCAGGTCCTCGGGCAGATACTCCAGGGCCGCCTTGTTGGGTGTTCGGTAATAGGCAAAATCCGCCGAGCGGGCGGCATTCTCCGGCTGCATCAGAAAGCTGATGAACTTGTGGGCCAGTTCCGGATGCGGCGCACGCGCCGGAATCACCAGGGTATCCACGCCGAGCTGCGAGCCCTCTTCCGGCACGAAGAATTCCAGATCCTCATAGGTCTCCGGCGAGGCCGCCTTGCGATAGTCCACATCTCCGCTGTAGGTCACGGCAACCTGCGAGACGCCCCGCGCGACCTGTTCGACGGCGGCCGTGCTGTCGACGAAGCCCGTAAAGTTGGGACGATCCAGCGTCTTGCCGGCCAGACGTGCCGCTTCGACCCAGGGCTCCTGGCCGACACAGTCGAAACCGGCGCCCTGATAGGCGCAGGCCATGCCCAGCGCCACCTGGGGATCGCCGCCCAGCAGGGCGAAGGGTTGGTCGGGGTTGAGCTCGGGGTCGAACAACAGCCCCCAGGACTCCGGGGGATCGGGGAAGGTTTGGGTGTTGTAGACGATACCCGTGGCTCCCCACAGATAGGGTACGCTGTACTCCTCCTGCGGATCATAGGATGGCTCGCGAAACGCCTCCATGAGGTTGTCGCGGCCCTCGATCAGCGACGGGTCGAGCGGCTGGATCAGGCCGGCATTGATGAGCCGGGGCACGAAATAGTCGGTGGGTACCACCACATCGAACTGGGCATCGCCGCCCGCCGACAGCTTGGAGAACATCTCGGCATTGGAGGTGAAGTAACTCTCGACCACTTCCACGTCATACTTCGCCTCGAAGTCCTCGACGACGTCCGGGTCCATGTACTCGGTCCAATTGAAGACGTAGAGCTTGTCTGCCTCGGCGGCCATCGCGCTCGTACCGGCGCCGAGCAGGCAAGCGCCCAGCAGGCCTGTCAGTCGATATCGCATGTCGATCTCCAGAGTTCTGGTGTTTGTTATTGATTCCAGATCGGGCCCATCGGGCCCCGACCCTCAGACTCTCAGCAGCAGATGCTCGCGTTCCCAGGAGCTGATGACCTGGAAATACTCGCGATGCTCGGCGCGCTTGACGGCCAGATAACTATTGGTGAAACGCTCGCCGAGGATATCGGCCAACGGCTTGCAGTCACGCAGCATGTCCAGGGCCGGACCGATATCGTCGGGCAGCTTGCCGCCGCTGGACCAGGCCGACCCGACCATCGGCGGCCGCGACTCGAGCTGACTCAGCATGCCCAGGTAGCCACAGGCCAGCGAGGCGGCCATGACCAGATAGGGGTTGGCATCGGCACCCGCCAGACGGTTCTCGATACGCGTGGCCTCGGGTGGCGCCATGGGCACCCGCAAGCCCACGGTGCGGTTGTCCATGCCCCACTCGACATTGACCGGGGCCGAACCGCTGTTCTCGGTGCGCAGCAGGCGCCGGTAGGAATTGACGTTGGGCGCCAACAACGGCAGCGACGCCGGTAGATAGCGCTGCATGCCGCCGATGAAATGGTGAAACAGACGGCTGTGCTGCCCCTCCTCGCCGGCAAAGAGGTTACGCCCGGTCTTGATATCGACCAGACTCTGATGCAGATGCATCGAACTGCCGGGCTCCCTGGCCATGGGTTTGGCCATGAAGGTGCCGTACATGCCATGCCGCAGGGCGGTCTCGCGCAGGGTGCGTTTGAAGATCACCACCTGGTCGGCCAGGGTCAGCGGATCCCCGTGCTCGAAGTTGACCTCCATCTGCCCGGCCCCCTCCTCGTGGATCAGGGTGTCCAGGTTGAGGTCCATGGCCTCGCAGTAGTCATACATTTCCTCGAACAGCGGATCGAACTCGTTGACCGCATCGATGGAAAACGACTGGCGACTACTCTCCTGGCGACCACAACGACCGATCGGCGGCTCCAACGGATAATCCGAGTCGGTATTGGTCTTGACCAGGAAGAACTCCACTTCGGGCGCGACCACCGGTTTCCAGCCGCGTGCTTCATACAACGACAACACGCGTTTCAGTACATGGCGCGGCGACAGCTCGACGGCTTCACCGGTCAGATAATGACAGTCATGAATGATCTGTGCCGTGGCATCCTCGGCCCAGGGCACCAGGTAGACGGCATTGGGGTCCGGCAGCAGCTCCATGTCGCGCTCAGCGGGATTCCAGAACTGGGTATCCTCGTCATCCGGATACCCCCCGGTCACGGTCTGGATGAAAAGCGAGTCCGGCAGTCGCGGCCGCCCACCGTTCAGATACTTCCCGGCCGGCATGATCTTGCCCTTGAGAATACCTGTCAGGTCGGTGACCAGGCACTCGACCTCGGTGATGCCGTGCTGTTCGAACCACTCGTTAAGGAACGGGAGTTCCTGACGATTACTCATGGAAAAATCCTTGCTGATGACAACGGGCGCCGGATCTCGTCACTCGAGGCAGGCGAGCGGCGAGCCCCGGGACATCCCCTGCCCCTGGAGCTCGCATCTCGTGGCTCGTGGCTCGTGGCTCGTGGCTCGTGGCTCACGATTTAGCGCGACTTCACCTCGGACCACAGTTGCTGGAACATCTGCAACTGCTCGCCTTTCAGGGTCGGCGTGAAGTGCAGTCGCTCCATGTCGGCTTCGCTGGGCTGCACGGGCGGTTTCGCCAGTACCTCGTCGAGGTAGGGGCGAGCGGCCTTGTTGGGGCTGGCATAGTAATTGTAATTCGACAGCTGGGCGCCGACTTCGGCATCCAGGATGAAATCGATGAACTCGTGGGCCATGTCGGGATTCGGCGCATCCGCGGGAATCATCATGGCGTCGACCCACATCTCCGCCCCTTCATCGGGAATCATGAAGGCCATGTCGGCGAAGCTCTCGGGGTTTTCTTCCTTGTAGAACAGGAAGTCACCATTGAAGGACATGCCGGCGTGTATCACGCCGCGCGCCAGCTGCTGCAGCGTCGGTGTACCGTCGGTAAAGCCGCTGAAGGTCGAGCGCTCCTTGGTGTCAAGCAGCAACTGCGCCGCCTCACGCCAGGCGTCCATGGAGGTACAGTCGTAACCATGACCAAGATAGGCACAGGCACTGCCGACCGTGACCTGGCCGTCGCCCATCAGGCCGAAAGGATACTTCGCATTGGTCTCGGCATCGAACAGCAGCGACCAGCTCTTGGGCGCATCGGGGAAGGTCGCGGTATTGTAGACCAGGCCGGTCACCCCCCACTGATAGGGCACGGAGTAACGCGCCCCCGGGTCATAGGAAGGGTCGGCGAACTGCTGCATGACATTATCGAGGTTGTCGAGCTTCGACTTGTCGAGCTCCTGGACCAGCCCGGTCTCGATCAGTCGCGGAATATAGTAATTGGACGGCACGATGATGTCATACTGCGAGGCACCGCCGGCCTGCAGCTTGGCGAACATCTCGGGGTTGGAGTTGAAGTAGCTCTGGACCACGTCCACATCGTGCTCTGCCTCGAAGGCCTCGATGATCGCGGGGTCCATGTACTCCGTCCAGTTGAACAGATAGAGCTTGTTGTCCTGCGCCTGGGCATGCCCTGCCAGCATCAGGCTGGCCAGTGACAGCGCCAGGGGGGTCTTGTGGATCTGCATGTTCGACTCCTCGTTTCACCGCGACGGGATACCGGCCTAAGCGGGCCGGCGACGATTGAAGATGAGACTCAGGACAGCCGCCAGCGCGACGGCCCCGATCATCAAGGATGCAATGGCATTGATCTCCGGCGAGACACCCTTCTTGATCGCCCCCCAGATATAGATCGGCAGCGTGGCGCTTTCCGGTCCGGACGTGAAGAAACTGATGACAAAGTCATCGATGGACAGCGTAAAGGACAGGAAGAAGGCCGATATCAACGCTGGCTTGATGGTCGGCAGCATGAAGTGCCGGACGCGCTTGAGAGGCGAGGCATACAGGTCCTTGGCCGCCTCGAACAGCGTCGGATCCAGGCCCACGAAGCGTGAATAGATAATCAGCGCCACGAAGGGAATCTGAAAGGTCACATGGGCGATGATCATGGTCGCCAGACCGGGCTGAAGCCAGCCGGTGGCCTCGTGGACCTGGACGAAGAAGGCCATTTCGGAAATGCCGAAGACGATGTCCGGCAGCACGATGGGCAGATAGATCAGCACGATCAGCCACCCCAACTTGCGGTGACGATGGCGATACATGCCGTAGCCGATCAAACAGCCTATCCCCAGGGCAATGACCGACGACACGATGGCCAGCACCATGCTGTTGGCAAAGGCCGAGAGGATCTGCTCGTTGCTCAGCAGGCGCTGATACCAGCGTAATGAGACACCGGCAAAGTTGGCCGAGCTGTTGACTGAGTTGAACGAGAATAGTACCACGACGGCTAGTGGCAAATAGAGAAAGAACAGCGTCAGCCACCAGAAACCGGTCAGGCCGCGCTTCAATGAACGTTTGGTCATATTACCACCTCTTCACCGCCCCCCAGGCGCTTGCCGATGCGACGCATGGCGAACAACCCGATGAAGGTCGCGATCAGCATCAGGATCGCCCCGGCGGCCCCCAGCGGCCAATTGGAACCGCCCGAGAACTGCATCGCCACCAGGTTGCCCAGCATCATGCCCTTGCCTCCTCCCAACAGCTCGGGAATCACGTACATCCCGAAGGCCGGGATGGCGACCAGCACGATGCCCGCCAGCAGACCCGGCAGGGTCTGCGGAAAGACCGCATGGCGAAAGGCCCGCACGGGTGACGCATAGAGGTCCTGGGCCGCCTCGACCTGGGCGCCATCCAGCTTCTCGAAGGCCGCATACAGCGGTAATACCATGAACGGCAGGAAGTTGTAGACTAGCCCCAGGGTGACCGCGAAATTGGACGGATAGAGCCCCATGTTGGGGGGGATCAGGCCCAGGCCCTCGGCCAGCTCGGACAGCGGCGTGCCCGGGGCCAGCAGATTCATCCAGCCAAAGGTACGGATCACCTGGTTGGTCCAGGACGGCACCACCACGGCCAGCAGCATGATCGGCCGCCAGCGTTCGCGGCAGGTGGTGATGTAGTAGGCAATCGGGTAGGCGACGATCACGACCAGTGTCGTGGAGAGCAGGGTCTGCCACAGCGAACGCAACAGGGTATACAGGTTGCCCGGGCTCCAGCCGAGAAAACCGAAGCCCGCCAGGCGCTCGAAGGCGTCCAGCGTCAAGGGCATCTGTGGCAGTCCATAGGGGCCATTGGTCATGAAGGCCACGCCCATCAGGTAGGCACTGGGCAGCACCAGAAAGAGCGTGATCCACAGCGCCCCCGGCCCCACGCTGAACAGCAGGTGGCGCGTCTCGGCGACCACGGCCCGCCGACGCATCAGGTGTTGCGATGTTCCGGGCATGACACTCTCCTCACGCGACAACGGTGACCAGGTCCTCGGGGCACACACTGATGGTCACCGCATCCCCCGCCTGGTGCACCCGCTGCCCCAGGTTGCTGGCCACCACCATCAGCGCATGGCCATTGACCTCCAACACGTACTCGATACGGCTACCACGATACAGCCGTTCCCGAACGACGCCCGCCAGGTGATTATAGCCCTCGGGCACCGTGTCGTTGATCTCGAGCGTTTCAGGCCGGACCAGCAGCCAGTCACCGGGTGTACTGTCCTGCTCGCCGGGCACGAGCCGCAGCCAGCCGATGTCGGTCTGCACCCGGTCATCCTCCCGGGCATGTATGGCAAAGAGGTTCTCGTGGCCCATGAAGCGAGCCACGAAGGCATTGGCAGGCCGTTCGTAGACCTCGCTCGGCGTCCCCACCTGCTGAATGTTGCCGCTGTCGAGCACCGCGATGCGGTCCGACATGACCATGGCTTCATCCTGGTCGTGGGTGACGAACACGAAGGTCATGCCCAGGCGCTTCTGCAGGCGCTGCAGCTCGACCTGCAACTGGGCACGCAGGCCAGCGTCGAGGGCCGAGAGCGGTTCATCCAGCAACAGCACGTCCGGCTCGCAGACCAAGGCCCGGGCCAGGGCGATGCGCTGACGCTGACCGCCGGACAGTTGATCCACACGCCGTTCGACCAGATCCCCCAGCTTGATGAAGGCGGCAATCTCGTCGACCCTGGCGTCACGCTTCCCGGCCGGCAGGCCGCGCATCTTGAGGCCGAAGGCCAGGTTGTCACGCACCGAGAGATGCGGAAAGAGCGCATAGGACTGAAAGACGGTGTTAACGCTGCGCCGATGCGGCGGCACCTCGGTCAGTTCCTTGCCCCCGACGACCAGGGTTCCCTGATCGGGCTCCTCCAGTCCGGCCAGGATTCGCAGCAGGGTCGTCTTGCCGCAACCGGAAGGCCCCAGCAGAGTGAAGAACTCCCCGGCCCGGATCGACAGGTCGACCCCGTCCAGGGCGATCGTATCGGCCCCGAAACGCTTGTGCAGGCCGTGTAGCTCGATGCTCGAGGCCTTGCGGGTCGCTGCCTCCTGATCTGCCGCCGTCGCCAGCGTCGCGGCATTGGCCATGGCCGCCGGAGTCCTGTTGCTCATGGAGGAACCCTCCTGGTGGGTCAGTGGCGTCTCACATACGATCACGAAGTTTATAGAATTGCGTGGCCAGTACCAGCAGCGGCTTGCGCAACCAGGGGCCGCCCGGGAAGGGGCGATGCGGCATGGCGGCAAAGGTATCGAAGCCCCGGGCGTGGCCGGCGATGGCATCGCTCATCAACTTGCCGGCCAGTCCGGCCAGCGCCATGCCATGGCCGGAGTAACCCTGGGCATAGAAGATATTGTCGCCCAGCCTGCCGAAGTCCGGGGCGCGATTGAGCGTGATCGCCACATCGCCACCCCAGCGATACTCGATGGGTACGCCCTCCAGCACCGGGAAGAGTCCGGCGATCTTGGCATCCATGCGTGCCTCGAGATTGGGGGGCTCACGCCCATCATAGCTGACCTCACCACCATAGATGAGGCGCCGGTCGGCCGACAGCCGGTAATAATCGAGCACGAAGTTGGCATCCGACAAGGCGTCGCCCCGGGGCAGCACCCGTGCCGCCTGATCGTCACTCAACGGTGCGGTCGCCACCATGTAGTTGGCGGCCCGCATGATGCGTCCGGACAGCTCGGGGACCAGGCCGAGTTGATAGGCATTGGTGCCGAGCACCAGCACATCGGCCGTGACGCTGCCCTGATCGGTCTCGACGCACGCCGGCTCGCCCCGCCGGATGCGGCGCACGGCGCTGTGCGAGCAGAGCCGGGCACCGGCACGTTGCGCGGCGCGTGCCAGCCCCAGGGTATAATTGAGCGGATGCAGATGGCCGCCTTCATGATCAAAGAGAGCCGCCGGGTAGGCATCGGTCACGACATGCTCGCGCAGGGCCTGACCCTCCAGCCACTCCAGTGCCGGGTAGCCATACTGCTCGGCAAGGGTACGTCGGAACGCCTCGAGTTCCTTGACGTGGCGCGGCTTGACCGCGGCGTGCAGGTAGCCCCAGGACAGCTCGCAGGGTATCGCGTGTCGCTCGACCAGCGCCGCCGTCAGGCGCACCGCCTCACGGCTCATGTCCCAGATCTGCTGCGCGCTTTCCCGGCCCAGCGCCTTTTCGACGGTGGCGATGTCGGTGCCCAGGCCGGGAAGAATCTGCCCGCCACTGCGTCCGGAGGCCCCATGGCCGATCTCTTCGGCCTCCAACAGGATCACCGAATAGCCGCGTTCGGCGAGGTGCAGGGCCGCCGAGCACCCGGTGACACCACCCCCGATCACGCACACATCGGCATGCTGCGCGCCCTGCAGGGCGTCATGGGGCGCCAGCTCGACACTGATCGAATCCCGATACCAGGAAGCAGGACGCCCTTGTGAAGCACAACTCTGCATGCCTATCGTCTCCGTCATGCATTGCCGGCGTTCGAGCGGCATGTCGTGCCGCCCACGGTTCCGCTAGGCGCCATCACCACAGACCGCACAGCCCGGATCGCGCGGCAGCGCAAAGTGCCGCCACTGGCCGGTCAGCCCATCGAAGGTGGCAAGCCCCTGGTGCACCCGGCCGGCACCGCTCACCAGCTTGAGCGCCTCGAGTGCCTGGAAGCTGCCGATCAGCCCGACCAGCGGGGCGACCACGCCGTTCTCGGCGCAGCGCAGCTCGTCATCCGTTTCGCTGCCACTGCCCGGTGGATACAGGCAACCATAGCACGGCGACGCCGGATCCCGCGGATCGAATACCGCCAGTTGCCCGGAAAAACGAATGGCGGCGCCGGAGACCAGCGGCACCCCCGCCGCCCGGCAGGCTGCATTGACCGCGTAGCGACTGGCAAAGCGGTCCGTGCAGTCCAGCACCACATCGACACCGGCCACCGCTGCCCGCAACGCCTCGCCATCGAGGCGGTCGGCATGCGCCACGATCTCGACCTCCGGGTTGAGCGCCAGGCCGGCAGCGCGCCCCGATTCGGCCTTGGAACGGCCGATGTCGTCCATGCCATGGGCAATCTGTCGCTGCAGATTGGACAGCTCCACGCTGTCATCATCGGCCAGTGTCAGATGGCCCATGCCGGCCGCGGCCAGATACATGGCCACCGGCGACCCCAACCCGCCGACCCCGACCACCAGCGCGCGACCCTCCAGCAGGCGCTGCTGTCCTTCGATATCGATGGACTCGAGCATGATCTGGCGGCTGTAGCGCAACAGGGCCTGGTCATTCATGGTGCTCACTTGTCGTCGAACTCCTCGATATCGGGGACATGCAGTGACACATCTTCCTTGACCTCTTCCATCACCACATAGCTCTTGGACTCCTTGACCCCGGGCAGGGTCAGCACCACGTCGCCGAGCAACTGGCGGTAGGCCGACATCTCGGGAATCCGGCACTTGAGGATGTAGTCGAACTGCCCCGAGACCAGGTGACACTCCTGGATCTGTGGCAGGCTGGAAACGGCGCGCCGAAACTCGTCGAACACCGAGGGCGACTGGGTTTCCAGGCTGATCTCGACGAAGACCAGCAGGTTGGCCTTGAGCGCCCCGGGGTCGAGCAATGCCTTGTAACCACGGATCACGCCGGCCCGTTCCAGACGCTTGACGCGCTCCAGGCAGGGCGTGGTCGAGAGCCCGACCTGAGAAGCCAGGTCGACATAGGAAATACGGGCGTTGTCCTGCAGGCAACGCAGGATATTGAGATCGATGCGATCCAGCGAGCGGGCCTTGGTTTTCATTATCGTCCTGACACGCGATGGGCAAGGGTGTGGCGCCGGATGACAGAAAATCTGCCTGAACCCGCCGGGGGAAAAGCCGGGTTCATGGTCTTCCGTCATGCCAGACCGGCGACAAGAAGTAGAATTTGCTGGCAACAGATGTAACACAGGCGACCCTGCGGGCTCCAGTCCGCCCGGCTCAGGCGGAGCGACGCCCCAGGCTGACCCGCTCGTGCCCCGCCAGGTCCGGCTCGCTCATGACGGCCTCATAGCCACAGGTCTGCAGGGCCTCGCGGACCTCGGCACCCTGCTCGGCGCCATGTTCCAGCAGCAGCCAGCCGCCCGGCAGCAGCAGCCGGAACGAGGCCTCGACGAGGTGACGCAGGTCGGCCAGGCCAGCCTCGCCGGCCACCAGGGCCCCGCGCGGCTCGAAGCGCACGTCACCGCGTTCGAGGTGGGGATCGTCCGCGGCCAGATATGGCGGGTTGGCCACGATCATCGCCCAGCCGCTGTCCTCCAGCGCCGCGAACCAGTCGCCGACCACGAAGCGGGCGTTGGAGAGCGACAGCCGCCGGGCATTACGCTGCGCCAGCCGCACGGCGTCGGGATTGAGGTCGATGCCCAGCACCCGCCAGCCGGGGCGTTCACTGGCCACTGCCAGGGCCACGGCCCCGGTGCCGGTACCCAGATCCAGCAGGTGCCCCTCGTGCGCCGGCATGCGTGCCAGTGCCGCCGCCACCAGGGTTTCGGTGTCGGGGCGCGGAATCAGGGTACTCGGCGCCGTCAACAGCGGCAGTCCCCAGAACTCCCGCTCGCCGATCAGGTAGGCCACCGGCTGGCCGCCCGCCCGCGCGGCCACCAGGGCATCGAAGCGCGCCCGGGTAAAGGTGTCGGCCGAACGATCCCCCCAGGTATAGAGCCAGGTGCGGCCCACCCCCAGCACATGGCACAGCAGCACCTCGGCATCGCGTCGGGCACTCGGCGAACCGGCGTGCAACAAGCGGGCCGTGGCGCTTGTCAGCAAGGTGTCCAGGCGCATCAGGGCTCCTGTTGCAGGGCGGCCAGCTGTTCGGCCTGATATTCGTTGATCAGCGGTTCGATGACCTCGTCGAGCCCCTCGCCACTGACCACATCGTTGAGCTTGTACAGCGTCAGGTTGATGCGATGATCGGTCAGGCGTCCCTGAGGGAAGTTGTAGGTACGGATGCGCTCGCTGCGATCGCCGGAGCCCACCAGCGAACGCCGCTCGTCGGCCTGCTGCTGACGCTGACTGTCCTGTGCCGCCTGCTTGAGGCGAGCGGCGAGAAACGACATGGCCTTGGCGCGGTTCTTGTGCTGACTGCGCTCTTCCTGGCACTCGACCACCATGCCACTCGGCAGGTGGGTGATGCGGATCGCCGAGTCCGTGGTATTGACGTGCTGACCGCCGGCCCCGCTGGCGCGAAAGGTGTCGACCCTGAGGTCATTGCTGTCAAGCTCGACATCGCCGACCTCGGCAGCCTCGGGCATGACCGCCACCGTGCAGGCCGAGGTATGGATACGGCCCTGTGACTCGGTGGCCGGCACACGCTGCACCCGGTGCGCCCCGGACTCGAACTTCAGGCGCGCATAGACCCCTTCCCCACGCACGCGGGAAATCATTTCCTTGTAGCCGCCCTGGTCACCATGGCTGACACTGATGACCTCGACCTTCCAACCCTGCTGCTCGGCATAGCGCGAGTACATGCGGAAGAGGTCGCCGGCGAACAGCGCCGCCTCGTCTCCGCCGGTGCCGGCACGGATCTCCAGGAAGACATTGCTGTCGTCATCCGGGTCACGCGGCACCAGCAACTGCTTGAGACGCGCCTCCAGTGTCTCGAGTCTGTCCTGTGCGGCCGCGCGTTCCAGCTCGGCCAGCTCGCGCATCTCGGCGTCGGCATCGTCGGCCATGGCCTCGGCGGTCGCCATGTCTCCCTCGGCGGCCCGGTAGTCATGCCAGGTCGCCACCAGCTCCTCCAGCTCGGCATACTCACGCGAGTAACCACGGAAGCTGGCCTGGTCGGCGATCACGTCCGGGTCCGCCATCAGGGCGGCGAGCTCCTCGAAACGCTCGGCAAAGGAATCGAGGCGCTGGCGCAGGGAAGCTTTCATCTACAGGTCCTATCGAGATGGGTCAGAAGGTTCGTCCAGCAGCAGGTGCGCGGCGGCGTCCATCAGGTCACGGCGATCATCCGCGGCCGCATCGCGCAGCGCCAGGGTGGGCCGGTGAAGCAGCCGGTTGGTCAACTGATGCGCCAGACGGCGTACCACCTCTTCCGGGTCCTCGCCCCGGGCCAGGCGGGCCAGTGCCTGATCACGGGCTGCGTCGCGCAGCGACTCGCCGTGGGCACGCACATCCCGGATCAGCTCGCCGCCGCTGCGCAGGCGACGCTCATGTTGCCAGCGGTCGACGCCACTCTCGATCAGGGATTCGGCCTGATCGGCCTCGAGCTGGCGGTGGCGGCGATTTTCCGCAATGACTTCCTGGAGATCGTCCACCGTGTACAGGAAGACGTCTCCCAGCTCGCCGACCTCCGGCTCGATATCGCGTGGCACGGCAATATCGACCATGAACACCGGCCGGTGACGGCGCTTCTTCAGGGCACGTTCGACCATGCCCTTGCCCAGCACCGGCAGTGCCGAGGCCGTGGATGCGATGACGATGTCGGCACTGCTCAGCGCATCGGGCATCTCGTCCAGGGAAATCGCCTGCCCTCCCAGGGGCGCGGCCAGCTGGCTCGCGCGTTCCTGGGTTCGGTTGGCCACCGTCAGGCGGCGCACACCGGCCTCATGTAGATGGCGCGCCACCAGTTCGATGGTTTCCCCAGCCCCGACCAGCAGGGCCCGCGACTTGCCCAGATCATCGAAGATCCGACTCGCCAGACTCACCGCCGCATAGGCCACCGAGACCGGATTGCGGCCGATGCCGGTTTCGGTGCGCACCTGCTTGGCAACGGCAAAGGTCTGCTGAAAGAGCCCTTCGAGCTCACCACCCAGGCCCCGGGCATCGCGGGCCGCCTGATAGGCCTCCTTGAGCTGGCCCAGAATCTGCGGCTCGCCCAGCACCATGGAATCCAGGCCGACCGCCACGCGCATCAGGTGACGCGCCGCATCGGCCTCGAGAAAGTGATAGGCGCAGTGAGCCAGTGACTCGACGGGCATGTCATGAAATCGCCCCAGCCACTCATGCAGGGCCTGCTCGCCACCCTCGCCCGTCACGCAATACAGTTCGGTTCGGTTGCAGGTCGAAAGCACGGCTGCCTCATGCACCTGAGGCAGCTCGCGCAGCTCGCTCAACGCCTGTTCGAGCTGCGCCGGCGTGAAGGCGACCCGCTCGCGTACATCCAGCGTTGCGGTTCGATGATTGATTCCCAGAGCAACAAGCGTCATGCGTCGGAGTCTTAGCGGAAAGTGAGCCGGCAGCGTGCGGATGATGGAGTGGCGCCGCAGCCTACCCATTGTGTCGCCACGATGCCAGATTCTATCACAGCGCAGGGGCCAACGGCGCCTAGCTTGCGCCTCCTCCTTTGCCCAGCGCAGACAAGCCGTTATGCTGACGGCTCGACCTGTATACCGAGACTCGCATGTCCCGAGGACTTTTCAAGATTCGCGCCTGCTGCCGCTCCAGTGCCCCGTTCGGCCTGGTCATGATGCTGGCCAGCTGCCAGACCCTGCCCCCGGACCCGCCGCGCGAGGACCCGATGGCCAAGGCGCCCCCTGTCCAGCAGGGCCTGGATGCCGAGGGACTGTCTTCGCTGCTGCTCGCCGAGCTGGCCGGTCAGCGCGGCGATTACGGGCGTGCCAGTCGCGGCTACCTGGCCGGCGCCGAACGTTACGGCGCGGCCAGCCTGGCCAAGCGGGCCGCTCTGGCCGCGCGTTTCAGCGATGACCCGAGCCTCGTCGAAAAAGCCGCGCAACGCTGGCAACGCCTGGCCCCCGATGACACCGACCCCACCCGGCTGCTGGCCGACATCGCCATGCTGCAGGGTGACTGGGACACGGCGCTGGCTCACCAGCTGGCGATCATCGAGCAGGCACAAGCCGGCGAGGAAGGCGCACGGTCCCTGGTACCCTTCATCGAGTCGGCCGTGGAGGCCGGCGCGCCACCGGCGCCGCTGCTCGAGCGTCTGCGCAATCATGCTGCCGGCCCCGCGACACGCCATGACGTCGCGCTGGCCACCGCCCTGCTGGAATCCGCGAATGGCCTGCACGAAGTGGCGCGCCAGCGTCTGACACGCCTCGCCGAGGCGGCACCGCGTCTGCCCGGCCTGTGGCGCATTCGGGCCGCCGTGGCCCTCGAGGCCGGTCAGCCGCAACATGCCGAGGCCATGGCACGCCGCGGGCTCGACTACCTGCCGGGCGATCCGCGTCTGGTCCTGCTGCAGGCCCAGGCCGAAATTCGTCAAGGCAACATCCAGGCCGCCGAAGCCAGCACCGATGCCCTGCTGGAAGACCATGGCGACAACCCGGACCTGCGTCAGGCCCTGGCCCAGCTGTACCTGGAAGAGGGGCACACTGCCCCCGCTCGGCGCCTGCTGCTGCCACTGGCCGGCCGTGGCACGACGCCCGCGAGTGTCTTTCTGATGCTCGGCAGCATTGCCGAACAGCAAGGCGAGATCGATAACGCCCTCCTGTATTACCGGCAGGTTCCCGAAGGCGAGGACTTCCTGACGGCCAGGGCCAACGCCGCCCGCATGCTGTTCGATAACGACAGGCCCCAGGATGCCCGCACTTTCCTGCGCATCGAGCGACTACGCCATCCCCGGGAGGCACCCGGCCTCTTCTCCCTGGAGGTGGAATTATTGGCCAGCCAGGGCAGTACCGCCCAGGCCGATGCCCTCCTCGACCAGGCGATCGAGGCCCACCCGGACAGCACTCAGTTGCGTTATCAGCGGGCCATGCGGGCAGCACGCCGGGGGAACCTGAAGGTCATGGAAAGCGATCTGCGCAAGCTTCTCGATCAGCAGCCGGACAACGCCAATGCGCTGAACGCCCTGGGCTATACCCTGGCCGACCACGACCTCAAGAAGCGCCTGGACGAAGCCAGGCAGCTGATCGAGCGCGCACACCAGCTGGCGCCGAACGACCCGGCCATCCTCGACAGCATGGGCTGGGTACGCTATCGCCAGGGAGACCCCAAGGCCGCCCTGCCCTGGCTGGAACGCGCCTGGCAGGGCATGAAGGATCAGGAGGTCGCGGCCCATCTGATTGAAGTCCTGTGGCGGCTCGATCGCCGCGAGCGCGCCCGTGCCCTGCTCGAACAGGCCCGGCGGCGCTTCGCCTCACACCCCAGGATCGATGAGCTGCTGCAGCGGCTGCCCGAACTGGCACCATGATCGCTGACCCGCGCACCGGATGAATGCCGATGCAGTCATTGAAGACGAGGCTCCACGACGTCGAGCCTGACTGGAAAAAGGAAGCCACCATGCCATATCGCATTCTGCGCCTGGGCGCCTTGAGCCTGGGGCTGCTGCTTGTCGCGGGCTGCGCCAGCAAGGCGCCCACCTCCGGCGAGGTGGGACGCAGCCAGGGACAATGGGCAGCGCAACAGCAACGCCTCGACGAACTGCAAGGCTGGGAATTGCAGGGCAAGGTCGGCCTGCGCACACCGCAGGACTCCATCAGCGCCAACCTCGACTGGCTGCAGACGCCCTACTATTTCCGCATCCTGCTCAGCGGCCCCTTCGGCAGCGGGCGCAGCGTACTGAAAGGCCGCGAAGGCCGAGTCTCGCTGACCACCGGCGAAGGTCGCGCCGAAGCCGAGAGCCCCCAGGCCCTGATGCAGCAGGAACTGGGCTGGTCGCTGCCGATCTCCGCCCTGACCCAGTGGATGCGCGGCCTGCCTGCCGACCGCCCGCACGAGGTGCAAAAGGACGCGCTGGGCTTCCCGACGCTGCTCAAGCAGGATGGCTGGCGCATCGACTACCGTGCCTGGACACGCGTCGGCGAACTCTGGCTGCCGCGACGCCTGAAAATGACCTATGACGACCTGGACGTCACCCTGGTGGTAACACGCTGGCAGCCGGAATTCGCTGACGATGACTGAGACTTCCCGGCTGACCCTCCCGGCCCCGGCCAAGCTCAATCGCATGCTGCACATCATCGGCCGCCGGGACGACGGTTACCACCTGCTGCAGACGCTGTTCCAGTTCCTGGACCGGGGCGACACGCTCGACTTCGCGTGGCGCGACGATGGCCAGATTGTCCTCGACACCGAATTGCCCGAGGTGGCCAGCGACGACAACCTGGTGCGGCGCGCCGCCCGACGGCTGCAGCAACGGACGGGGACGTCTTGCGGCGCCCGGATCCGGCTGCACAAGACATTGCCCATGGGCGGCGGGCTCGGCGGCGGAAGCAGTGATGCCGCCACCACCCTGCATGGCCTCAACCGACTCTGGCGACTCGGCCTGACGACACCGGAACTGGCCGAGATCGGCCTCGGACTGGGGGCCGATGTCCCCGTCTTCGTTCACGGGCATGCCGCCTGGGGCGAAGGCATCGGCGAGCGGCTGACCCATGTGAAGCTCGACTGCCCCTGGTTCGTGGTCGTTCACCCCGGCGTCGGCGTCTCGACCCCGGCAGTCTTCAAGGCCCCGGAATTGACACGGAACACCCCCCCCATTACCATTACGCGCGCACTCCAAGGGGGAGCGGCGAGCTGGCGAAACGACTGCGAAGCCACGGTCAGACGACTTTATCCAGACGTCGCCAGGGCACTGGACTGGCTTGGCTCGAAAGCGCCATCAATGCTGACCGGCACGGGCGCCTGCGTATTTGCCCGACTGGACAGCCGGGAAGCCGCCGAGTCACTGGCTGGCGAGCTTCCCGCGTCATGGCAGGCGTTCGTGGCCCGCGGCCTCAACCGCTCCCCCTTGCAGGATGCCCTGGATCCATGAGCGTTCGCCGAGGCGACGCCAGCCCGATCCGGAGCGGCGAGTTGCTGGGGTATCGCCAAGTGGTAAGGCACTGGTTTTTGGTATCAGCATGCGCAGGTTCGAATCCTGCTACCCCAGCCATTTTCCGCCGGGAAAGGCCAGATCCGACATACTGAAGACCCAACACTGCAAAGGTGGCTGCGCGTGTCAAAATTGATGGTTTTCGCCGGGAACGCCAACCCCGAACTCGCCCAAAAGGTCGCCGAGAGCCTGGATAACCGATTAGGTCATGCCACCGTCGGACAGTTCAGCGACGGCGAAGTCGCGGTCGAGATCAACGAGAACGTGCGCGGCAAGGATGTCTTCATCCTGCAGCCAACCTGCGAACCGACCAATGACAACCTGATGGAATTGATCCTGATGGTTGATGCCCTGCGCCGCGCCTCCGCCGCCAGGGTTACCGCCGTTGTCCCCTACTTCGGCTATGCCCGCCAGGATCGCCGCGTGCGCTCCGCCCGTGTGCCCATCTCGGCCAAGATCGTGGCCGACATGATGGTCAAGGCCGGCGTCGACCGGGTGATGACCATGGACCTGCACGCCGATCAGATACAGGGCTTTTTCGACGTTCCGGTGGACAACGTCTACGGCTCGCCGATCCTGCTCGATGACATCGAGCGCCAGAACTACGACGACCTGGTCGTCGTGTCGCCGGACGTCGGCGGTGTGGTGCGCGCACGCGCCATTGCCAAGCAGCTCAATGCCGACCTGGCGATCATCGACAAGCGCCGGCCCCAGGCCAACCAGGCACAGGTCATGCACATCATCGGCGAAATCCAGGACCGCACCTGCGTGGTCGTCGATGACATGATCGATACCGCCGGCACCCTGTGCAAAGCCGGCGAGGCGCTCAAGGATCACGGCGCCTGCCGCGTGGTGGCCTACGCCACCCACCCGATCCTGTCGGGGCCGGCGGTCGACAACATCAGTGGCTCGGTACTCGACGAAGTCGTGGTATCCGATACCATCCCGCTGTCCGAACACGCGCGCCGCAGCGGCAAGATCCGGCAGCTCAGCGTCGCCGGCCTGATCGCCGAAGCGATCCGCCGCGTCAGCAACGAAGAATCCGTCAGCGCCATGTTCCACTGAGGCGATCCTCAGCCAGCATGACGCCGGAAAGCGCCCTCCGGGGCACCTGAGAGCGTCAGAGATTGGTCGCGATCTCTGGCGCTCTTGTTATCTTTCAGCAAGAGGCAACATCATGTCCGACTATACCCTCACCGCCAGCGTTCGCAACGACCTGGGGAAAGGTGCGAGCCGCCGCCTGCGTCGTGCGAACGAACAAGTGCCTGCCATCATCTATGGTGGCGACAAGGCACCGCAGGCCATCGCCGTCGACAAGACCGTCTTCTACAAGTCGATCGAGGAAGAGGCCTTCTTCTCTTCACTGATCAACCTCGAAGTCGACGGCAAGCCGCAGCAGGTCGTGGTCCGTGACCTCCAGCGCCATCCCTACAAGCCGCTGGTCACGCACGCCGACTTCATGCGCGTCGATGCCACCCACGAGATCACCATGCGTGTCCCGCTGCACGTTGTTGGCCAGGAAGATTCCAAGGCCATCAAGGAGCAGGATGGTGAGCTTCACCAGCTGGCCAACGACGTCGAGATCAGCTGCCTGCCGAAGGACCTGCCCGACTATCTCGAAGTCAACATCGCCGACCTCGAGATCGGTGCGACGCTGCATCTCTCCGACATCCAGGTGCCGGCCGGCGTGACCGTCGTCGAGCTGTCCCACGGCGAAGACCATGACCAGGCCATCGTCAACGTGACCAAGGCCAAGGTCATGCAGACCGAGGAAGAAGAAGCCGAAGACACCGACGCCTCTGCCGAGGAAGGCCAGGCCGACGGCGGTGCCAAGGGCGACGACGAGGAAGAAGACAGCAAGGAGTAAGCGCCTGTCGACTTCCTGGGGCCACTTCGGTGGCCCCTTTCGTTTGTCCTCCCGCTCGCTCGACGCCTGCTTTGCCCGCCGCCTGCCCGCGGGTAGCGCGCAAAGCATGCGTTTCATTCGCCCTCGAGGATCTCGCCGGAGACACGCCATGGCACGCATCAAGGCCCTGATCGGACTCGCCAACCCCGGCGACCAGTACGCCGCCACGCGCCACAATGCCGGCGCCTGGCTGGTCGAGAGTGTCGCCCGGGAGGCCGGCACCAGCCTGCGCCCGGAGAAGAAGTTCCTGGGGCTCTATGCCAAGGCCATGGTCGACGGTCAGGAGCTCCACCTGCTGGTCCCGACCACCTACATGAATCGCTCCGGTGGCGCCGTGGCCGCCCTCGCCAACTTCTTCAAGCTGTCGCCCGAGGAACTCCTCGTCGCGCACGATGAACTCGACCTGGCACCGGGCTGTGCCCGCTACAAGCAGGGCGGCGGCCATGGTGGACACAACGGCCTGCGCGACATCGCCCGCGCCCTGGGCAACGCTAACACCTTTCAACGCGCCCGCATCGGCATCGGCCACCCCGGCCACGCCAGCCAGGTGACCCAGTACGTGCTGAACCGCCCCGGCAAGCAGGAACGCCACGCCATCGACGACGCCATCAGCGAATGCCGCGCCACCCTGCCCGACGCCATCAGCGGGGAATGGCACCGCGCCATGCAGCGGTTGCACAGCTTTTCAGCCAACAGCTGAAAAGGGTGAGGCGTGAGGGGTAAGCCGTAAGCCGTAAGCCAGAAAACTTTCTGCCCCCGGTGAGCCAAGATTTTCCTTACCGCTTAAAGCTTACAGCTTATAGCTCCCGGTGCAGCCGGGCGGTTTTTTCTTACCGCTTAAAGCTTAAGGCTTACAGCTCGGTCGCGTAGAATACCGGCCATCACATTTCCGAACACCTTTCCAGGATGCTCTCATGGGTTTCAACTGCGGTATCGTCGGCCTGCCCAATGTCGGCAAATCGACCCTTTTCAATGCCCTGACCAAATCAGGCATCGACGCTGAAAACTTCCCGTTCTGCACCATCGAGCCCAACGTGGGTATCGTGCCGATGCCGGATCCGCGCCTGGACAAGCTGGCGAGCATGGTCAAGCCCCACAAGGTGATTCCCACCACCATGGAGTTCGTCGATATCGCCGGCCTGGTCGCGGGGGCATCCAAGGGTGAGGGCCTCGGCAACCAGTTCCTGGCCAATATCCGCGAGACCCAGGCGATCGCCCATGTGGTGCGCTGCTTCGAGAACGACAATGTCATCCACGTCGCCAACGAAGTGGATCCCAAGGCCGATATCGAGACCATCAATCTCGAGCTGGCGCTGGCCGATCTGGACACCGTCGAGCGCGCCAGCCAGCGCCTGGCACGCGTGGTCAAGGGCGGCGACAAGGAGGCCATTACCACCAAGGCCCTGCTCGACCGCATTCATCCGCACCTGGCCGAAGGCCAGCCACTGCGCAGCTTCGGCCTGGACGATGACGAAAAGCATCAGCTCAAGAGTTACGGCCTGCTGACGCTCAAGCCGACGATGTACATTGCCAACGTCAACGAGGACGGCTTCGACGACAACCCTTACCTGGATACCGTCAGGGCCATCGCCGAGGAAGAAGGAGCCGTGGTGGTACCGGTCTGCAACCAGATCGAGGCGGAGATCGCCGAACTCGATGACGAAGAACGCGCCATGTTCCTCGACGAGATGGGCATGGCGGAACCCGGCCTGGATCGCGTGATCCGTGCCGGCTATGCCCTGCTCGGGCTGCAGACCTACTTCACCGCCGGCGTCCAGGAAGTCCGCGCCTGGACGGTCAAGATCGGGGCCACGGCGCCGGAAGCCGCCGGTGCCATCCACACCGACTTCCAGAAGGGCTTCATCCGCGCCGAGGTTATCGCCTACGACGACTATGTCAGCCTGGGCGGCGAACAGGGCGCCAAGGATGCCGGCAAGTGGCGGCTCGAGGGCAAGGAGTATGTACTCTCGGACGGTGACGTCATCCACTTCCGCTTCAATGTCTAGGGATCCGCTTGACGAGCCCCGGCATCATGCGTATCATTCGCCTCCGTTGTCGGCTACGTAGCTCAGCTGGTTAGAGCACATCACTCATAATGATGGGGTCCCCTGTTCGAATCAGGGCGTAGCCACCAGAACACCGAAAAGCCCGCCTGGTTCGCCCGGCGGGCTTTTTGCGTTTCTCGCCACGAGTTTCGAGATGCGAGCAACAAGTGCCGAACATGAGCCACACACCCCGAGCTGGCTGCCAACAGCTCGTTACTCGTTTCTCGCTATTCGCCACTCGCGCGCTTACAGCTCCTCCCGCTCGACGAAGGCGGTCAGCACCCGGGTCAGGTAATCGACGTCCCGTACGCCGGCCGTCTCGCGGATCGAGTGCATGGCCCACTGTGGCACGCCCACATCCAGAGTCGGTACGCCGAGCTCGGTGGACGTGATCGGCCCGATGGTGCTGCCACAGCCCATATCGGCGCGCGTGACGAAGGTCTGCACCGGCACGTCGGCCTGGCGGCACAGGTCGCGGAACATGGCCGAGGTGTCACTGTTGGTGGCATAACGCTGGTTGGCATTGACCTTGATCACCGGGCCGCCGTTGATGGCCGGGCCGTGGGCCGCGTCATGCTTGTCCCGGAAGTTCGGGTGCAGGGCATGGGCATTGTCACAGGAAATCAGCCGCGAGGACTGGATCAGACGAATGAAGCCTTCCTCCCCGGGCTCGCCGAGGGCGGCATTGACCCGCTTGAGCACATCGCCGAGGAAGGGGCCCTGGGCGCCACAGGCACTGGCACTGCCAACCTCTTCGTGATCATTGGCGACCAGCACGGCGCCCTGGCGCCCATCGCTGTCCAGCAACGCTTCCAGCCCGATGAAGCACGACAGCAGGTTGTCGAGTCGCGCACTGGCGATCAGCTCGCCATCGACACCGACGCGAGACGGTGGCTGGACGTCATACAGGGCCAGCTCGAAATCGATGATCTCCACCCCCTCCAGGCCGTGCTGGTCGGCAATCCAGCTGCGCAGCAGACGGTCCAGATCGGCATCCTCGCCCCCCTGCAGGAGCACTGGCGGCATCTCGGTCTGCGGGTTGATGGAGCGGCCATTGTTGGCGTCGCGATCCAGGTGGATCGCCAGGCTGGGCACAATGGCCAGGGGTTGCTCGACGTTGAGCTTCACCCCTTCCAGCCGACCATCGTCATGCCGCACGTGAACCCGCCCGGCAAGCCCCAGATCACGATCGTACCAGGGGGCCAGCAAGGCCCCGCCATAGACCTCGATCCCCAGCTGCAACCAGCCCGCCGCGACCTGGGGCGCCTGCGGCTTTAGCCTTAGCCCGGGGCTATCGGTGTGCGCGCCGATCATCCGCAGGGCCTCCAGGGGGCCGTGGGGCAGCTGCAAGGCGATCAGCGAGGAGTCGTTGCGGGTGATGTAGACACGTTCGCCCGGCTCGAGCTGCCAGGCGGCCGTTTCATCGAGGCGGCGGAAGCCGGCGGCTTCCAGACGCTCGACCATGTTGGCCGTGGCGTGCCAGGGCGTCGGCGAGCGACGCAGGAAATCGAGCAAACGCTCCAGTCGAGCATTCTGGGTCATGGGATCCTCTTCACGAAACATCGGGCGACTGGCAAAAAATCGGTGAATTCAAGGGACATTCTACAGGGGGTCTTGGCATCTCGCAGGAACTGCTACAATGCTCGTTCGGTCGACTGACCCGGGAGCTGGGTCGCCATCCAGTTAGACAGAGTGTACATGATTCAGGGAGTGCTTCATTGATGAGCCTGTTTGCCACCCTGGGGCGCGTATCGGCCCTGGTCCTGCTGCTGGTCGCCGGTCCGGCACTGGCCGACCTCTCGCCCAGCGATGCTCAACGCCAGACCGCCGAGGAAGTTGCCGACTCCCTGCTCGATGGCCACTATGCGGATATCGAACTCGATGATGAGTGGTCCCGACGCGCCTTCCAGCGCTACCTGGACGTTCTGGATGGCCAACGCGCCTACCTGCTGCGCCGAGACATCAAGGACTTCCGTCGCTGCGTACCGGCCTGGACGAGACCGTGCTCGAGGGCGAGCTGGGCACAGCCTTCGACCTCCACGAACGCTACCAGCAACGCGTCGAGGAGCGTCTCGAGTGGCTACTGGCCCGACTCGACAAGGGCCTGGATTTCACGTTCGAGGGACATCAGCGGCTCGCGCTGGATCGCTCAGACACGCCTTGGGCCAGCAGCGAGGCCGAGCTGGATAAACTCTGGACCAAACGCCTCAAGAATGCCGCGTTACAACTGACGATCAATCGTCAGGATGCCCAGGAACGTGAGGCTGACAATGCCTCGGACAGCGCAGATTCCGCAGACAGCACTTCTGGCGAGGCTGTCGAGCAGCAGAAGACCATCGAGGAAACCCTGCGTGAACGTTACGAGGCGCAGCTCAACCGCGTGCGCCAGACCAAGACCGAAGATGTCTTCAACCTATTGATGACGGCGGTCACCGATACCATTGACCCGCACACCAGCTACATGTCACCTCGCGAAAGCGAGGATTTCGACATCCAGATGAAGCTTTCCCTGGAAGGAATCGGGGCCTTGCTCCAGGCGGACGGGGAATACGTCAAGGTCTCGAGCCTGGTACCCGGCGGGCCGGCGGAAAAAGCCGGCGTGCTCAAGCCTGCCGACCGCATCATCGGCGTCGGTCAGGAAGGCGAGGAAGTCGTCAACGTGGTTGGCATGCGGCTGGACGAAGTGGTCGACATGATACGCGGGCCCAAGGGCTCCGTCGTCAAGCTGGAAATCGTCCCCGGCCAGGCCATGGACATGACCCGTTCCAAGGTCATCGAGATCACACGGGATACCGTCAAGCTGGAGGATCAGGCCGCCCAGAGCGAGGTAGTGGAAGTTGAGCGCGACGACGGCACGCACCGTGTCGGTGTGATCGAGGTACCGGCCTTCTACGTGGATTTCGAAGCCTGGCAGGCCGGCAAGGAAGATTATCGCAGCACCACCCGCGATGTTGCCAAGGAGGTCAAGAAGCTGCGTGACCAGAATGTCGAGGGCATCGTGCTCGACCTGCGCAACAATGGCGGTGGCGCCCTCCAGGAGGCCAACTCCATGCTCGGTCTGTTCATCGATCGCGGCCCCACGGTTCAGGTGCGCGATGCTCAGGGGCGCATCAACCTCTACGGCGATACCAACAGCGGCACCCTCTATGACGGCCCGCTGGTGGTGCTCGTCAACCGTCTCTCGGCATCCGCATCGGAAATCTTCGCCGGCGCCATCCAGGATTACGGACGCGGCCTGGTCGTCGGCAGCAACACCTTCGGCAAAGGCACGGTTCAGACACTCAACGAACTCAACCAGGGGCAGATCAAGCTGACCCGGGCCAAGTTCTACCGCATCTCGGGTGACAGCACCCAGAACCGGGGCGTCGCACCGGATATCGAGTTCCCTTCCCTGGTCGACCCGGAGACCATCGGCGAAAGCAGCCTGGACAACGCCCTGGCCTGGGATAGCGTACGCAAGGTGCAGTATCGCCAATATGGTGAGCCGCGCCGCTTTCTGGGGACCCTGCGGCAGCGCCACGAGCAACGTGCCGAGGAACGCCCCAACTTTCATTACCTGGAAGAACGTGCAGAGCTGGCCGAGCGGCTGCGTGAGCAGCACACCAGCGTCAGCCTCAATCTGGAGCAGCGGCGTCAGGAGACCCAGGCACGCGAGGCCGCACAGCTCGCCCTGGAGAACGAAAGGCGCGACGCCCTGGGCCTGGAGCCGCTGGACGACTGGATCGACAGTCGCAAACAGGATGACAAGGACGATGTCCAGCCACTCGAGCGCGCCCCACTCATCGAGTCGGCCCAGATTCTGCTCGACTATTCACGACTGAAAAGCGGCATCCAGTTTGCCGAACACGACGACTGATTGCCCTGCAGCTATTCTCGGGACAACTCAATGAATCGTGACATCACGCCGGCCTCAGGGTCGGCGTTTTACTGCACAGGTAGAAAAGGCGCTCGCGGCTCGACGCGGTGAGCTACCAGCATGCTGGACGGTTCAGACGAATGGCATCGAGGCAACGACGCACAGCAGCAT
>NZ_BJOC01000015.1 GCF_006540005.1 Halomonas halmophila | reverse complement strand
CGACCTCGAACACGGGGCGTAGTATACGGATCGACTCGCCGACGTCAAGTATTGACCACGAGTTTCACGCGCCCTGGGCTGCAAAAAAGTCGCCCGAACGGCAACACCGATCGGGCGACTCTCGAGGATCTCTGGTGGCTACGCCCTGATTCGAACAGGGGACCCCATCATTATGAGTGATGTGCTCTAACCAGCTGAGCTACGTAGCCTTTTTGCTCCCCGCCGCAGCGAGATGGAAATTATGCACGCGGGCCTGCCACCTGACAAGCCCGCGTTGCGCCTCATTCCTCGATGGACAGCGCCTGCTTGACGGCCGGCAGAGCAGGCTCGCCGGTCTGCGTGGTCACGCCCGCGAGCCAGTCATCCAGCACACCGGGATTGGCCTGCAGGTAGTCACGCGCCGCCTTACCCGGTTCAACGCCCTCATCCATGATGGTGCCCATCAACTGGTTTTCCATTTTCAGGGTAAAGCTGAGATTCTCCAGCAGCTTGCCGACATTCGGGCAGGCTTCGCTGTAGCCGGCCCGCGTATTGGTATAAACGGTGGCGCCCCCCAGGTTCGGGCCGAAGTAATCATCCGCCCCTTTGAGGTAGGCCATCTCGAAATTGGAATTCATCGGATGCGGCTCCCAGCCCAGGAAGACCATCCACTTCTCGTCGGGCACCCGCGCCTTGAGCTCGGCCAGCATGCCGGCTTCGCTGGAATCGATCAGCTCCCAGTCGCCCAGGCCGAAGGCATCGTCGTCGATCATCTTCTGAATCATCCGGTTGCCGTCATTACCGGCCTCGATGCCATGTAGCTGGCTGTCGAAACGCTCGGCATGCTCGTCCAGATCTTCCACCGAAGTGACACCGGCATCATGCACATACTGTGGCACCGCCAAAGTGTACTTGGCCCCTTTCAGGTTGGCACCCAGGCGTTCGACCTCGCCGCGCTCGACATAGGGATCGCTGATGGAGGCCATGGATGGCATCCAGTTGCCTAGAAAGACATCGAAGTCGCCGTTTTTCATGCCGGAATAGGCAATCGGCACGGACACCGTGTCGATGCGCGTCTCATACCCCATGGCTCCCAGGACCTGGGTGGTCAGGGCCGTTGTCGCCGTGATGTCGGTCCAGCCGACCTCGGCGAAACGCACCGGCTGACAACTGTCGTCGGCCGCCATCGCCGGCGCGGCGGCAAGCACCAGTGTCGTGCTCAGCAAACCCTTGGTCATCTTGTTCATCGAGCTATCTCCCTTGTCAAAGTGGACAGTCTGAACGAACGTCCGGGACGGGACGTTGGCCTCTGTGCTCGTGCTATCCGCGACGAGTACAGGCGCCTCTGGCAAGGCTATCGGCCAGACTGGTTATTTTTATTGATTGAACATTCAATAAAAAAGTGCCAGACTGTCCCTATCATAATCATGGCGGTGCACCCGGATGCAAGACGGCAACCGCTCCACCGCTCAACGGTCAGCACTCACAGAGGAGGCAGCAAGGTGCCCAAGGTTGGAATGGAACCCATCCGTCGCCAGCAGCTGATCAAGGCCACCATGACCGCCATCGACGATGTCGGCCTGGCGGATGCCACGGTCATGCGCATCTCGCGGCAGGCCGGCGTTTCGGCCGGCATCATCAGCCATTACTTCGGTGGCAAGGATGGCCTGATGGAGGCGACCATGCGCCAGATTCTCAATGACCTGAGAGATGCCGTGGCGGCGCGCCGCCGAGCGCTGTCGACGTCCTCGCCCCAGGCCCACCTGGAGGCCATCATCGACGGCAACTTCGACCGCACCCAGGTGACCGGGCCGGTGGCCAAGACCTGGCTGGCCTTCTGGGCCAGCAGCATGCATCAGCCGCAGCTGCAACGCCTGCAGAACGTCAATGACCGGCGCCTGTATGCCAACCTCTGCCACCAGTTTCGACGGCTCATGCCATGCGAAACCGCTCGCGATGCCGCCCGCGCCCTGGCCGCCATGATCGACGGTCTCTGGCTGCGCGGCGCTCTGACGCCGGAAGGTCTGGACTCGGACCACGCCCGGCGCCTGGCACGCGACTACCTTGACCAACTGCTGCAAGCACCCGAGGCCCGAGCCTCGCTGCTCACTGCCAATTTCCAAGCCGAATCCTGACGGGAGCTACCATGACACAGCTCGATACCCAGTCCCTCTACATCAATGGCGCCCATGTGGACGCCACCTCCGGTGAGACCTTCGAGGTCGTGAATCCCTACGACGGCAGTCTGCTGGCCAGGGTTCAGCAGGCCGGCGAGGCCGACGTCGACAGCGCCGTCGCGGCGGCCCGTCAAGGCCAGCGCACCTGGGCCGCCATGACCGGTGCCGAGCGTGGCCGCGTCCTCGCGCGCGCCGTGGCGCTGCTGCGGGAGCGCAACGACGAAATTGCCGAACTCGAGTCACGCAACACCGGCAAGCCGATCAGCGAGACCTCCGCCGTGGACATCGCCACCGGCACCGAGGTGCTCGAATACTACGCCGGCCTGGCCGGGGCCATCGAGGGCAGCCAGATTCCGCTGCGCGATACCTCCTTCGTCTATACGCGTCCGGAGCCGCTGGGCGTGATCGGGGCCATCGGCGCCTGGAACTATCCGATCCAGATCGCCTGCTGGAAGTCCGCCCCGGCCCTGGCCGCCGGCAACGCCGTGGTCTTCAAGCCCAGCGAGGTGACCCCGCTGACCGCCATGGTGCTGGCCGAGGTGTTCAGCGAAGCCGGCATGCCCGATGGCGTCTTCAATGTGGTGCATGGTGACGGCCGCGTCGGCCAGCTGATCACCGGCCACGGCGGCATCGACAAGGTGTCGTTCACCGGCGAGGTGGGCACCGGCAAGAAGGTGATGTCGGCCTCCGCCGCCTCCAGCCTCAAGGACGTGACCATGGAGCTCGGCGGCAAGTCGCCGCTGATCGTCTTCGACGATGCCGACCTGGATCGTGCCGCCGATGGCGCCATGATGGCCAACTTCTACTCCAGCGGCCAGATCTGCACCAATGGCACACGCGTGTTCGTCGACAGCTCCATCAAGGAGGCCTTCGAGGCGAAGATCGCCGAGCGCGTGGCACGCATCAAGGCCGGTGATCCGCTGGACCCGGCGGTCAACTTCGGCCCGCTGGTCAGCTTCGAACATCAGGAAAAGGTGCTGTCCTACATCGAACTGGGCAAGCAGGAAGGCGCACGCGTGCTGGCCGGTGGTGATGCCTGGGATCAGGGCACCTGGACCAACGGGGCCTGGGCGGCGCCCACCGTCTTTACCGACTGCGACGACAGCATGCGCATCGTCCGGGAGGAGATCTTCGGGCCGGTGATGTCGATTCTGGCCTTCGATGACGAAGAGGAAGTGATTCGTCGCGCCAACGACACCAGCTACGGCCTGGCCGCCGGCGTCTTCACCGAGGGCCTGAATCGCGCCCATCGGGTGATTCATCGCCTCGAGGCGGGCATCTGCTGGATCAACACCTGGGGCGACTCCCCTGCCGAGATGCCGGTTGGCGGCTACAAGCAGTCCGGCGTGGGCCGCGAGAATGGCCTGGAAACACTGGGCCACTATACCCAGACCAAGTCCGTACAGGTGGAAATGGGGCCCTTCGAGTCGGTGTTCTAAAGCCCTTGGCTAACCGGCGACGCGATGAGCTGTTGCGTCGACAAGCTTGCGCGAGGGCGCTGTAAACCCCTCCATGGGCGCTACATCCGCCCTGCGGCGCTCCCGCTTCCTGCTTCGCTTGCAGGACCTGGACTGGCCTTCCATGGCCAGCCCGTTCGGCGGCATGCGCCTCACCCATGGCGGATGACCCTCGCTTCAGCTTGTCCCCGCCGCTCATCGCCGCCTGTCCGTATCAGCCGCAGCGGGCCAGGCAACCACCGCCCGAAATCCATCTCCGTTTCAGCCTTGGGAGGCTCCCATGCCCCAGATTCGTGAATTCGATTATGTCATCATCGGCGCCGGTTCTTCCGGCAATGTCCTGGCCGCGCGCCTGACCGAAGACCCGGATGTCCAGGTCCTGCTGCTCGAGGCCGGCGGCCCCGACTACCGCTTCGACTTCCGGACCCAGATGCCCGCGGCACTGGCCTACCCCCTGCAGGGCAAACGCTACAACTGGGCCTTCGAAACCGACCCGGAACCGCACATGGACGGCCGGCGCATGGAGTGCGGGCGCGGCAAGGGCCTGGGCGGCTCCTCGCTGATCAACGGCATGTGCTACATCCGCGGCAACGCCCTGGACTATGACAACTGGGCCAAGTGTGACGGCCTGGAAGACTGGACCTATGCCGACTGCCTGCCCTACTTCCGCAAGGCCGAGACCCGCGATATCGGCCCCAATGACTATCATGGCGGCGATGGACCGGTCAGCGTGACCACTCCCAAGGCCGGCAACAACCCGCTCTACCACGCCTTCATCGAGGCCGGCCAACAGGCCGGGTATCCCGCTACCGAAGACGTCAACGGGTATCAGCAGGAAGGCTTCGGTCCCATGGACCGCTTCGTCACGCCCAACGGCCGCCGCGCCTCCACGGCACGCGGCTACCTCGACCAGGTCAAGGAACGCCCCAACCTGACCATCGAGACCCGTGCCATGACCGACGTCATCACCTTCGAGGGCAAACGCGCCACGGGTGTACGTTACGCCCGCAAGGGCAATACCCAGGAGGTCCGAGCGCGTCGTGAAGTCCTGCTGTGTGCCGGAGCCGTGGCTTCGCCGCAGATTCTGCAGCGCTCCGGCGTCGGTCCGCAGGATGTCCTCGATGAATTCGGCATCGAGCCGGTGCTGGTCAACGACAATGTCGGTACCCACCTGCAGGACCACCTGGAGATGTACATCCAGTACGAGTGCACCCAGCCCATCTCGCTGTATCCGGCCCTGAAGTGGTGGAACCAGCCGAAGATCGGTGCCGAGTGGATGCTGCTGGGCAAGGGCGTCGGTGCCAGCAACCAGTTCGAGGCCGCCGGCTTCATCCGCAGTCGCGACGAGGAGGAATGGCCCAACCTGCAGTACCACTTCCTGCCCATCGCCATCAGCTACAACGGCAAGAGCGCGGTCGAGGCCCACGGCTTCCAGGCCCATGTCGGCTCCATGCGCTCCGAGAGCGAGGGCCGCATTCGCCTGACATCCCGGGATCCGGCGGCGGCGCCCAGCATCCTGTTCAACTACATGTCCACCGACAAGGACTGGCAGGAATTCCGTGACGCCATTCGCCTGACCCGGGAAATCATCCAGCAGCCGGCCTTCGACGACTATCGTGGCCGGGAAATCTCACCGGGCCCCGACGTCCAGTCCGATGCCGAGCTCGACGCCTTCGTCCGCGAGCACGCCGAGACCGCCTACCACCCCTGTGGTAGCTGCCGTATGGGCGAAGGCGAGGACAGCGTGGTCGATGGTGCCGGGCGGGTGCATGGCCTGGAGGGCCTGCGCGTCGTCGATGCCTCCCTGTTCCCGGTGATTCCCACCGGCAACCTCAACGCGCCGACGCTGATGCTGGCCGAGAAAATGGCCGACAAGATCCGTGGCCGCGAGGCCCTGGCGAAGAGCGATGCGCCCTATTACGTGGCCCAGGGAGCCCCGGCCCAACAGACGCCCATGCGCCGGCTCGACCAGACCTCATAACGCCGCCGCCAGGCACGCGCCACGACGCCCCGGCTGTCAGTTAAGGACAGCACGGGGCGTTTTGCTGTCCAGGGACCTGCCGCCGGCTATGCCATCCAACCACTACCACCTTTGCCTGACTGGTCAGTTGCAGGAAAGTGGGCTATTCTGCAAGAATTCAAACAGACGTTCGAATTTTATCTCACACCCGGAGATGCTCATGTTGACCCTGATACTGCTCGTGCTGGCCGTGGCCGGCCTGCTGATCGTTATGCGCCGTGAGGCAGGCGCCCTGCCGGCACTGGCGGTCACCGGCGTTACCGGCCTGATCGGCATCTTCGCCGGCGCCTCGGTGATCGGCGTGTTGCTGCTGATCGTCACCGCCGCCATCGCCGCCTGTGGCCTGGCCGGCATTCGCGGCGCCTGGTTGACTCCACGCCTCTTTGCCGTCTTCAAGAAGGTGGCGCCAAAGGTCTCCGAGACCGAACACACCGCCCTGGAGGCCGGCAGCGTGGCCTGGGACGGCGAGCTCTTCTCGGGTCGCCCGAACTGGCAGCGCCTGCTGGACTTCAAGGATGACGGCCTGAGCGACGCGGAGCGCGCCTTCGTCGATCACCAGTGCAGCGTCGCGGCCGGCATGTGCAATGCCTGGGACATCGCCCGCGAACGCGCCGACCTTCCCCAGGAACTCTGGGACTATCTCAAGCGCGAGCGCTTCTTCGGCATGATCATTCCCGAAGAGTATGGCGGCCTGGGCTTCTCCGCCAAGGCGCAATCGACCATCCTGCAGAAGCTCTCGGTCAGCGAGACGCTGATGGTCACCGTCGGCGTGCCCAACTCCCTGGGGCCAGGCGAGCTGCTGCTCAAATATGGCACCCAGGAACAGAAGGACCACTACCTGCCGCGCCTGGCCGACGGCCGCGAGATCCCCTGCTTCGGCCTGACCGGCCCCAGGGCCGGCAGCGACGCCACTTCCCTGCCGGATGTCGGCGTGGTGGTCAAACGCGAGGTGGATGGCGAAGAGATGCTGGGCCTCGAACTGACCTTCGAGAAGCGCTGGATCACCCTGGCGCCGATCGCCAGCGTGGTCGGCCTGGCCTTTCGTCTGTTCGACCCGGAGCACCTGCTCGGCGACGAGGAAGACCGCGGCATCACCCTGGCCCTGGTGCCTCGCGAAACCGAGGGAATGCAGATCGGCCGCCGTCATCATCCCATCGGCAGCCCCTTCCTCAATGGCCCGATCAAGGGCAACAAGGTCTTCGTGCCGCTGTCGACCATCATCGGCGGCGAGGAAATGATCGGTCAGGGTTGGCGCATGCTGGTCGAGTGCCTGTCGGTCGGCCGCTGCATCACCCTGCCCTCCGGCGCCACCGGCACGGCCCGCTACGCCATCGGCTGGACGGGCGGCTTCGCGCGAATCCGCCGCCAGTTCAATGTGCCGGTCGCCGAAATGGAAGGCGTCCAGGAGCCCCTGGCGCGCATGACCGCCATGGCCTACATCGCCCAGGCAGCGGTTTACCAGACCGCCAACACCATCGACCATGGCCAGAAACCCGCCGTGCCCTCGGCGATCCTCAAGAGTCAGCTGACCGAATTCCAGCGCGTGATCCTCGCCGATGCCATGGACGTCCATGGCGGCAAGGCGGTGACGCTCGGGCCACGCAACTATCTGGGCATCGGTTACAGCGCCAACCCGGTGGCCATCACCGTCGAGGGCGCCAACATCATGACGCGCAACCTGATGATCTTCGGTCAGGGGGCGATTCGCTGCCATCCGTATGTGCTCGAGGAACTGGCCGCCAAGGACGCCGATGACGTCAAGGCCTTCGACCGCGCCTTCTTCAGCCATGCCGGCCTGATTCTGGGCAATGCCGCCCGCGCCCTGACCCAGGGCCTGGGCATCGGCAAGCCGGACGTACCCTTCGATGACGTGGCCGCGCCCTATGCGAAGGACATCGCGCGCCTGTCGGCCGGCTTCGGCCTGGCCGCGGATGCCGCCATGGCCAGCCTGGGCTCGAAACTCAAGCAACGCGAGATGCTCTCAGCGCGCCTCGGCGATGTACTCTCCAACCTCTATCTGGCCAGCATGCTGCTCAAGCAGTGGCACGAAGGCGAGCGCGTGGAAGGCGAGGACGCCGTGCTCCATTATGCGGCTCGCTTCCTGTTGAACCGCGCCGAGCAGGCCTTCGTCGAGCTCTTCGACAACCTGCCCAATCGCGCCCTGGGCCGCACCCTGCGGTTGATCATCATGCCCCGCGGACGTCGCTGGTCGCGCCCCGAGGATGACCTGTCCCGCGGGATCGCCCAGGCCATCTCGCATGACAGCTCCCTGCGCCACAAGCTGACGGCCAATACCTGGGACGCCGACGATGGTCCCCAGGACAACCCCCTGGCCCGTTACAATGCCCTGCTGGCCACCCAGGAGCGCGCCGAGGCGCTGTACCGCACGGTCGGCAAGGCCCACGCCAAGGGCGAGATCCCCGCCGAGGCATTGCATCCGGAACAACAGGTCGACGCAGCGCTGGAAGCCGGCCTGATCAGCGAAGACGACGCGACCTTCATGCGCCAGCGCGAGGCCGAGGTGCTGGACATGCTCAGCGTCGACGACTTCGAGTACGACGCCTTCGTCACCGACAAGTCCAAGGTGTTGCGCCACCACCCGGCGTAAGCTGTGAAGGGCGTGAAGGGTGAGGAGCACCTCACTCCTCACCCCTCACACTCCTCACCCCTCACACTTCTCACACTTCACACCTCATCCCGTGGCGGTTCGGCGAATGGCAACGGCTCGCTGCCGCGACGCACCTCGAAGACGTTCAGGGTCATGGCGACCAGGGCGTAGTAGCCGAACACCCCGACCAGTTCGACCACCGCCGCTTCGCCGAGGGCCGCGACCGCTTCGGCATAGAGGCCATCATCGACGCGCTTGTGGCGGTAGATGGCCTGCCCCAGGCGCACCACCAGCGCCTCGTCGTCATGCTCGACGTCCGGCGCCCGCCCATCGCGCAGGGCCTCGATCAACGTTTCGGACACGCCCGCCTCGCGGGCGATCGGGGCGTGAATCTGCCATTCCGCCTGGGACTGCCACCAGGCCGCGGTGACCAGGATGGCAAGCTCGGTCAGACGCAGCGGCAGGCGCGTGCCGTAGCGGCAGAAGGCCCCCAGTCGCTGGGCATGATCGGCCAGGCCGGGGCTGTGCACCCAGGCCAGGAAGGGACCATCCAGATTGCCCCGTGGACCACTCAGGATCTCCTCGAGCACACGACGTTGCTCGGCATCCATGTGGTCCTGCTGCAGAGGCGACAAGCGGGATTCGATCTTCATGCGGGGCCTCCTTCAGCGCAGCGGTAGAACGCGTTCGAGTGTCGCGTCGAGCTTGTCGACGATTTCGTCCAGCTGAGCGTCTTCGAGAATGAAGGGCGGCGCCAGCAGGATATGATCGCCGGTCCGCCCATCCAGGGTACCGCCCATGGGATAGCACATCAGGCCCGCGTCCATGGCCGTGCGCTTGATGGCGGCATGCAGCTTGTGCGAGGGGTCGAAGGGCGTCTTGCGGTCACGCTCCGCGACCAGTTCGAGACCGCGGAAGAGCCCGCGTCCGCGAATATCGCCGACATGGGGGTGCTCGCCGAAGCGCTCGACCAACCGGTCCTGCAGGCCCTCCCCGAGCTTGCGTACTCGCGCCAGCAGGTCGCGCTCCTCGATGGTTCGCTGTACCGCGAGGGCCGCCGCGCAGGCCGTGGCATGACCGATGTAGGTATGGCCATGCTGGAAGAACCCCGAGCCCTCGGCAATGGTCCGGCGGATCTCGTCACTGACCAGGGTGGCACCGATCGGCTGATAGCCACCGCCCAGGCCCTTGGCGATGGTCGTCAGGTCGGCCGTGACGCCTTCCTGCTCGGCGGCAAACAGGCTGCCGGTGCGGCCCATGCCGCACATGACCTCGTCGAGAATCAGCAGGATGCCGTGCCGGTCGCAGATCTCGCGCACGCGCTTGAAGTAACCGGGCACGGCGGGCACCGCCCCCAGGGTCGCCCCGACCACCGGCTCGGCGACGAAGGCCATGACCGTCTCGGGGCCGAGCCGCTGGATCTCCTCTTCCAGCTCCATCGCCAGGCGCTCGCCATAGGCCTCGGGGGACTCGTCGGCCGCCTGCCCCCGGTAGGCATAACAGGGGCTGACATGGCTCACGTCAGACAGCAGCGGCTCGAACTGGCGACGGCGCCAGGCATTGCCGCCGGTGGCCAGTGCGCCGAGCGTATTGCCATGATAGCTCTGACGGCGCGCAATCAGCTTGTGGCGCCCCGGTTCACCGCGCTCGAGAAAGTACTGACGCGCCATCTTCAGCGCGGCCTCGATCGCCTCCGAACCACCGGACACGAAGTAGACCGAGGAAAAGCCGGCGGGCGCCCGCTCGATCAGGAAGTCCGCCAGCGCCTCCATGGGCTCGGTGGTGAAGAAGGAGCTATGTGCATAGGCCAGCTGCCCGACCTGCTGCTGGATGGCGTCGATCACCCGGGTATCGCTGTGGCCCAGACAGGACACGGCGGCCCCGCCACTGGCATCCAGGTAGCGCCGTCCCTCGGCATCGATCAGATAGGCGCCCTCGCCGGCCACGGCGGTAGGGTAGGCGTGTGACAGCTGGCGATGAAACACATGGCTCATGGTGACTCCCCGGATTTTGCAAATATCATTGCCATTTTCAACTTATGGAAAAATATTTGCAATATATGGCAGCATGGTGCCACACGATACCGCTCACCGACTCTCCAGGATGCCCTCATGTCGCCCACCGACACGCCCTGCCCGACCAGCCTCGAGGATCTGGAAAGGCTGCTGAGCGAGCTGGCCGATGACACCAGTCCGATTCGCCTCGGCAAGCGCTCGCGTCAGGTGCTGGCGGCGCTGGTCGCGGCGCCCCAGGAGACCGCGGTGTCGTCGATCAGCCATCTCGCCGAGCGCCTCGGCGTCAGCCCCTCGACCCTGTCGCGCCTGGCTCAGCGCCTGGGCTTCGGCGGCTTCGCCGGCCTGCAGGGTATCTTTCGTCGTCACGTCACCCAGGGCCGGCATTTCTACAGCGACCAGGTCTCGCGCCTGCTGGCCGACCAGCCGGAAAATGGCGGCATGGAGCGGCTGTCGCGGCTGGAAAAGCAGGAAGGCGCCAACCTGGCAGACCTGCTGGCGGGCATCGACGCGCGGACATTCCAGCAGGCTGCCGGGTTACTGGCCGAGGCGCCGCGGGTCCGGGTGCACGGCATGCGCCAGTTTGCCTCCCTGGCGTCCTTCATGGCCTATGGGCTGGGCATGCTGCGTGGCGATGCGGCCATGCTGGATGCGGCCCGCCATGGCGCCGCCGACGCCCTGGCCCAGCTGGATGAAGACGACGTCCTGGTGGTGGCGAGCGGCTTCCCCTATACCCCCAGCGTGCTGGCCACTGCCGAGGTCGCGGCGCGTCAGGGCATTCAGGTCATCGCCTTGACGAACTCGCCCGCCTCGCCCCTGGCCGGGCTGGCGAAATACCACTTCGTGGTACCCGACCAGAGCCTGTTCTTCAGCAACAGCATGTGCGCCTTCATGCTGCTCGCCGAGGGGCTGCTCAGCGAGACCGCCAGCCGCCTGGGCAATGCCGGCCTGGAAGCCCTCAAGCGCCGCGAGCGGCTGATCGGCGAGCTCGATGCATCCTTGTAGACGCCCGGGGCTCCCTCAGGGCAGCAGAATGGTCGAGCCGGTGGTCTGGCGGTCGGCCAGCGCCTGCTGGGCCTTGCCGGCGTCGGCCAGCGGAAAACGTTGACCGATGTCGATGGCCACCTCGCCGCTTTCCAGCATGGCGAACAGGTCGATACACATCGACTCGAGGCGTTCGCGGGTATCGGCGTAGCCGTTGAGGCTCGGCCGCGTCACGTACAGCGCGCCCTTCTGGTTGAGGATGCCGATGTTGACGCCTTCCACCGGACCGGAGGCGTTGCCGAAGCTGACCATCAGGCCACGCTTCCTGAGGCAGTCCAGCGAGGTTTCCCAGGTATCCTTGCCCACCGAGTCATAGACGACATCGCACATCTCGCCGGCGGTCAGTTCGCGCACCCGCTCGACGACATCCTCGCGGGTATAGTCGATGGTCGCCCAGGCGCCGTTGCGCTCGGCCAGCGCCGCCTTCTCCGGGGAACTGACCGTGCCGATGAGCTTGACGCCAAGTGCTCTCGCCCATTGGCAGGCGATCGAGCCGACACCGCCGGCCGCCGCATGGAAGAGGATGGTCTCGCCGCCCTGCAGCGGGTAGGTCTGACGCAGCAGATACTGGACGGTCAGCCCCTTGAGCATGGCCGCCGCCGCCGTCTCGAAAGTGACGCCATCCGGCAGCGCCACCACATGATCCGCGGCAATGACACGCTCCTCGGCATAGGCGCCCAGTGGCCCCTGGGCATAGGCGACGCGGTCGCCGACGGCCAGATGCTCGACACCCTCGCCCACTGCCTCGACGACACCGGCTGCCTCGGTGCCCAGGCCGGAAGGCAGCGAAGGCGCCGGGTAGAGGCCGGTACGAAAATAGATATCGATGAAGTTCAGGCCGACGGCATGATGTCGAACACACACTTCGCCCGCCCCCGGGGCGGCAACGGAGGTCTCGACCAGTTGCAGCACCTCGGGGCCACCCGTTTGCGAAAACTCGATACGCTGTGCCATGAGCGAATTCCTTGATTGGCTAACTGTTTGTACAGATCAGTCAATCGCTTGACGAACGCCGGGTCAAGCCGGCACTGGCGAGGCCATGTCCAGCATGTCGCGCAGGACAAACGCAACCAGGACGTTATCATGGTGTCCGAGGGGATATTCACCAAGTGAGACACGAGGCACTCATGACGATACTCAAGGGACTACTGGCGACTGCCGGCCTGGCCGCCGGCCTGCTCGGCACACCGGTGCTGGCCAGTGACGACGCCTGCCAGCTGACCATCGAGAGCAACGACCAGTTGCAGTTCGACCGCGACTCGCTGAGCGTGCCGGCCAGTTGCGACAGCGTCTCCCTGACGCTGGAACACACGGGCTCGATGCCCGCCGATGCCATGGGGCACAACTGGGTACTGGCGGCCACGGCGGATGCCCAGGCACTGGCCATGGACGGCATGCGAGCCGGCCCGGATGCCGACTATCTACCGGAGGGGGACGACCGGGTGATCGCCGCCACCGAGGTCATCGGCGGCGGCGAGAGCACGCGCATCACCTTTGACACCGCGGGGTTGGTAGGGCGTGACCTGACCTTCTTCTGTTCCTTCCCCGGGCACTTCGCGTCCATGCAGGGCAGCTTCCGGGTCCAGGAATGACGCTCACAGCGTGGCGGGAAAGGACTCCAGGCCACGGATGAATCGGCGCTTGTAGTCCTCGAAGGCCTTGGGGTCACGCTTGAAGGATTGCGCCACGGCCTGCTCGTCCACCGTCAGGGTGCGGGGCAGATCACTGAGGTCACGGGTCGGATGCTTGGGCCCGAGGCCGATGCGCACGCCGCTCTTGCCATCCAGCCAGCGCGTGATGCCGGCCGCTTCGAAGCGTTGCTGCTGGGCCTCGTTGATGGCGTCGACGCGCAGCGGTGCGCGGCTTGCCAGCTCGGCGATCAGCCGCATGCCGGGGTCGGTGCCGTCCGCCTCGACGAGCGAGGCGACCTGCATGACGTTCATGCTCTGGCCCGTTTCATCCATCGCCAGCAGCGCCAGCGCAATCGGCCGAGCGTCGTCATCGACCAGCGCCAGCACGCGCGCCGCCTCCTGCTTGATCAACACGCCCAGCACACCGGCAAATACCGACAGCGGCGCCAGCCCCGCCTGATGGCCGTAGACTTCCGCGCACAACCGCGCCAGGCAGGCCTCGCGCTGCGCCTCGTTCTTGATATGCATCACCCGCATCGACTTCTCCCTCGTCCGTCGCTCACCACGCTAGAAACCGCGCAGCCTACCACACTTGGCACTTCCGGCTCATGCGCTCACCCCGGCTCGACGCTCGAGAAACGAGTGGCGAGAAACGAGCGGTTGGCAACCCCCAGCCCGCTTCTCGCAGCCCGCTTCTCGCAGCTCGTATCTCGTATCTCGTATCTCGTAGCTCGTAGCTCGTAGCTCGTAGCTCGTAGCTCGTAGCTCGCATCTGCAGCATGGCGTGCCCGACAACCATGATCTAACTTTCATGCAACTGTCATCAGCCCCGTCTGATAATGGAACCTGACCCGACAAGACAAGGAGAAACCGATGCTGCGTATCCATCATCTGGGAGCACTGACGCTGGGCATGGCCGCCGCCGGCCTGTCACTCTCGGCACACAGCGCCACCGAAATCGCCTGGTGGCATGCCATGGGCGGAGAGCTGGGCAACAAGGTCAACGAGATCGCCGCCAACTTCAACGAATCCCAGGACGAATACGTCGTCAAGCCATCGTTTCGCGGCAACTACTCCGAAACCATGACCAGCGCCATTGCCGCCTTCCGTGCCAACGAGGCGCCGGCCATCGTGCAGATCTATGAAGTCGGCACGGCCACCATGATGAACGCCAAGGGCGCCATCGTGCCGGTCCATGAGCTGATGGCCGAGTCGGACCAGGATTTCAACCCGGATGCCTTCCTGTCGGCCGTCACGGGGTACTACACCACCTCCGACGGCAAGATGCTGTCCATGCCCTTCAATTCCTCGACCCCAGTGGTCTATGTCAATCGCGACATCATGGCCGAGGCCGGCGTGGAAGAAATGCCGGCCACCTGGGAAGGCCTGGGCGAGGCACTGGGCACCATTGTCGAGTCCGGCGCCGCCGAATGTGGCATGACCACCACCTGGCCGTCCTGGATCCAGCTCGAGAACTTCTCCGCCCGTCATGACATCCCCTTCGCCACCGAGCAGAACGGCTTCGGTGGCCTGGATGCCCGCCTCAAGATCAATGAAACCGCAGCGGTCGACCACATCCAGCGTCTGGCCAACTGGCAGGAAGATGGCCGCTTCGCTTACGGAGGTCGCTTCGACGAGGCTGCGCCCTCATTCTACACCGGCCGCTGCGCCATGCTGATGGCCTCCTCCGCCTCGCTGGCCGGTGTGCGCTCCAATGCCGAAGGCTTCGAGTTCTCCGTGGAGCCCCTGCCCTACTCCAGCGAAGTCATCGAGACACCGCAGAACAGCATCATCGGCGGGGCCTCGCTGTGGGTCCTCGAAGGCCACAGCGACAAGGTCTATCAGGGCGTCGCCGAGTTCTTCGACTACCTGTCATCGGCTGAAGTCCAGGCCGACTGGCACCAGTTCTCCGGCTACCTGCCGATCACCCAGGCGGCTTACGACCTCGGCAAGGAACAGGGCTTTTATGAAGCCAATCCGGGCAGCGCCGTCGCTATCGAGCAAATGACCGGTGTCACGCCGACGGAAAACTCCAAGGGCCTGCGCCTGGGCAACATGCCGCAGATTCGCGCCACCATCGAAGAGCAACTGGAGAAGATATTCAACGGCGATGTCGGCGTCCAGGAAGGCCTGGATGAAGCCGTTCGCCGCAGCAACGAGCTGTTGAAGCGCTTCCAGCAAGCCAACGGCTGATCACCCGGTCGCGCGCCGGAGCGCCCCTCGGGCGTTCCGGCGTTTTCTCTTTCTCGGTAACGGACGATCATGGCGACCTTTCAACGTCACCGCCTCACCCCCTGGCTGCTCCTCTCCCCACAGCTGGCCATCGTCGCGATATTTTTCTTCTGGCCCGCGTTTCAGGCCGTCATTCAGGCCTTCTATGTCCAGGACCCCTTCGGCCTTGGCCGCGCCTTCGTGGCCTTCGAGAACTTCACCCGGGTTCTCGGCTCGGCAGAATACTATCGTGCACTCGGCACCACCGTGACGTTCAGCATCAGCGTGGCGTTGGGGGCCATGGCCCTGGCACTGCTGCTGGCGGTTCTCGCCGACCGGGTCATCAAGGGCGCTCATGGCTACAAGACGCTGCTGATCTGGCCCTATGCCGTGGCACCTGCCGTGGCGGGTGTGTTGTGGGTGTTCATGCTGGACCCGGAACTCGGCCTGGTCAGCGCCTGGCTGGGTGCCATGGGCATCGACTGGAACCATCAGCTCAACGGCGGGCAGGCCATGGCACTGGTGATCATGGCCTCGATCTGGAAGCAGATGAGTTACAACTTCGTGTTCTTCTTGGCCGGGCTTCAGGCCATTCCGAAGAGCCTGCTGGAAGCGGCGGCCATCGACAACGCCGGTCCCTGGCGACGCTTCTGGACGATCACCTTTCCGCTGTTGTCACCGACCAGTTTCTTCCTGCTGGTCATGAACAGTGTCTACGCCTTCTTCGAGACCTTCGGTACCATCGACGCGACCACGGCGGGCGGGCCCGGCGGCGCGACACGCACCCTGGTCTACAAGGTGTATGAAGACGGCTTCATCGGCTATGACCTGGGTTCCAGCGCGGCCCAGTCGGTATTGTTGATGCTGCTGGTGGGGCTGCTCACCCTGCTGCAATTCCGCTATCTCGAACGCAAGGTCCAGTACTGATTTCGGAGAAGCTTCACGATGCGCTATCGCCGCCCCGGCCTCGACATTGCCAGCCATGTGCTGCTGATCCTGGCCCTGATCGCCTTCTGCCTGCCGGTCTGGCTGGCCATTACCGCGGCCACGCACGACCAGGCTGCGCTGTACACGGGCACGGCCCCGTTGTGGTTCGGCGACCAGGGGCTGGACAACTTTCGCGCCATTCTCAGCGAGCCGGTGGCCCGGCTGGGCACCGATGTCGCGCGGCTGTTGTTCAACTCCACGGTCATGGCCCTGGGCATCGCCTGCGGCAAGATCGTCATTGCCATCCTCGCCGCCTATGCCATCGTCTTCTTTCGCTTCCCGCTGCGGCGGCTGTGTTTCTGGCTGATCTTCATCACCCTGATGCTGCCGGTGGAGGTCCGCATCATGCCGACCTACAAGATCGCCGCCGACCTCAACCTGCTGAATTCCTATGCCGGACTCATCCTGCCGCTGATCGCCAGCGCCACCGCCACCTTCCTGTTCCGCCAGTTCTACATGACGGTTCCCCCGGACCTGCTCGAGGCGGCACGCGTGGATGGCGCCGGCCCCTGGCGGTTCCTCAAGGACATCCTGCTGCCGTTGTCGAAGACCAATATCGCGGCACTGTTCGTGATCATGTTCCTCTACGGCTGGAACCAGTATCTTTGGCCATTGCTGATCACCACCGAATCGGACTACATGACCATCGTCGTCAGCCTCAAGCGCCTGTTGTCCTCGGCGGACAACCTGGTGCCCTGGCAGGCCGTGATGGCCACCGCCCTGCTGGCCATGCTGCCGCCGGTGGCGGTCATCGTGCTGATGCAGCGCTATTTCGTGAAAGGCCTGGTCGATGCCGAGAAATAACCCTATGACTGGATGGATCGCACCCCCATGGCAACCCTGAGTCTGGACGCCCTGAGCAAGACCTACCCCAATGGCGTCACCGCCCTGCATGGCGTTGACCTGATCATCGACGATGGCGAACTGGTCGTCGTGGTCGGCCCATCGGGCTGTGGCAAATCCACCCTGCTGCGCATGCTGGCCGGCCTGGAGTCGATCAGCAGCGGCGAACTCGCCATCGATGGCCGGCGCGTCAATGATCTGGAACCCGCCCAGCGGGATATCGCCATGGTCTTCCAGAACTACGCCCTCTACCCGCACATGAGCGTGGCCGACAATATGGGCTATGCGCTGAAGAACCAGGGCGTGCCCAGGGCCGAGCGGCGCCGCAAGGTCGAGGAAACCGCGCGCCTGATCGGTCTGGAGGACCTGCTCGACCGGCGTCCCAAGCAGCTGTCCGGTGGCCAGCGTCAGCGCGTGGCCATGGGCCGAGCCATCGTCCGCGAGCCCAAGGTGTTCCTGTTCGACGAGCCGCTGTCCAACCTGGATGCCAAGCTGCGCGTGCAGATGCGCATCGAGATCCGCCGCCTGCAGAAGCGGCTCGGCGTGACGGCGGTCTACGTCACCCATGACCAGGTCGAGGCCATGACCCTGGCCGATCGCCTGGTGGTGATGAACGGCGGGCACATCGAACAGGTGGGCACGCCCATGCACCTCTATGACCAGCCGGCCAGCCGCTTCGTGGCCAGCTTCATCGGCTCGCCGTCGATGAACTTCATCGAGGCGCGGCATGCCGATGGCGTCCTCACGCTACCCTGTGGCACACACCTGCCGTTGCGGGACGGGTCACCGGCCGAGATCGGCGATGCGGTGTGTCTGGGTGTGCGACCGGAGCACCTGGTACAAGTCAGCCATAGCGATGACACCACCCTGGTCACGGAGGTCGAGCTGGTCGAACCCCTGGGGGCGGACACCCTGGCACATGTCAGGCTCGACGGTCAGGCGGAACTGTTGGTGGCCCGCCTGGATGGCGCCCAGCACATTGCCGAAGGCGAGCGGCTCTATCTGCGCCCGGATCCCGAGCGCCTGCACCTCTTCGACCCGCAGGAGGGGCACCGCCTGGCCGCGCCGGAGACCGCCTCATGACCCATGCCCCACGCCTGATCGCCCATCGCGGTCTCTCGGCACAGGCGCCGGAAAACACCCTGGCGGCCGTACGCGCGGCCCACGACGCCGGCATCGACTGGGTGGAGCTCGATGTCCAGCTGCTGGGCGACGGCACGCCGGTGATCTGGCACGACCATGACGTCAGGCGCTGCAGCGACGGCCGCGGTCGCCTCGGTGATCTGACGCTCGCCGAGGCCAAGCGGCTGGATGCCGGCGGCTGGTTCGGCGAGGCCTTCGCCGGCGAGCCCATGGCCAGCCTGGTGCAGATGCTGGAACTGCTCGATGAGCTCGACATGGGCCTCAATCTGGAGCTCAAGGTCAATCGCGGCCGCGACCCCAAGGCACTGGTCGAAGGTGTCCTGCCAGTCCTTCTCGAAGCCCAGCCCGTCGCACGCTTGATTGTCTCTTCCTTTGACGCCAGAGCCCTGGACCACGCACGCCGCCATGCGCGCCCCGACTGCCTGCCACTCGGTTTATTGCTCGAGCGTGTACCGAGAGACTGGGCCAGTCGCTGCGAGGCCATCGACGCTTACACGGTGCACACCGACTGGCGGCGCCTGCGGGCCGCCCGGGCTGGCGAGATCACCCGGGCGGGCTACCCCTTGCTGTGCTACACCGCCAACGACCCCCTCGCCTTCGCGTCACGCTGGCAATGGGGCGTCAGCGGCGTGATCAGCGACGACCCGACGCGTTTCGAGGCCCATGCCTGACGGAATATCTGTCACGTCTGATGTCGCGCGTCGGTCAGGTCAGCGATGGCGGACGGGTCCAGGCTAGCCTCGAGGGCATCGGCCAACCGGTCGAGCTGTGTCTCGCGATGCGCAGCCAGATTCACCCCGACGGCCTCACCCTCGAGCCCCAAGCGCGCCAGAATGGCATCGGCCGCTGCGGCCTCGTCAAAGAGCCCATGCAGATACGTGCCCAGGACCCGACCGTCCTCGCTCACCGCACCATCCAGCCGACCATCGAGGTCGAGCAACGGCCGAGCTAGTGCCGGCCCTTGGCTGACGCCGTTGTGAATCTCGTAGCCGCTCACCGCCACGTCTTCACCGGCCGGGGTGTCCAGGAGAGTACCTCGCACATTGCGCAGCTGCTTGCCGCCCACCATCCGGGTGCGCATCGACAGCAGACCCAGACCCGGCACACTGCCGGCTTCCCCCTCGAGACCCTCCGGATCGTCGATCACTTCGCCGAGCATCTGGAAACCGCCGCAAATGCCGAGTACCCGCCCCCCATAGCGAAGATGCCGCCGGATGACCGCTTCCCAACCTTCGCGGCGCAGCCAGGCCAGATCGCTGACGGTACTCTTGCTGCCGGGCAGCAGGATGACGTCGGCTGGCGGAATCGGCCGCCCCGGCCCGACCAGGATCAGCTCGATTCGCGAGTGCAGGCGTAACGCATCCAGGTCGGTGTGATTGCTGATCCGTGGCAGCGCCGGTACCACAACCCTGAGCCCCGGCGTTTCGGCAGCGCTCGCGGTGAGGCCAAGCCCGTCCTCGGCATCCAGCAGCAGACCATTCAGATGCGGCAGCACGCCCAGCACTGGCTTGCCGGTGCGCTCGGTCAGCCAGTCGAGCCCCGGATCGAGCAGCGAGATGTCGCCGCGAAAGCGATTGATGATGATGCCTCGGGTACGCGCCCGTTCGGATTCACTCAGTAGCTCGAGCGTCCCCACCAACTGAGCGAAGACACCGCCGCGGTCGATATCGGCCACCAGCCACACCGGGCAACCCACCGCCTCGGCAAAGCCCATATTGGCGATATCGTCATGGCGCAGGTTGATCTCGGCGGGGCTGCCAGCGCCTTCGGCGATCACCAGGTCGTAGCGGCCCGTCAGTCGTTCCCAGGCCGCCAGCACCGTCTCGCGGGCCTGGCGCTTGAAGGCGTGATAGTCCAGCGCTTCCATGTGGCCGTACACCCGACCATCGAGAATCACCTGGGCGCCGCGGTCGGTCTCCGGTTTGAGCAATACCGGATTCATGTCGGCATGGGGGGCGATGCTGCAAGCCACCGCCTGTAATGCCGTGGAGCGTCCGATCTCGCCACCCTCCGGCGTCACGGCGCTGTTCAGCGCCATGTTCTGGGGCTTGAAGGGCGCCACCGACACGCCTCGCCGGGCAAGCAGTCGGCAGAGTCCCGCCACCAAGGTGCTCTTGCCGGCATCCGAGGTAGTGCCCTGGATCATCAGGGTTGCCATCGGTTAGAGTTCCACGCCCTTCTGCGCCTTGACCCCCTGCTCCTTGAAGGCGTGCTTGACGACCTTCATCTCGGTCACGGTATCGGCCATCTCGATCAACGCCTCGGGTGCGTAACGGCCGGTGACCACGACATGCTGCATGGCCGGACGCGCCTGTAGGTCATCGAGCACCTGATCCAGCTCCAGATAACCCTGGTGCAGGGCAATATTGAGCTCGTCGAGCAGCACCAACGCATACTCTGGGTCGACCAGCATGCGTCGCGCCTCTTCCCAGGCCGCTGCGGCGGCATCCACGTCACGTTCGCGATCCTGTGTATCCCAGGTATAGCCCTCGCCCATGACGTGGTAGTCCACGCCCGGCAAGTTGCGGAAGAACGCCTCTTCTCCGGTACTGAAGGCGCCCTTGATGAACTGCACCACGCCCACCTGCATGCCATGGCCCAGCGCCCGAGCCATCATGCCGAAGCCAGAACTGCTCTTGCCCTTGCCCGGGCCGGTGAGCACCAGCAAGACACCCTGCTCCTTGTCCGCAGCGGCAATGCGTTCGTTCATGATGCGTTGCTTGTGGGCCATACGCTGCGCATGGCGTTCTGAATCGACATCGGGTCGACGGCTCATGGGGCCTCCCTCTTCTGTTGCGGATAAATCATCAACGACGCGGCACGAAGACTGGTGCTCCTTCCACTTCGACTCGGGTCAGTGGCTGGTCATAGAGCCGCTCGAGCGCGGTGAGCTCCAGCATCTCTTCGACAGGACCCCAGCAGGCCTCGCCATCGGGATACAGCAGCAACAGGTGGCTGCACCAGCGCGCCGCCAGGTTGAGGTCATGCAGGCACATCACCACGCCGCACCCGGCGCTGGCCTGCTCCTCGAGCAGGCTCATGATCGCCACCTGGTGATGCAGGTCGAGATGATTGGTCGGTTCATCGACCAGCCACCAGCGGGGTGCCTGGGTCAGCACCGTGGCCAGGCTGACGCGTTGGCGCTCACCGCCGGAAAGCGTCGACACCAGGCGTGAGGCGAGGTGATCAAGGTCAAAGCGACGCAGGGCCTCCCGAGCGATAGCCAGATCCTCCCCGCTTTCGCGCTGCCAGGGGGAGAGATAGGGATGCCGGCCGATCATGGCGGTTTCCATGACCGTGGCGGGGAAGTCGTCGTGATGCTCCTGAAAGACCACGCCCAGCCATCGCGCCAACTCGCGGCGTCGCCAGCGCGCGAGCGCCCGCTGGTCGAGCCATACCTCGCCGGCGCGTGCCGGCCGCAAACCTGCCAGTGTATGCAGCAAGGTCGTCTTGCCGGCGCCATTGGGCCCCAGCACGCCCCACCGCTCTCCCGGCTTCATCTGCAGGTCGAGGCAACGGCCGGCGGCGCGGCCCGGCACATCGATGAGCAGCTCATGGGTCTCGAGGCTCGCCATCAACGGCTCCGGTAGAGCAGATAGAGGAAGCTGGGCACCCCCAGCAGGGCGGTAATGACCCCCACGGGCAGTTGCTGAGGCGCCACCATGGTACGCGCCAGGGTGTCCGCCAGGGTCAGCAGGGTACCACCGGCCAACAGGCTGGCCGGCAGGATGAGGCGTTGGTCGTTGCCGAGCTTGAGGCGCAGCATATGCGGCACCATCAGGCCGACGAAGCCGATGCTGCCGGCCGTGGTCACCGCCACGGCGGTCAACAGGCTGGCCAGCAGATACAGCAGCCACTCCATGCGGCGCACGTTGACACCGAGCACGGCCGCCTGCAGACCGCCGCGGGCCAGCACATTGAGGGTACGCCCCAGCGGCAGCATGACCAGCAAGCTGGCGGCCGCGACACCCAGCACCAGCCAGGGCGAACCGGCATAGGCCAGGTCGCCCATCAACCAGTAGAGCATGCCGGGCAGCTGTTCGACCGGACTAACCGCCAGCAGAAAGCTGATCAACGCCCCCCAGCCAGCCGCCATCACCACGCCGGTGAGCAGCATGCGCGTCGGCGTCCAACTGCCGGTGCCGTGGGCCAGGCCGAACACGATCAGGGTCGAGGCAAGCGCGCCGGCAAAGGCCGAGCCGGCGACCAGCGTCGTGCCGAGGCCCGCCAGCATGGCCAGCAGGGCCGCCACCGAGGCGCCACCGGAGAGCCCGAGAACATAGGGATCGGCCAGAGGGTTGCGTAAAAGCACCTGCATCAAGGCGCCGGCCAGCGCCAGCAAGGCGCCGGTACCGAAGGCGGCCAATGAGCGCGGCAGTCGCAGCTCCAGCACCAGGGTCCGATGCAGGGCTTCGCCATCACCGCCGAGAACCGCCACCAGGGCACCCAGGGAAATGTCGACACTGCCCAGCGCCAGCGCCAGTACCTGTGACACCAGCGCCATCATCAGCAACCAGGCCAGCGGAGACGCCAGTCTTGCCCGCCCCACCACCTGATCTTCAGCGCCGTTCACGCACGACCTCCAGATGACGACAGATATCCCGTGTGCCTTCCACCAGCCGCGGTGTCGCACGCTGCACCAGGTCCGGGTTGATGAAGAACAGGTTGCCCTGCCGCACCGCCGTCATGCCAGGAAATTCGCGCCAGGCATCCAGCCAGGCAGAGTCGGCCTTGCCCATGCCGCCGGTGATGATGGCCTCCGGGTCCCTCCCGAGCACGGCCTCGACGCCGATGCGCGGCACCAGCGCCGACTGCTCGGCGAAGATATTCACGCCGCCGCACAGGTCCAGTGCCTGGCTGATCCAGTGCTCACCATTGATGGTCATCAACGGCGACTCCCAGACCTGATAAAAGACACTCACCGGTCTGGCATCCGCGTAGCGGCTACGCAACGCCGCCACATCGGACTTCAGTTGACCCGCTGCCTGCTGCGCCGTCGGCTCGGTATTCGCCAGCGTGCCCAGCCGCTCCAGGTTGGAGGCGATAGTGGCAAAATTATCGGCATCGGAAAAAAAGACCGGCACATCCAGCGTCGCCAGACGTTCGACCTGTTCTTCCGGGTTACCCCCCGACCAGGCCACCACCAGATCGGGCGATAGCGCCAGCAACGCCTCGAGGTCGAGCCGATCATAACTTCCCACCCTCGGCAACTGCTTCGCGGCATCCGGATAGTCACTGAAACTGACCGCGCCCACTAACCGCTCACCGGCGCCGGCGGCGTAGAGCAATTCGGTCACTCCCGGCGAAAGCGCCACAATGCGCTGCGCCGGAGCGTCCAGGCAGACCTCGCGCCCCGCGTCGTCGGTGACGCATGACGATGCCTGCGCCGGGCCCGCCGTGGTCAGCCAGACGATGCCCAGCCATGTCAGTATCTGGCGCACCCCGCCTCCTCGGTCATCATCAGGACACTCTGCGGCCATGCGCATCGACTCGCTTTGACATGACGCGACTCACTCGGCACCGAAACTGACGCTGAGAAAGGCCGCGCGTCCGGCGTCGATATAATCACGACCCATGTAATCACGCGCCGTGGCGTATTGGCGATCGAAGACATTCTCCAGCGTCAGCTTGCTCGTCCACCCCGGGGCAAACTCCCAGCCCGCGCGCAGATTGACGATGCCGTAACCCGCGAGGCGTTCTGTGTTTCCCGCATCGTTGTAGCGGTGGTTCTGGGCAATCACCGAGCCCCCCAGGCTCCAGTCACCGAGCTCACGATCCGCATCGAAACGCAGGCTCTGGGAAGCACGACGCACCAGGCGATTCCCCGTGCCACGATCCTCGGGATCGGTATAGGTCAGAGCGGTACGCAGGCTCCAGGCTTGAAGGTCGACGCCTGTCGACACTTCCACGCCACGAATACGGGCCTCGTCGACATTGTAGGGCGCGCTGACCCCATCGAAGACGGCACTGCCGATCATGTCATCGATATCGGTCTGGTAAAGCGCCAGGTCCCAGAAGCCCTGACCATACTGACCACGCATGCCGAGCTCGACACTCTCGGAGCTCTCGGCGTCGAGGTCCGGGTTGCCATAGCCAGGGTAGTAAAGCTCGTTGAAGGTCGGCGCGCGAAAGGCGGTGCCATAACTGGCACGCAGAGTGTGATGCTCATCCAGCTCGTAGCCCAGCGCCAGGCTGCCGGTGACTTCCTCGCCGAAGCCATCGCTGTCATCGAAGCGCAGGCCTGCCTGTACGGAGACCGGCGAGAAATCCAGCAACGCCTGACTGAAGACGGCGGCGTTGTCGCGGCTGTCCTCGGCATAATCGGTGGTGCCGGTCACCTCGTCGCGACTGAACTCGGCGCCGGTGATCCATTCGTGGGGCCCCACGGTCAGGGTGTTTTCCCAACGCGCGGTGCGAGTGCGCGTATTGAAGGAAGATGCGCCGAAGCTTTCGTAGCTGTCGCTTTCGTCACGCGCTTCGCTGAACGTCAGCCGACTACGCCAATGGTCGGTGACCGGCAGCTCGCCGTAGACACCGGCCACCTGCTGCACGAAATCCGTCTCGCCCCCTACATATTCGCTGTTGCCCCGCGAGCGCAGTGCCAGCAGACCGACTTCGCCACCGCCATCGAAGGCATGCGAGAGACGCACGAAGCCCGTGGTGTTGTCGTAGCCCTTGTCACCTTCTCCTTCGATGACTTCGGCACCCTCGGTGCCGAAGTGACTGGCCGACACCGCATAGCGGGTGCCATCGGCACCACCGGTCAGGCTGGCCGAGACGCGACGCGTACCATCGGAGCCGCCGCCCAGCGTCACGCTGGGCTCGGCCTCACCGATCTCGCCTTGCGGGGTAAACAGCTGCACGACACCCCCCACGGCATCGGCGCCATAGAGGCTGCCACGCGGGCCGCGCACGACCTCGATCCGCTCGAACATGCGCGGGTCGAGATACTGCCAGGCCGGGCTGCCGACGGTCGCCGAGCGCAGGCGGATACCGTCGATCATCATCAGCGTGGATTCACTGCCCGTACCGCGCAAGTAAACGCTACTGCTCTTGCCATAGCTACCGTTGGATGAAATATCCACACCCGGTTGGGCCTTGAGCACGTCGGTGATATCCACCGGGTCCTGACGACGCAGGGTCTCCTCGTCAATGACCGTGACCGAGGCCAGTGACTGGCTGGCAGTACGCGGCGCCAGGGTGGCGGAAATGACGACGGGGTCGAGCCGTGCTGTCTTGTTGCTCGACGGATCGACCGTGGTGGTATCCGCCTGCAGCAACGGAGAGGAACCCAGGCACAAGGTGGCCAGGCCCCAGCGGAAGGAGTAAGAAGTTATCATGATCATTGTCCCGGAACCGCACGCACCCGTGCGGCGATGAGCCCTCAAAAAGCCGGACACGGGGCTCGGGTAGGGACGTCGTCATGCGATCGGCGAGGGCCCTGCCCAAGGTTCGCCCACCGCGCCCTGGCATGCGCTCACAGGCCGGTCTCCGGGCTGACGAGCGAGGCGTGTTGACGCCTCGAACCACCGCCTTCCCATGCCATTCGGACACAGTGGCCTATCGTTGACGATAGTGGTGGTTCTTGACTCGATCACCGTTGCGGGGGCAGCGTCGGGCTGGCTCACTGGATGACAGCGTGGGCGTCACCGACTTCCCGTTTCATCCGGCCCCATCAGTACGGGGCCTGGACACCTGAGAGTGCGCGTAAGCTAGCAACCGGTCGCCGAGACGTCAACGCAACCTTGATCATTCCTCGCCCTTTCACAACCGACGCGCCAAGCCGTGACGCACATACCAGACGGCCTCGGCGCGGGCAGCGGCGTCCTGGGCCAGCCAGCCGGCCAGGTCACGCAGACGGCGGTCCGCCGTTGCCATGGGCACGATGCCACGGCCCATCTCCGGTAGAATCAACACCGCTTCGAGGCGTGAGTCACGCTCCGCGTCGACCAGCGCATCAAGCGCCATGACCAGTCGCGCTCGCAACCGGTCATCGTCGGGTTCAGCGATCAAGGCATGCTCCAGCCACCCCGGCCAACCGGTGATCACCAGGGATGAACGCCTGCCCCAAACGGACTGCCATCCGCCGAGCCCGGCATCGTCGACCCGGTACCAGATGGCGTTTGGAAAACGCGCGGTTACCAGGTCGCGCTTGCCGGCGCAGGCACCACCGATGAAGAGCTGCATGACCAACCGTTCTCCTCGATTGTTAACGTGAAACAACGCCCCTGAGCCTGTCCGACCACATCCCCCCAGAAATCCGCGCCCTCCAGGCGACGACGCAATTCACGGATGACACCGCCATGACTGACCGCCAGCACACGACGCTGACCGTCACTCTGCGCCTCGTCCCGCACCTCCTCCAGCCATGCCGACAGCCGTGCCCAGAGGTCATCGGCGGATTCGCCACCCGGCGTCGCCAGTTGCCCCCGGCTGTCGATCCAGGCCCGATAGCCGATGTCATCCTTGAGCGTGGCCCAGGTCTGGCCCTCGTAATCGCCGAAGTGCAGCTCGCGTAGCCTGGCATCAAAGCGGGGCGACGCCCGCTGCAGTTCCAGAGCGTTATCTGCCAGCACATGCGTCAGCGTCTGGCGACAGCGTGTCAGGTCACTGCAGTACACGGCGTCGAAGGCGACGCCGGCCAGCGCCTCACGCAATCGTTCAAGGTCCGGCTCGGCCTCCGGCATCAGCAGCGGAATGTCACGATGCCCCTGGTAGCGACGCTCTCGGTTCCAGCTCGTCAGCCCGTGACGAACGACCACCAGCTCCAGGTGATCCCTAACAGCCATACTTCCCCTCCTTCGATGGCGGCACCGACGATATCACCGTTGATACCACCGAAGGCCCGACGCACCGCCAGGCCATGGATGATGAAAAAGACCGCCATGCCGACCAACAGCCAGAGCAGTCCGGGCAATACAACGAGCCCTGTCAGGGGCAGCAGGGAGGCCAGGGCGAGATCACGCCAATCGAGACTCTGCTGCCAGGCGTAGGCCAGTCCTTCGGGACGCGCGGCGGGCACCATCACCAGCAAGCCGACCGCCCCCAGCCGGCCCAGCGCGGACACCGGCACCAGCCACCAGGGGCTTTCCCCGGCGGCCAGCAGGGCCCACAGCAGTGTCGCCTTCCAGGCCAGTTGGAAGACCAGCGCCAACATCCCGAAGCTGCCCACCTGAGGATCCTTCATGATCGCCCAGCGTTTCTCCAGGGAGGCATTACTGCCAAGCGCGTCGGCCAGATCCATCAGGCCGTCGAGATGCAGCCCTCCAGTCAGCGCGACCCACAGGCTGAGCAATGCCAGCGCCAGCAGTGGCAACGGCACGAGCCCCTCGAGCAGCGAGCCGACGACGGCTAGAGTCGCCCCGATCAGGGCGCCCACCAGCGGATAGGCGCGCGCCGCCCAGCGTCGAGTGGCCGGTGTCCAGGGGCAGGTCAGCGGCACCGGTAGCCGGGTCAGAAACTGCAGGGCCAGCAGCAGACCAAAGACCGCATTCTTCATGCCTCTTCTCCTTGCCAGTCGATGATCTGCCCCGCCACGACTTCGATCACGCGATCCGCCTCGGCCACCAGGTCACGATGCAGTGACTGCAGCAAGGCCAGGTAGCCCCAGACCAGCGGGTCACGCGGCGGCAGATCCTCATTGAGATCATTGGAGACCACGACCAGGATGATCCCTCGTTGGCGGGCCACCGCGAGACATCGCGACAGCAACGCCCTGCCTTCGGGAGCCTCGAGACCGGACTCGAACATCGCACGGCTGGCCCAGAGCGTCAGGCAGTCCAGCAGTATCGAGCTGCCGTGCGGGATCGTCGCCAGCGTCGCGTCAATATCCACCGAGGATTCCAGGGTGAGCCACTCCTCCCCCCGCTCGTCTCGGTGACGCGCGATGCGGGTGGCCATTTCCTCATCGGCAGCGCTGGCCGTGGCCAGGTAGTAGCGCTCGCCGCCCCGGGCTGCCTGGTACTGGCGGACAAGTCTCTCGGCCACCCCGCTCTTGCCGGAACGCGCGCCACCGGAAACGAAGACGATCATGGCCGTTTCCATGCCGACAGGGCCTCGAGCAGCCGGGCGTTAGCGGACGCGTTGCGTAGCGCCAGGCGTAACCAGGCGCCGTCGAGGCCGGGAAAATTGTGGGTATGACGCGCCAGCAGGCCTCGCTCGAGCAAAAAACCAAACAGCGCCTCGGCATCCTCGGCGTCCCCTCCACCCCACATCAGCAGAAAGTTGGCCTGAGTGGCCGGTACTCGATAGCCGAGCGCGCGTACCGCCTCGGGCAGGCCGCGCTCGGCCGCCAGCCACTCCCGTGTTCGATCGAGGTAGTCTTTATCGGCGAGCAGAGGCGCCACCAGGCTCCGCGCCAGGGCATTGACGCTCCACGGCATTTGCAACGCAGCGAGGCGCACGACGAGTTCGGGGGCGCCCAGCAGATAACCGAGCCGCAGCCCCGGTACGTCATAGCGCTTGGTCAATGAGCGCAGAAGCAGGAGCTGAGGTGACGACGCCAGGAGTGACGTGAGCCGCTCATCGTCCTCGGTGAAGTCGACAAAGGCCTCGTCGATCACCAGCAGGCTGCCGGCCTCGCCGGCCCGCGCCAGCAGGCGTTCGACATCGGTACGCGGCAGCAATGTCCCTGTCGGGTTATTGGGCCGACACAGGAACACGATATCGACGCTGCCCATGGCGCTCTCGACGGCATCCACATCTAGCTGGAACGCCGACTCAGGCAGTGCCAGCCGCTCGACAACGAGGCCATGATGATGGCAAGCCCGGGCATATTCGCTGAAGGTGGGTTCGACCACCAGGGCACGGCCCCCGGCATGCAAGGCGGCGGCAAGGTAGATGGCCTCGATGCCACCATTGGTCACCAGAACGCACTCGGGGGGAACGTCATCGTCAGCGGCAATGGCCTGCCGGGATCGATCATCGTCCGGGTCCGGATAGCGGGCCAGCATCTCGCTGGCCCCGGCCAGCCAGTCCCCCAGCCAGGGCGGTGGTCCCAAGGGGTTGAGGTTGGCACTGAAATCGATCACCGCATGGTCGGCGGGCAGCCCGAAACGCGCCAGCAGCGGCGCGACACGATTGCCATGGCTCGGCCAATCCGACAGATGATCCAACGTCATGTCAGCCACTCGCGCAGTACCACCAGGGGCGCCATCAGCACCAGCACACCCAGCCAGCCGCCGTGCATGTAGTGGATGGCACGCTCGATATGCCCCACGGCCAGGGGTTCCAGCGGGCGACCGAGGGTCGCGCGTTTCGACAGACGCCCCGCGTAATGGTTGAGTCCGCCGAGCTGCACGCCCAACAGGTGGGCCACCATGGCCTCCGGCCAGCCGGCATTGGGGCTCGGGTGTCTGGGCGCTGCGTGCCACGTCGCCGCCATGGCCCCATGGGTACGGCCACCGATCACCCACGCCGACAACCACATGGCCATAACGGTCAGCCGCGCCGGCACCCAGTTGACGAGGTCATCGAGACGCGCCGAGGCCCAGCCGAAGGCCTCGTAACGCGGATGACGATAACCGACCATGGAGTCCAGCGTGTTGACCGCCTTGTAGGCGAGCGCCAACGGCGCGCCGCCGAGCAGAGCCCAGCATAGCGGCGCGGTAATACCGTCCACGGTGTTCTCGGCGACACTCTCCACCGCACCCCGCGACAAGCCTGACTCGCCAAGTGTGTCGGTATCGCGTCCGACGATTCGACTCAGCGCATGACGTGCCGCCGGTAGATCACCGCGGCGCAATGGGTCGGCCACCGCCCGCGCCGCCTCGGACAGCCCACGGGTGGCGAAGGCGGTGGCCAGCAGGGCCAGCTCGGCGGCCAATGCCAGGCTCGGTGATATCCAGGCCAGTACCGTCAGCAGACACCAGGCCAGCGTCCAGGTACCGCCGACCACCACCACGGCCAGCCAGATACCGCGACGTCGACGTGTCTCGGCCGAGCCCTGGTTCCAGGCCCGCTCGAGCCGGGCGATGCAGCGACCCATTCCCACCACCGGGTGCGGCAGCCAGGAGGGATCGCCCAGCAGCAGGTCCAGACACAGCGCCAGTACGACCATGGCCAGCAGCTCAACCGTCAGCGGCTCCAGCATCATGAGGACTCCCCGCCGGCGCCCAGCGAGTCGCAGATACTACGGAACACAGTGTCGCCGATCGCGCGCCCCAGTCGAGTCCCGGACCCGGCATAGCCAGTTGACATGCCTCGCTGGGTGGCCGCAATGGCCAGGCAGTCCGTAGAGGTGCCGGTCGCGGGCGTGCCGTATTCGGCATCCTGGACACCGCATGCTGTCAAGGCGTGCACCTTGGCCTCGGTGGCCGATAGCACGACATTGACCAGGGCGCCATCGGTGAGATGCCCATCGATGAAAATCAGCAGATTGATGGTGCCGGCGACCAGGCGTGCATCGCCCTCCACCGGCGCGGTGATATCCACGGCATTGCCCACGCCGGCTGTGGTGACGGCCAGTACACGCGTTGAGCCGGCATCGGCTTCCGCCACGGCGAACCGATCCAGCGGCACGGCCGTCATCATCGCCAGGGCCTGGCCCGGATCGAGGTTACGCTTGGCGAGCCAGCCCTCGAGTTCCTCGCCGGGGGTCTCGCAGGCGTAGTGCTTGTCGACATGAAAGTTGCAGAAGTCCCGGCGCCAGCCGAAACCGCCGCCGATGAGTGCACTGCTGAGGGTTCGCAATGCCACGGGCGAATGAATGTGCAGGCAATTCGCTCCGGCCTTCAGGGTCAGACCTTCGCCAAACATCAATGACCTAGCGTTCAGGTTCGCCGTCGTCATATCGGTTCCGCGCCTTCGCGGTCATCGATGCCAGCCGTGTCGAAGGTCGCCATCCGCGACAGCATGGCTGTCGCGGCCTGCAGCAGCGGAAAGGCCAGTGCCGCGCCGGTGCCCTCGCCCAGGCACAGCTCCATGGCCAGCAATGGCTCGGCATCGAGAGCTGCCAGGGCGTGAGCGTGTCCAGGCTCGTGGGAGCGATGGCCAAAGATCAGGAAGGGGCGCAGCTCAGGCAGCATGCGACAGGCCGCCAACGCGGCCACCGTGGCGATAAAGCCATCGACGATCACCGGCATGCGTCGTGAGGCGGCTTCGAGATAGGCACCGGCCATGGCCGCGATCTCCAGGCCACCGAGTGTCGCCAGCACATCGACCGGATCCTCGGCATCAAACAGGCGGTCGACCATGGCCGCCTCGATGACGGCCTGCTTGTGCGCCAATGCCGGTCCCGCCACCCCGGTTCCCGGTCCGACCAGTTCGCCGACATCGATGCCGGTCAGCGCCGCCAGCATGGCGGTACTGGGCGTTGTGTTGGCGATCCCCATCTCGCCGGCGATCAGGCAACGGCAGCCGTTCGACGCCGCTCGCTCGGCGGCCCGACGGCCCACCCGGATCGCGGCCCAGGCCTCGTCACGCGTCATGGCATCTTCAAGCGCCAGGTTGGCGGTGCCTGGCCGCACCCGGTCAATGACCACGCCTTCGGCAGACAGCGAAGTCGCCATCCCCACATCGACCACCTCGAGACGTGCCAACATCTGCCGGGCGAAGACATTGATGGCCGCACCACCGGCGACGAAATTGGCCACCATCTGGGCCGTCACTGTCTGGGGAAACGCCGACACGCCCTCCGCCGCCACGCCATGATCGGCGGCAAATACCACCACAGCGGGTGGGGCCACGACGGGAAAGTCGTCACCAGTCATCGCCGCCAGCTCGATCGCCAGGCGCTCCACGCGCCCCAGGCTGCCGGGCGGTTTGGTCAAGGTGTCGATATACCCCGCGACCCGCTCGGCACAAGCTTCATCGAGAGCGGGTATCGGCGGCAGGCGATGAGGCATGGCACGGCTCCGACATGGCAGGCAAAAGCCATCATGCTAACAGCAGTCGTCAGCGACTTCGCTCTGGACTCGCCACGGTCTGTTACTCGAGATGCCCCGGGTTGCGCAGCTTGCGCTCCTCGACGGGAGGCGGCGTCCATTGATAGACCCAGGTCTCGGTCAGTGGCTGGTCACCGCGTTTCAGATAGAGGCGCAAGTTGATGGGCTCGGTGCCCTCATCCGGCGGCACCACATCGAACCGCGCCCGATAACCCTCAATAGCGTCCAGCGGGCGCGCCGACGCGATCTCGACCCGACCGGCCGAGGCATCGATGACCGGCTCCACCTCGACGCCCTCGTCGAGCGGCAGTGGGCCACCGGCGAAGTCGACCACGAAACGCCAGCTGAAATATTTCCGACGCTGGCCGACCACCCCGCCGAGGCCGGTACGGGTCGCCACACAGCGTGCCAGGGGTGGTTGAGTAGGCACCGTATTGCACCAGTGAAGGCGATAGCCGAACAACAGCTCTTCACCGGGTTCGGCCGGCTTTTGCGGATTCCAGAAGGCGACGATGTTATCGAAAGTTTCATCGAGGGTGGGCAGTTCCACCAGTTGCACGGTGCCCTGCCCCCAGTCGCCTTTCGGCTCGACCCACAGGCTGGGGCGGCGATCATAGTAGACACCGTCATCCTGATAATGATCGAAGTCACGGTCGCGCTGCAGCAGGCCGAAGCCCTGCGGTGCTCGGTCGCCGAAGGCATTGAAGCGCAGTTGTGGCGGATTGACGAGTGGACGCCAGAGCCACTCGCCGTTGGCCGCCTGGATCGACAGTCCGTCGGAATCATGAATTTCCGGCCGCCAATCCCAGTTCGCGTCGCGATCGTTCTCGCCGATCATGTACATGCTGGTCAGTGGCGCGACACCCAGCCGCTCGATGGACCGACGCGGATAGAGGGCCAGGTCGACGTCCATGACGACACCTTCCTCCACTTCGTGGATGATGAAGCGATAAGCCCCGGTGACACTGGCCGACTCGAGCAGAGCATGGACGGTAACATGCGACTTCTCACCCTCACCGCTGGGACGCTCCAGCCAGAACTGCGTGAAATCCGGAAATTCTTCTTCCTGGCCGGCCATGGCGGTATCGATGGCCAGACCACGGGCCGAGAGTCCGTATTGCATGGAGTCGCTCACCGCGCGGAAATAACTGGCGCCGAGAAAGGACGCGATATCCCGCTGCCAGTCATCGCGGTGGTGCAGGCGAAAACCGGCATAACCAAGATCCTCCGGCAGTTGCTGCCCTGCGATACCGGAATCGCCAAAGTCGAAGCGGTTGGGGTCATAGTCGAGCTCGTAGGCCTGACCATCGATCACTTCATGAATCTTGACCGGTGTCTTGTAATGCAGTCCCAGATGAAACAGTTGGGCACGGAAATCCGCACCGGCAATGTCCTTCCACAGGGCACGAGCCGGACGATATTGAATCGCCTTGTAGGTATCCCAGCCAAGATCACGGATGGGCTCGGGGAGCGTGACGGTATGCTGGCGAGGCGACTGCTGCGACAAATGACGAGCCAGCCCCTTGAGCCAGGCGAAGTCAAATGGCTTGCCCTCACCGGCTTGCGGCGCCTCTTGCGTTGCCGCCAGCAGCGTCGACATGGGCAGCAGTCCGCTACCCCCGAGGGTCCCGGTCACCTTCAAGAAATCGCGTCGCTGCATGTTGGTTCCTTATCGCATGGCATCCCTGATCAGCATGGCGCCGGAGTTCGTGTCGCTCCGGTCGAGTGACTGTCCCTATGGAGTCTCGGAACATGGGGAGAGTTCCCCACTTGCTGACATGCCATAGGCCATATACTGTATATAAAGACAGCAAAAGCCAGCCAGAAGAGTGCCGTCATGAGACCATCCGGCCCCCCTCACTCCGAGCGCTATCGCGGGCGGGGCGCTACCTTCGCTCCACCCAACCGCTTCGCGCCGACTGTCAGCGAGGCGGTCGACGATGGCTGGTGGCAGGACGCGGTGCCCGAGCGTCTGGCCACCGAGGTCACCACCGAGTCGTCACGCAGCGCGCTGTCCTGGAACCGCTCGCCGGACCTGCCCTTCGACCGTTCCCTGAACCCCTACCGGGGCTGCGAGCATGGCTGCGTCTACTGCTATGCCCGACCCAGTCACGCCTACTGGGACCTCTCCCCCGGTCTCGACTTCGAGACCCGGTTGATCGCCCGCGAGGGGCTGGTGGAGCGCCTGGAGGAAGAGCTGGCCCGACCGGGCTATGTCTGCCGCCCGATCAACCTGTCCGGCAATACCGATGCCTATCAGCCGCTGGAAGCCGAGCGTCGGACCACCCGCCGGCTGCTGGAGGTGCTGCTCAAGCATCGCCATCCTGTCACCCTGGTGACCAAGGGGGCCCTGATATTGCGTGACCTCGACCTGCTGGCCGAGCTGGCCGAACACCGGCTGGTGCGCGTGATGATCAGCCTGACCAGCCTGGACTCCGACCTGAAACGCACCCTGGAACCCAGAACCGCTTCGCCCGAGGCACGGCTGAGAGTCATCCGCCGGCTCAGCGCGGCCGGCGTGCCAGTGGGCACCCTGATATCGCCGGTGATTCCCGGCCTGACCGATCACGAACTGGAAGCCTTGCTGAAGGCCGCCCACGCGGCCGGCGCCAGCAGTGCGTCCTGGATGCTGCTGCGCCTGCCGCGGGAGGTGGCACCCCTGTTCGAGGACTGGCTACAGACCCACTACCCGGAGCGGGCCGCCAGGGTCATGAGCCTGATGCGCCAATGTCGCGACGGCCAGACCTACGACTCACGCTTCGGCCACCGCATGCGCGGCCAGGGTGTCTTCGCCGAACTGCTCGCCCAGCGCTTCGCCAAGTGCTACTACCAGCTCGGCTTCGAGGGTGACATCAGTCTGGATACCTCGGCATTTCGACCACCGGGCGCACAGGGGGACCTGTTTGCGCCCTGACGCCATTCAGGACGAACCGACGCGCCTGTCCTCCAGCAGAGTGCCACTCGCCAGCAGGTCCTCCTCGTGATCCGGCTCGCGCCAGGGTTCGGCCACGGCGTCGGCGTCCCATTGCCGCATGGCCGGCAGCGCCAGCAGTTGCTCGACATAGCGACGCGAGGCGTTGCTGAGTTCGAGATCGAAGCTGCGCGCCCGGAATGCCACGGGGGCAAAGAAGGCATCCACGGCGGTAAAGTCAGAACCCGCGAGGAATGGCCCGCCAAAGCGGGATATACCTTCCTGCCACAGCTCGTCCAGCCGCACGAGGTCAGCTTCCAGCGCGGACGAAGGAGACGCGAGTCGCAGCGTCACACCACAGTTCATGGGGCACTCGTCACGTAACGCATTGAAGCCGGCATGCATCTCGGCGCTGGCCGAACGAGCCCAGGCGCGGGCCGCGGCGTCCTGCGGCCATACGCCGGCATGCTGTTCGGCCAGATATTCGACGATCGCCAGGGATTCCCAGACCGCCAGTTCCTCGTTCTCCAGACAGGGCACCTTGCCGGTGGGCGAAAAGGCCCGAAAGCTCGCCCAGCTCGACCCGGTGTCGAAGGGCGTGAGCACTTCCTCGAAGGCAATGCCCAGCTGACGCATGAGCACCCAGGGGCGCAGCGACCAGGAGGAGTAGTTCTTGTTGGCGATATGCAGTCGCATCATCGAAGCACCTCTCTCAAAAGCAAATCGGGGCCGCCCCGGCATGCGGGTCAGAACAGCCCGGGCGTGGCGGGCCCGGCCAGTGACGGGTCGACAGCGCGGAGCTCGACCTCATAGCCGGTAAACTTGCGCAGGTTGATGACGCCGGTATCGAAGATCAGATACTGGCCCTTGATCCCCAGCAGGCGGCCGCACACTTCGGCCTGCTTGTCGAAGTTGTGCGAGGTCACCTTGCCCGGGAACTCGAGCACCGGATAGTCGAAGCGGTACGCCTCGGCATCGAGCTCTTGAATGGCCTCCTCGCCAAAACGCTGGCGCAGCTCATCCAGGCCATCGCCGAGCCGGGCCAGCAAGCGATCGCGCTCGGCGGCCAGATCCAGCACCGGCGCCTCGCCCTTGAGCATGGTGCGCCAGTTGGTGCGGTCTGAAACGACTTCCTTGAACAGGACTTCGACCAGCCCCGACTGCTGACGCGAGGCCACTTCGAGAATCGGCAGGGCCTGGGTGGCGCCCTGATCGAGCCAGCGCGTCGGGATCTGGGTGCGGCGCGTGATGCCGACCTTCAGGCCGGAGGCATTGGCCAGATAGACCACATGCGGCTGGAAACAGTGCGCCTCGCCCCACTCCGGCTCACGGCAGGTGCCCTGAAAGTAGTGGCAGAGCTCGGGTTTCATGATGCAGGTGTCGCAGCGCGCCAGCTTCTTGAAGCAGGGATAGCAATGCCCCTGGCCGAAGCTCTTGCGAGTGGCACGACCGCAGTGGGTGCAGGCAATGGCACCGGTCCAGTCGAGCCGCAGGGTGGCGCCGAGCCAGTCCGCCAGTGGCACCCGGTCCGCGCCGGCGATCAAGGTATAGCGCGCCGGTGGTCCCGGCTCGACGGTCATCTTGCTCAGGCAACCACGTGCCAGGGGTTCAGCCACGACTCACGTCCTGGCCCAGGCCGGCCTGCTCCGGCGACACATCGCTGCCGCTGCTGTCGGCGCCACAGGTGCGACGCTCCAGATAGCCGACACGCTGCTCGGCGGGCACGTTGTTCTCGGCTTCATAGCGCATCACCGCCTCCAGGCAGAGCTCGGTCTGCTCGGCGGTGAGAAAGCGCCCGTCCGGCCACTTGCGCAGAGCCACCGCCTGCTTGAGGCTTTCGTAGATGGTGGGCGTCATCTGCTGAATCATGCGTTCGAAGGTCATGTCGCTCATCGCGAGTCTCCCGTTGAATCCTGTGCTCAGAACTGGCGCCTGGCGTGTCGAGAATAATACCAGCCCAACAGCAGGCCCACGACCAGGCCGCCCAGGTGGGCTTCATTGGCAATGTTGCCGAAGCCGATCAGCCCGGCCATGTCCGTCATGGTGAAGACCATCCAGCCCAGCATGAGCACGACCAGCATCTGCGGCACGAAGAAGCCGCTGCCCGGCGATCGACGCGACATCAGCCAGACATAGCCCAGCAGGGCAAAGTCGACACCGGACATGCCGCCGAACAACACCGTACCCGTGGCATATTGCGCGAGGTTGCCGCCCAGGGCCGCCAGCACCAGCACCAGCAGCATGCGCCGGCTACCGTGCAGTGCCTCGACCTGCCGGCCGAACACCCACAGCCAGAGCATGTTGAAGATCAGGTGCATCCAGCCGAAATGCAGCAGCACCGGCGAGACGAGCCGCCAGATCTGGCCGGAGGCAAGCCCGGCGCCGAGGCTTTCGGGGACCGGCTGTCCGCCGACGATGCCCACCGGCACGATCGCCAGTGCGGTAATCGCGGCATCACCCAGCAGCCCCAGAGCGGCAAACACCAGGACGCACAACGCCAGTGTCAGCGTCGTCACCGGCAGCTGACGCAGCAGCGCCTTGCCGTGAGACACACTGGGCCCGCGTGCGCCGCGGGGAACTGCCCCTTCCTCGGGCATCAGGGACTCGCCCCTTTGCCATCGATTGAGCAGGGTCAGCATGGCTTCCTGCTGGGCGGGATCGACCAGCCACAGCACCTGCCCCTCGCGCTCCTCGGTGATGCGGTGACCGATACGGTGCGCCCAGAGCGCTTGCCGCAGGGCGCTCAAATCGGCATCAAGGGGCAGCAGTATTACCCGATACATGGGACCTCCGTCAGGCTGTCACCGGGACGACCGGCCGCCCAGCGGCCGCATCAGACTGCCGGACACGAAAAAATCCGGCGGAGGGGGCCGCCGGACAAAGCAAGGGATCATTCAAGGGAACACTTCTTCAGACGCCCCAGGGCGCCATGAGTTCCCCAACCGGCCGGCCATTTATGTAACATAATGTGTCAGTCGAAATCGATCTCCCAGGGCATCGCCCGGGCGTATTCGTCCTGGGGCACATCGACCCACACGAAGTTGTCGGCACTCAGCGTCGCCTCGCCGCTCCAGCGATAGGCCACCAGCCGGCCGAACTTGACGGCACTATAGTCCAGACAGGCAATATTCGGCGCCGGCAGTGCCGGCACTCCCTCGCACCAGTAGTGACCGACGAACAGCGGTGGCTGATCCACGGCATAGTGACTGAGCCGCGCCAGTTCGTCCTCGCTCAGCTCGCGTGCCTCCAGCGACGCCGGCAGGCTATCCGGCTGGAAGATCACGTCTCCCCAGGTGCGCGGGTGTCGGGCCCAGAAATGCGCACGAGCCGTACGGCGTATGGCGCCGTCCTCGGAGTGAATGTCCATGCCCTCAGGCAGGACAAGATGATTGCCACGCGTCAGGCGGTCCAGGATCCGGGCTTCGTCGGTGCCGGAACGCATCGACGCGGCGAGAAAGTCGAGATCGATACAGGCATCCGCGCGTCTGGCGCGCAGCCGGTCGACCAGTGCCTGGTCCCAGCAGGCATGCACGACACGCAGGCCCGCGAACTCCAGGCACAGCGGAATCTCCAGGAACCAGTCCAGTGTCTGCTGCCACTCGCGGGGATGATCCCGGTACTGGGTCAGGGTTGCCTGGACGATGCGATTGTGACGTGGTGTATGCGGGCGCAGCCACTGATGCCCGGATGTCGCGGGCGCGCGATGGCAATAGGCCAGGGCGTTGACTTCATGATTGCCCAGCACCATGTGCGCTTCCCCGGCCTCGACCATGCGGCGGGCAATCGACACGGCCAGGCGGATGCGCGGGCCACGATCGATCAGATCGCCGAGAAAGATGACCTTGCGATCCGAATGGCGATAGACGCCGTCTTCCTGATGATACCCCAGGCGTTCGAGCAGCGCCGCCAGGGTGGCGCCACAGCCATGGACGTCACCGATCAGGTCATAGCCTTGCGCGGCGGGTGCCTCGTTCACCTCAGTCTCCCAGCCGATTGCTCCAGCCCAGCTTGCTGCGCAGGATCTCGTAGAAATTGTGGCCCGGCGGATGTACCAGTTGCACCCGCTGCGGCTTGCGCCGTATCACCAGCACATCATCGGGCTTGGCCACCGCGCGCGTCTGCCCATCACAGCTGATGTGCGGATAGGTCTGGTTGGTTTCGCCGATGTGCACGCGGATTTCACTATCGGCGCCAATGACGATGGGGCGGCTCGACAGGGTATGCGGGAACATCGGCACCAGCGAGATGGCTTCCAGCCGTGGGTGAAGGATCGGACCACCACCGGAGAGCGCGTAGGCCGTCGAGCCGGTGGGCGTGGCGATGATCAAGCCATCGCTGCGCTGGCTGTGGACGAAGTGATCGTCGATGAACAGCTCGAACTCGATCATGCGCACCGCCTTGCCGGGGTGCAGCACGATTTCGTTGAGTGCATCCCCATTGCCCACGGGCTCCCCTTCTCGATACAGCTCGGCATCCAGCAGGAAGCGTTCCTCGACCTCGTAATGGCCGTCGAGCACTTCCGTCACCCTGTCCTCGAGCTCATCCGGCGAGATGTCGGTGAGAAACCCCAGTCGCCCCCGGTTCACGCCGAGCACCAATGTGCCGCTGTGACAGAGGGTGCGCGCCGCGCCCAACAGGCTGCCATCGCCGCCTACCACGATCACCAGGTCACACAACTCGCCGAGCAGGCGTCGGCTGGCTTCGGCATGACCATGATCGAGCAGCACGGTCGCCGTGCGGTCCTCGATGATGACGTGATAGCCGGCAGCGTCGAGAAAGCGGCTCAGGCGCTTCAGGGTCTCGACCACCCGGGCACTCCCCAAGCGGCCGATAAGACCAATGTTTTGAAAGGCTTGCATGCGCGGGTCCCTCGCTTCGCGACGGACCATTATGGCCAGCCAGCGGCCAGGGGGCAAACCCTGGCGCCCCGCCGTGGCCCCGCTACAGGGCCGACGTCAGGCCGTGGCCGGCGTGCGCCGCTGCCACCAGTCATTGAACACCAGGGAGGAGACGATGATGCCCCCGCCCAGCGCCAGGCGCAGCAGATCGGCGTCGCGATTCCAGATCACGAGATTGACCAGCAGCCCCGCCGGCACCAGGGCATTGTTCATGATGGCCAGGGCGCCGGCATCGACCCGCACGGCGCCGAGATTCCACAGGAAGTAGCCGACGCCGGAGGCCACCAACCCCAACCAGGCCAGGACACCCCATTGCACACCGGTTGTGGGCAGCGCCGAGGCGTCTCCCAGTACCAGGAACGCCGGCAGCGCCACCGCCAGGGCCCCCAGATAGAACCAGCCGAACACCGACAGGCGTGGCAGCTCATCCGGCAGGCTGGCCGACAGGCGTCGATAGCCAACCTGTCCCAGGGCGAAGCAGATGTTCGCGCCCTGGACCACCAGAAAGCCGACCCAGTAGTCATCGGTCAGGCCCTTGAAGCGAATCACCGCGGCGCCCAGCACGGCGAGTGCCGCCGTCAGCAGATGAAACGGCGTGAAGCGCCTGAAGAGCGCATCATCGAGCAGGGCGATATACAGCGGGGTGAGAACGGTGAACAGCAACACCTCAGGAACCGAGAGCAGTACGAAGGACTGATAGAAGAAGATATACATCACGCCTAGTTGCACGGCTCCGAGCGCCATCAGTGCCAGCCTTTGCCGTCCTCTCAGCAGGCTGGGCCGCAAGACCGGCAGAAAGACCAGGGCCGCCAGGGCAATGCGCAGCATCACGGCAAAATAACTGTCCACCTGCCCGGCCAGGTAGACGCCGATCAAGGAAAAGGAAAAGGCCCACAACACCGTGACACCGACGAGATAGCCCAATGGTCAACTCCTGTTTGCTGGTAGGGTTGACGGAATTATACGCACTTCGGCATCACAGCAAAGCGGGGATCGCGCCTCAGCGCCGCAGCAACCAGATGACCGCATACACGGCCCCGGGCACCCAACCCAGCACCATCAGCACCAGTGACAGCAGGATGCGCCGGGGCGCGGCACCGGCCAGGGCCAGGGCCAGCGGGGGCAGCAGGACCGCCAGCAGCATGATGGCGGCAAAGGGCTCCGGCCGGCTTGGCGTGGCCTCGGCCGGCGCCCGGGCCCCGGCATGGGACTCCGCCTGGACACGCGCCGCGTCGGATGCCGCATCCGCCGGCAATTCCCTGCCGGCGGCAGTCGCTTGCGCCGGTTCGGCGTCGGCCGGCGTAAAGTGCCCCACGGCGCTGGAAGCCTCCTCGGACGCCCCGCTCAAAAAGGCACTCTGCTCCGGCGCTTCGGCCTGATGGGCCTCATGATCGATTTTCTGCTCGATGGCTTCGGCACCCTCGGCCAGGGTCTGGTGGTAGCGTTCCCAGTCTTCCCAATCATGCGGTGTGCCGGATCTGGGACGATGATCACCGGACTCCCGGGCACGCGACCACGCCTTCTCTTCCAGCGTGTTGGGACGCTCCTTGTCACGCTCTCCATCCAGGCCCTTGCGGGCCAGGTATTCACGGGCATCCATGATGGCTACCTCCACAAGATTTGACAGGCCGCCCAAGGGACGGATTTATTGGCACCATTGTGACATATTGGAGTGGAAGGGCCCGATAGCGGTTCCATCCACATGCGCGCATCGCATTCGCCACCAGTCGCGCTATGATGAAACTGAGACAACCCGATGGACAGCCGGACGCGTCCGGCTGCACGACACCTGCCGTCCCGGCAGGCCACTCGGGAAGGCTCACCATCGCCGGCACAAGGAGAACCGCCATGCCCAACAAGGCCCCAACCATCGTCCGCGAGATCATGTCCCGCGACTGCTATCGGGTCTCCGGCAAGACCTCTGTCTCCAACCTGGCCAAGGGTCTGTCCCTGCATCGTCTGCCCGGTGCGCCCGTGGTCGATGCACATGACCACCTGATCGGCTTCATTTCCGAGCAGGATGTCCTCGGCAAGGTGCTGGAAAGCGCCTACCTCAATGATGAGCCGCCTCTGGTCCAGGAATTGATGCGCAATGAAGTGCTGACGGTAACGCCCAACAAGAGCATCACCGACCTCGCTCAGGAAATGCTGGGTGCCAAGCCCAAGGTCTACCCGGTCACCGAGCAATCAAGGCTGGTGGGCATCGTGACGCGTCGAGATGTGCTCAACGCCCTGCTGCGCATGCGTCACCGCTGACGCCATAACGTGGCGAGCGCAAGTGGCCAACGACTCGAGACCGGCACCGCGGGGTGCCGGTCTCGCCCATATGATACGGATAGGCGGCGCCACGCGGGCGCACAAAAAAACGCCCCGAATGCATATGAGTGCATTGGGGCGACAAGGATCGATTCTGCAAGCCAGAACAGCATTGCTAGCGACTGCCATCGCGTACCGCAATGATGATGTCTGTGCCTTTTGTGACAGCGCTGAGCGAGAAAGTTCGACGAGGTCACAATTTTTTTCTCTTCCGGCGGCAACCCCGCCCGGCCCGCTGGCCTGACGGCCAGGCTTGTAATCATTAACCCACTGGATATACTGGGGAAAGCTGCGGGTGTAGCTCAATGGCAGAGCAGAAGCTTCCCAAGCTTACGACGAGGGTTCGATTCCCTTCACCCGCTCCATCTCTCATTTCGTCGCGCCGCCTGCCGGCCCTCGAGCGCCCCATGGCATTGTTTCTTACCGTCTTCGCCGTCTGCATGCTGATCTTCGGCGGTGTCGCCCTGGTCCTGCTGACGACGCGTACCCCGCGTTACCGCACCGAGCCGGAGCACTTGCTGGATCTCTTCGACAAGGCGCTGGACAACCGGGTCGGCGAGACAGAGTGGAACGCCCTCATCGATTACCCCATCCGCCACGACGAATACATGGAAAATGTGCGTCGCCGGGCTCGCCTGCTGATGGATGAGCATGGCTGGCATGGCCGGGTGGCACGCGGCAAGCCGCTTCTCGACGAGGAAGGCCATGCCGAGCTGCATGCCCTGCGCCAGCACCTGGCCGCCCGAACCCGGCTCAAGCGTGGCGAAGGCTGAACATGTGAATCCCGGCTGAATCCGTTACCATGCCCGAAGCATGCTCGGAATCGTCTCGCCGGAGGTTCGCCATGACCAGCGCGATCCGTCAGATCCCTCTCGATACTGCCGTTCACCATCATGCCCATGACTTTCACCAGATCGTCATCGGCCTGCGGGGTCAGGCAGAATTCGAGATCGAAGGCCTGGGCGGCTCCATCTCGGCGCTGTCCGGCTGCATCGTGCCGGCCAATCATGTGCACTACTACGCCGGCACCGGGGACAACCATCAGCTGATCCTCGACCTGCCCGACAACGCCCTCTCGCTGACCGGCCACCAGCACGAACTGGTTCGCCTGTTCGATGCACCCCGCTTCTTCGATCTCGATGCACCGCTGGAACGCTACCTGGAATTCGTGGTGAGCGAACTGGCCCAGCTCTCGCAACAGGGCCGTTTGAGTGCCCTGCAACAGGAACGCCTGGCCACCACCCTGCTCGGTTCGCTGCATGCCCGCCTGACCCAGGAACCCGCGGCCCGCGGCCGCCATCTCGATCTCGCCGCACTGGACCGCTTCATTGATCGTCACCTGGGCACCAACCTGCGCGTTGCCGACCTGGCCGCGGAGGCCTGCCTGAGCGAGGCTCATTTCAACGCACGCTTTCGCGAGCAGACCGGGCTTTCGCCCTGGCAGTACGTGCTGCGCCGCCGGCTCGATACATCGGAGCGACTGCTTCACGAGAGCCGACTGCCCCTCTCGGAAATCGCCGCCTTGACCGGTTTTGCCACCCAGAGCGCCTTTTCGCGTGCCTTCCGGCGCACCTTCGGGCATCCGCCGAGCCGGGTGCGCAGCCGACCGGATCAGACACTGACCACTCGCGCCACGTCCTGAGGAGGTTCGGCGGGCTCCCAACCCGCATGCCCAACAGGCTAGACGAAGGTCTAAGCTGCCATGAGTGAGTGACCAACTACGTCGGAATCGTTAAATCCATCCGTGAATTCGACAAGCAGACCATTCCAATGCCCCCTACCCTCATCAGGATGCCCTTGGTCCGCTGGCGTCCTGATGCTGGCTGGACAGACAACACGCTGTGAAGACGGGCTTTGACCGGGGAAGATTCATGCTGAATGCCAACAAGATGCTGGATGACGCCACCTGGCGCCAGGAACTCGACACACTGTTTGCCACTGTCAGCGACCATTACGTGGTCGATGAGGCGAGCTTTGTCGAAGAGCTGATCACGGCGCTCGAAACCGACGAGCGCGACTTTGCACGCATTGCCGACAAGACGGCGGAGCTGGTTCGCGAGATCCGCGAGACCGATACGGCGGTGGACACCATCGATGAGCTTCTGCAGCAATACAGCCTGGACACCCATGAAGGCCTGATGCTGATGTGCCTGGCGGAAGCCATGCTACGCATTCCCGACAAGGCCACCGCCGATGCCCTGATCGAGGACAAGCTGGGCCCTGCCGACTGGAAGTCGTATCTGGGACGCAGTGAATCCTGGATGGTCAATGCCTCCACCTGGGGGCTGCTGATGACCGGCCGCGTAGTGACCATGGACAAGCCGCAGGATGGTCGACCCTCCGGCTTCATCAACAAGATGGTCAACCGCATGGGCGAGCCGGTGATCCGACGTGCCATGGTCGAAGCCATGAAGATCATGGGCAAGCAGTTCGTGCTAGGGCGCGACATCGACGAGGCCCTCAAGCGCTCCCGACCCCAGTTCGACAACGGCGATACCTACTCCTACGACATGCTCGGCGAAGCGGCCCGAACCCGCGATGATGCCCAGCGCTACTTCAAGGATTATGCGCGCGCCATCGAGCAGGTCGGCAAGACCAGCGCTCAGCTGGGCGCCTCGACGCCGTCACCTTCGGTATCCATCAAGCTCTCGGCCCTGCATCCCCGCTACGAGTTCGGGCGCCGCGAGCAGGTGCTCGAGGAGTTGGTCGCCAGCACGCTCGAGCTGGTGACCATGGCCCGCGAGCGCGATGTCGCGGTGACCATTGATGCCGAGGAAGTCGATCGTCTCGAGCTGTCGCTGGAGGTCTTCCGCGCCGTCTACGAACACGATGTCTGCCGCGGCTGGGGGCACTTCGGTCTGGTGATCCAGGCCTACGCCAAGCGCGCGCTGCCGGTGCTTCACTACATCAACCGCCTGGCCGAGAGCCAGGGCGACGTGATTCCGGTGCGCCTGGTCAAGGGTGCTTACTGGGATACCGAAATCAAGGAATCCCAGCAGCTGGGGGTCGAGGGCTACCCCGTCTATACCCGCAAGGCTGCCACCGATGTGGCCTACCTGGTGTGCGCACGCTTCCTGCTGGCCGAGTCGACGCGCGACCGGATCTTCCCGCAGTTCGCGACCCATAATGCCCACACCATCAGCACCATCCTGGAGCTGGCCAACGCGGCGGATCGAAACTTCGAGTTCCAGCGTCTGCACGGTATGGGCGAGGCCCTCTACAGCTCTGCGCTCAAGCGTGCGCCCAAGGGCACCTACTGCCGCATCTACGCCCCGGTCGGCGCCCACAAGGACCTGTTGCCCTACCTGGTCCGCCGCCTGCTGGAAAATGGCGCCAACTCCTCCTTCGTGCACCAGCTGGTCGACCCGCAGGTGCCGGTGGAATCGCTGTGCGTGCATCCGGTGGAGACGCTGCGCCAGTTCGACAGCCTGGTCAATCCGCAGATTCCGCTGCCGCGGGACATCTACGGCGAGAAGCGACTCAACTCGCGTGGCGTCAATCTCAATATCCGCAGCCACCATGACCCGCTGCTGCAAAGCATGCAGAAGTTCATGGAGCGGACCTACGATGCGCGTCCGCTGCTGGCCTTCGATGTCGCCACCGACAACGACCTGGTACACGACGTCAGTTGCCCCCATGACCGGAGCCAGACGCTGGGGCGCGTGCTGTGGACCAGCCAGGAACAGGCCGAGCGCGCCGTCGACGCGGCCTGGAAGGCTTTCCCGCGCTGGGAATCCACCCCGGTCAACGAGCGGGCCGATATCCTGCGTCGCTTCGCCGACCTGCTCGAAGAGCACATGGCCGAGCTGATGACCCTGTGCTGCCGCGAGGGTGGCAAGCTGCTCACCGATGGTGTCGACGAGATCCGAGAGGCGGTGGATTTCTGCCGCTACTACGCCACCAAGGCCGAAGAATTGTTCGGCGGACCCATGCCGCTGCCGGGCCCGACCGGCGAATCCAACCAGATGGTCATGGGTGGCAAGGGCGTGTTCGCGGCCATCAGTCCATGGAACTTCCCGGTGGCTATTTTCTGCGGCCAGATGGTCGCCACCGCCGTGGCCGGCAACACCGTCCTGGCCAAGCCGGCGGAACAGACCTCGATCATCGCTCACCGCGTGGTCGAGCTGCTGCACCAGGCCGGCATGCCGCGGGACGTCGTCCAGCTGCTGCCCGGCGACGGCCCCACCGTGGGCAGCGTGCTGACCGGCGACGCGCGCATCACCGGCGTGGTCTTTACCGGCGGCACCGACACCGCCCAGCTGATAAACCGCTCGCTGGCCGCGCGCGACAATGCTCCCTTGCCTACCCTGGTAGCAGAGACCGGCGGCATGAACGCCATGATCGTCGACTCCACCGCCCTGCCCGAACAGCTCGTCAATGATGTCATTCACTCGGCCTTCCAGAGCGCCGGGCAGCGCTGCTCGGCACTGCGCGTGCTCTATCTGCAGGACGACGTGGCCGATCGTGTCATCGAGATCCTCAAGGGCGCGATGGATGAACTGCGTGTGGGGGATCCGCGGGATCTGGGCACTGATGTCGGGCCCGTCATCGATGACGATGCCCGCGAAGCACTGCAGGCCCACATCGACAAGCTCAAGGGCGAAGGCCGCCTGATTGCCCAGACCACGCTGGAGGACAGCCGCACCGCCGAGGGCACCTTCATTGCGCCGACGGCGTTTCAGATCGATGGCATCGATGCCCTGGAACGCGAGCAGTTCGGGCCGATCCTGCACATCGTTCGCTATCGGTCGCAGGAAATCGACCAGGTCATCGATTCGATCAACGCGCGAGGCTATGGCCTGACCTTCGGTGTGCACAGCCGCAACGAGTCCTTCGCCGAGGACATCGCGCGTCGCATCCGCGTCGGTAATGTCTATGTCAATCGCGACATCATCGGCGCCGTGGTCGGTGTGCAACCCTTCGGCGGCCAGGGCTTCTCGGGTACCGGCCCCAAGGCGGGCGGCCCACATTATCTGTTGCGCTTCGCCACCGAGAAGTCGGTGACCATCAATACCGCTGCACTCGGCGGCAATGCCTCACTGCTGGCCATGGGCGACGACTGACGTCAGCGCCTGAATGCCCGCTACCGGGCTCGGCATGCTCACCCCAACAACAAGCAGCATGCCGATCCCGCTCAACCCGGGGGAGCGCCACGGCGTTTCCCGGGTTTTCGCCTCCGGGTAACTGGGGGTACATCGCTACAACGGTCTTGTAATAATCAGCACAACTGGAGGCCTTCATGGAAGACCCTACGCAAAGCGACTCGATCCGCGCACCAAGCTTCGGCCTGGCACTCATTCCTATTCTCGGAACCCTGGCCGTACTGGCGGTCCAGCTCTTCTACTTCGGAGACTTTACCCCCCATATCCCCTCTCCATCGGCATTGCCCTGACCAGCATCCTGGGTATCTATCTTGGCCATGGCTGGCCGAATATCGAGAAGGGTATTTTCCACGTCATCAATGTGTCGCTCCCTTCAGTATCTGTACTGATCATCGTCGGTATCATTGTCGGCGTCTGGATCGCCAGCGGCACGGTACCCACACTGATCTATTATGGGTTGATCATACTCTCGCCGGAAATCTTCCTGGCCGCCGCCATGATCCTGTGCTCGGTTGTCTCCGTGTCACTGGGCACATCCTGGGGTACCGTCGGCACCATCGGCCTGGCCTTGATGGGCATTGGCGCAGGCTTTGGCATCCCGCCCTACTGGACGGCCGGTGCGGTGGTCTCCGGAGCATTTTTCGGTGACAAGATTTCGCCGCTCTCCGATACCACCAACCTGGCTCCGGCGGTAACCGGCACCAATGTGTTCGACCACATCAAGAACATGATGCCGACTACCATTCCCGCCATGCTGATCGCCCTGGTCATCTACCTGGTCGCCGGTTTTACGGTCATCGACTCTACCCAGACCTCCTTCGAGAGCATCAACGCCATTACCACAGCGCTCAACGAAGTGTTCTGGATTTCTCCCTGGCTACTTTTACCTGCCGTGCTGGTCATCGGTCTGGCAGTCACAAAGCAACCACCCATTCCGTCCTTGTTCGCGGGGGCGGTTGCCGGGGGCGTCATGGCCATGCTCTTTCAGGGCGTCGGCCTGCATGACATCTTCACCTACGGCAACTCGGGCTACTCCATCGACACCGGCGTCAGTGAAATTGATTCGCTGCTCAACAGCGGTGGTATCCAGTCGATGATGTGGACCATCTCGCTGGTCCTGCTGGCGCTGGGCTTTGGCGGCGCACTCGAACGCACCGGCTGCCTGGAAGCGGTCATCAGCAAGATCATCTCGCGCTTCAAGAAATTCGCCAGCATCCAGACGTCTGCCGTGCTGACCTCGGTCGCCACCAATACGGTTGCCGGTGACCCCTACCTTTCCGTTGCCTTGCCTGGCCGTATGTATGCCCCGGTCTATCGTGGCTTGGGTTACTCGACACTTAACCTGTCGCGGGGTATCGAAGAAGGCGGGACTCTGGTTTCTCCGCTGGTGCCCTGGAATGCAGGGGGTGCCTTCGTCATCACGGCCTTGTCCTTGAACATCGGCGACGGCAACTTCGAAAACCTGCTGTATATTCCGCTGGCTTTTGCCTGCTGGACAGCACCTTTCATCGGTATCTTTTATGCCAACATGGGATGGTTCTCACCCAAGGCGACCGATGCCGAAAAAGCCAAGTGGGATGCCGATGGTGAACATCGCATAGATCCGGAAAGTGGCAGTCCCACCGAAGGCAGCTATGCGTAAATAGGGGGAGTTTTGCTTTCAACAGTCCAGTGGACATATGCTCTACTGGGCTGTTGGCAATCTTTTCGTGCCATTAAAGAAGGCAATGGTAACTGCGACAGCCACCTTTGCTTTCTCTAATGACAAGTTCAAGACGCAAGGAATCCACATGGTCGTCAACACAAGTCCTGCCCGATACAGGCTCCACCTCCCTTCTATCGCGATGCTCGCCAGTGGTCACGAGGCCTGCGTGCGAAACAATAACCTGCCCGAGATGGTTCGGGGTCAATAAACTGGAGACGCTTCATCATGGCTATTGGTGTCTGGATTAGTCTAATTGGTTACTTTGTGCTCATGATCGCCATCGGCGTTTATGCCATGCGCACATCCACCTCCTCATCCGAGGATTACATGCTGGGCGGCCGCTCGCTCAGCCCCAAGGTCGCGGCCCTGTCGGCCGGGGCGTCGGACATGAGTGGCTGGCTGCTGCTGGGCCTGCCGGGCGCCCTCTTCGCCTCCGGCCTGGGCTCCGCCTGGATCGGTATCGGCCTGCTGGTGGGCGCCTTCTTCAACTGGACGCTGGTCGCCCCGCGCCTGCGCGAGCAGACGGTGCATTATGGCAATGCCATCACCATTCCGTCCTTCCTGGCCAACCGTTTCCCGACCCGCGCGACCTCGCTGCGGACCGTCTCGGCCGTCGTCATTGTCATCTTCTTCGCAGTGTATACGGCCTCCGGCCTGGTCGCGGGCGGCAAGCTGTTCGAAAGTGCCTTTGCCGGCATCTTCAACTTCGGTGGCCTGAGCGACTACGCCGCGGGCATCATCATCACCCTGGGGGTGGTGCTGGTCTACACCGTAGTGGGTGGCTTCCTCGCGGTCAGCATGACGGACTTCGTGCAGGGCTGCATCATGATGCTGGCATTGATCATCATGCCGGCCGTGGTGCTGTTCGGCGAAGGTGGCGGCGGCTTCTCGCAGGCCTCTCAGACGCTCAATGACGTCGACCCCACCCTGCTGACCTGGACGGAGGGGCTGACCTTCATCGGCTGGCTGTCGGCGGTGACCTGGGGGCTGGGCTACTTCGGCCAGCCGCACATCATCGTGCGTTTCATGGCCATCCGTCACCTCAAGGATGTACCCACGGCGCGTAACATCGGCATGGGCTGGATGCTAATCTCGCTGATCGGCGCCGTCTCGCTGGGCATCTTCGGTCGCGCCTACGCCGTCCGTAACGGCATGAATATTGAAGACCCGGAAACCATCTTCATCATTCTGGCCGATCTGCTGTTCCATCCGCTGGTCACCGGCTTCCTCTTTGCCGCACTGCTGGCGGCAGTGATGAGCACGATCTCCAGTCAGCTGCTGGTGTCCTCCTCCTCGCTGACCGAGGACTTCTATCGCCTCTTCCTGCGCAAGGAAGCCTCTGAGAAAGAGTGCGTCATGGTCGGCCGGTTGAGCGTCGTCCTGGTAGGCCTGGTGGCCACCATCATCGCTTCCGACCCCGACTCTCAGGTCCTGGCACTGGTCAGCAACGCCTGGGCCGGCTTCGGTGCCGCCTTCGGCCCGCTGATCATCCTGTCGCTGATGTGGCCACGCACCAATGGTGCGGGTGCCATTGCGGGCATGGTGGTGGGTGCCGCTACCGTCATGATCTGGATCACGCTGGGCTGGAATGCGTCCTTCCTGGGTGGCCCCGGTGTCTACGAGATCATCCCCGGCTTCATCGCCGCCTTCATCGCCATCATTCTGGTCAGCAGCGTGACCAGCGACGCCGGCGAGTACAAGGCCATCGAGCGCTGAGGGCCTGCTTCACCCATTCGGTATCACCAGAGGGCTCCTGCGGGAGCCCTTTTGCATAGCGGCTCGAATAGTGTTCACCCGAGCCCGCGATACACGGCAAGCCCCAGCGTGACAATCGCGAAGCCCCACAGAGCGGCATGCGTCCAAGGTGTATTGATCAATACCAGCAGGCGATACAGCTCCATATCCTGCGCCACGGGACGAATGAAGGCCGCCCCCAGCGCCCACACCCCCAGCGCCACGATGGGCAGACGCAGGCTGAAAGGCAGAACCAGCATCAACTCCGGGCGCCATAGCCACCATACAGCCAGCAACGCCGCTGACAGGAGTGACAAGAGCGCCCCACCTCCATGTGAATAGCGTACCCAGACTGCCATCTATTTGCCTCCCGAGTCTTGCTGTTCAGTGAAGACCATTTCCGGCAAATGAGCGACCCCTGAGTGCACGATCGACCAAGATGATGCAAGAGTGTCGCTAGTTGGCGTCAATTTCGCGACTGCCATTAAGTTCAGTCAACCAGAACCATCAAGCTTATAGGTATTTTCTACAAGACGTTAGAGAACACTGTTTTATAATGGAGTTACATCGAAACACAGCTCCGACATGCTGTATTTCAGTCTCAACCAGGGGAGAATTTCGCATGAACGCGACTCGATGGATTTCCGCTACCGCGATTGTTGCCGCCAGCCTTGTTGCCGCTCAGTCGGCAGTGGCCTATCAGGCAGGCGATATCTATGTGCGCGGTGGTTATGCCAAGTCCGATGTCAGTGATGATAATGGTCAGATCGCCGGCCAGGACATCAGTGTCCAGAACGAGCAAGGCATCACCTATGGTGCGGGCTACTTGTTCACCGATCACCTGGGGGTCGAGCTCAATGGCTCCGAGGCGGTCGAGCACAACATGACCGGTGGCAGCTTTGAGCGCACGCCGATCAATCTGATGGCCAACTACTTCCCGCTGGGTGGTACCGACTCGCGCGTGCAGCCCTATGTCGGCATCGGCGTGAATCACACCTACTTTTCCAATGAATCCGTGGCCAACGTGGACCTGGATCATTCGACCAGCTTCACCGGCCAGCTGGGTGTCGACTTTGCACTCACCGACAACCTCATGATCGGTTCTTACGCCCAGTATGCCGATGTGGACAGCGATGTCAGCGTCAATGGTCAGGGCGCCGGCAACCTGGAGCTCGACCCGCTCACCGTTGGCGGCAACCTGACCCTGCGTTTCTGAGCCTTCAACCCGTGAGCCATGGGCGGGCCGTTCGCGACCAGCCCAGCAAAACGCCGCCAGATTCGATCCGGCGGCGTTTTTTTGCGTTACGGCGAAGGCCGACACAACGACCTCAGCCCGAATCGTGGCGCGACACTCCCAGCTGCATTAGCGTTTCTTCGTCGAGCCCCGTCACTGAAGAAAAATCCGCCAGCCAGGCATGGTACTCACTGGACAGAAAGGCCCGCCCATGCAGTAAATGAGCCAGGTATTCGCGTGCCGGTTGCAGCCCTGCCCCGGTGGTACCGGGCCTGGCGATATAGACCCAGGCGTCGATGACACCCTCCTCACTGTGAACCGGTAGCCGATGGCGCTGATACTCCTGCGGATAGCCCTCGAAGGGGTCCATGGCCTGGATCTGCTCGGGATGCGTCAGGCCGATCAGCACGCCTTCGACCCAGGCCCCCTGGCTTGCCACCACATTGGCATGGCTGATACCCGGTACCCTGGACGCCTTGTCGAAGCACAGCCGATAATCCCTCAGGACACCTGCGAGGGCGACGCGTGTCTCGCCGATGCGCGCCGCGACGCGCGCCGGGTTCATGTTGCTGCCGTAGGCGAAATAATAGGCCGGGGCGCTCAATTCTCGGTGACCAGGCTATCCACGCGTTCAATCGCCTTGCCGACCAGGATGCGATCACTGGTCCGTGCTCCCTCCTGGGTCAGATAGGCTTCCACCGCCGGGGCGACGTCACTCTTCGACGGCATGGCCCCCTGCTGCTCCACCAGCGTCTCGAGCCGCGCGATGAAGACGAAGCGCAACCACTGCGGCAGGCTCATGGTATCAATGCAGAATGGCTCGACGCTGTTGTAGGCCGCCGGCTCGGGCGCTTCCATGCGCCACATATCGGCCGCCCGCATGGCGGATTCGAGTTCGCGCAAGGCTTGCGCAAGTTCATCATGTACGGTCATGGAATCTGGCTCCGGTCGATCTGTGTGACCATTTTCGCGCGTCTGGCCGGACGGACCAAATCGAATTTACAGCGTCTGTGGTGCTGGCTGAGCGGCCAGCACCTTGCGCAGGAAGTCGCGCGTGCGCGGATCCTGCGGGGACTGAAAGAGCTGCGCCGGCGGTCCCTGCTCAACGATACGTCCGCCTTCCATGAAGACGACACGATCGGCCACGTCCTGAGCGAAGCCCATTTCATGGGTCACCACGAGCATGGTCTGGCGTTCCGCGGCCAGTTGCTTCATCAACCCGAGCACTTCTTCCACCCATTCGGGGTCGAGCGAGGACGTCGGCTCATCGAACAGAATCACCTCGGCCTGAGCCGCCATGGCACGGCCGATGCCCACGCGTTGCTGCTGGCCACCGGACAGCGAGGCCGGGTAGGCATCGGCCTTGTCGGCCAGGCCGATACGCTCGAGGATCTCGCGAGCTCGGGCATGGGCCTTGTCCTTGGGCCAGCGGTTGACGATGATCAGCCCTTCGGCAATGTTTTCCAGCGCCGTCTTGTTGGCGAACAGCGCATAGTTCTGGAACACGAAAGCCGTGCGTCGGCGCGCCGCCAGGATGTCCCGGCGGCTGGCCCGGGTCACATCGACCTGCAGGTCACCCAGTGTCAGTTGGCCAGCGTCCGGATGTTCGAGGAAATTCAGGCAGCGCAGCAGGGTGGACTTGCCCGTGCCGGACGGGCCGATCACGACGATGATTTCCCCCTGTTCGATGTCCAGGTCAATGCCGTCGAGCACCGCCGTACCGGCGAAACGCTTGGTCAGGTTGGCGATTTGAATCATCGGCTATACGCCTTGTTGAGCCGGGCTTCCAGGCGGCGTTGTCCCCAGGCCAGCAGCTCCACGACGATCCAATAGATGACCGCCACGGTGACGAAGGCCTCGAAGTACAGGAAGCTGCCGGCGGCTTCTTTCTGGGTGGCCCCCATCAGCTCGGTCACGCCCAGGGTGAAGGCCAAAGAGGTGGCCTTGATCATGTCGATGAAGTAATTCATCAGGGTCGGTACCGCCACCCGAGTGGCCTGGGGCAGGACGATACGCCGCATCAGCTGACCATTGGTCATGCCGATCGACAACGCCGCTTCGGTCTGACTGCGGTCGACACCGACGATGGCGGCACGGATCGACTCCGCCATATACGCCGAGAAATGCAGCGTCAGCCCCATGATGGTCGCGGTGATGCCGTTGATCTGGGTCAGGAAGTGCAGCAGCTGGGGCAGCCCGTAATAGAACAGAAAGAGCTGGACAAGGAGTGGCGTGCCGCGGAAGAAGGAGATGAACAGCATGGTCGCCGCATTCAGCCCCGGGATCTTCAGCACGCGAATGACCGCCAGGCCGCACGCCAGGGCCAATGCCAGCACCATGCCGGCGGCCGCCATTTCCAGCGTCAGCGGCAGGTAGCTGAGCAGAATGGGCACCAGCCCCAGCATGTAGTCGAAATCGAGCACACTCATGTCGCCAGTATCACTCGATCAAGGCTGCGTGATGTCGTTGCCGAACCAGCGTTCGGAGATCTCGGCCAGGGTACCGTTGTCACGCAGCGTCGAAAGGGCCTTGTCCACTTCGTCACGCAGCTGACGGCCCTGCTCGGTATCGCGAAACGGCAGAGCGTTACGGATCTTGGAAAAGGTCTCGCCTGCCAGTTGCAGAGGCAGCGGCTTTTCCTTGATCACCTGGCTGGCACTGACGCGGTCCATGACGAAGGCATCGACCCGCCCCAGCGCCGTATCCTGTTCGATGTTGCTTTCATAGGTCTGGATATCGATCTCGTCGGCGTAGGGAAGCTCGCGCAACAACGCCTCGAAATTCGAGCCCAGGTTCACGGCGACGCTCTTGCCTGCCAGGTCTTCGACACCCGAGATCGACGTATTGCCTTCCTTCACTACGACCTGGGCACCGTCGTAGACATAGGGCTCGGTAAAGGCATACTTGGCCTGACGTTCTTCCGTGATGGTGATCTGGTTGGCGATGGTATCGATGCGTCCCGACTCGAGCATGCCGAACAGGCCGGAAAAATTGGCCGTCTCGAATACCACCTCGGTGCCCATCTCATCGGCCACCGCCTCCATGACATCGACCTCGAACCCCTTGAGGGTGTCCTGCTCGACGAAGGTGAAGGGGAAATAACGACCGGACATGCCGACCCGCAGGGTATCATCCTGCTGAGCCTGAGCCACGCCGGCTGCGGTCAGCAGTCCCGCCGAGAGTACCGGCAGAGCCACCTTTCTGAAGAGAGCGAGAGCGCGCAACATGACGATCCTCCTGTGAGGCTTGAAAACACGATAAGGAATAAAAACCTTTCTCTATATTCCATTTTGACACAGATGCTGGACAAAGTCTCGTGCCATGGCCAATGGCTTCTACTTATGAACATCATAGGCACGACACCGGCGGTTAATACACAGAAGTCCTGCATGCAGCTGTGGATAAACCTTGAACACATGCTCCCGGGCCAGACCTGACGGGCACTCCACGCCGTTGGTCAATCAATGATCAGCCACCCCTGACGCACGCCGGCATCGGCTGACAGGATGGCGCCCTCATTGTAAGGTACGAGTCCTGAGCAGGGAGACCGCATGCAATCGATTGATAGCCTTCACGACTTTTTCGTCCGCACCGGTGCCGAGGTGCGGCTGTACCACCTGGGCCGCCGCGTCGTGCCCTGCGAGCTGGAAAGCCTGCGTGCCCTGGAGCACGACGGCGCGGCCTGGCCGGCCCCCTGGCAGAGCCAGGCACGGCTGGCCATGGTGTTTCGGCTGGGTGACCTCCAGGATCCACTCATCTGGTTTTTGGCGCTGCCGCTCGATGAACAGGGCCATCTGGACCCGGCAGCCCGTGACGCCTTTCTGCAGCGCTTGCTGGAGACACTGGGGCGCAACGTTCAGGGGCTCGGGCGCGAGGACAGCAGCGAGATCGACAACCTGATGAAGGACAATCCCCTGGCCTTCACGCCCTCGACCACCTTTCAGGCCATGCTGCATGCCCGCGCCAGCCATGATTTCGAGCGCCCGGCGAGCCAGCACCTGGAGCCGGTGGAGGCCTACCTGTCGAGCCAGCAGCCACTCGACTGGCAGGCACTGGGCCTGCAAGGCCTTGCCGACTTTGCGGTGCGCATGGACGCCGATACCCAACACCAGCTGGCCCGCTCGATTGCTAGACTGCCGAGTGAGGTGCTGGTATCACTGTGCTACTGTCTGGAACATGTCGCCATCCTCGATGAGCTGGCCGACCGCTTGCGCCAGCGCGGCGAGCAGGCCGCCAGCGATGGCGATATCGAGACATTCTGTGCCTGTGTCAGAGCCGTCAGTGGTGCCGACGAGGAAAGGACCGGTGACTGGTACGACACCCTGCTCGCCGACGAGCAGGCATGCGGCCCGGATCTGCTGGCGGCCATGGCGGGCCGGGGTTGGCATCACCTGGAGCATGCCGAACGACTCCCGCGTTTTCTGACCCGACTGGCCAACGAACCGCGCGCCGACTTTTCCGCCGTGGCACGCGATCTGGCCCTGATACCCCGGCTACGCTTGCCCGTGTTGATGACACTGCGCGAGGCCGAGCCGACGTCGCCCATCGGCCGGCGCCTGACCAGCCTGCCCCGGTAAGCCAGCCCCGTTCCAGGAGCCACAGGAGATAGCGTCATGAAGGAGTTGCCCTACCAGGCCAAGGCCATCGTCGGTCGCCGCGAGATGGTCACCCTGCCCGCCCTGAGCCTGACGCTATGCGCCAAGGTCGACACGGGGGCGCGCACGTCCTCTCTGCATGCCGAGGACATCGAAACCTTCGAACATGACGGGCATCCCTGGGTGCGCTTCACTTCGCGTGGTGGCGGACCGGCCAGCCCCGCTCACGAGCAGTGCCTGCCACTGCACGACCGACGACGCGTCACCAGCTCCAATGGCCAGACCGAATGGCGCTTCGTGGTGCGTACGTCCATGCAATTGGGTGAACTCGAGTTTCCGGTCGAGCTCTCCCTGACCGACCGTCGCGACATGCGCCATCCCATGCTGCTCGGCCGCCGAGCGTTAAGACGCGTACTGGTAGCCCCCGGCGCCGGTTTCCTTCACGGTGAGCCCTGAGGCCAAGGTTCTCTCGGCCCTTCCCCACAACGGAGAATCGCCATGCATATCGCGCTGCTGTCACGCAATCGCAACCTCTACTCTTCGCGCCGACTGTTGGAGGCAGCCGAGGCACGGGGGCACAGCACCCGGGTCGTCGACACCCTGCGCTGCTACATGAGCATCGCCTCGCATCACCCTTCCATCCATTACAAGGGCGCCGAGCTGGAACCCTTCGATGCCGTCATCCCACGCATCGGTTCCTCGGTCACCTTCTATGGCTGCGCCGTGCTGCGCCAGTTCGAGATGATGGGCACTCAGGTGCTCAACGACAGCGTGTCGATCACCCGCTCCCGCGACAAGCTACGTTCGCTGCAGCTGCTGTCGCGCAAGGGCATCGGCCTGCCGGTAACGGGCTTTGCGCACTCGCCTGACGATATCCCGGACTTGATCACCATGGTGCGTGGCGCCCCGCTGGTCATCAAGTTGCTGGAGGGCACCCAGGGCATCGGTGTGGTCCTCGCCGAGACCAACCAGGCCGCCGAATCGGTCATTCAGGCCTTCATGGGCATGAAAGCCAATATCATGGTTCAGGAATACATCAAGGAAGCCAAGGGGGCCGACATCCGTTGCCTGGTCATCGGCGACAAGGTAGTGGCCGCCATGAAGCGCCAGGCGGCCGATGGCGAGTTTCGCTCCAATCTGCATCGGGGCGGCAGCGCCAGCGTGATTCGCATCACCCCGGAGGAACGCTCCACCGCCACCCGAGCCGCCAAGGCCATGGGTCTGCAGGTGGCCGGGGTCGACCTGCTACGCTCCAACCATGGCCCCGTCATCATGGAGGTCAACTCGTCGCCGGGGCTGCAGGGCATCGAGACCGCCACCGGCCGGGATATCGCCAGCCTGATCATCGAGCACATGGAGAAGAGCGCCACACCCAGGCGCAAGACGCCGCCCAAGCCTAAAGGCTAAGACGAGGGCGGCAATTTAATCGTTCATGGGGGTGGCAAAAGTCACTCGACACCCCCACAATCTGCGTCACCGGAGGAGGTGAACGCGCATGTTTCTTGATAATCGCCAGGTGGCGATGGACAGTGCTCTGGAAGCACTGGCCGACAGCATCGATTATTTCCAGGACAACCTCGAGCGCCTGCGCCCCAGTCTGCGTGACGCCTTGAAGCCCCAGTTCGAGGAGCGCAGCAAGCTGATGCGCAAGCTGCAGACGCTGGCGCGCCGTCACCTCGACCTTCTCCCCCGTGACGCCGACGTCGAGCGCGACGACTACATGTGGCTATGGAGCCGCCTGAAGAGTTTCGTCGGCAATGACAGTCAGGTGCTGATCAACGAGCTCCTCGAGCAGGAGCGCGTCCTCATGCAGGCTCTCTCGACACTGCTCACGCATCCCCTGCCCGAGGCCATCGAACCGGTCATCGAGGAGTGCTGGAGGAACTGTCGTTCACTGATTCGCGAGCTGTATCGCCTTCAGAAGCAGGGACAGCGACGCTGAGATCGGGTCGCGGGTCGATCTGCAGAGGTTCCTGGGGCCCCAGGAAGTGCGGCTCGCGCCCCCACACATACAGATCCCCCAGCGTCGCCACGCGTGCCAGCCACTCCCTTGCCCTGAGACGCCAGGTGCCATCGGAGGACGGCGTCGGGGCCGCGCAGCCTCGAGCATCGATGCCCAATGCATCGGCAATGAACAATGCTCTAGGCAGGTGCCATGCCTGGGTAACCAGCATGGCACTGTCCACCGCGAAGACATCGCGCGCCCGGCTCAAGGTGTCGAACGTGCTGAATCCGGCATAATCGAGCGTCATGGCTGACTCCGGCACTCCACGGTCGAGCAGATCCTTCCACATGGTGATGGGCTCGTTGTAATAGCGCGTGCTGTTGTCACCTGAAAGCAGCAGATGCTCGGCTCTAAGGCCATGAATCAGGCGGGCCGCTGTCTGCATGCGTCCCTCAAAGTGAGGGTTCCGCGCTCCGCTGCGCGTCCTGTGAGACGTCCCGAAGACAATCGCCACTTGTCGGGGCTGGCACTGCTGAGGGCCAGCGTCGATACGTCGGCTCGTGCTGGCCAGCACCCAGACATTGGCGGCCATGAACAGCAGGATAGCCAACAGCGTGCCTCCGCCAAGCAGCATCAGCAGGATTCGGAAGGTTTTCCATGGTAGCGAGAGCATCGATTTTCCCAATCCCGAAGGCGGCTCAGGCGCAGTGTCCCTGCACCCGTGTCATGGAGCAGGCTCGCGAGTTGGACGGTATACGTTCAGAACATGCCCAGCTCGAGCCTGGCTTCCTCACTCATCATCTCGCGACTCCAGGGCGGGTCGAAGACGATTTCGGTGTGTACCTTGCCGATCTGGGGCGCGCCCAGGATCTTGTTGCGCGCATCCGCGGCGATGACATCGCCCATGCCGCAGCCCGGTGCCGTCAGCGTCATGCGAATGGTGACCATCCGCTCGCCACTGATCAGACGCTCGATGCGGCACCCGTAGACCAGGCCCAGCTCGACGATGTTGACCGGAATTTCCGGATCGAAACAGGTCCGCAACTGCTCCCAGACGAAGGCCTCGATGTCCTCTTCCGAGGCATCTTCCGGCAGCGTCGGGGCCGGCACTGCGTCCAGTCCCAGGGCATCGAGCTGACTGCCCTCGATCAGATACATGCGCCCTTCCAGGCCCACACTGACCGTGCCACCCTTGGCCTGCATCACCGTGACTTCGCTGTCCTCGGGCAATGTCTCGGTCTTGCCGAACGGAATGGCGATGGCCTCGACATCACGCTGCAGGGGCAGCACCTGCCCCTTGGTGACACCGGCCAGTGCATCAATATCACTCATGAGTCTCCTCGGCTTTCGCTCAGCGCAGCATCCCGACCACGCGCTGCAGCGCCTCGACGAAGACGTCGACTTCCTCGGGCGTGTTGTAGGCGGCGAAGGATGCGCGGCAGGTGGCCTCGACCCCCAGGGACGCCAGCAACGGCTGGGCACAATGATGCCCGGTGCGTATCGCCACGCCCATCTGGTCGACCAGCAGCCCGATATCCTGGGCATGAGCGCCATCCACCACGAAGGACAGCACCGCTGCCTTGTCGGGCGACGTGCCCAGCACGCGCAGCCCCTCGATCGACGCGACACTTTCCGTGGCATGCTGCAGCAGGCGTGCTTCCCAGGCCTGGATCAGGTCCAGCCCGATCCCTTCGACCCACTGCAGCGCCCGCCCCAGGGCAATGACCTCGGCGATGGCCGGTGTCCCCGCCTCGAACCTGTGCGGGATGTCGGCGAAGGTGGTCGGTGACTCGAAGGATACCGTATCGATCATCTCGCCGCCCCCCTGCCAGGGAGGCATGGCCTCGAGCAGCTCGGCGCGGCCATAGAGTGCGCCGACACCGGTCGGGCCATAGACCTTGTGACCGGAGAAGGCATAGAAGTCAACGCCCAGCGCCTGAACATCGACGTGCTGATGAGGCACCGCCTGAGCGCCATCGACCAGGATGAAGGCTCCATGCTGGTGGGCCAGGGTGGCCATCTCGGCCACCGGATTGACGGTACCCAGGGCATTGGACACGTGGTTGACCGCGACCAGCCGGGTCCGCTCGCTCAGCAGATCACGATAGGCTGACTGATCCAGCACCCCACGCTCGTCCACCGGAATCACCCGGATGGTGAACCCCAGCTCGCGTGACAGCAGCTGCCAGGGCACGATATTGGAGTGATGCTCGAGGCGCGAGATCAGCACCTCGTCACCCTGCTGGAGGTTGACGCGCCCCCAGCTGCCGGCCACCAGATTGATCGCCTCGGTGGTGCCGCGTGTGAAGACGATTTCACGCGTCTCGGCGGCTCCCAGGTGCGCACGCACCTTCTCGCGCGTACCCTCGAACGCTTCGGTCGCTTCGTCGGCGAGGGTATGCAGGCCGCGATGAATATTGGCGTTGTAACGCCCATAGTAATCATCGAAGACATCGATGACCTGACGTGGTGTCTGGCAGGTCGCGGCATTGTCGAGATAGACCAGCGGCCTGCCATGCACCTCGCGTCCGAGTATCGGGAAGTCACGACGGACCCTTGCGACATCCAGCATGAGGTCGTTGAAGTCAGCCATGACTATTCCTCGTTGAGCGCCGAGGCAGTTTCCACCAGGCCGGCCAGATTGAAGCGCTCCGGCAGCTTGCCGGCCACGGCGAGCTCGACTCGCTCGGATACCGCATCCAGATCGACCAGATCCATCACCTCGCCGGCAAACGCCAGGGTCAACAAGCCACGCGCCGTCTGCTCGTCGATACCGCGGGTGCGCAGCGCAAAGACCGCTTCTTCATCGAGCTGGCCGGTGGTCGCCCCGTGCGCGCACTTGACGTCATCGGCATAGATCTCGAGCTCGGGCTTGGTATCGATTTCGGCACGATCGGACAGCAGCAGGTTGGCGTTGCTCTGGTCCGCTTCGATCTGCTGGCTGTCGCGCTTGACCACCACCTTGCCGTTGAACACGCCATGGGCGCGGTCATCGAGAATGCCCTTGTAGTTCTCGTGGGAGAAGGTCCGCGGGGCATTGTGGTTGGCCCAGGTATGGTTATCGACATGCTGACGGCCCTGACCGTAGAAGAGGCCATTGAAGACCGCCTCGGCACCCTCGCCGTTGAGCTCGGTGACCAGATCATTGCGCACCAGACCGCCGCCCAGATTGAGGTTGAACGACAGATAGCGGCTGTCACGCGCCTGCTCGACGTGAATGCTGGCGATATGACTGTCCTTGATCGGCGCTTCCTGCAGCTTGTAGTGAGTCAGGATGGCACCGCGGTCGAGGATGACCTCTTCCACCAGATTGGTGAAGTTCGCCGCCTCGGCTTCGCCGACATGATGTTCGATCAGCGTGGCCTGGCTGCTGCTCGCGGCCTCGACCAGAATGCGCGGATGACTCATGACCTGGTGCTCGCCGGAGCGGGACAGGAATTGCAGCACGATCGGCTTGTCGACCACGGTACGCGGCGCCAGGCGTACCACGGCGCCTTCTTCCATGAAGGCCGTATTGAGCGCGGCGAAGGCCGAGAAGTCAACGCCGGTCAAACGACCCAGCGGGCCGCCCACGGCTTCGTGATTGTCTGCCAGGGCCTGCGACAGCGGCAGCACCTGCACGCCTTCGGGCAGGTCGCCGAGGGCCGAGAGCGCCGGGGCGAAGACGCCATCCACGAAGGTCAGGCGATGGGCATCCACCGGCAGCGTCAGTGCCGCGGCCGTGGCCGGCGAGAATTCGGCGTCGCCGGCCAGGGTGAAGTCCGTGCGCGCGATGTCGCGCACATTGGTGTACTTCCAGTCTTCGACGCGACGATGCGGAAAGCCGAGCGCCTCGAAGCGGGCTGCACCGGCCTGACGGCGCGCCGCGACCCAGGTCGGCTCGTTGCCGCGCTGGGCGTTGCGCTCGGCCAGGCGATCGAGAAAGCGCTGTTCGTCACTCATGCCGCAGAGTCCTCCACGACCCAGTCATAACCACGGGATTCGAGTTCACGTGCCAGATCGGCATCACCGCTCTTGGCGATGCGGCCCTCGACCAGCACATGCACCCGGTCGGGAACGATGTAGTCCAGCAGGCGCTGGTAGTGAGTCACCAGCAGGATGCCCTTGTCGTCACCGCGCAGCGAGTTGACGCCATCGGCCACGACCCGCATGGCATCGATGTCGAGCCCCGAGTCGATTTCGTCGAGCATGGCCAGCTTGGGCTGCAGCACCAGCATCTGCAGAATCTCGTTGCGCTTCTTCTCGCCACCGGAGAAGCCTTCATTGACGGCACGCTGCAGGAAGCTGGTATCCATCTTCATGAAGCTGACCTTTTCCTTGACCAGTTTCATGAAGTCCGGCGCCGCGATTTCTTCTTCACCACGCGCGGCGCGCTGGGCGTTGAGTGCCGCCTTGAGCAGATAGATATTCTTCACGCCCGGAATCTCGACCGGGTACTGGAAGCCCAGCAGCAGGCCCGCCTGGGCGCGCTCCTCGATTTCCATCTCCAGGACATCCCGGCCTTCGAAGGTGATCGAACCGCTCGTCACCTCATAGCCATCCTTGCCGGCGATGACCGCCGACAACGTGGACTTGCCGGCCCCGTTGGGGCCCATCAGGGCATGGACTTCTCCCGGACCGATGGTCAGGTTCAGGCCCTTGAGGATCTCGGAACCCTCGACCGTGACGTGCAGATCCTTGACTTCGAGCATCTTGACTACCTTTTGAGCTATCAGCCGCCGCGGCGGCTCGCATAGATGAATTCGTTTCCGCCTCTCGGGCCCTCTTGCAGGCCCCCTTTCTCTAGCGGGGATGATGAGCTGTTCCGGCGACGAGTCGCCGCGAGGGCGCTGTAAACCCATCCCTGGGCGCTACATCCGCCATCCATGGCGGATGACCCTCGCTTCGGCTCGTCCCCGGCGCTCATCACGCCGTCGTCAACCCAGAGGCCTCAACCCACAGCGCCTTCCAGAGTCACGTTAAGCAACGCCTCCGCCTCCACGGCGAACTCCATCGGCAGCTCCTGGAAGACATCCTTGCAGAAGCCATTGACGATCATGTTGACCGCATCTTCCTCGCCGATGCCGCGGCTCTGGCAGTAGAACAGCTGGTCCTCGCCGATCTTGGAGGTGGTCGCCTCGTGCTCCACCTTGGCGGTGCTGTTGCCGATTTCCTGATACGGGAAGGTGTGGGCACCACAGGTATCGCCGATCAGCAGGGAGTCGCACTGGGTGAAGTTGCGCGCGCCCTTGGCCCGCGGCCCGACCTTGACCAGGCCGCGATACGACTGGTCGGAGCGGCCCGCCGCGATCCCCTTGGAGACGATGGTGGAGCGCGTGCCCTCGCCGATGTGGATCATCTTGGTGCCGGTATCGGCCTGCTGACGACCATTGGTCACCGCCACCGAGTAGAACTCGCCGACGCTGTCCTTGCCGCGCAGCATGCAGGACGGATACTTCCAGGTGATCGCCGAACCGGTCTCGACCTGTGTCCAGCTGATGTGGGAACGCTCGCCACGGCAGTCGCCACGCTTGGTGACGAAGTTGTAAATCCCGCCATTGCCGTCCTCATCGCCGGGATACCAGTTCTGTACCGTGGAGTACTTGATCTTGGCATCATCCAGCGCCACCAACTCGACCACGGCGGCGTGGAGCTGGTTCTCGTCGCGCTGCGGCGCCGTGCAGCCCTCGAGATACGACACCTCGGCCTGGCTCTCGCAGATGATCAGGGTCCGCTCGAACTGGCCGGTGTTGGCCGCGTTGATGCGGAAATAGGTCGAGAGCTCCATGGGGCAGGTCACGCCTTCCGGCACGAAGACGAAGGAGCCGTCGGTGAACACTGCCGAGTTGAGCGCTGCGAAATAGTTGTCACCCTGCGGCACCACGCTTCCCAGATACTGCTGGACCAGCTCGGGATAATCCTGGATCGCCTCGGAGATCGAGCAGAAGATCACGCCTGCCTCTTGCAGCTTCTCCTTGAAGGTGGTGGTCACCGACACCGAGTCGAAGACCGCATCCACGGCCACGCCAGCCAACGCAGCCCGCTCGTGGAGCGGAATGCCCAGCTTTTCGTAGGTCTCGAGCAGCTTGGGATCGACTTCGTCGAGACTCTGGGGCTTGTCCTCTTCGCGCTTGGGCGCGCTGTAATAGGAGATGGCCTGGTAGTCGATGGGCGGATAATCCAGGTGTGCCCAGGATGGCGTCGTCATCTTCAACCACTGCTGGTAGGCCTGGAGGCGCCAATCCAGCATCCACTGCGGCTCGCCCTTCTTCTTCGAGATAAAGGCGATGGTGTCCTCATCCAGGCCCGGCGGTAGCGTATCGCTCTCGATGTCGGTCACGAACCCTTCCTTGTATTCGCGACGGACGAGCTCTTCCATTTCCTGACTTGCCATGATGTTGTCCCCTCCCCGGGCTGATTGGGTCGGCGAGCACGGCTCGCCTCGGGTAATGAAGTCGCGGACCTCAGGCCTCTGCGGCCAGGCTCACGCTCTGAATGGGTAGCTGAACGGGTAACTTGATCGGTGTGGTATCGGCCAGATGCGCCAGGGTCACGCTGTCGAGCAGAGCCCGTACGGCCAGCGAGACGCGCTGCCAGTTGTCCGATACGCCGCAGACCGAGACCAGGTCGCAGTCACCTTCCGCCTGACTGCACTCGGTCATGGCCACCGGGCCTTCGATGGCCGAGATGATATCACTGGCGGAGATGTGCGACGCCGATCGCGCCAGCGAGTAGCCTCCCTGAGCACCGCGCCGTGACTCCAGCAGTCCGGCACGTACCAGCATCTTCAATGTCTTGCTGACCGTGGGATGCGGCAGCGATACCGCCTCGGCCAGCTCGGCTGCCGCATGCGGCTGTTCGGGATGACGAGCGATCTGGGCCATCACTACTGCCGCGTAGTCGGTCAGTCTGGAAAGCTTCAACACGCCTGGCTCCCCGGGACTCGCCCTTCAGGTGATCGATTGCGGACCATTTTAGTCCTGTATCGATATGATGTGAAGTCTTGCCGACCATTTCACGCGCAAAATCGGGCGTTTCTCGACATGTTCACGGCCGATGACGAAAGAACGCCAATCATTCTCATTTTTAATGACATCCCGTTAGACGCCTTGTTTGGCATCACAGCCGGCAATTCATGTCATTGCGCATCGTCATCCATACCGCTACAGCGCTTTGCTAAGCTAGCTCTTCATGAAGCGCCCGGCGAGCGGCTCCCCGGGCCAACAAGCGGCTATGCTTGTTTCAGGATCGTCGCGGCAAGGAGACTCCATTTGGAATTGATTCAATACGCCCTGGATAACCTCGACCTGCTGGGCTCGCGAATGCTCGAGCATATCGCCCTGGTCGGTGTGGCCGTGGGCATCGCCACCGTGACCGGGGTGCCCATCGGGATTGCCATCACCAAGAACGAGCGGCTGGCAAAGAGTGTGCTCTATGCCGCCTCGATCATCGTCACCATCCCCTCCATCGCGCTGTTCGGCATCATGATCCCGGTGCTGTCTCTCATCGGTCAGGGCATCGGCTACCTGCCGGCCGTGATTGCCGTGCTGCTCTACTCCCAGTTGCCGATCATTCGTAACACCTACACGGCGATCAACAACGTCGACCCGGCCCTGCGCGAAGCCGCACGCGGCATCGGCATGAGCCAGAACCAGCGCCTGCGCATGGTCGAAATCCCGCTGGCCGTGCCGGTCATCATGGCCGGGGTGCGCACTGCCGTGGTGCTCAACATCGGCGTGATGGCCATCGCCGCCTACATCGGCGCCGGCGGTCTGGGTACCTTTATCAGCCGCGGCATTTCGCAGTCCGACCCGCGCCAGCTGATCGTCGGCGCCATCGCCGTCAGCCTGCTGGCGATCCTCGTCGATTACGCGCTGCTGGCGTTGCAGAAGCGTCTGACGCCGCTGGGCATGGAACGTGCCGCCGAAACGGCCTGACTGCCTCCCTCGTCCACCGGCTCACCGTTCAAGGAAGCGTACATGATTCAACTGGATAACCTGACCAAGGTTTTCGACACCCCCAAGGGGGCCGTGACCGCCGCCGACAACATCAGCATGGAGGTTCCCGCCGGCGAGATCTGCATCCTGCTCGGCCCCTCGGGCTGCGGCAAGACCACGACCCTGAAGATGATCAACCGCATCATCCGTCCGTCTTCCGGCCGGGTCTTCATCAACGGCGAGGACACCACGGACCTGGATACCCAGACCCTGCGCCGCAACATCGGCTACGTCATCCAGCAGATCGGCCTGTTCCCCAACATGACCATCGAGGAAAACATCTCGGTGGTGCCCAGGCTGCTGGGTTGGGACAAGACGAAGTATCGTGAGCGGGCCCGCGAACTCATGGATATGATCGCGCTGGACCCTGATGCCTTCCTCAAGCGCTATCCCAGCGAGCTGTCCGGCGGCCAGCAGCAGCGAATCGGTGTGGCCCGTGCGCTGGCCGCGGACCCGCCGGTAATGCTCATGGACGAACCCTTCGGGGCCATCGACCCGATCAACCGCGCCGTCATCCAGGACGAGTTCCTGAAGATGCAGGAGGCCCTGCAGAAGACCATTATGTTCGTCAGTCACGACATCGACGAAGCCATCAAGATGGGCGACAAGGTCGCGGTCTTCCGCGAAGGCAAGCTCGTCCAGTACTCCACCCCAGATGACCTGCTGGCGGCGCCGCGCAATGCCTTCGTCGAGTCCTTCCTCGGCGAAGATCGGACGCTCAAGCGCCTCAACCTGGTCCGGGTGCGCGATGTCGTGAGTGACGAGATCGGCACGGTCTCGCCGGGCGATACCCTGGAGACGGCCCTGGCGCGTATCGACGACTTCGGCTATCAGAACGCCATAATGGTGGTCAACGACAAGCGTCAGCCGCTGGGCCTGATCACCCGTGCCCTGGCGCGCACCACCCGCGGCTATTGCCGCGATCACGTTCAGAAGGTGCCGGCCACCGTCTCGCTGGACGACGACCTGCGCAAGGTGGCCTCGCAGATGTTCGCCCAGGACACCACCTGGTTGCCCTGTCTGGACGACCAGGGACGCGTCTGCGGCCAGATCACCCAGCGCGCCATGACGCATTATCTGGGCTCGCGTTTCCGCCCCAGCTCGAGCGACGCACGACAGTCCGACGCCGCGACCGAGGAGTGAGCCGATGCCCATACAGAGTCTGAAAGGGGTGCTGCGCCTGCTGCTGCTCGCCGCCATCTTCTTTGCCGGCGTCTGGAGTCAGTCCAGCGGGGTCATCGACGACTTCATCTTCTACCTGCCGGACGTGCAGTATCTCGCCGTGCAACACCTGTGGTTGACCGCCATGTCCGGCGGCCTGGCCATCCTGGTCGCCATCCCGCTCGGTGTGGTGCTGTCGCGCCCCAGCATGGCCAGGGCCGCCGAGAGCCTGATGCAGGTGCTCAACGTCGGCACCACCATTCCGACCCTGGCCGTGCTGGCCCTGTCGATGAGCTTTCTCGGCATTGGCGTCGTCCCCGCCGTCTTCGGCCTGTTCGTGGCCACCTTGCTGCCGATCGCGCGCAACACCTATGCCGGCTTGAAGGGCGTCTCGCCGGCCCTGATGGAAGCCGCGGCCGGCATCGGCATGTCGCCGACCCAGCGCTTGCTCAAGGTGGAGCTGCCCAACGCGCTCTACGTCATCTTCGCCGGTATCCGCACCGCCCTGACCATCAATGTGGGCACCGTGCCCCTGGCCTTTTTGATCGGCGCCGGCGGACTGGGCGAGCTGATCTTCACCGGTATCGCCTTGTACGACCCAGTCATGATGCTATCCGGCGCCATCCCCACGGCGATGCTGGCTATCGTGGTCGACGCCCTGATCGCCCTGACCGCCTTCCTGATCGTCCCGCGCGGGGTCAATCCATCCCGCGCCTGATCGCCCGCAAGTTCGCGGGCCATCGCGTTTCGCGGACATTGCCGAACCAGACCGTCACCAAGAGGAGAATCCCATGAAAAAACTGATGACAACGCTCACCGGCCTGGCCCTGGCAAGCAGCATGGCCAGCGCCCAGGCGCAGGAAATCGTTGTGGGCGGCAAGAACTTCACCGAGCAGCAGATTCTCGCCAGTATGACCACCCAATACCTGGAAGGCCTCGACTATGAGGTCGAAACTCGCGCCGGCATGGGCTCCGCCGTACTGCGCCAGGCCCAGGAAAATGGTCAGATCGATCTCTATTGGGAGTACACCGGCACCTCGCTGATCAACTACAACGACGTCACCGAATCGCTTTCACCCGAGGAGACCTACCAGCGCGTCAAGGAACTGGATGGCGAGAAAGGGCTGGTATGGCTTGAGCCCTCGGCGGCCAACAACACCTACGCTCTGGCCATGCGCGAAGAGAGTGTCGAGAAGACCGGCATCGACTCGCTCTCCAAGCTGGCCACGGCCATCAACGACGGCGAAGAGCTCTCGTTTGCCATGAACGCCGAATTCTATGCCCGTGAGGATGGCTGGCGCCCCCTGCAAAAGGCCTATGACTTCCGCGTGGGACGTGGTGACGTCAAGCGCATGGACTCCGGCCTGGTCTACCAGGCACTGCGCGACGGCCAGGTGGACGTTGGTCTGGTTTTCGCCACCGATGGGCGTATTCCGGCCTTCGACTTCCAGGTGCTGAAAGACGATCAGGACTTCTTCCCGGCTTATGCCCTGACGCCGGTCGTGCGCCAGGAAACCCTGGATGCCCACCCGAAGCTGGCCGCGCAGATGAACAAGCTCTCCTCGCTGCTCGATGATGAAACCATGGCACGTCTCAATGCCAGCGTCGATGTCGACCGCGAAACCATCGAAGACGTCGCCGCCGACTTCCTGACCGAAAACGATCTCCTGTAACGCTCGTCCGGGGCCGCCCTTGGGGCCCCGGGTCGCCACATACCTCTTGTCGGCGCTTGGCCCTGCTGGGATCATCAGCCACCCTCTCCCCTGCCAGGAGCTTCGCATGCATTACCAGGACGACCTTCATGTTGCCGCCGCTCAGATCAACGCCGAGCTCGGTGCGGTGGATATCAACCTGGAGACTCACCTGAGCGTCATCGACGATGCCCGCCACAGCGGCGTCGAATTGCTGGTGTTTCCCGAACTCTCCTTGACCGGTTATGGGCTCGGCGCCGATGTGATGCGCGTGGCCATGCCCCTGGAAGACCCGCGATTGCAGCGGCTGGCCCATGCCGTGGGCGACATGCAGGTGGTGGCCGGCTTCGTCGAAGAGGCCAGCCCGGGGGAGTACTACAACGCGCTGGCCATCATGCAGCATGGCGAACTGGTCGCCGTGCACCGCAAGCTCAACCTGCCCACCTATGGTGGCCTGGAGGAAGGCAAGTGGTTCACGCATGGCTCGGACCTCACCCACGCCGACATCCGCCCGGGTTGGTCAGCCACCCAGTTGATCTGTGCCGATCTGTGGAACCCGGGATTGGTTCATGCCGCCTTACTGCCGCGCCCCACCGTACTTTGCGCACCCATCAACTCGGCCTCGGGCATCGTCAGCGAAGATTTCTCCAACGAGCAGAACTGGGCCCTGAACGTGCGTTTCTATGCCATGACCTACGGCACCCCGGTGATCATGGCCAACCGCTATGGCCCGGAAGGCGCCAGCCACTTCTGGGGCGGCTCGCGTATCCTCGGCCCGGGCGGCGAACTGCTCGCCACGGCCGACGATCGGGAAACCCTGGTCGCGGCACACCTGTCGCGTACCGCCATCGCCAAGGCACGCTTCGAGCTGCCGACGCATCGGGATGCCGACACCCCTCTGGTGCGCGACCTGATGGCAGGCTATCGATGAAGCCCGGAAAGACCGCGGAACATCTCGCCTTCCACACTCCCCTTCATGCCTTGAAAAGTGTTAAAATTGCATCAATTAATTGTGGCCAAGACAGCGATTGACGCATGAATGACACGGCAAAAAGCATTCTCGTGATGGGCGTCTCCGGTTCGGGAAAGTCTCATCTAGGCCGCCAGCTAGCCGCGGCACTCGGTGCCACCTTTCTGGATGGTGATGATTATCACAGCCTGTCCAGTATCGAAAAGATGTCGCAGGGCCAACCCCTGACCGACGAGGATCGGGAAACCTGGCTGACCACACTGGCCGGCCTCTATGCCGACTATCACAGGCGGGGCGAAACACTTGTCATCGGTTGCTCAGCACTCAAACGCCGTTACCGTGACAAGCTGCGCGCCGCCACGCCACGACTGGATATCCTCTATCTGCACGGCGAGCGTGCCACCCTGCTGCAGCGTCTCGACAAGCGCGGGGGGCATTTTTTCCACGGCTCTCACATGCTGGACAACCAGCTGGCCACACTGGAAGTCCCCGACGAGAACGAAGCCTTTCGCGGTGATATTCGCGATACACCGCACGATATCGTGACGGCCTTCCTGGCCGACCTCGACCACAATCCGGCCTGAAACCCGGACGTAATGCCACAAAAAGGCGACCCCCGAGCGTCGCCTTTTTTCTCACCTGCATGCCGTCATTTTCACGGACTCATCAAACCGACTGGCGCCGATTTCAGCCGGCATCGTCATGACGCGACGCCAGCGCACAAAGCCCCGCCAGAGTGGCATCATCGCTGGACACCTCGCTGACCTCGGCACCGGCCCACTCGAGCGCCATGCGGTAGAGGGAATTCAAGGCCGTCGAACCGACCAGGGTGACCGTCGTTGCCTGCCAGCGATGCCGTTGGGAGAGCACCTCACTCCCGACCAGGACACCGGAAAGGAAGCCACTGATGGCATCCGCGGCCAGGTCCGCGTAGAGGGTTCGACTGCGCGCCTCGAATAACGCATGCAGCACACCATCCGGGTGCGTGGCGGTGCTAAGCCCCTGTCGAAAGCCCGCGTCATCGAAGTCGGCACGCTCTCGGGAAGGCTCACCGGGCAGCGTATGAAAACGCACGGCATGAAACAGCTCACCGGTCATCAGGGTGGTGAAGTCCACCAGCTGATGCCCGTTCACCTCGACCCACTTGCTGTGCGTGCCCGGCAGACAGCAGAGCCCGGAATCGCGACCCTGCAATGCCAACGCGCCAAAGGCCTGAATTTCCTCGCCCCGCATGACGTCGACATGATCCTCGCGCACGACCTTGAGTCCAGGCACGATCCACGCATTATCGAGACCGGGCGCGGGTACGACCTGCTCTGCCAGTTCAGCGGCCGAAGCCGGTACCGGCAATTGAGGCGCCTCACACCAGCCCCGCGCCGAACCGACCATGCCGGCGAGGTAGACGGGCACTCGCCCACCCTCGCGCCAGCCGCCCACCTGAGCCTGGCAATAATGCGGAAACTCCGCACTGCTCAGGGAGCGTAAGCCGGCGTCGGAGCGATGGCTATCCAGACAGGCCCCGCTATTGCGGTCGACCAGAAAGGCCCGAAAGTTGCTGGTACCCCAGTCGATGGCGATCAAGCGCTCGCTCATGGCGCCGGCTCCCGGCTCACGTGCCCCGCCCCTTCAAGACGCCGCCACTCCGCGACCAGCTCGGTGGCAACGGCCGCCACGTCATCGGCAGACCGCCCCGGCTTGTAGAGGTTGCTGCCGAAGCCGAAACCGCGCACGCCGACGGCATACCACTCGGCCATGTTGCCACGCTCGACGCCGCCCACCGCCAGCACCGGCAGCTCCGGCGGCAGAATGGCGTTGATATCCTTGAAGTAACCGGTACCCAGCCGCGCCGCCGGGAACAGCTTGAGCGCCCGGGCCCCGGCACGTGCAGCGGCCAGGGCTTCGCTGGGCGTCATGCAGCCGATCAGCGGCGCCAGCCCCTGCCCGGCCCCGGCGCGAACCACCTCGGGATCGCTGTTGGGGGTGACCATCAGCGGTGCCCCGAGCCGCGCCAGATGCTCGGCATCGGCCGCATCCAGCACCGTGCCGGCGCCGATCAGGACCGAATCCGGACAATGCGCCACGGCCCGCTCGATGCTTTCCCAGGGCTGCGGTGAATTGAGCGGAATCTCGATCAGGCGAAAGCCGGCATCGACCAGGGCGTCGCAGACACTTTCCACTTCTTCCGGGGTGATGCCGCGCAGGATGGCCACCAGCGGCAGCGTTTCCAGCGCCTCATCCAGGGTCTTGCGTTGACTCTCGTTCATGGCGTCATGCCCTCTGCGTCACCATTCGGCAATGGAACCATCTTCATGGGTCCAGACGGGGTTGCGCCAGCGATGGCCGACTCTTGCCCGCTCCTCGACGAAGGCTTCATCGATCTCGACGCCCAGACCGGGCCCCTCGGGAATCGCACAGAAACCATCCTCGATCGCCAGGGCCGACTTGTCGACCAGATAGTCGAGGACGTCATTGTCCTTGTTGTAGTGGATGCCCATGCTCTGCTCCTGGATGAAGGCGTTGTGATTCACCGCATCCACATGCAGAGAAGCCGCCAGGGTCAGGGGGCCGAGCGGACAATGCGGCGCCAGAGCCACATCATGACAGGACGCCAGGCTGGCGATCTTCATGCCCTCGCTGATGCCACCACAGTGCGAGAGGTCCGGCTGCACCACATCGATCATGCCCTGCGCCAGCAGGTCACGGAACTCGAAGCGGGTGTGCAGCCGCTCACCGGTGGCCAGCGGATAGCCCAGCCCGTCGGCGATATTCGCCAGGCACGGTAGGTGCTCGGGTGCCACGGGCTCCTCGACGAACATCGGATGATAGGGCTCCAGCTCACGCAGCAGCGCCTTGGCCATGGGCCGATGCACCCGGCCATGAAAGTCGATGCCGATGCCCACGTCCGGCCCCACGGCATCCCGCGCCTCGGCCACGCGCGCGACCGCCTCGTCGACCTTGCGATGGGAATCGACGATGGCCATTTCCGGTGTGCCGTTCATCTTGAAGGCCGTGAAGCCCTGATCAACCAGCGCCCTGGCGCCCTCGCCAACGTCCTGGGGACGATCGCCGCCGGTCCAGGCGTACATGCGCATCCTGTCACGTACGCGCCCGCCCAGCAGCTGGTGCACGGGCACGCCGAGATCACGCCCCTTGAGGTCCCAGAGCGCCTGATCGATACCGGCGATGGCGCTCATCAGGATCGGCCCGCCGCGATAGAAGCCGGCGCGATACAGCATGTTCCATAGATGCTCGATGCGATGCGGGTCTTCACCGACCAGGTAGTCGGAAAGCTCATGCACCGCCGCCTCGACGGTGGCGGCGCGCCCTTCCACCACCGGCTCGCCCCAGCCATAGACACCGGCATCGGTCTCGATCTTGAGGAACAACCAGCGCGGCGGCACCTGCCAGGTCTTGAGTCGGGTAATCTTCATAGAGTGCTATCCATTCCATTATCACGTCTGTCACGTCGACATTTAGGCAGTGTTTCTACCCCACCAGCCACATCGACAGGTTGGG
>NZ_BJOC01000014.1 GCF_006540005.1 Halomonas halmophila | reverse complement strand
CCGAATCTGTCCATGTGGCTGGTGGGCTAAGGCGGCCAGCATGCGCGACGCTTGATTATGTGCAACATTTGGATTTATTTATCTAACATGCCATTGTGACCGGCATGCACCAGCGGCGAAACGCCGAGGAGGACAACCCCATGCGCCTGATTCAGTGCCTGCACGAAAACCGGCTGTACGCCGCCCTGGTGGAGAACGAGGACAGGGTGCGGCTCGCCGACACCGATACCTATCACCTGGCCTGCGACGCCATGAGCTCGGGCCGTTCCATGACCGAGGTGGTCGAGTCTCGCTTGACCGAGACGCGACTCGACTACGCCCAGTTGGTCGAAACCCGGCGCCTGATGCCGCCCCTGACCCACCCGGATCCGGCCCATTGCCTGGTGACCGGCACCGGCCTGACCCATCTGGGCAGCGCCGACGCCCGCTCGGCCATGCACGCCAAGGCACAGGCCAGCGATGAGGACCTGACCGACTCCATGCGCATGTTCAAGCTGGGGGTCGAGAACGGCAAGCCAGCCGCCGGCAAGGTCGGAGCTCAGCCGGAGTGGTTCTACAAGGGCGACGGCGATTGCGTCGTGCCCCCGGAAGCGCCACTGCCATCCCCTTCATTTGCCCAGGATGGCGGCGAGGAGCCCGAGCTAGCAGGTCTCTACCTGATCGATGACAACGGCCGCCCGCGTCGCCTGGGCTTCGCCGTCGGCAACGAGTTCTCCGATCACGTCACGGAACGTTTCAATTATCTGTGGCTGGCCCATTCCAAGCTACGCGTCTGCAGCTTTGGCCCGGAACTGCTGCTGGATGAGCTGCCCGACCACCTGGAAGGCCTCAGCCGCATCACCCGCCGCCATGAAATCCTGTGGGAAAAGCCCTTTCTCACCGGCGAGCGCAACATGGCCCACAGCCTGGCCAACCTTGAATACCATCATTTCAAGTATCCAGGTTTTCGCCGCCCCGGCGATGTGCATGTGCATTTCTTCGGCACGGCCACACTGAGCTTTGCCGACGCCATCCAGGCGCAGGAAGGCGACCGTTTCGAGATCGAGGTCCCCGCCTTCGGCCGGCCGCTGCGCAACCCGCTGACCCACCGGGCAGAGGACGATGAAGTGGAAGTCATTCCACTCTAGACCCGCTGTGATGACAGTGTTCTTGAACATTCCGACCGAGTTTCACGCACCATGACAGGAGCGACCATGACCCTAGAAGGCAAGCAACTCATCGGTAGCGAAACCCTCACCGCGCAGGGCAATTCCTTTCAGGCCGTTGACCCCGCCACGGGAGACAGCCTCGAGCCGACCTTCACCACCGCCGGCCAGGCAGAGGTCAGCCGTGCCACCGAGCTCGCCCGGGCGGCATTCGACCACTACCGCGAAACCGGTCTCGAAGCGCGTGCCGGCTTTCTCGAGACCATCGCCGACAAGATCGAGGGCATCGGTGACGAGCTGATCGAACGTGGCATGGCCGAGTCCGGCCTGCCCCGCGCACGCCTGGAAGGTGAGCGCGGCCGTACCTGTGGCCAGCTGCGCATGTTCGCCAGGGTGGTGCGTGCCGGCGAATGGCTGGATGTGCGTGTTGACCCGGCCCTGCCGGACCGCCAGCCCATGCCGCGCGTCGACCTGCGCCAGCGCCACGTGGCACTCGGCCCCGTCGCCGTGTTCGGCGCCAGCAACTTCCCGCTGGCCTTCTCGGTCGCGGGTGGCGATACCGCATCGGCGCTGGCCGCCGGTTGCCCGGTCGTGGTCAAGGGCCATCCGGCGCATCCGGGAACTTCCGAACTGGTCGGCCGCGCCATTCAGAGTGCCGTCGCCGAATGCCGGCTGCCCGAAGGCGTATTTTCCCTGCTGCAGGGCACCGGCAACGAGCTGGGCCAGGCGCTGGTCACCGATACCGACATCAAGGCCGTGGGCTTCACGGGCTCGAGGGGCGGCGGCACTGCCCTGGCCAGGCTGGCCCAGGATCGCCCGGAACCCATTCCGGTGTATGCCGAGATGAGCAGCATCAACCCGGTCTTCCTGCTGCCGGAAGCGCTGAACCATCGTGCCGCCGAGCTGGGCGAAGCCTTCATTGGCTCGCTCAACATGGGGGCCGGTCAGTTCTGCACCAACCCCGGCCTGGTGATCGCGGTCGAGGGCCAGGGGCTGGACACTTTCCTCTCGGCAGCGGCCGAGGCCGTCAAGGCCAGTGGCACCCAGACCATGCTGACACCGGGCATCCAGCAGGCCTACGACCAGGCCGTCGCCGCGCTGACGTCAAGCGGCAAGGCCACCGAGGTGGCACGCGGCCAGTCCAGCGAAGCGCCCAATCAGTGCCGGTCCGGCCTGTTCGTGGCCAAGGGACAGGATTTCCTGGCCGACGAGACGCTGCAGCAGGAAGTCTTCGGCGCGACCTCGCTGGTCATCGCCTGCACCGACCAGGCCGAGGTCAAGCGGGTGGCAGAGCATCTGGAAGGTCAGCTGACCGCCACCCTGCACATGGATGACGCCGATACCGAGACCGCACGCCAGCTGTTGCCGACACTCGAGCGGCGTGCCGGCCGGGTAATGGCCAATGGCTGGCCTACCGGTGTCGAGGTCTGCGATGCCATGGTTCACGGCGGCCCCTACCCGGCCACCACGGATTCGCGCACCACCTCGGTGGGCAGCGCGGCCATCCACCGCTTCCTGCGCCCGGTGTGCTACCAGAACCTGCCGCAGGCACTGCTGCCCGACGCCCTGCGTGACGACAACCCGGCCTCGCTCAGTCGCCTGGTCGACGGCAAGCGCGAACACTGATCACGCCGTGTCCCATCGCCCTCCCATGGTGATGCGTCACCCTCTGGGAGGGTCCCGACAGGAAACCCTGCCCATGTCTCACGATTATCGACTCCCCGAGGATCACCAACAGGCCCTGCTGGTCGGCAGAGTCTGTTGCGGTGATGCCAGGGGCCCGACCCTGGTGACGGTGCGCGATGACCAGGTCATCGATATCTCAGCCAGCGTCAATATCATGGCCGACCTGCTGGACCGCGACGATGCTGCCCGGCTGGTCGCGCAGGCCACTGGGCCCGTGCTCTGCGATGTCACCACCCTGCTCGACAACTCCGCGCAATCGCCCCAGGTAACACCGCACTTGCTGGCGCCCTGTGATGTCCAGGCCATCAAGGCATGTGGCGTGACCTTTGCGGTCAGCCTGCTCGAACGGGTGATCGAGGAACAGGCCGCCGGCAGCCCCCAGCGGGCCGGCGAGCTGCGCACGGAGCTGCAGCAGCTCATCGGTGGCGATCTGTCGCGTATCGTCCCGGGATCCGAAGATGCCCTGGCCCTGCGTGACGAACTCAAGGCGCGCGGCGCCTGGTCCCAGTACATGGAGGTCGGTATCGGCCCGGATGCCGAGGTCTTTACCAAGGCCCAGCCGTTGTCCTCGATGGGCTTCGGCGCCTGGGTCGGCCTGCACCCGGCCTCGCAATGGAACAACCCGGAACCCGAAATCGTGCTGGCCGTCAGCTCGCGCGGCCAGCCGGTCGGCGCCAGCCTGGGCAATGACGTCAATCTGCGCGACATCGAAGGTCGCAGTGCCCTGCTGCTGGGCAAGGCCAAGGACAACAACGCCTCCTGTGCCATCGGCCCCTTCATTCGGCTATTCGACGCGCACTTCTCCATGGAGGATGTGCGCCATGCCATGGTCAGCCTGCGCATCGAGGGCGAAAGCGACGACTTCATGCTCGAGGACTCGAGTGACATGCGCGAGATCAGCCGATCTCCCGAGTCGCTTGTCAGTCAGACGATTGGTGACCATCATCAATATCCAGATGGTTTCATGCTGTTTCTGGGCACCATGTTTTCGCCGATTCACGACAGGGACGGCCCGGGCCAGGGTTTCACGCATCATCGCGGCGATACGGTGACCATCGCCACGCCGCGCCTGGGGGCCCTGATCAACCGTGTCGACCGCAGCGATCGGCTGGCGCCATGGACCTACGGCATTCGCCGCTGGCTGGCCGACCAGCAGCGGCGCACCTGATACGCCGCGCCAGACCGGAAACCATTCAGCGCAACTGGCTGACATCCGCCGCATGCACGCGTGTCAGCCAGATTGCGCCCCTTTTCGACATCGGCTAGCATCAGCGCCATTTTTCGCGGAGCCCGCCAGTGCCAGCACCCGCCCGTCCTACACGCACCCGCCCTTCCGTTGCCGAGCATCTCGCCGAGGCGATTTTCTCCGGCCGCTATAGCCCGGGGGACTTCGTCCCCCGCGAGGTCGACCTGGCCGACCGCTTCGAACTCAACCGCTCGGCCGTGCGCAGCGACCTGCGCATGCTGGTGGATGTCGGCATCATCGAGCGTATCTCGGGTCATGGTTCCAAGGTTCGCGACTATGAAGGCTGGAATATCCTCGACCCCCAGGTCACCGACTGGATGACGCGCTACGCCGCGCCCAACCCGAGCATTCAGCGCGAAATCCTGGCCTTCCGGCTGGATGTGGAGCCCTACGTGGCCATGACCGCCGCCAGGCGTGCCACGGCCAGAGACCTGGTGGCCATCGAGGAAGCCTTCGAAGGCATGGGACAGCATCTGCGGGCGGGGGTCGACCCTGAGCAACGCCGCCTGCACACCGAACACGACGTTGCCTTTCATGTCGCCATCTTCAAGGCCACGCACAACATCGTCTGGTCCCAGCTGTCGCATATCCTGCGACCGTCGATCCACTTGCTGATCGAGAAATCGAACATCAGTGCCACCGATCCGGAAGATAGCCTCGAACGGCACCGCCAGGTCATGGAGTGCATCCGCGCCCGGCGCCCCGCAGAGGCCTTTCGGGCCGCGCAGGCCGTGCTCGAGGGCACGGCCTCGGCGCTGGGCATCGAGCCCGGCGAGAGCACCCTGGGCGATCAGGTCATCCCGCCCGGCGCTTGAGTGCGTCCAAGGCGGCCGCCCCGGGCCCTGGCTAGAGTCAAGCGGTCGGCCCGTGGCCGCGGGACCAGGCCCCAGCTCATCATTGTTCATATAGAGTGATACAAAAAAGCCGGCTGATGCATTGCATCAGCCGGCTTAATTTTCAAAACTCTTGGTGGAGCCTAGCGGGCTCGAACCGCTGACCTCAACACTGCCAGTGTTGCGCTCTCCCAGCTGAGCTAAGGCCCCACGTGTCTCGCCGTGCGAGAACGATGCATATAATATTGATGTCGCCTCGCCACGTCAACCCGCAACCCCAAAAATGATAAACTGTTGCAATAACAAGTTATGCTAATATGGTTTGACCATGTGACAAGTCGGCTCATAAGACGCAGACGGCGCTTCGCGACCCTGCCCCCTTCGCAGTAGGAGCTTCACCTTGATAAGAGTTCTGATCGCCGATGACCACCACCTGGTGCGCACCAGCATTGCCCACCTGCTGAACGATGAGCCGGACATCAGTGTGGTCGGTGAAGCCGCCGATGGCGAACAGGCCATCCAGCAGACTCGCCAGCTCAAGCCGGATGTCATCCTGATGGACATTCGCATGCCGGGCATCGGTGGGCTGGAAGCCACCCGCAAGATTACTCGGCTGACAACGGACGTGCGCATTCTGGTGCTGACCGCCTTCGTCGAGGAAGCCTTCGCCCAGCGCCTGCTGGAAGCCGGTGCGCATGGCTTCATCAGCAAGGGCTCGCAGCATGACGAAATGGTCCAGGCCATACGCAGTATCTTCAATGGCAAGCGCTACATCAGCCCGGACATTGCCCAGCGGCTGGTGCTGTTTCGCATCGACGACAATGACAACCCCTTCGACCATCTGTCCCAGCGCGAGCTGCAGGTGGCCATGATGATCGTCAACTGCCAGAAGGTCGCCGACATCGCCGATCAAATGTTCCTCAGTCCCAAGACGGTCAATACCTATCGCTACCGCATCTTCGAGAAGCTGGGCGTTCACTCCGACGTCGAACTGACTCACATGGGGCTGCGCTTCGGCCTGGTAGACGGTTTCAGCGAAGCCGAGTGACCCAAGCCGGTGACGGGTCTGGTAGGATGACCGGGTTGCATCCGTTATCGGCACTTCGATGAGCTTCGATTCACGCCAGTTCCTCTCCAGCGTTACCCAATCCCCGGGTGTCTACCGCATGCTCGACGAGCAGGGCGAGACCCTGTACGTGGGCAAGGCACGTCGCCTCAAGGCCCGTCTGGCCAGCTATTTCCGTGGTGCGCTGAACACCAAGACACAGGCCCTGGTGGCCCGCATTGCCGATATCCAGGTCACGGTCACCAACAGCGAGACCGAAGCGCTGCTGCTCGAGCAGACGCTCATCAAGGACAAGCGTCCGCCCTACAACATCCTGCTGCGCGACGACAAGTCCTATCCCTTCGTGTTCGTCACCGACCGCCATCCCTTTCCGGCACTGGAATACAAGCGGGTGCGCACGCGCCATGACGATGGACGTTACCTGGGACCCTATCCCAGCAGTCATGCGGTACGCGACAGCCTGTCCTTGATGCAGAAGATCTTCCGCATCCGCAATTGTGAGGACACCGTCTTCGCACACCGCAGCCGCCCCTGCCTGCAGTATCAGATCGGCCGCTGCTCCGCTCCCTGTGTCGGCTACATCAGCGAAGCGGATTATCGCCGGGATCTGGAGCACGCCGTGCAGTGTCTCGAAGGCAAGAGCGAGGCGGTCACTCAGGAGCTGACCCGCGACATGGAGACAGCCAGCCAGGCCCTGGACTTCGAGGAAGCCGCGCGTCTACGCGACCAGATTCAGCAGCTGCGACAACTGCAGCAGCGTCAGTTCGTCGACACCGGCAATGGTGACGCCGATGCCTTCGCTCTGGCCAGCCGCCCCGGTGCCCTGTGTATTTCCGTGCTCTCGGTGCGTGGCGGCCGACTGCTGGGCGCCAATCATCATACTCCCCGCAATGGGCTCGACCTGGCCCCCGACAATCTGCTCGGCGACTTCATCAGCCAGTATTATCTCGGCCAGGCACGGGAAATCCCGGCCGAGGTCCTGACCAGCCACGAGCTCTCCGATACCGACCTGATCGCCGGGGCACTGGAAACGCGGGCCGGCAAACGCGTCCGGCTCACTTCACGCGTGCGTGGTCACCGCGCGCAGTGGCTGGAACTGGCACGCACCAATGCCGAGCAGCAGTTGGACTCTCAGCTGGCCAGCCAGAGTCAGCTGGCCAGACGCTTCGAATCCCTGCGCGATGCCCTCGATCTGGATGAGGTACCGGCTCGGCTCGAATGTTTCGACATCAGCCACAGCCAGGGGGAAGCCACCGTGGCATCCTGCGTGGTCTTCGATGCCAATGGGCCGCGCAAGTCCGACTATCGACGTTTCAATATCAAGAACATCGAGCCGGGCGATGACTATGCCGCCATGCGCCAGGCCCTCACCCGGCGCTTCAAGCGACTCCAGGAAGGTGAAGGTGAAGCGCCCGACCTGTTGATCGTGGATGGCGGCAAGGGGCAGCTCAACATGGCCCGGGAAGTCTTCGCCGAACTCGGCGTGCAGCACGTCGGCCTGATCGGCGTGGCCAAGGGCACGACCCGCAAGGCCGGGCTCGAGACCCTGTTCATCGAAACACCGGATCGCACCATGGACCTCGACACCTCTTCACCGGCCCTGCACCTGTTGCAGCACATTCGCGATGAGTCCCATCGTTTCGCCATCACCGGGCATCGCACTCGGCGCGACAAGACCCGGCGCACCTCGACCCTGCAGGAAATCCCCGGCATCGGCCCACGCCGCCGCCGCGAACTGTTACGCTTTTTTGGTGGCCTGCAGGGCGTCAAGAACGCCAACCGCGAGGAGCTGGCGCGCGTGCCCGGCATCAACGCCTCACTGGCCGAATCGATTTACCGCGCCTTGCATGGATGATGACCCGCAAGGCGGATAGAATGGTGACACACACCCGGCATTCCCTTCACCGCAAGGACCGCAGCATCGATGAATATCCCCAATATCCTGACGTTGGCCAGAATCATCTTCATCCCGCTGTTGGTAGTCTTTTTCTATCTACCCTTCTCGTGGAGCCTGCCGGTGGCGGCCGGCCTGTTTGCCCTGGCCTCCGTGACCGACTGGCTGGATGGTTTCCTGGCACGTCGCTGGGATCAATCGACCCCCTTCGGTGCCTTTCTTGACCCGGTCGCCGACAAGCTCATGGTCGCCGTGGCCCTGGCGCTGCTCATCGAGCGCTATGACGCCATCTGGCTGACATTACCGGCGCTGGTCATCATCGGCCGTGAAATCGTCATTTCGGCGCTGCGCGAATGGATGGCCGAGATGGGCAAGCGCGGCAGTGTGGCAGTCTCCTGGATCGGCAAGCTCAAGACCACTCTGCAGATGATCGCCCTGCTGCTCCTGCTGGCCTTCGCCCCGGGAACCCCCATCGCGTTGCTGGGCGTGGTCACGCTCTATGTTTCGGCGCTGTTGACCCTGTGGTCGATGACCCTCTACCTGCGTTCGGCCTGGCCGCACCTGAGCCGCTCGATGTGAAGTAAGCCAGAAAAAGCGTTTGACAGTCACCGACTTATCCGTATAATACCTCCCCGAGTCGAGCGGGAATAGCTCAGTGGTAGAGCATCGCCTTGCCAAGGCGAGGGTCGCGAGTTCGAATCTCGTTTCCCGCTCCAGATTCGAAAAGCAGTGCAGAATCAGAGTGTGGCTTGAGAGTCGCGATCCGGTGCGCCGGTCCGATCAATCTCGTTCCCGCTCCAGATTCGAAAAAGCAGCAAGCTGAGTCTAGCGTGTGACCCGAGGGTCGCGATCCGGTGCGCCGGTCCGATCGAATCGCGTTTCCCGCTCCATTCCCCACGAATGGCATGACTCGATGAGGCTGGATGGCAGAGTGGTTATGCAGCGGACTGCAACTCCGTCGACGCCGGTTCGATTCCGACTCCAGCCTCCATTTCCCCCGCATGATTCGGCTCGATCCCGCCCCGCCCGGATGGCGAAATTGGTAGACGCAAGGGACTTAAAATCCCTCGGAGTTGACTCTCCGTGTCGGTTCGAGTCCGACTCCGGGCACCAGCGTTCACCAAGCGGCAGGATCATCCCGTTTCCGAGAACCATCACAGGCTGACTCCGGCATGATACTGGCGCGGCTGCGCGACCCCTACTTCACGCATCGTCACCGCCGTACCCTGCATGTCATGCGAGTCATCCTGGCACTCTGCATCACCTTCGGCGTCATCCAAGTGTTTCCGATCCCCCATGGCGGCTGGGCCCTGGTCAGCACCGTGATGGTGATGGGCAACCTGCCCCATATCGGTGGCGTCCTCGACAAGGGGCGCCAGCGCCTGCTCGGCACCATCCTGGGCGCCCTCTGGGGACTGTTGCTGATCATGCTGCCCGCGAGCATCCCGCCACTCTTGCCCCTGGGCAGCCTGCTGGGGATCGCCGCTATCACCTGGCTGACATTCGGCAAGCGTTATGGCTACGGCGGGCTGATGTTCGCCATCACCCTGCTGCTGGTGGTGGGCGACGGCACACGGGACCTCGGCCTGGCGCTGTGGCGCAGCTTCGATGTCCTGCTCGGCACTCTGATCGGCATCGCCGTGACCATCCTGGTCCTGCCCCACAAGGCGACCGACATGCTGCGCTTCATGCTGGCCGATAATGTCGACCGCATGTCTCAGCTGTTTCATGCCCATACATCCGCCACATCGGCCCCGGACGTGGACACACGGGAGCTGCTCAAGCATTGCACCGGCCTGCTGATCAAGCAGCGTAACCTGGTCGATGCCATTCATCGCGAACGTCGTCTGCACCGTGCCGAGCTCGACGACCTCATCTCCCTGCAGCGGCGCATGTTATCGACCATTGAGCTCTTGCTCGAAACCCATTGGAATACCCGGGCGGGACACGAGCAGATCGAGGCCATGCAGGGGCTGCGCGAACAACAGCATGCCCTGGCCCACAACCTGGCCGCACTCGCCTATCAGGTGCGCACCGGCCACCCGGTCGAAGTCGAGATTCCCGCCTTCGACCTGCAACGCCATGCTGCGCTGGCGGCGGATGCCCAGGCAGCGGACGGCCGCAAGCTCTTCAGTCCCAGTGGTTATCTGTGGCTCAATCGTGAGCTGGCCCGATTGAGTGGCAACCTGATCGAGCACCTGGGCCAACTCGAACGCCTGCCGAGCCAGCGCTTGCGCAAGCGGGCCCTGCGCCACGGCTTGCAGGCCCCGCATCGCGACCAGGCGGACGCGCCCCAAGCAGGAGAGTCGAATGACGGAAAGCCATCATGATGTGCTGATCATCGGCGGCGGTGCTGCCGGCCTGGCCATGGCACTGGAGGTCGCCGGACAGCGTTCGGTCACGCTCCTGCAGCCGCAGCCCGATGCGCGCGGTGCCAGCCGCTGGGCCCAGGGCGGCATTGCCGCCGTGCTGTCGCCGAGTGACGATGCCGAGGCGCATGTGGCCGACACCCTGGTGGCGGGGGATGGACTCTGCGATGAAGCAGCCGTGCGCTTTACCGTGGAGCAGGGCCCAGCCGCCATCGAATGGCTGCTGTCGCTGGGCGTGCCCTTCACGGCCGACACGACCCCGGAAGCCGACTACCCCTACCATCTGACGCGTGAAGGCGGCCACAGCGCACGCCGCGTGATTCATGCCGACGACGCCACCGGGCGCGCCGTCATCGAGACACTCGAGCAGCATGTCGAGCACCACCCCGACATCCGTATTCGCCATGACCTGAGCGCCCTCGAGCTGATCGGCGATACGGCCGGCCATTGCCGAGGTGCGTACTGCATCAACGAATCAGGCCGACCACATGCTCTCCTGGCCCGAGATACCGTCCTGGCCACCGGCGGTGCCAGCGGCCTCTACCGGCACACCACCAGTCCTTGCCCCGCCAGTGGCGAGGGCATGATGATGGCTGCCGAGCTGGGCGCGGAACTCATGAACCTGGAGTTCCAGCAATTCCACCCAACCTGCCTGCATGACCCGGAAGGATCTCCCTTCCTGATCAGCGAGGCAGTACGCGGCGAGGGAGGCCACCTGCTCGGCGCCAATGGCGAACGCTTCATGCTCGACGTCGACTCACGAGCCGAGCTCGCTCCCCGGGATATCGTCGCCCGCGCCATCGACGCCGAGATGCAGCACAACGGCCTGGATCATGTGTGGCTGGATGTCCGCCACCTCGGCGAGACGGCGCTGCGTCACCACTTCCCGACCATTCATGCCCACTGTGCGTCGCGCGGCCTGGATATCAGCCAGACACCGATCCCGGTGGTCCCGGCGGCCCACTACAGTTGTGGCGGTATCGGCACCGACCTGCGCGGGGCCACCACGGTGCCGCACCTCCACGCCATCGGCGAGGTTGCCTGCACCGGCCTGCACGGCGCCAACCGCATGGCCAGCAACTCCTTGCTGGAGTGCCTGGCCTTCGCGCGTGGCTGTGCCCATCACCTGGCCCGCTCTACGCCACCCAGCACGGCGCCCCTGCTCACCCCCACCAGCGGCGAGGGGCCCGTCGACGCGGCGCTGGTCGGCGAGCTGCGCGCTGCCATGCGCGACATCATGAGCGCGCAGGTCGCCATCGTGCGCGACGACCCGGGGCTGGCTGCAGCCGAAAGCGCCTTGAGCGAGCTGAACCAGCAGTTTGTACGCGACCTGGGCAATACCCTACCCGACGCCGATGTCAGCAGCCTCCGGCACGCCCTCCGCCTGGCCAGGCTGACCGTTGTCAGCGCCCGTGCACGACGCGAATCCCGCGGTCTCCACCACAACAGGGACTGCCCCTTGCATGCCGAGACTCCGCCGGCGCCCTCGCGCATCATGGCCAGCGCCCTGGGGCGGTAACCGCGAACCTGCCCCGCCACCAGGGAGGAGTGCGGCCGCTAGCCCCTCTGCTCGCCCGGCGAAGCCAGGGCGCGACGCAAGGCTCTCAGCCGTTCGGGGTCGGACGAGTCCGGCCATAACCACAAACGCCGCTTGTTGCCCCGCAGGCCGATCAACCAGGGGCCCAGGTAGTCGCATTGCAGGCTCAGCTCCTGCCACTCCGCCCGCGAGTGCTCGCGCCAGCTCCACGCCCGAACACCACTTTCGCCGGGCCGATAGCGCAACTCGGCGTACGCCGGGGCCCGCCGGATTCGCCACAACAACCCGCCCGAGATGGCCAACGCCAGGGCCGCCAGCCAGCCGCTCGTCGACCATGCCAGCCATGCCGCCACCAGCCCTCCAGTACCGGCATGCAGGGCCATCGACAGCCTAGAGGCCCTGATAGGCAGTATTATCGGTGCCTTCGGCATGTTCGACGATCATCTTGACGATCCGGCGACGTTCGGGCTCCTGCGGCCAGTCGCGACGCATCAACCAGAAAAACAGATCCTGATCCTCCTCGCCGATCAAGGCCTGAAAGGCCAGTTGATCGCGCTCGTCGAGCGCGTCGTAGCGTTGTTCCAGGAAGGGAACCAGCATCAGGTCCAGTTCCCACATGCCCCGTCGAGAGTGCCAGTACAGGCGCTTGCGCAGAGCGCTTGCCGCGGACGCATCATCGTTCACGATCGGCCTCGTTAGATCCGTTGAGTGTGCCGCTCAGTATACCCGAGACCGGGCGTTTCGAGCACGACCCCCGGGGCGCCTTTACGCCCCGGGCACCCGGCTTTCAAACTGGAGATCGGCACGACTTCTGGCTAAGCTTGTAGTGCGTTGTTTTCTCGACAATTGCGCAGTATGCTGAAGCGAACAATTCACTCGGCCAGGACGACCCCCGCCGGGCATCACGGAGAGAGCCGATGACCAAATCAGAATTAATCGAACAGATCGCCATGCGACAACCCGAGATGTCGGTCAAGGATGTCGAAGCCGCCGTGCGCATGATCCTGGATGACATCACCGACACTCTGTCCGATGGGGGACGCGTGGAGATCCGTGGTTTCGGCAGCTTTTCGCTGCACTATCGCGAACCGCGTACCGGGCGCAATCCCAAGACGGGCGACCCGGTCGCACTGAGTGGTAAATTCGTGCCACACTTCAAGCCCGGCAAGGAACTGCGCGAGCAGGTCGATGCCAGTCGCGCCCTGGGCTATTGAATACCGGCCACGGCCCGGTTGATCACCTCAAACCTCACGATACGGGAACAAGCACATGCGTTGGCTCAAAGGCCTGATCCTGGCCATCATCCTGCTGGCGGTGTTGCTGGTCGGCATCCTGTTTGCCGTCAACAACCAGCAGGCCCTGCCCCTCAACCTGATCTGGGTTGAACTACCGGCGGCTTCACTATCCTTCTGGTTGCTCGCCTCGCTGGCCTGCGGCGTGCTGCTCGGCATGCTGGCGATGAGTGGCGTCTACCTCCGCCTGCGCACCCTGCTCACCCGGGCACAACGTCACAATCAGCAGCAACGCAAGGAACTCGACCGGCTGCGCATCCAGGAGATGAAGGAACTCCCCTGACATGCCCGACATTCTGCTGCTAGCTCTGTTGTTGGCAGCGGTCGCCATCGGATGGTGGCTGGGCCGCCGTGAGCGCCGAGCCTCCAGCGCGGCGCCAGCCTCCTCGCCCCTGGCCCGCGATTATTTCGTGGGCCTCAATTATCTGCTCAACGATCAGCAGGACCGCGCCATCGAGACCTTCATCGGTGCCCTCGAAGTCAACAGCGACACCATTGAAACCCATATCGCGCTGGGCAACCTCTTCCGTCAGCGCGGCGAGGCCGATCGTGCCGTCAAGGTTCACCAGAATCTACTCGCTCGCCCCGCCCTGACCCAGGATCAGGGCGAGCGCGTGCAGCTCGAGCTGTCGCGGGACTTCCTGCACCTGGGGCTGCTGGACCGTGCCGAACGTCTTCTGCAGGGCCTGATCAAGGAAGCGCATGATGACGAGCTGCGCCATACCGCCAAGCGCTTTCTCGTCGACCTGCTCGAGCGTGAAGGCGAATGGCAGGCAGCCCTGGATGTCGCCCTGCCGACCCTGACACGGCACCATGACGACATTCGCCGCGCGGCGTCGCACTGGCTCTGCGAGCTGGCGGACAAGGAGCGTCACTCGGCCAGTCCGGTGCTGGCGAGGCGGCATCTGAAGCAGGCCCTCACCACGGATTCCCGCTGTGTGCGTGCCAACCTGCTGCTGGCGGAAATGGCGCTGGATACCGGCCAGTATCGCCAGGCGATCAAGTTGCTCGACCGCATACCGGGCCAGGACAAGGCCTTCGTGCCCACCATGCTGGCGCCGCTCGGCCGCGCCTACCGGCTGCTGGATGACGACGCCGGCCTGATACGCCACCTCGAAGCCCTGCTCGACCAGGCCCCCTTCACCAGCGTGATCGTCATGCTCGCCGACAGCCTGCGCCGGCATCACGGCAATACCCGGGCGGCCATGAACCTGATCGCCGACCAGCTCGATCAGTCACCCAGCCTGGGCGCCGTCGACTACCTGATGCGTCTGTATCGGCAGGACGACCTGACACACGACGAGCGCATAGAACGCCTTCAGCAGCATACCAGTGCCCTGCTCCAGGCGCGGCCGCGTCACCGCTGTCGCCGCTGCGGATTCAGCGGCGAGCAGCTGCACTGGCAATGTCCCCGATGCCGCAGCTGGGGCACCACCCAGCCCATCACCGGCATCGAGGGCGAATAGCGACGCCGCCCGACAGGGCTCGACTCAGATACCCGCCAGCTCCTGCTCGATGCTCGCCAGGGCCTGCATGGGATCGCTGGCCTGGGTGACCGGCCGCCCCACTACCAGATGGGTACTCCCCGCCGCCATCGCCGCCGACGGCGTCATGATACGCCGTTGATCATCCGCCAGCGCAGAAGCCGGGCGAATGCCGGGCGTAACCTTGAGGAAATCCGCGCCGATACGCTCACTCAAGTGGGCCGCTTCATGCGAGGAACACACCACACCGTCCAGTCCGCACTCGTCTGCCAGCGTCGCCAGACGCAGGACCTGCTCCGCCGCTCCGCCCGTGACGCCGGTCTCGGCCAGGTCTTCCTCCTGCATGCTGGTCAGCACCGTGACCGCGATCAGATGCGTGGCCAGCCGGTGCTGGTCCAGCCGCTCCCGCGCGGCCTCCATCATGCGGCGTCCGCCGCTGGCGTGCAGATTGACCATCCAGACGCCCTGATCAGCCGCCGCCTCCACGGCGCCGGCCACGGTGTTGGGAATATCATGGAACTTGAGATCGAGGAATACTTCGAAGCCCCGTCCATGCAGCGCTTCCAGCACGCCGGGGCCACTGCGCGTGAACAGTTCCTTGCCGACCTTCACCCGGCAGCGTGACGGATCCAGGCGATCCGCCATGCACAGCGCAGCATCCTGGGAGGTGTAATCGAGTGCAATGATCAGGGGAGAAGCAACGGACACGGGCAGGCTCCTGGGCAACGGAATGAGTTGGCGCATTATACCAGCCAAGTGCCACATCCTACCTGGCCGAAATCTCGCGCTTTCCATCATCGATATCGTCGTTCGCCCTCCGCTTTCGCCTACGCCATGGTCACCATCGTATCACTAGCTTGAAACACGGGAGCGGACGTTGCTGGAGCCGTGTCGAAACCCTTCCGGCAAGGCCCGTAACCCAGCGCATGCCAAACGTGGCATTGGCGACACAACCACTCGATGAGGACATCCGCATGCTGACTCGACTCAAGGGATTGACCACCAGCCTGGGGCTAGCCCTGCTACTCGGCATCGCCCTGCCCAGCCATGCTCAGGAAGAAAGCGAATCATCCAGCACTGACGCGACCCAGGCCAGCAGCGACAGCGCCGAGGTTGCTCCGATCGACGTCAATACCGCCGACGCGGCCCTGCTGACCGAACTGCCGGGTATCGGCGAGGTCAAGGCGGCATCGATCGTCGACAACCGCGAAGCCAACGGCCCTTTCGACAACGCCTCAGACCTGACGCGCGTCTCGGGCATTGGCGATGCCACAGTGGAAGGGCTCGCGGATCAGGTCACTTTCTGAACCCTTCCGGGCCTGTCGCCGGGCCATGCACCACGCCCCATCGAGAAACCCGACAGGCAAGGTCAATACGGGAAGTGCCGCAAGGAATGCCACCGGCCTGATCGGTGGCATTATTGTCACCCCCTCCGATATCGACACTGTCTATAGTCTCAAGCCGCCATCACACTCCACCAAACGCCCCGAGAAGTAATCATTCTCGAAGATGAAGGCCACGCTGGCGGCAATATCCTCGGGCTGCCCGAGCCGCTTGAGCGGCACACCGGATGTGATGCGCTCCAGCATGTCGTCGCGCATGGAGGCGGTCATTTCGGTTTCGATGAAGCCCGGCGCCACCCCGCCGACCCGAATGCCATGGCGCGCCAGTTCTCCGGACCATGTCACCGTCAGGGCCGCCACCCCGGCCTTGGCCGCCGAGTAGTTGCTCTGCCCGACATTGCCCGCCCGGGAAATGCTCGAGATATTGACGATCACCCCCTCACGGCCTGACGCGATCATGCGTGATGCCGCCTCACGCCCACAGAGGAATACCCCTGTCAGATTGATATCCATGACACTCTGCCAGTCGGCCAGCGACATCATGGACTCGATCTGGCCGTCACGTGCCTTGACCAGCAGGCCGTCGCGAACGATCCCCGCATTGTTGACCAGTCCGTCGAGCCCACCCAATGTATCTTCGAGGGCCATGAAGGCCTGCTGCACCGACGATTCGTCGGCCACGTCCATCTCGAACCCCCGGGCGCGAATGCCCGCCCCGGCCAGGGCCCGGCAGGCCCGGTCCAGGCCCTCGGCGTCCCGATCGAGCAGGGCGAGCACCGCCCCCTGATGGCCCAGGCGCTGTGCCATGGCCAAACCCAGGCCCTGAGCGCCACCGGTGATGGCAATGATCCTGTTGTCCAGCTGCATGCAAGTCCCCCTTGAAGGATCGATAATACAATTCGCCCGAGTCTACGTGGCCGGCCACGCCAGAACACCCCTGTCAGGTCGAATACTTGATTTTACCGACAGCGTCCCCATTTCCTGAATATCCTCAAGATTGGAGTCATCATGCCGTTTCTCGTCATCTTTACCGTCTTTGCGTTACTCGACTTCGTCGTCCTGTTTTCGGTGGGCAGCCATATCGGGCTGCTGACCACACTCCTGCTGGTTCTGGGCACCGGCTTCGTGGGCCTGCACCTCATCCGCCGTGAAGGCGTTGCCACTTTCGCCCGCGCCCAGGAGCGCATGCGCCATGGCGAAGTCCCCTCCAGCGAGCTGCTGACCGGGGCCGCCCTGATATTCGGCGGTGCCCTGCTGATGGCGCCGGGCTTCATCTCCGACACCCTGGGCTTCATGTGCCTGATCCCCGATGCACGCCGGCTGATGGGCAAGCTGCTGGGACGCGTCGGCATGCGCATGGGCAACATCCATGTCCAGGGCGGCGTTTTTGGTTCGGGCACCACCACCGATGGCCAGTGGCACCAGGCCGACAGCAGTCAGCGCGCCCATGATACCCGGGAATCGGGCGCCGCCTCGCAACAGCAGGGTGACGGCCCTCTCGAGGGCGATTTCATCAGCCGCGACGAGCAGCGCCGTCATTGAAAATTTTTTATCGGCAGGGGCTTGAAAGGTGCTCAGCCAGCCCCACTTATCTGACAGCAACGGAATCCGACCCTGATCATCCAGGGTCCAGCCAACAGAAGGCGTTGCCTTCATTCCGCGGATGATCCGCGGTAAATCGATGTCAATCGCCGTGGCAGCGACGCCCGGCACAGCAACCATCAGGAGAACGTGAGCAATGAACATCCGTCCCTTGCACGATCGCGTCGTCATCCGTCGCGTCGAAGAAGAGCAGAAAACCGCAGGCGGCATCGTGCTCCCGGGCAGTGCCCAGGAAAAGCCGACTCGGGGCGAAGTACTTGCCGTCGGTAACGGCCGGATTCTGGACAGCGGCGAAGCCCGTCCGCTCGACGTCAAGGTCGGCGACACCGTGATTTTCAAGGATGGCTTCGGCGTCGAGAAGCAGCAGGTCGATGGCGAAGAAGTGCTGATCATGAGCGAATCCGACGTTCTGGCCGTCGTCGAAGGCTGAGCCTCGACACCAGACTCGCGCGAATTCTGACGTTCACGAACTCACAGGAAGCATACGAAAATGGCAGCAAAACAAGTCAAGTTCTCCAGTGATGCACGCACTCGCATGGCGAAAGGCGTCGACACCCTGGCCAATGCCGTCAAGGCAACGCTGGGCCCGAAAGGCCGCAACGTCGTGCTCGAGAAGTCCTTCGGTGCACCCACCGTCACCAAGGACGGCGTTTCCGTCGCCAAGGAAATCGAACTGAAGGACAAGTTCGAGAACATGGGCGCCCAGATGGTCAAGGAAGTCGCTTCCAAGACCTCTGACGTGGCCGGCGACGGCACTACCACCGCCACCGTCCTGGCACAATCCATCGTCACCGAGGGCCTCAAGGGTGTCATCGCCGGCATGAACCCGATGGACCTCAAGCGCGGCATCGACCAGGCCGTCGAGGCTGCCGTCAAGGAAATCGGTGAGCTGTCCGTGCCCTGCACCGACTCCAACGCCATCGCCCAGGTCGGCACCATCTCCGCCAACGGCGACAAGCGCATCGGCAAGATCATCGCCGACGCCATGCAGAAGGTCGGCAAGGAAGGCGTCATCACCGTCGATGAAGGCCGTGGCTTCGAAGACGAGCTGGATGTCGTCGAAGGCATGCAGTTCGATCGCGGCTACCTCTCGCCGTACTTCGTGACCAATCAGGAATCGATGTCCGTCGAGCATGAAGATCCGTTCATCCTGCTGGTGGACAAGAAGATCTCCAACATCCGCGAACTGCTGCCGACACTGGAAGCCGTCGCCAAGGCTGGCAAGCCGCTGATCATCATCGCCGAAGACATCGAGGGCGAAGCCCTGGCGACCCTGGTGGTCAACAACATGCGTGGCATCGTCAAGGTCGCGGCCGCCAAGGCGCCCGGCTTCGGCGACCGTCGCAAGGCCATGCTGCAGGACATCGCCATCCTCACCGGTGGCACCGTCATCTCCGAAGAAGTCGGCCTCGACCTCGAGCAGGTCACCCTGGACCATCTGGGCACCGCCAAGCGCGTGACCATGTCCAAGGAAAACACCACCATCATCGATGGTTCCGGCAAGGACAATGACATTGAAGCCCGTGTCACCCAGATCCGTGCCCAGATCGAGGACACCTCCTCCGATTACGATCGCGAGAAGCTCCAGGAGCGTGTCGCCAAGCTGGCCGGTGGCGTTGCCGTGATCCGCGTGGGTGCCGCGACCGAAGTCGAGATGAAGGAGAAGAAGGCTCGCGTCGAGGACGCCCTGCACTCCACTCGCGCCGCGGTCGAGGAAGGCGTGGTGCCCGGTGGCGGTACTGCCCTGGTCCGCGTGCTGACACGCATCGCCGGCCTCAAGGGCGAGAACGAAGACCAGACCCACGGCATCGCCATCGCCGTGCGCGCCATGGAAGCCCCGCTGCGTCAGATCGTTGCCAACGCCGGCCAGGAGCCCTCGGTCATCCTGAACCGCGTCAAGGACGGTGAAGGCAACTTCGGCTACAACGCCCAGACCGGTGAATTCGGCGACATGTTCGAAATGGGCGTGCTGGATCCGGCCAAGGTCGCCCGCAGCGCCATCCAGTCCGCTGGTTCCATCGCCGGCCTGATGATCACCACCGAGTGCATGATCGCCGACGACCCGGACGACCAGGATTCCTCCGGTGGAGGCGACATGGGTGGCATGGGCGGAATGGGAGGCATGGGCGGCATGATGTAAGCCGCCCCGTCCCTCTCGGTTCACCCTGAGACTGACCCCCGCCGGGAAACCGGTGGGGGTTTTTTAGCTGTAAGCCATAAGCCGTAAGCTATAAGACGATCCTGTGATCGGACCCTACCGGGACATGCGGATTGGGTACTGGGTACTGGGCACCAGGTCCTGGGTCTTGGGGGTTCTTACAGCTTAGAGCTTACGGCTTAGAGCTTAGAGCTTACGGCTTACAGCTTTCCGTTCAATCGGTACACTATGCGTTCATCTCGCATAGAGCCGGCCCATGTTACCCAATATCCGCATCGTTCTCGTCCAGACGTATCACCCCGGCAACATCGGCTCCTCGGCGCGGGCGATGAAGACCATGGGGCTGACCGATCTGGCCCTGGTCAATCCGCGTTGTTATCCGGACCCCGAGGCATCACGGCTTGCGGCGGGCGCCGAGGATGTGGTCGATCAGGCACGCGTCTTCACCTCGCTGACCGAGGCTGTCAGTGACTGCACCCAGGTGGTGGGGGCCAGTGCGCGCCTGCGCAGCTACCCCTTGCCCCACTATGACGAGCCCACCGAGATGGCCGCCGATCTCGTTGCCAATGCCCGCCAGGGGCCGGTGGCTCTGGTCTTCGGCCGCGAGCGCTTCGGTCTGGTCAACGAAGAGATCCGCGACTGCAGCCACCAGGTCAGCATTCCCGCCAACCCGGATTATGGTGTCCTCAATCTGTCCCAGGCGGTTCAGGTGCTGGCCTACGAAACCTTCAGCGTCTGGCGCCGACAACCCGACAGTGACTACCAGGCGCCAGCACATGACTCGGTGCCACTGCCCACGCGCCAGCAGCTGCATCACTTCCACGACCACCTGTCGCAAGTCATGCACGCCAGCGGCTTCATCACCCAGCCCCATGCGCGCACCGAGGAACAACTACGCGCCCTCTTCGATCGCGCTCAACCCACGCGACGGGATATCTCCCTGCTGCGCGGCCTGCTGAGTTCGCTCGAAAAGGGTATGCAGGGCGACGACCACTGAACCTCACCGTCATGACAGTGTCATCTTCCACGGCCATCATGACGTGTCCCGGGTTGTCGGGATGCAAGGGACACTGACACTTCCGCGACACGGATGCCAGGGTGCAGGAAGCCCCTGAGGGAGATCGGCATCAGGATGGTGCCCAGGGAGGACGACTCGATGCGCCACGGTGCTCACCACCGTGGCGTGTTTTGTTCGTGGTGCTGGCCCTCGGCGTGACCCACTGTGACTGGCATCACACCAGCAGTGATCAGCCGGCCGGCGTCAGCCAGCTCGCATAAGCTTTCAGGTCATCCCCCAGGTCACCACGGGTAACACGCTGGTAGAGCGCCTGGATCCGCGCCGTGAAGGAATCGGCGGCCACTCGCTCAGTAGGTGCCGGCGCGCCCTTCAAGGCGCCGATATGGCGCCCGTCAAGCTCGCGCAGCGGCAATATCTCGGCCGCCGTGCCCGTGACGAAGGCCTCATCGGCGGTATACAGCTCGTCGCGCGTGATGCGGCGCTCCACCACCTCGGTACCCAGGACGTCCCGCGCCAGCTGAATGACGCTGTCGCGCGTGATGCCCTGCAGGCAGGAGGTGGTCGGCGGGGTATGCAGGACGCCGTCGCGCAGCAGGAAGATATTGGCGGCCGAGGCCTCCGCCACATAGCCCTCGGTATCCAGCATCACGGTCTCGTCGAAGCCCGCCTTGACGGCGCTGTTCAGGGCCATCATGGAGTTCACGTAATTGCCGTTGGTCTTGGATCGACAGGCCGTGACATTGACATGATGACGCGACCAGGAGGCGGTGATGGCCCGCAGCCCCACCAACGCCGCTTGCGGCGTGATGTAGGCGCCGAGGTCCCAGGCGGCCACCATCACGTGAGTGGTCAGACCCTTGGCTCGCAACCCCAGGCCCTCGGCGCCCAGGAAGATGGTCGGCTTCAGATAGGCATCCTCAAGCTCATTGCGCACCAGGCACTGTCGCTGAGCCTCGATCAGCGCTTCACTGTCGAATGACAACGGAATATCGAGGATATGGGCGCTTTCCACCAGCCGGCGCGTATGAGCCTGGGCCCGGAAGAGATGGGTACCCGAAGCCCCCGAATAGGCCCGCACTCCCTCAAAGCACCCCATGCCATAATGCAGGCTGTGCGTCAGCAGGTGGGTCGTGGCATCTCGCCACGGCAGCCATTCACCGTCCAGCCAGATCCAGCCATCACGATCGTACAGGGGTGTCATGTGTCTCTCCTGAGCTCTTGAATGATCCGAACCAGCGACGCTGCCAGTCATCCATCAGTTGACGCTGATGCGCCTGCAGGTCCTGATACCCCCAAGCCGCGATTTCCTCGTTCTGCGGGTCCGGCAGGGCGATACGGCTACCGCTCAAGGCCTGAATCACGGCATGGCCGCAGAACGGTACATAACCTTCCGAATAGCCGCCCTCGTGGATGAATACCAGCCGCCCCTCACAGAGACGTGCAGTCAGGTCGCGCAGCGCCCTGGTCATGTCACCGAAGGCGCGGCTGTTGAGCATCATCTTGCCCAGCGGGTCCTTGGCACAGGCGTCAAAACCGCAGGCCACGATCACCATGTCCGGTGCGAATGCTTCGATGGCCGGCACGATCAGCGTCTGCATGGCATAGTCATAAGCCCCGAGGCCGCAGCCCGGCGGCAGCGGGAGGTTGAGGTTGGTGCCCTGCCCGTCGCCACTGCCGAACTCCTCGAAAGTCCCGGTCTCCAATGGATAGTTGCCGTCCTGATGCACCGAGATGGTCAGCACCTCCGGGTCGTCATAGAACGCGGATTGCTGACCATTGCCGTGATGCACATCCCAATCGAGAATGGCGACGCGCTTCACCAGGCTCTGGGCTCGCGCCTGGAGCACCGCCACCGGAATATTGCCCAGCAGGCAGAAGCCCCGCCCCTGGTCCGCCTCGGCGTGATGGCCGGGGGGCCGGCACAGGGCATAGGCATTGCGCAGCTCGCCACGCGCCACCGCCGTCACGGCGCCAATGGCCAGGCCGGCCGACTGCCGCGCCGCGGCCAGACTGCCCGGCAGATAAGGCGCACAGTCACCGGCATCCCCGCCCTGGGCGGCATCGCCCGCCTGCAGGCGCGCCAGATAGTCCGCAGTATGAAACCGCCGCAGCGCCTCATCCTGGGCCGGCGGGGCCTTGATCACCTGCAGCTCATCGATCAGGCCCGAGACCTCCAGCAGGTTCTTCAGCCGCCGCTTGCTCTCGGGACTTTCCGAGGCCGGCTGGGGCTGGCGATATTCGCCGGTCGAGGCAAAGACCCCGATCGCACCAGGGTCATGCCAGAAACACCGTTCGTGCCAGAAAAACCCCGTACTCACTCGGCGTCGCTCCGGGCTTCCCAGACCTCGATGGCCGCCGCCAGGTCCTCCAGCGAGGCCCCCACCGACTTGAACACCGTGATGGCCTCGGGTCCGCTGCGCCCCGGTCGGGTGCCGGACACCAGCTCGGCCAGCTCGGCCCGCATGTCCTCGAAGGCGAAGGCCCCCTCGTCGATGGCCTGATGGATATCACCGGCTTCACCACGGGCCCCCGCATAGGTATCGACGAACACCTCGCCACGCCGCAGGCACTCGCCATCGGTCTCGCGCATGCTGGGGCGGAAGGCGCCGATCAGATCCAGGTGAGTGCCGGGCGACAGCCACTCGCCGCGCACCAGCGGCTCGCTGGACAGCGTCACGCAGCTGATCAGGTCGGCCTCACCACAGGCGGCTTGCAGATCCGTCACCGCCCGGGTCTCGAAGCGCTCGGCATAGGCCGCCGCGATCTTCTCGGCCTTTTCCGGCTGACGCCCCCAGATCAGGACGCGCTTGATCGGCCGCACCGAGGCGTGTGCCTCGATGACCATCGGCGCCAGCTTGCCGGTGCCGACCACCAGCAGGGTCTCGGCGTCTTCCCTCGCCAACTCGCGAGTGGCAAGCGCCGAGGCCGCGGCCGTGCGACGCCGGGTGAGCTCGCTGCCGTCGATGCAGGCCAGCGGGCGCCCGTGCTGCCCCTCGCTGAGGAAATAGACGCCCGAGATGGCCGGCAGGCCGTGCTGAGCGTTCTGGGGAAAGACATTGACCATCTTGACGCCGATATAGCCATCCTGCTCCCAGGCCGGCATCAGCAGCATCGTGGCTTCGCCATCATGACGGTGCATGGCGTGGTGATGCCGCGGTGGTGACTCCACGCCGTGACGAAAGGTATCGGCCAAGCGGTTGACCAAAGCTGGCCAGGCCAGGTTGGACGCGACTTGTTCGGCATCGATGATACGCATATCAGCCCTCCGGCAGCGCTGCCACGACCATGATTTCGACTTTCCACTCGGGTTTGGCGAGCTGGGCCTCGACCGCGGCGCGCACCGGCGGACGTCCCGGCGTCACCCAGGCATCCCAGGCGGCGTTCATTTCGGCGAACTCCGCCATGCTGTTGACCCAGATCTGCGCCGAGATCAGCTGGTCGCGCGAGGTGCCGGCCTGCTCGAGCAGGCTGTCGATGCGCGCCAGTACCTGTTCGGTCTGTTCTTTCATGCCCGCACTGGCATCGCTGGGCACCTGGCCCGCCAGGTAAACGGTGCCATTGTGAATGGCGATCTGGCTCATGCGGGCGTTGCTGTCGTGAAGGGTCAGGCTCATGGGTCTCTCTCGTCTCAAGTAAGCGAAGTGTCGCGAATGGTGCCCTCAGGCACCGGTGAAGCCATCCATGAAGGCGGCAAGGTTGTGACTCAGGTATTGCGTGGGGTAACCCCCCTCCTGGACCAGCACCGTGGGCAGGTCCAGTCGGGCGAGTCGCCGCCCCACCTCGACGAAGTCCTCGCGCTCGAGCGCCAGCCCGGCCAGAGGATCAGCCTTGTGAGCATCCAGCCCCAGCGCCACGACCACGGCCTGGGGAGCGAAGTCCGTCATGCGCGCCAGCAGGCTGTCGAGCGACTCGAGGAAGGCCCGGCCGTCGCTGCCCAGCGCCAGTGGAAGATTGACATTGGTCCCGCGCCCCGGGCCACTGCCGGTTTCATCGGCGCCACCCCAGTAAAAGGGATAGAAGTCCGCCGGGTCGGCATGCAGTGACCCCGTCCAGACATCATCACGCGCGTAGAAGATATCCTGGGTGCCATTGCCATGATGCAGGTCCACATCGACGATGGCCACGCGCGTGAAGCTCTCCCGCAGCACCGTGGCCGCCAGGGCCGAATTGTTGAGAAAGCAGAAGCCTCCGGCGCGCTCCGGTCCGGCGTGATGCCCCGGCGGACGACACAGGGCATAGGCCTGACGTTCGCCACCACTCACCGCCTCGGCGGCCACCTGGGCGGTCGCCGCGCTGGCCAGGATACCGGCAAAGCTGTCGGCGGTGATCGGACAGGCCATGTCGTGCAGATGCCAGCCGGCCTGCCCCACCGGTTGGCGCGGATAGTGGTAGCCCCCGCCGCAAGGGTGCACATTGGGCGCGACGATCTCCGCCGCATCCGGCAGGGCCTGCCAGCGCTCATGGATGGTTTCCAGAAACGTCAGGTAGCGCGGCGTGTGAATGCAGGCCAGGCGTTCCCGGAGCACTGCGCTGTCGACGCACCCAGGTGCCGTCAATGACAGGCCGGCTTCGGCCAGGCCCTCCGCCAAAAGCTCGGCACGCACCGGCCCCTCCGGCGAAGGCGCCGGCCGGCCCCGCAGCAGAAAATTCTCCGGGGCATGGCGCTCCTGGTCGGGATGATAGAAAAACCTCATGCTCGATATCCTTTCAGCAGCCTTCACCCCAGCAGGGAGGGAATCCAGGTAGAGAAGAACGGGAAGGCCGCCAGCAGCATGATCACCGCAATGAAGGCACAGTAGAACGGCAGCGACGCCAGGATGGCTTTCTCATAAGGCACCTCGGCGATTCGTGCCGCCGTCATCAATGTCATGCCGACTGGTGGCGTCACATTGGCGATGTTCAGGGTGACGATCATGACGATGGCGAAGTGCAGCGGATCAAAGCCCAGCGACACCATTGCCGGCACGATCACCGGTCCGATCACCACCAGTGCCGGCAGCACGTCCATGACTGTACCCAGCACGATCAGCAGCAGGCACACCAGCATGATCTGAATGAAAGGTACATCGCTGAAGGTGGTAATGATTTCGGCCGCCTCACGCGCAATACCCGAGCGCGTCACGAACCAGCCGAGCACCGCCGAGGTAGCCAGCAGGAAGAACACCACACCGGAAAACTTCACCGTGGTGACCAGCGCCTTCCAGATCTTCTTGAAGGTCAGGTTGCGGTAGAAGACCACGCCAATGAAGATCGCATACACTGCCGCAAACCCGGAAGCCTCGGTAATGGTGGTCATGCCCGACAGAATGCCGCCCAGAATGATCAACGGCACCAGCATCGCCGGGAGCGCCGTGAGGAAGGCCATGAAGGCCATGCGCAGCGGCGTGGCCGCCTGCTTGGGATAGCCTCGCTTCCAGGCCAGCACGATGCTGGTGGCCAGCAGCGCGAGTGTCATGAGGACGCCGGGAATGATCCCGCCGGCAAAGAGGTCAATCACCGAGGTATCGCGCAACAGGGTCGCATACACAACCATCACTACACTCGGCGGGATGATCGGCCCGATGATCGAGGAACAGGCGGTGATCGCCGCGGCATACTCGGCGTCATAGCCCTGTTTCTTCATTTCCGGAATCATGATCTTGCCGATCGCCACGGTGTCGGTAATGGCGGCCCCCGTCAGGCCGGCAAAAAATAGCGATACCGTGACGTTGACGTGGGACAACGAACCGCGAACGCGTCCGAAGAGCGCATTATTGAAGGCGATCAATTTCTGGGTCAGCCCGCCCTGATTCATCAGTTCGGCAGTAAAGATGAAGTATGGCACGGCGATCAGCATGTACCCGGAGACACCGGAGAACATTCGGCTGGCAATGATACCCACCAGGGGCTCACCGCCCAGCGAGTAGACACCGGCAACACCCGATATAGCCATGACCACGGCCACGGGCGCCCCGATCAACAACACAACAACAAAAGCAATGATGGCAGGCGTCATGAGCGCGACTCCTTGTCCTGAGCCGTGGAGCCAGGCTCCTCGTTATCGTCACTGTGCAATGCTTCCTCGATGACGACGGACTCATCAATGAAATGTTCCAGCAGACTGAAGCCGTGGACCAGATGCAACAGGAAGATCACGCCGGCAATCGGTACTGCTGCTGCCGTCCATTGGCGCGAAATCTGGATGGCGTCCGACACCATGTAGGTCTGCGTGGCATTCTGGAAAAAGCCCCAGCCGTACCAGATCACCAGCAGAGCGAAGAAGGCGATAATCAACAGCGTCAGGGCCGCCGCGACCTTGACCAGCGACTCGGGCAGAATGCGCATCAACAGCGTCATGGCGACGTGTTCGCCGGCATGCAGTGCAATGGTCGAGGACAGCATACCGATCCACGGCAGGAAGAGTCGGGCCAGTGAATAGGTCCAGCTGAGCGCGCCTCCGGTGAAGAGCGTATACAGAAAGCCCGTGAAGGAGATCGCCAGCATGCCGAGAATACAAGCCACGCAGATGACGATCGCGACCTGGTTGACGGCATCGCTGAGGCGACGGGCCTGGGTCAATAAAGCCATGGACGAAACCCGAAGCTAGGTGCGTTAGGAAAAGCGGCAGCGGCCAGGCACAGGCCTGCCGCTACCGCACCCGATGGGGGGGACTGTCAGTGTCGTGCTTACTGGCCGTAACGCTGGAAGGTCTCTTTCGGCAGCGACTGGCGCAGCTCCTCGACCTTGCCAAGCATGTCCTCGACCAGTTTCTGGTCGACGCCAAAGTCATTGACGATCCAGTCCTTCCAGGCCGGCCGCGCGATTTCGGCCATGCGCTGCCGCTCGTCGGTCGGCATGATGTAGCACTTCTCGAACAGCTCGCAGGATTCCTGCCAGCTGGCCGTGGCCAGCATCGCCGACGCACCGTGGCTCAATTCGACGGCCTCACGGGCGGCAGTGGTGACGATGCGCTGATACTCCTCGGGCAGTTCCTGGAACCAGGTCTCGCTGACCATCCAGGAAGCGCTGTTGTAGACGTGGCCGGTCAGGGTCGTGTAATTAGTGACTTCATCCAGGCCGTAGGTGGTGTTGATCACCGGCGCATTGAACTGGCCGTCGACCAGACCGGTTTCCAACGCGGTAATCAGCTCGCCCCAGGGCAGCGGCGTGGCGGAAGCACCCAGCGCCTTCATGGTTGCCACATGGGCCGGGTTTTCCTCGGTGCGGATATTCAGGCCCTCGAGGTCCTCGACGGTCTTGATCAGGCGCTGGTTGTTGGTAAAGGCAACGAAGCCACCCCCATCATCGAAGGTGCCCAGATAGCGCATGTCGGCTGCCTCGATGGTGCCGGACATGAAGTCGGCGAACCACTCGCTGTCGAAGAACGCCCAGGCCTGGCGCCAGTTGTCGAACAGGAAGGGAGCCGTGACGATCTGGTAGTTTTCATAGAAGGACGACATGGCACCCGACGTCAGCACCGTGGACTGCAGGGCACGACCGCCGGCCTGGACCTGGGAACCGGTCTCGACCTCGGACCCCATCTGACCACCACCGAAGATGCTGACCGCCAGATCACCGTCGGTGCGGGTCTCGACCTGCTCCTTGAAGTGCACCAGCGCCGGGTAGATGCTGTTGCTCTTGAGGTTTTCGGGAATCAGTGTGGCAATTGCCATCTGATAGGACTGCGCCTGAGCCTGGGTGCTGGCAATCGCCAGGGGCAAGGCAGCCAGCGCCGCCCAACGAGCAAGGGAAGTCTTTTGCATGATGATATCCTCGCGTCTTCACTGTTGTTGTTGTTCGCCGGAGAGTCCCGAAGCGAACCGCTACCCAGCAATGTAGAAAGCGTGACGAAATCCTGCTTGCCTGCAAATGAGAACTTTTTGCCCCAGACTCGCGCACCCTACCCCTGGGCAAGCGCCTCGCTCAGACGCCGCTCACGGGAAGGCGAGACATCGAAGGCCCGCCGATAGGCCCGGGAGAAGCTGCCTTGATCGCGGAACCCGACCAGGGCCGCCACCTGGCCAAGGCTCAGGCCACTGTGATTGACCAGGGTCCGGGCATGATCGAGGCGGCGTTGCTGCACATAGGCCAGGGGCGTCATGCCCAGGCGCTCGCGGAAACAGGTATGGAAATGGCCGACACTCAGGGCACACTGGGCGGCCAGGCAGTCGACACGGATTTCCTCGGCCAGGTGCCGGTCGATCCAGTCGTTCAGGCGCGCCATGTCCAGCCGGCCATCCCGCCCGGCGGCATAGGCACTTCCGTGGGCAGACAGTGGCTGTGACTCGAGATGCAGGTACAGCGCGCGCAGCAGCAGTGCGGCAATCTCGCTGTGCAGCGCCGGACATTGCTCGAGCTGCTGCATCAGGCTGTCCGCCAGGCGATTCAGCTCCGGCGGCACCCCGAAGAAGCGCGGCTTGTCGAAGAGCCGCTCCATCTCGCTGGCATCGCGCAGGTCCGGCAGGCTGGCCACCGGGATGTCCAGCACGAAGGTGCGGTTGTTGCCGTCGCCGAGATATTCATGATGGTGGGCACAGGGAATCAGGCAGCCACGACTGCCGGTGACCCGTTCGGCATTGCCTTCGATGGACAGCTCGGTGGTGCCTCTGGTTGCCAGAATCAGTTGATGGTGGCCATGCGAGTGGGCCACGTGTTCACGGGCAAGATTGGTGGCGCGTAGATCAAGGAGTGACATCGCGCAGACCCCGGCAATGGTGGTGAAAACCAATTCACCATGCGCCTGGCCCGACGGCACTTCAAGCAGCCCCCCACAACCCCATGTCAACGCTGTGACAGCCACGGAAAAAATGCGTCAGTCGACAGGGAGAAATCGGAAAAAAACCCCAGTGGTCATCCGCCGATTGTTTGCTATTGTCGGCGGCTTGCGCCTCTGGCCCGCCGGACCGGACGCGCCACACATCTCAGCCATCCCCCAAGCGAGGAGTACGCCGATGGGTTCACGCCCCCTGCCCGAGACGGTCCCCACCACCATGTCGGCCATGCTGCTCACCGGCCACGGCGACATCGACACCCTGGTCTATCGCCAGGATGTGAGCACGCCGACGCCCCGAGCCGGTGAAGTGCTGGTCAAGGTGACGGCCACCGCCAAGAACAACACCGACCGCAAGGCCCGCGAAGGGCTCTACCCGACCAAGGACAAGGGCGAAGTGGCTTCCTTTGCCATGGGGGGCTCGCCGACCCTGACCTTTCCGCGCATCCAGGGCGCCGATATCGTCGGCCGGGTCGTGGCCGTGGGCGACGGCGTGGACGCAGCACGCCTGGGCGAACGCGGCCTGCTCGACTTCAACCTCTATGCCGACCAGCGCCGCAACATCAACCTGACCCCCGACTACTACGGCCATGGCGCGGATGGCGGTTACGCGGAGTACGTCGCCGTGCCGGCCGACCAGTTCCATCATGTCGCCAATCCGGAACTGAGTGACGGCGAGCTGGCCGCCATGGGCATGTGCTCCTATCAGACGGCCTATCACATGATGACCTCGGCAGGCATCAAGGCCGGCGAGCGTGTCCTGGTCACCGGTGCCAGCGGCGGCGTGGGCACCGCCCTGATCCAGCTGTGCCGCACCATCGGTGCCGTGCCCTATGCCCTCAGCCAGCAGGACAAGGCAGGCCCCCTGCTCGACCTCGGTGCCGAGGCCGTGCTCGACCGCTCCGATATGAGCGGCTTTACCGAGCAGGTCAAGGCCGTGACCGGTGGCGCGCCCATCGACGCCGTCATGGACCTGGTGGGCGGCGAGATGACCGACCGCTTCATCGATACCATGATCTTCGACATGCAGGCCCGCGACAGCTATCCGCGCCTGTCCATCGCCGGCGCCAGCGGCGGCAACATCAGCGAGATCATGTGGACGCGCATCTACCTCTATCAGGTGCAGATATTCGGCGTCTCCCACGGTACGCGTGAGGAAGCCGAGCAACTCATCGCCTGGATCCGCGGCGGCCAGCTCAAGCCGGTGCTGCATGCCGCCTTCAAGCTCTCCGAACTGCACGCCGCGGAGCGCTACTTCGTCAATCGCGGCAGCCATTACCTGGGCAAGATCGTCATCGTGCCGGACAGCGAATGGGCATCGCATGGTGCCCCCCACGCGCTCGAGGAGACCTCATGAGCTACCGCCCCCATGCTCAGGCCAAGAGCCTGCGACTGCTGGACACCCACGCCGGCGGCGACGTGAGCCGCATCGTCCTCGACGGCATCGCCGACCTCCCGGGCGATACCGTGCGCGCCCGGATGGAGTACCTGCGCGACGATGCCGACGGCCTGCGCCGACTGCTGCTCGAGGAACCCTATGGCATCCCCGAGATGTCCGTGGACCTGATCGTGCCGGCCACCTCCCCCCAGGCCGTGGCCGGTTACATCATCATGGAGGTCATGGGCTATCCCATCTATTCCGGCTCGAACACCATCTGCACCGCCACCGCCGTACTGGAAGCCGGGCTGGTGGAAAAGCGGGAAGGTTGGCAACGCTTCATTCTCGAGGCGCCGGCCGGCCTGGTGCAGATCGATGCCCTGGTCAAGGATGACGTGGTGGAAGCCATCACCTGCGAGGGCCTGCCCAGCTACATCGACACCTATCGGGCCAGCATCCATGTGCCGGACATCGGCGATGTCACCTACAGCGTCGCCTACAGCGGCGGCTTCTATGCCCTGGTCGATGCCACCGAGCTGGGCTTCAAGCTGGTCAAGGAAGAAGAGCGTCAGCTGGCCGATTGCGCCCACCGCATCGTCGAGGCCATTCAGGCCGAACGCGGCTTTTCGCACTACACCCTGGGCGATGTCGGCCCCCTGCCCTTCCTGCACTTCATGGGGCCGGTGCACCAGATCGCCGATGACTTCTATCGCTCACGCTCGGCGACCTACGTGCATCCCGGCGTGATCTGTCGCAGCACCACCGGCACCGGCACCTCGGCGCGCCTGGCGCTGATGAATCATGAAGGCCGGATTCAAACCGGCGACAAGCTGGAGACCGTCTCGCTGCGCGAAACCGGCTTCATCGGCGAGTTCACCGGCACCCACCAGGCCGGCGAGCATCAGGTCGTCGACAACACCATCACCGGCAAGAGCTACGTCCTCGCGGACTCGTCGATCATCGTCAATCCCGAGGATCCCATGGTGAAGGACTGGAGCTTTTATCATATCCTCGAGTCGAGCGACGACGACGCCAGCTGAGCCCCGGCCGATCCGGCACCCGGCTCGGTAGCGTCCTGTGTCGACCGGGCGGACACCCGTCCGCCCGGTATTCAACGAGAGTGCCGCATGCCGCGCGTCCTGATCCTGCTCGATGTCCAGAACCTCTACTACACCAGCCGTCACGCCTATCAGCGCAATGTCGACTACAACGCCTTGTGGGCCCGCGCCACCGCCGGGCGCGAGGTGTCACGCGCCATTGCCTATGCCATCGACCGCGGCGATGCCAAGCAGCGCCAGTTCCAGAATATCCTGCGTGCCATCGGCTTCGAGGTCCGCCTCAAGCCCTTCATCCAGCGCGCGGATGGCTCGGCCAAGGGCGACTGGGATGTCGGCATCACCCTGGATGCCGTCCGCCACGCCGGCGCCGTGGATGTCGTGGTGCTGGCATCCGGCGATGGCGACTTTGCCCTGCTCGCCGACACCCTGCGCCAGGAGCATGGTGTCGCGGTGGAGGTCTATGGCGTCCCCAGCCTCACCGCCGAGGCGCTGATACGTTCGGCGTCACGTTTCATTCCCATCGAGGGGCAGCTGCTGCTCGGCCAGTCACGCTGACGGTCACGATTCTTGACAATAAAAAAACACTGTTTCGCTGCACCACAGCCGCCGCATGGCGTATCATGAGCGGCCTGATGGCAAGGGATGCCATCTCCTCCCATGAATGCGCACGTTACAGGTAACAAGCAGGATGCTTTTCAGCAAAGCGTCGGCCTATCTCGCCGGCATCTTCATCACTACCGCCCTGCTCTGCGGTGGGCTCCATTTTGTGGCCCAGCACGTCATCGTCGGTCAGAGCACTTTGAACGAGCCCCAACTACTCGTGCCACTCGGCTGGCTCTCGCTGGGACTCGCCGGGCTCCTCGGCATGCTCAGCCTGGTTGGCTGGAGTGTCGAACGCCTGCGCCCGGGTCGCCTGGCCGGCGAATGAAGACCGTCACGACGACTTGAGCCCCAATCGTCCAGCCAGGCGATGCAGATTCCCCGGGTCCATGCCGAGCGCCCGGGCCGTCGCCGCCCAGTTGTGCTCATGCTCGGCCAGGCGCTGCTGAATCAGACGCCGCTGGAAGGCCGCGGTCGCTTCCCGCAAGGTGGCCTCTTCCCCGGGCGTTGCCTGAGGCCGGTCTTCGTCCACCGACGCCCCACTACTCGATGACCGATGCGGCAGGTCGAGATGGGCCGGCGATATCAGCAGCGTCGAACGACGCGCGTCCCCCGCTGCCCCGCTGGATGCCTCGCCCAGCGCCCGCAGAGCCGCCCTGGCCAGGGTGTGCTCCAGTTCACGCACATTACCCGGCCAGTGCCAGGCCAGCAGCGCGTTCTGGGCCTCATCCTCCAGGCGCAGGTTGCCGAGCCCGAGACGAATGCGGTTCGTCTCCAGGAAATGGCCCGCCAGGAGTGGCATATCCTCGAGCCGCTCGCGCAACGGCGGAACCCGCAACGGAAAAACGCTCAGCCGATGGTAGAGGTCGGCGCGAAAGCGGCCTGCCGCCACCTCCGCGGCCAGATCGCGGTTGGTCACGGCGATCACCCGCACATCGACCTTGCGCGGCGACTCGGCGCCCAGCGGCTGGATGTCGCCCTCCTGCAGCGCGCGCAACAGCTTGGGCTGCAGCGCCAGCGGCAGTTCGCCGATTTCATCCAGCATCAGGGTGCCACCATCGGCCATCACGAAATGACCACGCCGATGCTCGGTCGCCCCCGAAAAGGCCCCGCGACGGTGGCCAAACAGCTCGCTCTCGATCAGCCCTTCCGACAGGGTGGCGCAATTGACCTGCACCAGCGGCCCCTCATGACGCCGCGAGCGACGATGCAGACCCTGGACCACCAGCTCCTTGCCGACGCCGGTTTCCCCGTGCAGCAGAACACTCATGTCGGTGGGGGCCACCATCTCGATGGCCTCATCGAGCCGTTGCATGGCCGCACTCTTCCACCGCCGGTCGATCTCGGCCGAAGGAGGCCGGGCCAGGGCCTCGTTGAGCCGGGTTCGCGTCGCCCTCAAGCGTTCGGCGAGACGCAGGCAGGTCCCCAGCAGACGCGCAATGCTCAGCAGCTGCTCATCATCCAGCACATCCAGGCTGCCCGGCTCGAGGGCATCCAGCGTCAGCACACCGATCAGCCGCTGCTCGTCGCGCAGGGCCACCCCCAGGCAGTCATGCACATCGCTGAGATCATCATCCAGCAGACCATCGAAGGGATCCGGCAGGGAACTGTGCTCGGCAAACCGGCACACACCGGGATGATTGGCAATCGCCGCCAGCCGGGGATGCTCCTGCAGGGCAAAGCGTCGTCCCCGCACTTCATCACTCAGCCCCAGCATGGCCACCGGACACAGCGCCTCGCCATCCGCCACCATCAGGGTGCTGGCATCGGCCGGAAAGTCGCCCACCATGGCCTCCAGCAGCTGCCGCCAATGGGCTTCGGAGGCCTCATGCTCGGCAAGCTGTGCCAGCAAGGCACGCAATGCCTGAAGAAATGCCGTCATGCTATCGCCTTGTGTCGGTCGCGGGGATATCCACGGGGAACACTGTCATCATGACACCATGGTGTCATTTTGACGATTGTCCTTTTGATCATGGTACCTGCCTGCCCGGCTGGCCTGGCTTCAACCTGATCGACAAATCCTTTCTCCTGCTCCATGACTCCAGATAATTCAGTATTTTACGAAGGCCCTGCGACAGGATGTCGCAATGACACACCCATGGCACGGCCCTTGCTCCTGTCAGCATGAAGCCCGCCGTTGCACGGCAGGTCCTGCGTCACTCGATCACCGACAGGAGACACCATGCTCACCCAGGCCCAGGAAATCATCATCGCCGATACCGCCCCGGTCGTCGCGGAGCATCTGAATGCCATCACCGCGCACTTTTATCCGCTGATGTTCGAGCGTTACCCGGAGGTCAAGCCGCTCTTCAATCAGGCTCATCAGGCCGATGGGGGCCAGCCGCGGGCACTCGCCGGTTCGGTGCTGGCCTATGTGCAGCTGCGCCAGGACCCGGCCCGGGCGCGGCACGTGCTGGAAAGCGTGGTCAACAAGCATGTGTCGCTCAACATCCAACCGGACCAGTACCCGATCGTCGGCGAGTGCCTGATGGCGGCCATCGGCGATGTGCTGGGTGACGCCGTGACGCCCGAGGTCGCGGATGCCTGGGGCGCCCTCTACCAGGAACTGGCAGACCTGCTGATCGAGCTCGAGGGCCAGCGATATCGCGCCTTCGCCGCGGCACCCGGCGGCTGGCGAGGCGAGCGGCGCTTTCGTATCGCCCGCACTCGTCAGGAGAGCGCGGTCATCCGCTCCTTCGTGCTCGAACCGGAAGATGGCCAGCCCGTCGCCGATTTTCAGCCGGGTCAGTTCATCGGCGTGCGCCTGATGATCGACGGCACTCCCGTCTATCGCCACTACAGCCTGTCGGCATCGCCCAATGGGCGCAGCTACCGGATTTCCATCAAGCGCGAAGCGCGGGGACAGGTCAGTCGCCACTTCCATGACAACCTGGACGTCGGCGATGTCATCGAACTGCTGCCACCGGCCGGTGACCTGACACTGCCGGAGGAAGGCCAGGACCCGATCATGCTGCTGAGCGGTGGCGTCGGCCAGACACCGATGCTGTCGCTGCTTCGCCAGGCCCTGCAGCAGGGGCGCCGTGTCACCTACCTGCATGCCGCCCGGGATCAGGCCCAGCATGCCTTTGGCGACGAATTGCAGGCCTGCCGCCGCGACTACCCGCAGCAACTCGAGGTCGTGACCCTCTACGAGCAGGCCGACGAGTATCCGGCGAAGGCGCCTTCCGGTCGCGTGACCCGCGCACTGTTGGCCGAGCACCTGCCAAGCGGCAACCCACGCTGCTATTTTGTCGGCCCCCAGGGCTTCATGGTGGCCGTCAACCAGCACCTGGCGGCGCTGGGCGTGCCGGAAAGCCATCGTCATTTCGAGCACTTCGGTCCCGCGCGGGCACTGGAAGCCGCCTGAAGGTCAGGCCGGTCGAGTGTCTCAGGAAGCCTGCAATGCTCGTTCCTGCTGACGGTGCTTGAGGGGAGAGTCACCGAAACAGCGTTTATAGTCGCGACTGAACTGCGAGACGCTGCGGTAGCCAACGGCCTCGGCGGCCTGATTGACGTTGCAGGCCTCCTGCACCAGCAGCTGCTGGGCCTTGATCAGCCGCAACCGTTTCAGATACTGCAACGGCGAGGCCTGGGTCACCTGCTTGAAGTGCTGGTGAAAGGTCGAAGGGCTCATGCTGGCCTGTTGTGCCAGCGTCTCGATGGCGACATCCGCCGCATAATGCTCGTGCAGCCAGGTCAGTACCTGAACGATGCGCGAATAGTGGCCATCATGCTGCACCAGGGCACGCATCGCGGCGCCCTGCTCGCCCTTGAGCGCTTCGAACACCACATCGCGGACCCGGGCCTCGCCCATGGCCGTCGTCTCGGCCGGGTCATGCAGGGTGCGCAGCAGGCGTTCGACAGCCGCTTGCATGCCGGCTGTCATCGACACCGAATCCATGGGAGTCGGCGACTGCTCCACCTCGGGCTCGCCCATGGCCGTCACCAGCTCGCCGAGCAGTGCCGGGTCGAAGCGCACCGAGACGCCGAGCAATGGTGCCTCTTCGGACGCGTGCGTCTCGCACTCGAAGGGCAGCGGCAGGGTCTGCACCAGATACTGACCGGGGCCGTAATGGATCTCCCGATCGCCCAGATGACCGACTTTGTGCCCCTGGGCAACAATGATCAGGCTGGGATCATAGATCAGTGGCGTGCGCGGTACCGGACGTCGCGACGCCATCAGCGTGACGGATGGCAGGGATGTCGGCATATAGCCATCACGCTCGACCAGCGGGGCGATCAGCTCGATCAGTGGACAGGGTCGCGCGGCGGACTCGGTCATGCGGCTCCTTGACGGCATCAGGCAAATGAATGGGACAATTTTAGCCCCTTGAATAGCGCCGCGTCGCCGCTGACTGGAGGAATTGACAAAAATTCCGGAGAAACCTCGGTCCTGTCCGGTGCTGACCGGCCCCATAATGCGGGGGTACATCAACCCGATGGAACCAACAGGAGAGCCACATGAGTGCCACTCGTGCCTATGCCGCTCAGGCAAGCGACCAGCCCCTGACCCCCTTCAACTTCGAACGTCGCCAACCCCGCCCGGACGACGTTGCCATCGAGATCCTCTACTGCGGCGTCTGCCATTCCGATCTGCACTTCGCCCGCAACGACTGGGGCTTCAGCCAGTACCCGCTGGTGCCGGGCCACGAGATCGTCGGCCGGGTCACTTCCGTGGGTGACGATGTCAGTCAGTTCAAGGTCGGCGACATGGTCGGCGTGGGCTGCATGGTCGACTCCTGCCGTCACTGCCAGGCCTGTGCCGATGGCGTCGAGCAGTACTGCCTGGAAGGCATGACCATGACCTATGGCAGCCCGGATCGCCAGGACGGCACCATGACCCAGGGCGGCTATTCCGACAGCGTGGTGGTCAGCGAGCACTTCGTGCTGCGCATGCCCGAGGGCCTCGACCCGGCCGCCGCCGCGCCGATCCTGTGCGCCGGCATCACCACCTATTCGCCGCTGGTCCACTATGGCGTCAAGCCCGGCCACAAGGTCGGCGTCATCGGCATGGGCGGCCTGGGCCACATGGGCGTCAAGCTGGCCAAGGCGCTGGGCGCCGAGGTCACCGTCTTCACGCGCACCGAGGCCAAGGTCGAGGAAGCCCGTCGCCAGGGCGCGGATCACGTCGTGGTCTCCGGCGATGATACCCAGATGGAAGCCGTGGCCGAGACCTACGACTTCATGCTCGACACCGTGCCAGTGCAGCACGACTTGAACCCCTACCTGGCCACGCTCAAGTACGACGGCATCCATATCATGGTCGGCCTGGTCGAGCCCATCGAGCCGGCGATTCAGGGCGCCAACCTGGTCTTCAAGCGGCGCGTGCTGGCCGGCTCGCTGATCGGCGGCATTCCCGAGACCCAGGAACTGCTCGACTTCTGCGCCGAGCACAATATCACCTGCGATATCGAGACCATCAACATCCAGGACATCAACACCGCCTACGAGCGCATGGAGAAGGGTGACGTACGCTACCGCTTCGTCATCGACATGGCATCGCTCAAGGACTGATCGGCCGAGCCTTACAGGTCGCTTCATGGCACCGGCCGCCTCCAGGGGCGGCCGGTCGTTTTGCTCCAGCCGATAGTCCGGTTCTTACAGGAGAACTTGCATGCAGTCCCGCTTTTTCACCCTCACCGATCACCCCCAGGGCACGCCGGCTCGTGAGCTGTTCGCGCTGCGCGAAGCCGAGCTCGACGAGCTCGCCGACGGCGAAGTCCGGGTGCGCAACACCTGGTTGTCCGTCGACCCCTATATGCGCGGCCGGATGACCGGTGTCACCACCTATATCGAACCCTTCGAGCTGGGCGCGCCGCTCGAGGGCGCGGCCATCGGTGACGTCATCGAATCCCGTGCACCAGACTTCCCGGTAGGCACCAAGGTCCGCCACATGCAGGGCTGGCGCGATATCGCTCAGCTGCCGGCCAGCCATCTCGAGCCCCTGCCCGGTCATGACGTGCCCGAGCAGACCTATCTGGGCGTACTGGGCATGCCGGGCATGACCGCCTGGGCCGGGCTTAACCGCATCGCCGAGATGCAGTCGGGCGACAACGTCCTGGTCAGCGGTGCGGCCGGTGCCGTGGGCTCGCTGGCGGTGCAACTGGCCAAGGCCAGGGGTGGCACCGTGGTCGGCATCGCCGGCTCCCAGGCCAAGCTCGACTGGCTCGAATCCCTGGGCGTCAAGGCAGTCAGCTACAAGGACCGCGACGCCGGCGAATTGACCGCCGCCCTGTTGGACGCCTGCCCCGAGGGCTTCGACGTCTATTACGAAAACGTCGGCGGCGTCTGCCTCGAAGCGGCACTGAACACCCTGCGCGTCGGGGCGCGTATCGCCGTGTGCGGCCTGATTGCCGGCTACAACGACACCGCACCGGCCCCCGGCCCCAGCAACCTGGCCATGGTGCTGATCCGCCGGGCGCGCATGGAAGGCTTCATCGTCTTCGACCACTGGTCGCACTACCCGACCTTCCTCGAGGAAATCGGCCCTCAGGTAGCCCGCGGCGACCTCGAGCACGACGAAACCGTCATCGACGGCCTCGAACAGACCCCCGACGCCTTCCTGAAACTCTTCGAAGGCGCCAACCGCGGCAAGATGCTGGTAAGACTCTGAACCGTTCCGGGCAGGCCGTTCCCCACGGCCTGCCCAGCCCCAAACGCCCATCACCGCGGCTCTTGTCTCCCAGTCCCCCTCGCCTTTCGCCTTTCGCCTTTCGCCTTTCGCCTCTCTACTCTCTCATCCCTCTTTCCTCTTTTTATCTTCGCTCTGCCTTCAGCTTTTCGCTACCCGCCCGCGGCTTGCTTCCAACCGCTCGTTTCTCGTCGCTCGCGACTCGCTTCCTGCACCACGCCACTTCCAGCTTCCGGCTTCCAGCTTCCAGCTTCCAGCTCTTCTCTCTTACCTCTTCCCTCTTCTCTCTTGCCCCCCATCTACCTTGGTCTAACTCTGAGCGCATTACCTTTACGTTAACGTAAAGCTTTCTTAGGCTTTGCGTATTACCCCGATGAACCCTTGTCGCGCCCCAGGCGCCACACACGATCCGTGGAGTTCGCCATGTATTCGCCCTATCAGCCTCTCGATTTCGGGCTCCCCGATGAGCTGAACATGCTGCGCGACCACGTCAACGCCTTTGCGCGTGACGAAATCGCGCCCCGAGCCGCCGAGATCGATGCGCAAAACGCCTTCCCGGCCGATCTCTGGAAAAAGTTCGGCGACATGGGGTTGCTGGGCATTACCGTGGCCGAGGAAGACGGCGGCAGCGGCATGGGCTATCTGGCCCACTGCATCGCCATGGAAGAGATTTCGCGGGCCAGCGCCTCGGTGGCGCTCTCCTACGGCGCCCACTCCAACCTCTGCGTCAACCAGATCAAGCTCAACGCCAACGCCGAGCAGAAGGCCAGATTCCTGCCCGGCCTGATCCGCGGCGACCAGGTCGGCGCCCTGGCCATGTCCGAGCCGGGTGCCGGCTCCGATGTGGTCTCCATGAAGCTCAAGGCCGAAAAGCGCGGCGAGCACTATGTGCTCAACGGCAACAAGATGTGGATCACCAACGGCCCCGACGCCGATGTGCTGGTGGTCTATACCAAGACCGATCCGGACGCCGGATCGAAGGGGATTACCGCCTTCATCATCGAGAAGGACATGCCGGGCTTCTCCACCGCCCAGAAGCTCGACAAGCTCGGCATGCGCGGCTCCAACACCTGCGAGCTGGTCTTCACGGACTGCCAGGTGCCCGAGGAGAATGTGCTCGGCGAGGTCAACAAGGGAGCGCGGGTGCTGATGAGCGGCCTGGACTTCGAGCGCACCGTGCTGGCCGCCGGCCCCATCGGCATCATGCAGGCCGCCATGGACGTGGTGGTGCCCTACCTCCACGAGCGCGAGCAGTTCGGCCAGCCCATCGGCGAGTTCCAGCTGGTACAGGGCAAGGTCGCCGACATGCTGACCACCCTGAACGCCTGCCGGGCCTACCTCTATGCCGTCGCCGGCGCCTGCGACCGCGGTCGAACCTCGCGCAAGGACGCCGCCGGCGTGATCCTCTACTGCGCCGAAAAGGCCACCCAGGTCGCCCTCGACGCCATCCAACTGCTCGGCGGCAACGGCTACATCAACGAATACCCCACCGGCCGCCTGCTCCGCGACGCCAAACTCTACGAAATCGGCGCCGGCACCAGCGAAATCCGCCGCATGCTGATCGGGCGGGAAGTGTTTAACGAATCGGCGTAAACGCAGAAGGAAGAAGGAAGAAGGAAGAAGGAAGAAGGAAGAAGGAAAGCTAATACAGGAGAGTGTGACTTCAAGGGTTTTCTTCCCTCTTCAAGGCACGAAGTGCCGCCTTCCCTCTTTCAACTTTGCCGACGCCGGAAGCTCGCGTACCAAACCACGCAAGCCAGTTCAGGAAACAAAACATGTCCATCTTGCAGACCCAAATCAACCCTCGCAGCGAGGGGTTTCAGGCGAACGACGCGGCGATGCGGGCGGAGGTGAACCGCTTGCGGTCGTTGACGGCGGCGGTTCATCAGGGCGGCGGCGAGAAGGCGCGGGCGCGTCATGAGTCGCGGGGCAAGCTGTTCGTGCGTGACCGTATCGACCATCTGCTGGACGAGGGATCACCCTTTCTGGAGCTTTCCGCGCTGGCGGCGCACGAGGTCTACGACGATCCGGTGCCCAGCGCCGGGGTGGTGACCGGCATCGGCCGGGTGTCCGGGGTGGAGTGTGTGATCGTTGCCAACGATGCCACGGTCAAGGGCGGCACCTACTTCCCGCTGACCGTGAAGAAACACCTGCGCGCCCAGGAGATCGCCCGCAAGCATCGCCTGCCGTGCCTCTACCTGGTGGATTCCGGGGGCGCCTACCTGCCCTGCCAGGACGAGGTCTTCCCGGACCGCGACCACTTCGGGCGCATCTTCTACAACCAGGCCACCCTCTCCGCCGAGGGCATCCCGCAGATCGCCGTGGTCATGGGCTCGTGCACCGCCGGCGGCGCCTATGTGCCGGCCATGGCCGACGAATCGATCATCGTGCGCGAACAGGGCACCATCTTTCTCGGTGGGCCGCCGCTAGTGAAGGCGGCCACCGGTGAGTCGATCAGTGCCGAGGACCTGGGCGGCGCCGATGTTCACGCCAAGGTGAGTGGCGTGGCCGATCATTACGCCGAGAACGACGCCCATGCCCTGCAACTGGCGCGGCGCTGCGTGGCACACCTCAACTGGCAGAAACGCGGCCAGCTGGCCATGCAGGCGCCCAAGGCACCACGGCTCGACCCGCAGGAACTGTACGGCATCGTCGGCACCGACCTGCGCAAGCCGTTCGAGGTGCGCGAAGTGATCAGACGCATCGTCGATGACTCGGCCTTCGATGAATTCAAGCGCACCTACGGCGACACCCTGGTCACCGGCTTCGCCCATATTCATGGCCATCCGGTGGGCATTCTCGCCAACAACGGCGTGCTCTTCTCTGAGAGCGCGGTCAAGGGCGCCCACTTCATCGAGCTGTGCACCCAGCGCGGCATCCCGCTGGTCTTTCTGCAGAACATCACCGGCTTCATGGTCGGCTCGAAATACGAACACGAAGGCATCGCCAAGCACGGCGCCAAGCTGGTCACCGCCGTAGCCTGCGCCCGGGTACCCAAGTTCACCGTGCTCATCGGCGGCAGCTTCGGCGCCGGCAACTACGGCATGTGCGGCCGCGCCTATGACCCCAACCTGCTGTTCATGTGGCCCAACGCGCGCATCTCGGTGATGGGCGGCGAACAGGCCGCCGGCGTGCTCGCCCAGGTCAAGCGCGAGCAGCTCGAGCGCGAAGGCCGCGAATGGAGCGACGCGGAAGAAGCCGCCTTCAAGCAGCCGACCCGCGAGCAGTACGAGCACCAGGGTCACCCCTACTACGCCAGCGCCCGCATCTGGGACGACGGCGTCATCGATCCGGCGCAGACCCGCGACGTCCTCGGCCTCTCGCTCGCCGCCGCCATGAACGCCGAAACCGAAGACACCCGATACGGAGTGTTCAGGATGTAAGGCCACGCTACGCGTGGAGCCGTAAGCCGTAA
>NZ_BJOC01000013.1 GCF_006540005.1 Halomonas halmophila | reverse complement strand
GCAAGCGTACTTCTACCCACCCCCCGGAGGGGCAAGATTCTTCTTACCGCTTAAAGCTTACAGCTTACAGCTCTCCACATCGGCCACCGCAAAAGGGATAACCACCATGGCAACCACAGACACCTTTTCTCGCCTGAACATCGACGACCGCTGCGTCGCGTGGCTGACGCTGGATCGGCCGGAGGTGCTCAATGCCTTCGATGATGCCTTGATCGCGGAGTTGAATGCGCATCTGACGGCGGTGGCCGAGGCTGCGGAACGCGGGGAGATTCGGCTGCTGGTGCTGGGTTCGGCGGGTCGGCATTTTTCTGCCGGGGCGGATCTGGGCTGGATGCAGCGCATGGTCGAGTACGACTTCGAGGACAACCTGGCCGATTCGCGGGAGCTGGCGAGCATGATGCAGCGGCTCGATAGCCTGCCCTGCCCGACCCTGTGCCGCGTGCAGGGGGCGGCCTACGGCGGTGCCGTGGGACTGGCGGCCTGCTGCGATATCGTCATTGCTTCCGAGAAAGCCCGCTTCTGCCTCTCCGAAGTGAAGATCGGCCTCTCGCCGGCGGTCATCAGCCCCTATGTGCAGAACGCCATCGGGCGCCGCCAGATGCGTCGCTATGCACTGAGTGCGGAAGTCATGGACGCCACCACGGCCGAGGCGCTGGGGCTGGTGCACCGGGTCGTCGAGCCGGCGGCGCTCGACACGGCGCTGGAAGCGATGATCGAGACCCTCCTGGCCACCTCGCCGCAGGCCAGCCGCGCCACCAAGGCCTTGCTGGCCGAGGTGGCCCGGGAGCCGGACACTGCCGCCACGCGCGAGCACACCTGCCAGGCCATCGCCCGCCTGCGCGTCAGCGATGAAGGCCAGGAAGGCCTGACCAGCTTCTTCGAGAAACGCCGGCCCGTCTGGGCGCCGGCCCCCTCATCCACCACGGAGCGCTGAACATGAGCCCTGCCTTTGACACCCTGCTGGTGGCCAACCGCGGCGAGATCGCCTGTCGCGTGATGCGCACCGCCCGCCGCATGGGACTGCGCACCGTGGCCGTGTATTCCGATGCGGATGTCGATGCCCGCCATGTGCGCGAGGCCGATGAGGCCGTACGCATCGGACCGGCCGCCGCTCAGTCCAGTTACCTGGATATCCACGCCGTGATCGCCGCCGCCCAGCGCACCGGCGCCGGGGCCGTCCATCCCGGCTACGGCTTTCTCTCCGAGAACGGCGACTTCGTCGCGGCACTGGCGGAGGCCGGCATCACCTTTGTCGGCCCGCCCGCCTCGGCGATCGCCGCCATGGGCGACAAGTCCGCCGCCAAGGCCCGCATGTTTGATGCCGGCGTGCCCCTGGTTCCCGGCTATCACGACGCCGACCAGGACGACGCCCTGCTCGAGCGCGAGGCCGAACACATCGGCTACCCGGTGCTGCTCAAGGCCAGCGCCGGTGGCGGCGGCAAGGGCATGCGCGTGGTCGAGTTCGCCGAGGCCTTCCAGGCAGCACTCGACGGCTGCCGCCGTGAATCCCGCGCCGCCTTCGGCGATGACCGCATGCTGATCGAGAAATACCTGACCCAGCCACGCCATGTAGAGGTTCAGGTGTTCTGCGACACCCAGGGTCAGGGCGTCTACCTCTTCGAACGCGACTGCAGTGTGCAGCGTCGCCACCAGAAGGTGCTCGAGGAAGCCCCTGCCCCCGGCATGACCGAATCGCTGCGGCGTGAAATGGGCGAGGCCGCGGTGCGCGCCGCCCGTGAGATCGGCTATGTGGGCGCCGGCACGGTGGAGTTTCTACTGGATGCCGATGGGTCCTTCTACTTCATGGAGATGAACACCCGCCTGCAGGTGGAGCATCCGGTCACCGAGATGATCACCGGGCAGGACCTGGTCGAATGGCAACTGCGCGTCGCCATGGGTGAGCCCCTGCCGTTGGCTCAGGAAGACCTGAGCATCAGCGGGCACAGTTTCGAGGCCCGCCTCTACGCCGAAGACCCGGCCCAGGACTTCCTGCCGGCCACCGGCACCCTGCAACGCTTCGCACTCGACCTGGACGGCGCCGGGCTCGCGGCCACTCAGGTGCGGCTGGACAGCGGCGTGGCCAGCGGCGATCGCGTCTCCATGCACTATGACCCCATGCTCGCCAAGCTGATCGTGCACGGCGACGACCGCCAGCAGGCCCTGGCCACCCTGAATCGCGCCCTGGCGGCGCTGGATATCCAGGGCGTGACCACCAATCGCGACTTCCTGCAGCGGCTGGCCACCCATCCGGCCTTTGCCGCCGCCGAGCTGGATACCCGCTTCATCGAGCACCATCATGGCGACCTGTTCGCGCCGCGCCACTACAGCGCCGAGGACTATGCCACCGCCGCCCTGGTGAGCCTGCATCAGCTCGGCCGCGAGCAGCAGAGCCACTCTCCCTGGGATCGCCATGACGGCTTTCGGCTCAACAGCGACAACACCATTCGCATCGCTTTGAGCGACCCGACACGCCAGGATGACGACGACGCCCTGGTCACAGTGGAAGGCCGCCAGAGCGCCCCCGGCGAGGCCTGGCAACTGCGCGTCGGCGACACCACTCTGGCAGGCAGCCTGCACCCCATCGAAGGCGACGCCGTGGCCGTTACCCTGGACGGCCACCGTCGACGCCTGCAGGCACGGCTGGTGGATGGCGGCGAGATCGTCATGGTCGACCCAAAGCGCGAAACACGGCTATTCTGGCGACGCCTGGACGCCATCGACCACGGCCGCCAGGAAGCTGAATCCACCCTCACCGCCCCCATGCACGGCACCGTGGTCACCCTGCTGGTGGCGCCCGGCGAGCGGGTGGAAAAAGGCATGGCGCTGATGGTCATGGAAGCCATGAAGATGGAACATACCCTGACCGCCCCCGCCGACGGCCAAGTGGAAAGCTTCCACTTCCAGGCCGGCGACACCGTCGGCCAGGGCGACGTGCTGCTGGAATTCGCAGCCGTTGAGGACAGCGGTGAATAACACCAAGCAAACGGCGCCGGGGACAGCTCACAGAGGGGGTCCGATGCCATGGATGGCATCGGTAGCGTACAAGGAAGTATTCACAGCGCCCCCTCTGAGAGTTGTCACCGAGAAAGCCGCGACCCAGAGCCATAGCGCCAACTGGTCTTAGTACAAGGCAGGAGGTTATCCGTGGGATTCCCCAAACAAGTCCGCCTGGTCGACGTCGCCCCCCGCGATGGGCTGCAGAACGAACCCGACGCCATCGCCACCGACACCAAGCTCGAACTGATCGACCGCCTCGCCAATGCCGGCCTGCGCCATATCGAAGCGGCCAGCTTCGTCTCGCCCAAGTGGGTACCGCAGATGGCCGACCACCGCGAGGTGATGACCCGGCTGCAGCGTCGCCCCGGCGTCACCTACTCCGCCCTCACCCCCAATCTCAAGGGGCTCGAAAACGCCCTGGAGTGCGGCGTGGACGAAGTCGCAGTATTCGGCGCCGCCAGTGAGGCCTTCTCGAAAAAGAACATCAACTGCACCATCGCCGAATCCCTGGAACGCTTCACCCCGGTGCTGGAACGCGCGCAACAGGCCGGCATCCGCGTACGCGGCTACGTCTCCTGCGTGCTCGGCTGCCCCTACGAAGGCGAGATCGCGCCGGCCAGGGTCGCTGAAGTATCGAAGGCCCTGTTCGACATGGGCTGCTTTGAAGTCTCGCTCGGCGACACCATCGGCACCGGCACCCCGCTCAAGGCCAAGCGCATGCTCGAGGCCGTCGCCCGCGACATCCCCATGGACCGGCTCGCCGCCCACTTCCACGACACCTACGGCCAGGCACTCGCCAACCTCTACGCCGTGCTCGAGGAAGGCGTGGCGGTGATCGACAGCTCCGTCGCCGGCCTCGGCGGCTGCCCCTATGCCAAGGGCGCCGCCGGCAACGTCGCCAGCGAAGACGTGGCCTACCTGTTGAACGGCCTCGGCATCGAACACGGCATCGACCTGGACACCCTCGCCGCCACCGGCGACTGGATCACCCGCACCATCGGCCGGCCCAATCGTTCTAAAGCTGGGGTGGCGCTGGCCGCCAATTAGCGGTTTCCGACAATTGACAGCGCCCAGAACGCAAAGCCCCCGAGTCGGAGGACCGGCTCGGGGGCTTTGCTTTAGGTAATTAATCCTCACTGTACACACTCTGCACTCATCTTATCACGTCTGGCAAACCAACCAGTGACTTACACCAAAGGGATATATTTTTGGTGCAGATCATCCGATTCTGGCCCACTACGATATAAGCTCGCCCCGACAGTAAGCTCCCCCTCAAAAGAATAAGCATTAATAAATGCAAAGTTATTTTTTCCGGCCACCGAATACAGCTTCTCATAATAGCCATCATACCCGGCTATATTTGCCGAACCCTGCATTATAAAGTCAGACAAAGAAGAAGCAGGATGGCGTGATATCGCACTAGAGGTGACATTAAAAAGACTAGCTTTCTTGTATCTATCAGAATGAGAAATCCGAAACGCGCTCGCGCAGTGAACATCGCCACTCAGAACAACCACGGGAACCTGATGGCGATCAGAAAACTTGAGCAACAAATCTAACAATTTATTTCTCTCGTCATGATTGTCCTCATGCCCCCATTCATCCATAAAGTCATCCTTTACACTTCCAATATCAAGAGTATTAGCCACTGTTTCATTCCAATGCACAATGGGAACAGGGGAAATAATAAAAATGGCTTCCTTTTTCGCCACCTTCCTTGATTTTATCCAATTTTGAAAGCGCGAAAACTGCTCTTCTCCCAGCAAGCGAAATGAGTCTCTCTCACAATCGTGATGCCCCCTCATATCCAGTGCGTAAAAAGCAAAATCACCATGATCAAAACTATAATCCCATTGACACGACCCGAGGTCTTCCAAATCGATTTTTGTGCACGGGTTGTGGGAGTGCTGAAACTCCCAGTATACTCTAGATGCGGCACGAAACATCAACATAACGAGCTGATAATCTCTTTCTGGATTATCATCGCGAAATCTTTTCGATAATTTTTCTTCTCTTTCTTCTTGTGTAAGAGAGCCCCAACCATCCATGATCTCGTGATCATCCCAGATCATATACTGAGGAAATCTTCTATAAACAGCTCTTACGTTTTCAAAATTCCAATATACCCTATAGTAAGTTCTATATAGCTTGGAAAAATAGTTCACCAACCTTGTCTCGTCGAGCATACCAGAATCATCGGAATACTTTTCAAACAAAGCTTGTTTATTATCCCTCAGCCAACTCCATACATCTTGAATACGAGTTTCATCATTGGTGTCACAGTAAACCTGGTCTCCCCCTCCAATGACAAAATGAGCCTCACGGTCTTCCAACACCTCACGAAAACTCTCCCAAGCACCCTCACTAGGAGGCTTTACACTGTAGGGGTCATGACAAGAGTAGAATCCAAACCGCAGTCTACTTGGCTCCTTCGGAAGCGTACGAAACCAGTGTTTATGATTACTCCCCAGTTCAACTCTTCTTTCACAGGTCTCTGGCCCTATAAAATAATAGTAATATTTTCTTTCAGACTCCAGGCCTTCAAAAGTGAAATGGCACGTTAACCCATTCTCTCGATAAAGCTGAGAGCTCTTTAGGCCAACCACATAAGAGTGCTGTTTCTGAATATCTTCAGGGTTCTTATTCGACAAACTGTATACACTTTCTTCCAGCTTCTTTTCACTAACTAACATCCACCATTTTCCGGACTTATATGCTCGTGCCCATAGACGAACTGACGAGCTTGTAGTATGGCCCACCACTGCCATCGAGTGCACTTTAGGCTTCATAGACTCATAATTTTCCGGATATAACAGCTCAGGCATACCCCCTCCTAATATCGTTTATATTTTTATGCCTGAGTACACACATAGCAGATAACACATGATCTGTATATGCGTAGCCACTCCATTTACGGTTCTTCGTCACGTCATATGGATTTGGCCTAATCTAAGAGGCGACCCATACGAAGTTCGCTGGCCTGGTGCCCGGCCTCTTGGTTGACCTGCAAGGTCATTTCATCCATGTGGATCAGCGGCGCTTGCAGCAGGTGCCGGCAAAACGCCTTGATCAACGGCGTGATGAGTTGCCCTGCCTAGCTCATCCAGTGCGCCAGGGTATTGGGCCCCATGGCGTCCCAGGGTCTGCTGTTGCCGGTAAAGAGGCAACGCATACTGATACTTGGCGGTCGCCATATAGGCCCACATGGTAAAGCCGGCGTTGCCACTGCCACGAAACTATCTGACACATCCGGCTGACTACCAAAGGCATACATTGTGTTAGATCAGGTTTCATGGAACGCTCGCCTCAAGCCGAAAAGCGACAAAGGCCTATCTGGGAGGTGGCAAATGAGCAAATTGGACAAGGAAGAGCGAGAGCTACTGGAAGCTTTCGAAGAAGGCGAGCTGAAACGAGTGCCGGACGCCGAACGTACGCAGCAACGGCATCAGCAGTATGCAGAGGCCATGTTCAAGAAATATGCACGCATCAACATTCGCCTTTCCTCCAGGGACCTTCGAGGCCTCCAGAAAAAGGCGCTGGCAGAGGGTATTCCCTACCAGACACTGGTTGACAGCATCCTCCACAAATATGTGGAAGGTCGCCTGCACGAGGACTGATCGCCAGCGCCAAAACGCAAAGCCCCCGAGCCAGATCGCTGACTCGGGGGCTTTCCACGCTGGACGTCGATGACAGCTATCTATATGAACATCAAGCCTCGGCGGCCGTCATCTCCGCCCTGGCGGCTCGATGGGCATGCAGCTTCGTGTAGCTCTCAATCAGGCGCTGGTGCCGTTCCAGGCCTTCCAGCCGCATGCTGGTCGGTTCGAGGCCGTGGAAACGCACCTCGCCGTTCACCGAGCCGACCACGGCAGCCATGGTCGTTTCGCCGAACATGCGCTCGAAGTTGTAGAGGTAATCCTCCAGTTCGAGCTCATCGTCCTGCACGATTTCCAGCACCGCGTTCACCGCCTGGTAGAAGAGCCCGCGCTCGACGGTGTTGTCGTTGAACTGCAGGAACATCTCGACCCGCTCCAGGGCTTCCTCGTGCTGGCCGAGCGCCAGTGTCAACGCCAATGAAGGGTGTCCTTACTCAGTACGCGCGCCATCCACGGTGAGGGTTGAACGGAGTCTGGACGGGTCCGCTCTCCAGGCGCAGGTTCATCCCCCGGTGACCCCAGGGGCAGCGAAAGCTGCTTGTCAGATGCCATCCTGTTCCTCTGCACGGAGGTCCCACTCCTGTCTCTGTTCGGGCCTTCGGTTCCACGGCTGAACCTACTATGCCCTCTGCTGACTCCTGCCCGTCGGTCAACACCGGTTGCCCGGGATTCAGTTCCTTCCCTGAACAACGGACAGGCCTCCCAGGGTAAGGCGCAGAACTGTCACTGCGTGGACGCCCGATTTATAAAGCACACCCCCGTCGCAGATGGAGGGCTTCGCGGTCACGTGCCCGCTCGCCCCGGATGTACCACACCTCATATCGGGTTCCTGTTCGTCGCCCCGCAGCTTTGGATTGGGCTTCCTCCGGCCCCCACCTCGCGATGACGCCCTTGCCCTTCTCCTAGCCTTCGGCTCTGCGAACACCTGGCAAGAGGACTTCCACCTCTCTAGTTCTGTGCCATGCCTGGCACACACGCAGAAATAAGCGGCGCCCCGACAGGGGCGTCCGGTGGAGGCCGCAGGCCGGAACGAACTTGATTGACTGGTTACAAAGCAAGAGCGCCCTTTTACCCCCGTAGCGCTGGTGAAAACTGATGCTCGATGACCTCATAGTGCTGCACTGAAAGATCAGGCTCAAGCTCATAAATCTCATCCTCCGGGTACAAACGCGCCTGCGAAATATCGTCGCCAGCGAACGCTTTGATGGATGCCATCTTATCCCAGTATGTGATGAGGGTGATTTCAACCTTGCCGGGTAGAGAGCGTTGGAAAATCTGTGCGCCAAGATACCCAGGAGTTGCGGAAGAATCTTTGATGCCGGTTTCGTAAAGATAGCCGGTAAATCCTTCAATGTGGACTTCAGGCACTCGGCATTTCCATTCCCTGGCGATCATTACTACGTACTCTCCCTTGCTTTGTAACGCCCCCGCTAAACGGCGAGCGTCAGCGAGTCTGGTGGAGGCCACGTTTTTTGTGGCCGGAACGGATTTAAATGGCTTGCTATGCTTATTTTGAAATCTTCCTTTCAATGAGAACTTATTAACCCCCAGTAATCCATTGGATCTTTTTGACCCCATAATGCATGGTGAATCAATTCAAATGAACAATCGTGATAAGAATTTACCATTTCTTGAATGGCAAGCGGCATTTCTTGTAAATACCTCTCTTCAAAAAAAGTGAAAGCATTACCCGTGCTTTTCAACTGCTCTGGCAATAAAGTGACAAAGGCATCCTCACCATCTCCTTCCTTTATGTTGGAGTAAACAAATGAATCGTATCCCTCACTGAGAGCCCAGGTTCTGAGCTTAATGGTAAGATCTAGCCAAATAATTTCTTGATATTGGGCTTGGTTAAAATCTTCTCCTATTGCTTTTGAGCGTGCTTTTCTCTTACCCATCTCTTCTTTAAAAATGGCATTATTATCATATGACTTTTTTATTCGCTTAACCTCCTTTTTTGACATTTTGCTATATACTTCTTGTGGGTAAATAACGCCAGAAAAAGGATAGAAAATAGACTTTATTTCCTCTCTCTTTGAAATTGGAACTTCATTTGGATCTACGATCATGGGCCCAGCACTACCTATCGGATCATCTTCCCATAGGTCTACCAATCTGAGAGGGCGCTTTGGCTGAAAGAAGTATTCTGAAATATGAAATTGTTTTGCGTAGTTGCAAAAGTTTACTAAATGCTGCTTCAATGTTTCTGTTTTAATAACAACCCCGGAACGGTCGTGCACATCCACTGAAAGGTCAGGCCTAATTGAACAAATTTTCTGATGCGCGAACATTCCTTCTACACGTTCTGCAGCAGAGACTGGCGAAATACCTAGATGCTTAAGAACAAAATTTTTCTTTTTTGAATCGTTCTTGTCTGCATTATAAACGTGCATATATCAACCTTCCATACTCCATGCATATTGAAACGACATGTATTTTTGATTCAAAGTTTCTAGCTTGAAGCTCCATTCTAAGAATAACGCCGCCATAACCGGCAGCCGGAGCGCAGCGTAGGCTGTCCGGCGCCGTAAGGCGCGAAGTTAATGGCCTTGTTATGCATCGCGCGCTCAGCCAAGTGCCGCATTCTCTGAAATATTGGTTTCGCCAGAGTTTTCTATTACTTGTCCCGATACTGTCCCCGCAATATGGAGCGTTCCACCATTGTTGACAACATTGCCCGTAACCATACCGGGAACCTCAACAACTGCACCAGGTTCTACTGTCAAAGATTTGGCGGCCATACCGTGAAGGATTAGATGGCCTCCTTGCTTGACAGTAACATTGCCAGTGAACATTCCGTGCATTTTAAACTCAGAAGTGATTTCTATATCGCCTTCAATTTTTCCGTGTTCAATACTCATTCTTTTCTCCTTGATGCATAACGCCGAAGCTCAGTTGCCGCCGGAGCAGCCGAAGGCTGCGGAGAGAACCCGAAGCGCGGCAGCGCTTTGGGCGGTCAACTGCAGCGATTCGTTATACATTCCAACCGCTCGCTTTAAATGACCGCTGTAGCTTCAACTTCAAGCAAAATGCTTGGCTCGGTAAGCCCGCTGACCAAGACGACCGAATTTGCCGGTGCGTTATTACCAAAGGTGCTTTTGAGCACGTCTCGGAGCGCCGCGACATCTTCTTGCCTAGTCAGGTAAGTCACAAGCCGGACGACGTGTCGCATCTCCGCGCCGGAGTTTGCAAGTACAGCGCCAATATTCGTGAACACCTGCTCGGCTTGCGCCACGAAATTATCTGCCGGCAGCAAGTTTCCCCTCTCATCCGCCGGCACCTGCCCTGAGCAGAAGAGAAATTTCTTCGGGTCCTGAACCTCTACGCAATGGGTGTAGTTGCTAAATGGGCGATGCACGGTTTCCGGATTTTTAAACTCTTGCAAGAAGTACTCCTTTTCCCTTAGACGGTATAACGTAAAAGGCTCAGTTGCCGGCCGCCCGCGGAGATCAGGCTCTAAACCGACAACAACACCATATCGCGGGCGCAGCCGGTCAACTGCAGCCGGTGGTTAGACACCATCCGGCAGGCGAACGGTGAGACCGGAATTCGGTCCTGGTGGCAAACCCAGCGCGGGTTCAACTCCTTGGGACGTACGAAGATCATTTAGCAAAGCGTTTGCGGAGATGCGCTTGCCGATCATTGCTTCTGACGCAGATCGAGGATTCTCAACGGACTTGCCGCGATAAACTTCGACCTCGTCCACGCCATCTGCGACAGCGCGAGCGCAAGTGCCGCGAGCATAAAACCTGTTGAATTCACCTTCGGAAAGGGTATCGGGAGCAGTGACCGGAACCTTGGCGGTGGTGTAGCCGCCCTTGGGCTTCTTGCGTTGCTCGGTGTCACGAATCAGGTGTTTGGAGCGAAGCTCGGACGCTAGCCAAGCGTCATCGTGCGAGAGGATCGCTTCGCGCAGAAGCTCTGGCCATTGCTGCTGCCCTTTGTCGGTGAACCGAGGGCTGACGTAGAGAGTTCCATCAGTCGAGTCACGATCTAACTCTTGGGCCATCAGATCGCGTGTGCGTTCGTCGAGGCTGTCGTAGCGGATTGCCAAGTGGCACCCCCTTCTGGTGTCTAATAGGTATTAGATAGCGCGCTCGTTCATCAACTTGAACGCGCTTGCTTGTTCAAGAACTTATCATCGCCAAGCAAAACCGCCTTAACCCATTGATTTTGCTTGTTGAAATGTAGCACTTGGCTACTTGTGCAGAATTCGCGTGCATGCGCGTTTTGCCCGATTCAATAATACTTTACAGGCATCCATTTATCCGGAGAAGCCGTTGGTCAAAATCTTCATTGCCAGTGCTTCATGGACTTTATGCAAGGCCTGGTGGCCTTGAAGTTGGTTTGACGGGAAGGTCCGGCATAGTCAGGCACGCTACCGCTATGCCCGCATCCTGCGATGGCCTCTTGGCATCGATGCGGCAGTCCTTGCGGGTGTCGTGGTGTCGGTCGTCCCTATAGGCTTTTGATCAGCCTATCCAAGGGTGTCATATCCGGCAATATCCACCATGGGATGAGAGGCGTGGGTTGTGGGGTGGCGCAACCGCTCCCAGAAGGGACAGCTCCACCCCTGATGCCCCTTGGTGTCCGGCCAGTCGGGGGTTCGTATGGCACGTCGGCAAGCGCCTAACGTGCCGGCGATTGACGGGCTTCAGGGGCGCGCCTGAGCCATCGTTCGAACTGGATTCATAACATCGGCATCGAACTCCTTGCATCCACCATGACCACTTGCCCATCATCGACCGTATGTCGCCAGCAACGTCCTGCCAGCGCCACAAAACCAGAAGAAGAGGTAGACTCATGGAGAGCCAGTATAAGACCGATAACCAATTCGTCTTGAAGGTGAACTGCAAGACCGGCACCGGGATCGTGTCGAGCATCACCAGTTATCTTGCGGAGCGTGGCTGCAACATCACGGAGCTGTCCCAGTTTGATGACAAGATCTCGGGCCAGTTCTTCATGCGCTGTGTGTTCAGCATCCTCGGGGACAGTCAGCATAGCTTCGACAGCCTGGAGACCGGCTTTGGCGAGGTGGGTGAGCGCCTGGGTCTCGAATGGAGCATGCACGACCTGCAGTCCCCTCCCCGGGTACTGATCATGGTGTCGCGTTTCGATCATTGCCTGGTGGATCTTCTGTATCGTCACCACAAGGGCGAGCTGAACATCGAGCTCACCGGCGTAGTGTCCAACCATGAAGATCTGCGAGAGATCGTCGAGCGCGAGGGTATCCCCTTCATGCACCTTCCCGTCACGCCGGAAACCAAGCCTCAGCAGGAGGCCAGGCTGATGGAGATCGTCGAGGAGACCCGCACGGAGCTGGTGGTGCTCGCTCGTTACATGCAGGTGCTCTCGGATGACCTCTGCCAGAAGCTGCAGGGACGGGCGATCAACATTCATCACTCCTTCCTGCCCGGCTTCAAGGGTGCCAAGCCCTATCACCAGGCCTTCGAACGCGGCGTCAAGCTGATCGGCGCCACGGCTCACTATGTGACGGCCGACCTGGACGAGGGCCCGATCATCGAGCAGTCGGTGCAGCAGGTTAACCATGCCTACTACCCGGATGAACTGGTAGCCTTGGGGCGCAATACCGAAACCATGGCCCTGGCAACGGCGGTGAAACTGCATACCGAGCACCGCATATTCCTGTCGGGCAACAAGACCATTATCTTCAAGTGAACGGGAGGCTGCAGATGGCGCAAGTAATCGATGGCAAGCAGCTTGCCAGCCAGGTGCTCGAGGACGCGGCAGCCGAGGTTGAGTGGCTCAAGCACCACTTCGAGAGCGTTCCCGGGCTGGCCGTGGTGCTGGTCGGCGACGATGCCGCCAGCCAGATCTATGTGCGCAACAAGATCAAGCGCGCCAAGGAAGCCGGGATAGCCTCCTTCGAGCATTACCTGGAGGCTGACACCAGCCAGGCCACGCTCGATGCCCTGATCCAGGAGCTCAACGACGACCCCGGAGTGCACGGCATCCTCGTCCAGTTGCCCCTGCCCGAGCATATTGACGAGGCGCGGATCATCTCGAGCATCCTGCCGGAAAAGGATGTCGACGGTTTTCATCCGGCCAATGTCGGCGCCCTGTCCCAGGGTCGCGCCTCACTCGTGCCCTGCACGCCCCAGGGTTGTCTGATCATGCTGCGCCATGTGCATCAGGACCTGAGTGGCAAGAACGCCGTGATCGTCGGGCGTTCGAATATCGTCGGCAAGCCCATGGCCGCTCTGCTGTTGCAGGAAAACTGCACGGTGACCATCGCCCACTCGCGGACCCGCGACATCCGCAAGGTCTGCCAGGAGGCCGATATCCTGATTGCCGCCACCGGCTCGCCGGGGCTGATCCAGTCGGACTGGATCAAGCCCGAGGCCACCGTCATCGACGTGGGAATCAATGCCATCGAGGTCGACGGGCAGCGCAAGCTGATCGGTGACGTGGACTTCGACGGCGCTTCGCAAGTGGCGGGTGCCATTTCGCCGGTGCCCGGCGGCGTCGGCCCGATGACCATCGCCTGCCTGCTGCTGAATACCACCCGCGCCGCGAAGAATCAGTTGACCTGAAGGGCTTGAGTGAAAGCGACCACTAAAAACCCCGAGCCAGAGAACTGACTCGGGGTTTTGTCGCATTAACACCCTCAGCGATCAGGCGGTAGCCGGCGAGGCCACTTCCGCCCTGGCGGCGCGATGCGCGTGCAGCTTACTGTAGCTGTCGATCAGGCGCTGGTGCCGTTCCAGGCCTTCCAGCTGCATGCTGGTCGGCTCGAGACCGTGGAAGCGCACCTCGCCGTTCACCGAGCCCACCACGGCGGCCATGGTCGCTTCGCCGAACATGCGTTGGAAGTTCTCGATGTAGTCGTTCAGTTCCAGCTCATCGTCCTGGGCGATTTCCAGCACGGCATTGACGGCCTGGTAGAAGAGGCCGCGTTCGACGGTGTTGTCGTTGAACTGCAGGAACATCTCGACCCGTTCCAGCGCGTCTTCCTGCTGGCCCAGCGCCAGGTTGATCAGCAGCTTGAGCTCGAGAATCGTCAGCTGCCCCCAGACGGTGTTCTCGTCGAACTCGACACCGATCAGGGTGATGATGTCCTCGTGGTCATCGATCTGGCTGTCTTCCAGACGTTCCAGCAGATCACTCAGTTGCTGATCGTCGAGCGCATGCAGGTTGAGAATGTCCTCGCGGAACAGCAGTGCCTTGTTGGTGTTGTCCCAGATCAGATCCTCGACCGGATAGACCTCGGAGTAGCCCGGCACCAGAATACGACACACCGGCGCGCCAAGGTCCTCGTGTACGGCCACGTAGACCTCCAGATCCAGCGCCTCGAGCAGACCGAACAGTGTCGCCGCTTCCTCTTCGTTGGTGCCGGCGAAATCCCATTCGACGAAGTCGATATCCGAGCGGGCGCTGAAGAAGCGCCAGGACATCAGGCCCGAGGAGTCGATGAAGTGCTCGACGAAGTTGTTGGGCTCGGTGACGGCCAGCGAATTGAAGGTCGGCGGCATGAAGTCGTTCATGCCCTCGAAGCTGCGGCCCTGCAACAACTCGGTGAGACTGCGCTCGAGCGCCACCTCGAAGCTCGGGTGGGCGCCGAAGGAGGCGAAGACCCCGCCAGTGCGCGGGTTCATCAGGGTGACGCACATCACCGGATAATCACCGCCCAGCGAGGCATCCTTGACCAGCACCGGAAAGCCCTGCTTTTCCAGGGCCTCGACACCTTCGAGGATCCGCGGATACTTCTCGAGCACCGCCCGCGGCACATCCGGCAGAGCGATCTCTTCCTCGATGATCTGACGCTTCACGGCCCGCTCGAAGATCTCCGACAGGCACTGCACCTTGGCCTCGGCCAGGGTGTTGCCGGCACTCATGCCATTGCTTAGGTAAAGGTTCTCGATGAGGTTCGAGGGGAAGTAGATCGCCTCGCCATCCGACTGGCGCACGAAGGGCAGCGCCACGATGCCGCGATCCGTCCTGCCGGAGTTGGTATCGATGAGGTGGCTGCCGCGCAGCTCGCCATCCGGGTCGTAGAAGTCGCGACAATGCTCATCCAGGATGCCCACCGGCAGTTCGTCATTGGGCCCGGGCTGGAACCACTTCTCGTCGGGATAATGCACGAACTCGCTGTGGGCGATGGCCTCGCCGAAGAACTGGTCGTTGTAGAAGAAGTTGCAGCTCAGCCGCTCGATGAACTCGCCCAACGCCGAGGCCAGGGCGCTCTCCTTGGTGGAGCCCTTGCCGTTGGTGAAGCACATGTTGGAGTGGGCATCGCGGATGTGCAGAGACCACACATGAGGCACGATGTTGCGCCAGGAGGCGATCTCGATCTGCATGCCCAGCGACTCGAGCATGCGCGTCATGTTGGCGATGGTCTGCTCCAGGGGCAGGTCCTTGCCCTCGATCCAGGTGTTCGCGCCCTCCTCCGGCTCGGCCATCAGCAGCGCCTGGGCATCCTCGTCCAGGTTCTCGACGACCTCGATCTGGAAGTCCGGCACGTTCTGCACCACCCGCTTGACCGAGCAGCGCTCGATGGAACGCATGATGCCCTGGCGGTCCTTGTCGGAGATATCCTCCGGCAGCTCGACCTGGATCTTGAAGATCTGCTTGTAGCGGTTCTCCGGGTCGACGATGTTGTTTTGCGACAGCCGGATGTTCTCGGTGGGAATGTCCCGCGCGTTGCAGTAGACCTTGACGAAGTAGGCCGCGCACATCGCCGACGATGCCAGGAAGTAGTCGAAGGGACCGGGCGCCGAGCCATCGCCCTTGTAGCGGATGGGCTGGTCGGAGATGACCGTGAAGTCATCGAACCTGGCCTCCAGCCGGAGGTTGTCGAGATAGTTGACCTTGATTTCCATGGACAAAGCACCGGATTGATGGATTCAGGCGGCCTGAGCGGCGTAGCCCGCCATTATCCAGCTTTTCATGGGCTTCGTCTTGGGGTGGGCGAAAAACCGTCTGGCGGTAGGCAGGATGCGCGGCCGAGGCCGAGTAGTGTCAGTGCCGGGTGCTGACGGCCTTGCAATCCGGAAGTTCCACTCAGAGCCTGGTTGCATTTGAAACACCTGCCCCGTTTCGCGCGAAATTACCGTGCCGAGCCCCATCCCGCTTATCAGAAGCGGTTCTGGTCCACTGCGTCCAACTCCGAGTAGAAGCTGTAGGTACTGCGACCCTGTTGTTTCGCTCGGTACATGGCGGTATCCGCGTTGATATACAGCTGGCTCATGGAGTCGCCATCTTCCGGGTAGATCGCGATTCCCACCGATCCCCCGATGTGAATTTCCTCGCCGTCTATATCGAAAGAGAACTCCAGCGAGGCCAGGATCTTTTCCACCACCCGGATGGCCGCCCTCGCATCGGAATCCGGCAGCAGGATGACGAACTCATCGCCTCCCGGGCGGGAGAAGGTGTCCTGCTTGCGCAGCAGGGGCGAAACGCGTTCCGCGAACGCCTTCAACAGCTTGTCACCGACCTGGTGTCCCCGGGCGTCATTGACGTTCTTGAAGCCATCCAGATCGAAGAACATCAATGACAGATGCGCCTTGCGGCGACTGGCCGAGTTGATGGCCATCTCGGCGCGTTCTTCCAGCATGGTCCGGTTGGGCAGGCTGGTCAGGGGATCATAGTAGGCCATCTGGTGGATCTGATGCTGATCCTGCTTCAAGCGGCTCATGTCGCTGATGATGCCGATATAGTGGGTGAGCGTATTCTCACTGTCGCGAACTTCGGAGATCGTCAACCACTGTGGGCAAACCTCACCATTCTTGCGCCGATTCCAGACCTCGCCCTGCCAGGTCCCATGGTTCTGTATGCTGTGCCACATTTTTTCGAAAAAGAAGTGGTCATGGCGTCCTGAAGCCATGATGCTGGGCCTGGCCCCTATGGCTTCTTGCTCGCTATAACCGGAGATGCGCATGAAGGCATCATTGACGAGCACGATCTCCTCGGACGGCAGGGTCACGACGATACCTTCGCTCGTCTTCTCGAAGACCTCGGCGGCCAGATCGAGTTGACGCTGACTTTCGACCTGCCCCGTGATATCGATGTGGCTGCCCACGATCACTCGGTCAGTCTCGTCATCCAGATTGATGAAATGACCACGACAGAGTATCCAGCGCCAGTCGCCATTCTTGTGTTTCATCCGAAAGCGCCCTTCGTACATCCGGCCGCTATCATCGATCAGGAAGTTCTGCAGATTTTCGATGGCCTTGTCATGGTCATCGGGGTGCAGCAGGTCACTCCATAGCTCTTCGATGCTGGCTCGACCATCGGCGGGATAGTCACCGGGATCGAAACCCATCATGGCAATATACTCGGGACTAAAGCGGGCAATATCCTGGCTGGGCGTATACTCCCAGACGCCCGTATTGGTCGCTGCAATCAGAGACTGAAAGCGATCGAGGCTCTTGCGCAGATCACGTGTGCGCTCCTCCACCTGCTGCTCGAGCGTGCGACGGCGCCAGCGCAATTCGGTCACGCTGGTGACGAGATAGGCCAGCAGGCCCGAGACACCCAGGGCCATGCCCAGGCTCGACATCAGCCAGCCGGCGGGCAGCCACCCTGCGGCAGGCGCCATGGCGAGCGTCCAGGTACTGCCGGCGATATCCATTTCATGCACGACTGGCTGTTCCAGAGTCGACTGGGTATTACGGAATACCACCGGCCTCGAGTCGCCATCCCCCTCTTCGGCCAGTACCTGAAACCGATAACCCTGTTGGCCGAGCGCCTGCAGGCCCGAGTCTGACAGCAGCGACGTGAGTGACACCACTGCATCACTGTAGCCCCTGAATGCCTGGTCACTCATCAAGGGGTGGCGCCCCACGACGACCTGCGTGCCGTCTTCCAACGTCATCGGGCCCATCAGCTGCAAGCTGTCATCCGCCGGAGTCGGGGCGGCTTGTGTCACGGACGCCAGCTCTTCCCACTGCTCTGCGCTATCGTCCTGTTGTGCCGCATAGCGGTAGCGCGTCATGCCTTCCGACGCGAGAACCAGCACCGTCACGTTCGGGTGGCTCGCATCCAGCTGAGCCGCGACGCGCTCGAAGCGTTCCTCCAGGTCGGGAGCCTCGAGCCGCAATGCCGCCAGACTAGAAGCCGCCCCCAGGGCATAAGTCAGCCGGACCTCCAGCAATCGCGCTTGATGCGCCGCCTGATAGGCAGCCTCCATCTTGCGAGCATCCACGACTTCCTGCTGCTGGTGAAATACCACGCCGCTCGCCACCATCAAGCTGGCCACAAAGGTCAGCAGTCCCAACCTGACGAACCGGCTCCGAGGGCGAAGTCGCGGAGAGTCTGATCCACCAAGGCTCGAGCCGCCAAGCTTGTTGGAGAAGTCTGAACTTCTGATGGATGAATCCATGTGGCACGACTCCATGGCCTCAGTGGCTACCCTGAATCACCATCCTAATCTTCAGTGAACGAGTATCTTTAACCCTAATGTATCAGCTCAAGGGCTCAACCGCTCAGGATGACGGACTTCAGTCGAGGGCTATCATTTCACACTGATGTGGGGCTGGAAGCGGCGTAAAAGGATGATCCGACTCAATAAAAAAGCCCCGACGCAGCAGGGCTCGCTCATACTCGACATGGGCGGAGTTACGTTAACTATTGTGAACATGCAACAACTCGTCGCTAGAATCTCGCCGCGAACTACCCAGACGCGTCAAGCCATGGGGTGCCGCAATGCGGAAAGACGCTCGAGCACGCCCGAAGCGGCTGGTGTCGTAAGCAGCGAAACGATAAGGCGGCTCCTACTAATCAATTTTTACAAGCGACACGACATGACGCTCCAGGGCCTTGAATACCGTCCCGGTATGTTAAGAAACTCCACCCAGACATACTTAGACCACCTGACCTACCGGTATTAACAACCGCTGTCTTGACGCGCCAGTACCTGACACCGGTTCTACAGATGCCATGCGAGAATGGGCGGGGTTCAGAGCGCCCCGCCCGGTGGGAGTCGATGATTTATTGCTGCAGACAGTCGCTGGGACGCTGAACGTTTCCGTCGCCGAGCCGCGTCAGACCATGCGGAGCCGCGATACGGAAGAAGCGTTCGACGACCTCGGCCTGGGTTGGCGAGGTCATCAGCGAGACGATGACGAAGACCGGCAGGTTGAGCATCAATCCCCAGAAACCGGCGTGGATGCCCAACGGGTGCTTCCACAGGGTGGTGAAGGCCACGGTCACCACGAAGCCTGCGACGATGCCCGCCAGCACCCCCAGTTTTGAGGCCCGCGGCCACAGGAACATGCCGATGAAGGCTGGCATCACCTGGGTGGCGAAGCCCAGCCCGACCAGCAGGATCATCACCAGGCTGCCCGGCTCGGCGATGGCCAGCGGAGCGATCACCAGCGCCATCAGCGGCAGAGTCATCCAGCGCGCCAGCTTTCCGGTGAAGGCGTCGGAGAAGCCGAGCAGCGGCTGCAGCACGTCTCTGCTCCAGGAGAGCGCCACCGAGTGGATGAAGGGTTCACTGGACGACATCGAGGCGGCCAGAGTGCCGGCGCCGAGCAGTCCGACCAGCACGACCGGCAGGTGCTGCATGGCGTACTCCAGCACCACGGTGTCGGCACGGGCCAGGTCGGGCAGCGCGAAGATGCCGATGAAGCCCAACACCACCATCGGCAGGATCACCACGTAGTAGGTCGGCAGCCAAGTGGCGCTGCGCCGAATAGTGCGCGCCGAGGAGGCACTCATCCACTGGGTCCACACCGGCGGCATGAAGGAGAACATCGAGACGATGACGGACGTCGTCCAGAAGCTGAAGCTCATGTCACCGCCGGCGCCGGGCAGGGTCAGGAACTCGCCATGCTCGGCCTGGAGTCGCGTGAACAGCACGCCGACATCGAGCCCGCCGGTGGCGCCGTGCAACGCCCAGAGCCCCACGGCCCAGGCCACCACCAGCATCAGCACGCCCTGAAAGGCGTTGGTCCGGCCGATGGCCCGCTGGCCGCTGACGAACAGGTAGACAGCGATGCAGGCCAGCACCAGCGCCACGCCCAGCCATACCGGAATCGCCCCACCGCTCATCACGTTGAGGATGTAGGCCGAGCCGATGGTCTGCAGCACGGCGTAGGCGATCGAGCCGATCGACATGACCAGGGCGGCGAGCGCACCGAGCAAGGGGCTCTGATAACGATCGGTGATGGCGCTGGCCTGGGTCACATGGCCGAAGCGCTCGCCGAACTGCCACACCTTGGGGCCTACGTACCAGGCCACCAGCGCCAGGTAGGCGAGATAGACGGCTACATAGAATACCGGCACGCCTTTCGAGTAGGCCCAGCCCGGCGCGCCCATGAAGGTGTAGGCGCTGACGCTGCCGGCGGCGATCAGCAGGTAGAGCGTTACCGGGCCCATGCTGCGCCCGGCCACGCCCCACTCCTCGAGGCTGTTCATGCGCCGCCCGCCCCGGGCACGCAGGCCGATGAACATGGCGATGGCGACATAGGCCAGGGTGATGAGCAGCGGCCAGGGGCTAGTCATGGTGGTCCTCCTTGCTCTCGAGGACACGATTGGCGATCAGCATGACGGCGAAACAGGCGAAGATCACCACATAGCTCCACACCACTAACAATGGCAAGCCGAACACCAGAATGTTGCGATTCACCCAGCCGATGACCGGCCAGATGCCGGCCGCCACCACGGCGATGAAGGCAATCAGCAGCGCCCAGCCGGCGCGACTGGTGGGCAACACAACAAGACGGGACATGCCAAATCCTCCCGGGATCACCAGACCCGGACACCTGAATTCGCTTGATGGCGGACCACCACGTCGACACGACGCAATGCCCACCAATGCATCGATCAGTTCCGGGGCTGCAGATCGCGCTGCATGATGGTCACTACCTCGCCACGGTACTCACGTTCCTCGACGTCCTGCCAGCCAAGCCGCCGGTAGAGCGCCTGTTGATCCGGCGTATAGAGGTAGAAGCGCCCGACGCCGTGGGCCTCGGCCTCCTCTTCGACGCGGCGCACCAGCCGCGAGGCGATGCCATGGCCGCGCCACTCGGGCAATACATAGACCGAGGCCAGCCAGGGCGTCAGGTCGCGCCGATCACTCATGTCGTCGACGACCAGGCTGGCCATGCCCACCGGCAGCTCACCGCACATGACGGCGAATACCGAGGGCACGCCGGCCGGGCCACAGTCGGCGCGCAACTGCTCGACGGTGGCAGCGAGATCACGACCGGGGTTCAGGTGGCCCCATGCGGCATGGGTCCAGCCGGCCAGGGTGGCGACATGAGGTGAATGGGCATCGATACGGACGAGAGGCAAGCCTGGATCCATGGCGGAGTATTCCTGTCAGCGAGGCGTGGCAATGCCGATGTCCGACGCAAGCCGGCTCGGCGAAGCGCCCCAGTATCCCTGTTATCGCCAACACTCGCCAGTGGGGAGCCCGGGCCAGAGAGCGGAGCTTCAGGTTGTCAGGCAGATCCAGATGGGCAGGAACATCACCGTACGCTGCCCTGTCGCATTGAAGTGGAAGGCCATTCAATGGAAGCAGGAGCGACAATGCCGACTTTCCATAACGATGCCACCATGCCGACGCCCACCTTTCCCGGCAGCCATATGGTACTGGATGACCGCTACGTCTACCTCTCGGGGCTGACGGCCGCGGACATCCAGGGCAGCGAAGCAGTGCTCGGTGATGTCGGTGAGGAAACTCGCTGGATCATGCGGCGAGTCGAGCACTTGTTCGACTCGGTGGGCTGTCGGTTGGCCGATATCGTGCGGGCCGATCTGCATCTCACCGATCTCGAGAAGATCCATGACATGGACGCGGCTTATGCCGAGTTTTTCGAAGCGCCATATTACCCAGCCCGCACTTGCACCCAGTCACCCGCCCTGCTGGACGACGCCAATGTCGAAATCACGCTGGTGGCGCGCCGTTCGGACAATGACGACCTGGCCGTCAACCGAGGATGAAGAACACGCAGGCCGCGGTGAGCGCGCCCATGGTGCCGTTGAAGACGCGCCATGAGCGCGGCCCCTTGAGCCAGCGGCCGATGGCCATGCCGAAGCCGGCCCACAGGGATATGCAGGGCAGCGCCACCAGTTCGGCGAAGCCGGCCAGCAGAAAGGCATTGACGACGGTATTCCCCCCTTCCGGCAGGAAACTCGCCATCAGCGTCAGCCCCATCACCCAGGCCTTGGGGTTGGCGAATTGAAAGGCCGCCGCCTGCCAGAAGTCGAGAGGACGCCCCTCGGCATCGCCGAACTCGGGTGGCGGCGCGGTGGCGATCTTCCAGGCCAGGTACAGCAGATAGAGGCTGCCGACCACCTGCAGCGACGTCTGCACCAGCGGATAGCGTTCGAAGATGATACCCAGTCCCAGGGCAATCGCCGCAAAGAGCACGAAGCACCCTCCCAGTATGCCCAGCATGTGCGGTAGGGTCCGCCGTAAGCCGTAATTGGCCCCCGAGGCAGTCAACATCACATTGTTAGGGCCGGGGGTGATACTCATAGAGATCATGAACAGGGTCACGGGCCCCAGGTATGCCAGCGAGCTCATAAAATTGTACCCATACAATATTGGAGAAATGCGATTGCACTAGCCGTATCCTTGAGCATAATGAGTACAAAATTGGCGTCAAAGGTTTTATTGTCACCATGACAATCTGGACACCCCGACTCGGCGACAAGGGGCCACGCTATCGGCGCATCGCCGAGGCCATGGCCGAGGCCATCACTTGTGGCGAGCTGGCACCCGGTGAACGCCTGCCCCCGCAACGTCGCCTGGCCGACCAGCTCGGCGTGACCATCGGTACCGTCACCCGCGCCTATGCCGAGGCTCAACACCAGGGCTGGGTCGAGTCCCGTGTCGGCAGCGGCACCTATGTCTGCCCACCGCGGCATGACGCCAGGACTTCGTTTCGTGCTACCCGATCGGTGGATGAGGGCGTCATCGACATGAGCATGAGCTTTCCGCCGCCTCATCCACTGCGAGCCCAGGGGTTGCAGCATGCCCTGGAGCGGATCACCGCCTGCCCCGAGGCGATACAGGCGGCCACCGAATACCAGCACGAAGCCGGCAATGCCTCTCAGCGGGCCAGGATGGCGGCTTGGCAGGGGCGCCTCGGTCTGCCCGCGGACCCGCAGCGGCTGTTGATCACCCAGGGTGGCCAGCACGGCATTCATCTGGCCCTGCGCACCCTGGTACAACCCGGCGAATTGGTGGCCGCCGAGGCCCTCACCTATCCGGGGTTCGTCTGCGCCGCCCAGCAGGCGCATTTACGACAACTGGCCATCCCCATGGATGCCGATGGCATGGACATCGAGGCACTCGCCCGCTTGTGCGAGCGGCAGCCACCGCGGCTGCTCTACTGCATGCCGGACCTCAACAATCCCACCGGGGCGCAACTGTCCGAGGAGCGCCGCCGGCGCCTGGTCGAGCTGGCCCGCGAGCACGATTTCTGGCTCGTCGAGGATGCCGTCCAGTACCTGCCCGAAAGCGAGCGCGGGACGCCCCTGGTAAACCTGGCGCCCGAGCGCACCCTGCACATCTTCAGCACCTCCAAGGTGCTGGCCGGCGGACTGCGCATCGGCACGCTCAGCGTACCGCAAGCATTGCAGGAACGCCTCTGCGCGGCCCTGCGCTCCCAAAGCTGGATGGTGCCGCCCCTGATGGCGGAAGCGAGCTGCCAGTGGGTGGAAGATCCGGCCAGCCAGTCCCTGCTGCGATGGCAAGTCGACGAGCTGGCCGAGCGCCGGCAGCTGGCACTCGAGCGGCTGGCGGCGCAGGCTCCACAATGCCGCCGGGGTTCGTCACTGGTCTGGCTGCCGCTGCCGGCCGGGCAACGCAGCGGCCGGATCCAGGCCATGCTGGCGGAACGCGGGGTGCGCGTCTCGACGCCGGAGCCCTTCTGCACGGGCAGCGAACCGGCCCCCCAGGCGCTGCGCCTGTGCCTGGGTCCACCGGCCAGTCGTGAGAGCCTGACACGTGGCCTGGACCTCATTGCCGAGACGCTGGCAACACCGCCCAGCGATACCTGGCACACCATGTAGGTCATGCCCCGGCTCACCCTGTTTCAACGCCTTGGCGTGGTGCGTCAAGCGTCGCTACCATTCCCGCCATGCCGGCCTTGTGAGGGGGTTACCGGAACGCCGCGCGGCTGTCTTCTCAGGCTCGAGGAGCGCCGTGCGCGACTTGCTCCGGCCGCACTTTCCCCCTACACATGAGAGAGGTATCCCGGTTCGTGAAGTGACGCACGCCAGCCGGGACGCATCGACCGCGTACGATCAGGGATGACGCCTAGTGGCAGCCGACAAGGATCAGCCGACCTCAACGACAACCGGACAGGATATCCCCTACAGCTCTCCCGCCTCCGACGCACACTCCCCCAATGGTGCCCGGGGCATGCTGCGTTTTCTGGGGCTGGTGTTGCTGGGCGCCGTTATCGGTGGCCTGGCGGCGCTGGCCGCGGTGGGCTTTGTCAGTGCGGTTATCTGGCTCAATGACCTGCTGCTGATCTCCCCCCGCGGCCGCATGATGTTCGCCCATCCCGAGGCGCTGGCCCTTGCCACGGTCGCCGTGCCGGCCCTGGGCGGCCTGGTGGTGGGACAGCTGCATCGCGTCATTCGCGAACGCCGCCCCCACACGCCGGCCGACCTGATTGCCGCGGTACAGACTCGGCGCGGTCGTCTGCCGCCGCGAGCCGGCCTGCTGTCGGCGCTGTCGGGGCTGGTCTCGCTGGGCTCCGGTGCCTCGGTGGGGCAATACGGCCCCCTGGTGCACATGGGCGCCAGCCTCGGGTCGCTGGCCGCCAGGCTGCTGCGCATGGGACGCTCCGACGACAATGTCACCATTGCCTGCGGTGTCGCAGCCGCCATTGCCACGGCCTTCCACGCGCCCCTGGCCGGCATCGTCTTTGCCCATGAGGTGGTGCTGCGTCACTACGCGCTGCGCGCTTTCGCGCCGGTCGCCGCTGCCGCCATCGTCGGCCATGTGATTGCCACCAACGTGCTCTCCCAGGGGGCCCTCTTCCATGTCACCGACACCGCTGTCCCGCGGCCCTGGGAGTTCGCCGCCTTCATCGTCATCGGTGGCCTCGGGGCACTGGTGGCCGGCGGCTACATGCATGCCATCCTGGCCGTGGGCCGCTGGGCGGCGAAACTGCCTGTGGTGCCCTCGCTGCGCCCGGCGATCGCCGGGGCAGCTCTGGGGCTCGTCGCGCTCTGGGTGCCGGATATCCTCGGCATGGGACAGGAAACCCTGCGCTTCGCCACCATTCAGGGCGCCTTCAGCAGCCTCGACCTGGTCATCGTGCTGGTGCTCAAGCTGGCGGCCACCGCCATGTGCATCGGCATGGGATTCGGCGGCGGCGTATTCAGCCCGGCACTGGTGATCGGCACCCTGTTCGGCGCCCTCTGCGGAACCCTGGTCACCCAGCTGGGCATGGCCGGCGAGACCTTCATTTTCTATGCGGTCTGCGGCATGGTGGCGGTAACCGCACCGGTGATCGGCGCGCCCTTGACCACCCTGCTGATCGTCTTCGAACTCACCGGCAGCTATGTGCTGACCACGGCGGCCCTGGCCAGCGTCACCCTGGCAAGCCCCATCGCGGCTCAACTCTTCGGTCGCTCGCTGTTCGACATTCAACTCGCCCGACGCGGGCTGGACCTATCTGCTGGGCGCGGCCGGGCCCTGTTGCAGAATGCCCGTCTCAAGAGCCTGGTCAGCCAGGAATGCGTGATCCTGAATCCGAACGACAGCGTGCAGGAAGCGGTCACCCGAGTCGGCGAAGGCGGGCATGGCGAGGCCTACCTGGTGGATGACAGGCAACGCTATCGCGGCAGCGTCACCCTGGCCGATCTCGAGGTCATGCGCGGCAAGGGACAGGGCCACCGCCGGGTCAGGAGCTGTCAGCGCACCCCGCGACCGGTACTCAGCCCCGAGGCGTCGGTCTGGGATGCCATGCACCATGTTCAGGATGTGACCGGCGAGGCCATCGCGGTCGTGGATGACAAGGCGGGCGATGCCTTCCTCGGGGTGGTATACGAGTCGAGCATTGCCCGCGCCTACCTGAAATACAGTGAAGAGCTGCGACGGGAGGAGCATGGTACAGGCTGAGCGACAGGCCGGCGCAAGCTGGCTTAACAAGGCATGCAGGCTGCTGCTCGTCGCGCTCATCGGGATATCGCCGCTGGCCCCAGGCGATGAGCCGGCCGCAGCGCCGGGTGAGGCGACCCTGGACATCCTGACCTGGGGCGGCGCCTACGAACGCGCCCAGCGCCGTGCGCTGTTCGAGCCATTCACCCGCGAAACGGGCATTGAAGTGCGCGTACATCGCTACAATGGCGGCCTGACCGAGTTGCGCCAGGCCATCGACGCCGGCCGGATGCCCTGGGACCTGATCGACATGAGCCGCAGCGAGGCCAAGACCGCATGCGCCGATAACCTGCTGGAGGCCCTGTCGTCGGACATCCTCTCCCCCTCGCCACAGGGCCGCCCGGCCGAGCGCGACTTCATCGATGGCGCCCTCAACCGTTGTTCCATCACTCATTCGGTATTCGCCACCGTGGTGGCGTACCGTCGGGATGCGTTTCCCGGGCAGCGTCCCACCGAGATATCCGATCTCTTCGATCAAAAGAACTTTCCGGGGCCACGTGCCCTGCACCGCGGTCCGGCGGTCAATCTCGAATGGGCGCTACTGTCCTATGGCGTTCCCGAGGAGGAGATCTATCGTCTCCTGAGCACGCGACGCGGACTGTCACTCGCCTTCAAGCGTCTCGATAACCTCGACAATCTGCACTGGTGGGAAGCCGGCGATACTCCGGTACAACTGCTCGCCGAGAAAAAGGTCGTCATGGCTTCCGGCTTCAATGGTCGGTTTTTCGATGCCATGGTCAATCGCGACCTGCCCATCGAGATCCTCTGGGATGGGCAGGTTCAGGAGCACGAAGTCTGGACCGTGCCGCGGGGCGCCGAACAGCCGCAACAGGCGCGGGAGTTCATCGGCTTCGCCACCTCGGCCGAGCGTCAGACGGCGTTTGCCGAGCTCATTCCCTATGGTCCCTCGCGCCGCTCGGCCACCCTTCAGGTCGCCAACCACCCGGACACGGGCGTCGACATGCGACTGCACATTCCCACTCACCCCTTGAACGCCGAACATGCGCTGACCAAGGATGACGAGTGGTACGCCCGCAGCCATGAACGCATCAACGACTACTTCGAGGACGCTCTGCTGGAGGAAGATAGCGCCAGCCAGAGCCCCTGAACCGGTGTTGTGCGGTTCGCCCATGGGGTAGGCTGAGCGTCGCATTCACCATCAGGACACACGACATGTGGCACCAGCAGGAACTGCGACTGGCCCCTCGTTCCCGAGGCTTTCATCTGATCAGCGACGAGGTCAGCGAGGCGTTGCCGCGCCTGGGCGAACTGCAGGTGGGTCTGCTGCATCTACAGTTGCTGCACACCTCGGCCTCGCTGACCCTCAACGAGAACGCCGACCCGGATGTGCGTCATGACCTGGATGCCTTCCTGCGTGACCGCATTCCCGGTGACCTGCCCTACTTTCGGCACACCATGGAAGGGCCGGATGACATGCCGGCTCATATCGCCGCCAGCCTCATGGGCACCCAGGTGACACTGGCGGTGCGGCATGGCCGGCTGGCGCTGGGCACCTGGCAGGGCATCTGGCTGGGTGAGCATCGCGATCAGGGAGGCGCTCGGCGGCTGATCGCGACGCTAAACGGGGAATGAAGTACCGGACTCAGCCATTCCAGCTGGTGGTTTCCCAGGTGATGCCATCACCGGCAGTGGTATCCCAGGTCAGGATGGCATTGGGATGCGTATTGCCGGAGCCGGAGTCATTGCTGGCCTGAGTGTTCTCGATGGTTCCGGTGCCATCGCCGTTGGCGGCGCAGCCCCAACCCACGTCCGCGCAGGGGTTATCCCGGCCTTCGGAAAGGTTCATTGACACGCTGAGCTTGGCAGCACTCAGTTCCGAAATGGCCGCGCTGTGCTCGGCACGTTCGGTGTAATCCTGATATTGCGGAACCGCCACGGCGGCAAGAATGCCGACAATGGCCACCACGATCAGCAGCTCGATCAGGGTGAAACCGGATTGCTGCCTCGGGCTGCCCCGCGCGGTTGATACAGCGAACGCCCGCCTGTCCGATGGGGGCGCCAGCGCCTTGTAACCTGCCAACTGAAGCCGTGTGACATGGCCGGCATCCGACCCCGTGAGCACTGACGTGTTCCTGATTGTGATTGTCATTCTCTGCATGGTGCACCTCTCCGTGTGGCGTGCCCTGTTCTGAAACTAGGCAGTGCCTTCAGGCGCCCACAAGGCAGATTCCCCGACACCGAGCCGACGAGATTTCCTGGGATGGCGTGGGTAGAGTCTTCGCCAGTGCTCAGCAAAAGACTCAGGGCCGGCGATGGCCTGCGTGACTAGACTCCGCCATGAACCCATGGATAGGGGCAGACACATGGCGCATGATGCTTCCCCCCGGGACGACGGGCCCGATCACGACCGCTCGCGGCTGAGTGGCCTGGCGTGTCGCCTGGTCGACGACGGCCTGCTGGACGCCGAGACGGCCCGTCAGCTCGAGCAACAGGCACGCCAGGCCGGACGCTCCCTGCTCAGTCATGTCGTCGACGTCGCCGCCGTCACGTCCCGTCAGGCCGTGGAGGCAGCCGGCCGGGCCTATGACCTGCCGGTAATCGATCTGGACGATACGGATGTCATGACTCTGCCCGCCCTCGATGATCATTCCGTCGAACTGCTGCGTCGGCTGGAAGCCCTGCCGCTGTACAGCGATGACAAGCGACTGGGGGTGGCCATCGGCCATCCGGGGCTGCTGGCCGAACTCGATGAACTGAGATTCGCTACCGGCCTCGCCATCGAGGGCGTGCTCGCCTCCGGGGATCAGCTGCGGACCTGCCTGCACCGCTATCTGGCGGCACGCCGCGACACGCCGTCGGCCATGGCACGCATTGCCTCATCCCCGGCCGAGTACGCTACCGAGGACGCATCTGACGCCGCCGATGCCCCCGAGACGGACGGGCCGCTGGTGGCCTTCGTCGACAGCATCCTGCAGGACGCCATCAAGCAGGGCGCCTCGGATATTCACTTCGAACCCTATGCGGACCAGCTGCGCATTCGCCTGCGCATCGACGGCCGGCTGCACGATCAGGCCCACCCGCCCTGCGCGCTGCGGGCTCGGCTGGCGGCGCGACTCAAGGTCATGGCCCGGCTGGATATCTCGGAGCGCCGCTTGCCGCAGGATGGCGCCATCAAGTGGCGCCCCAGGCATGGGGATGCCGTGGACTTCCGTGTCAACACCCTGCCGACCGTGCATGGCGAGAAGGTGGTGCTGCGCCTGCTCGACCCGGCGACCGCCCTCTGGGACCTGGACCAGCTGGGGCTCAATGCGGCGCAACAGGCGCTCTATGCTCAGGCGCTGGACAACCCTCAGGGCATGATTCTGGTGACCGGACCCACCGGCAGCGGCAAGACGGTCACGCTGTACACCGGTCTGCGCCAGCTCAACGAGACCAGCCGCAACATCTGTACCGCCGAGGACCCGGTGGAGATCAAGCTGGAAGGCATCAACCAGGTCAATGTGCTGCCACGTATCGGGCTGGACTTCGCCAGCACGCTGCGTGCCTTCCTGCGTCAGGATCCGGATGTGGTGATGGTCGGCGAGATCCGCGACCGCGAAACCGCGGAGATCGCCGTCAAGGCCGCACAGACCGGCCACCTGGTGCTGTCCACTCTGCACACCAACTCGGCGGCGCAGACCCTGGCCCGGCTGGCCGACATGGGCATTGCGCCCTTCAATGTGGCCAGTTCGGTCAGTCTGATCATTGCACAGCGCCTCGCCCGTCGCCTGTGCGACCACTGCAAGCGGGCAGTCCGCCCGGACGCTGCCAGCCTGGAGGCGATGGGCCTCGATATCGGCCAGGAGCAGGCGCCGACCCTCCATGAGCCGGTCGGTTGCCATGAGTGCATCCAGGGCTTCCGGGGGCGCATCGGGCTGTATGAGGTGGTACCCATCGACGCCGCCATGCGTGAACGCATTCTGCGCCGCGGCAAGGCTTCGGATCTCGAGCAGCAGGCTCGTGACAGCGGCTACCCGAGCCTGCGCCAGCACGGCATCGACAAGGTCCTGCAGGGATTGACCAGTCTCGCCGAAATCCACCGCGTCACCGGCCACAACTGACGGCCCCTTGCGCTATGCCATCCACGACGGAGGTCACATGGCCAGAGCACAGCCCGGATCTGACGCCAGCAGACCGCGACGCTGGCAATGGAGCGGCCTTGATCGACATGGCAAGCGCGTGCGTGGCGAAAGCTTCGCCGTGCGACGCGACGACGTCGTCCAGCAGCTGGCCGAGCAACGCATCCTGGTGCGGCGTATCCAGCCAGGCCGACGCCTGACAGCAGGGTCGGGGCGCATCAAGAGCCGCGATATCACCCTTCTGGCGCGTCAGATGGCGACCCTGCTGCGCGCCGGCGTGCCTGTCCTCCAGGGGTTCAACGTCATTGCGGAGGGCGTCGACAAGCCGGCCATGCGACTCCTGGTCCAGTCCCTGAGCAAGGCCGTGTCCCAGGGCGCCAGCGTTGCCGAGGCCCTGCGGCAGCATCCACGGCACTTCGGCGGGCTCTTCGTGCACCTGGTGGCGGCGGGCGAACAGTCCGGCACACTGGAACGCATGCTGGAACGCATCGCCCTCCACAAGGAGAAAGCGGAGCGGCTCCAGGCCAGGGTACGCAAGGCGCTATGGTATCCCGCCGTGGTTTTGATCACGGGTGTCGGTGTAGCTGCCCTGCTGCTGGTCAAGGTCGTGCCACGCTTCGAGACGCTGTTCCACGATTTCGGGGCCGAACTGCCGGCCCTCACCCGGCTGGCATTGCGCCTGTCCGAGGCGGCACAGGCGTACTGGCTGTGGGGCTTGCTGCTGGGTCTGGGCCTGCCGCTGCTGGCGTACTGGGGCCAGCAACGCTCGCACAGCCTGGCCTTGCGACTTCAGGGCCTGGCCCTGCGCCTGCCAGTGCTGGGCGAAATGCTGCGGGCTTCCTGCGTGGCGAGATTCTGCCGTACCCTGGCGACCACCACCGGGGCCGGTGTGCCGCTGGTGGAAGGCCTGAAGAGTGCAGCGGGCGCCAGCGGCAACCGGGTCTTCGAACAGGCGGTGGAGCAGGTGCGTCGAGACGTCCTGGACGGCCAGTCGCTGGGGCTGTCGATGCGGCGTGCGGGGCGCTTCCCGGCCATGGCCCTGCAGATGGTGGCCATCGGCGAGGCCTCCGGCACGCTCGACCAGATGCTGGAACGGGTGGCCGAACACCACGAGAGCGAAGTCGACGAGCGGGTCGATGTCCTGACCTCGCTGCTCGAGCCGCTGGTCATCGTCATCCTGGGGGTGATGGTCGGTGGCCTGGTCGTGGCCATGTATCTGCCGATTTTCGCGCTAGGCGGTGCCCTGTAGCGCCGCTCTCAATGCAACCAGACCGGCGTGCCGGGCACGGCATGACGGAAGACGGCCAGCAGGTCGGGGTCACGCAGTCGCACACAGCCGTGGGACGCCGGCACGCCCATGGGCTGGTCACTCGGCGTGCCGTGCAGGTAGATATAACGCCGCTGGGAATCGACCCGGCCACCCCGGTTGCGGCCCGGTTCCAGTCCGCACAGCCAGAGGATACGGGTCAGGATCCAGTCACGCTCGGGATGCGCGGCGGCGAGCTGCTCATCGAACACCTCGCCGGTCAGACGTCGCCCCCGATAGACGGTCCCGCACGGGTTGCCCTCCCCGATGGCCGCGCGGACATAGTGCCAGCCCAAGGGCGTGGCACCACTGCCATCGAGTTCTCCGGTGCCGGCGGCCCCGGTGGATACCGCACAGGACCAGAGCGCCTCTCTGCCCTGGTGGAGAGTCAGCTGCTGGGCGTCAACATCGATCTCCACCCAGGTCTCGGCCTCGGGCGGCAGTGACGGCAGGCGCGGGGTTCGCATCAACCGGCCTCCTGAGCCGGCAGTTCCGGCAATGGCGCCTGCATGGCCGAGACCACGACGGGACGCAGCCGCCGTATCAGGTCGCGTACCGAGACATGTTCCTGATAGTCCTGCTCGGCGATATCGCGCAGCGCATCGAGCCCGGAAAGCGTGAAGATCACCGTGCCCAGCACGAAGTGCAGGCGCCAGAAACGCTCGGCATCCGGCAGCTCGGGCGTGGCACGCCTGACCAGTTCCGTGAAGCGGCGGAAGACACTGCCGTATTCTTCCTGGATATAGCGACGCAGATGGCCCTGAGCCTGGCTGTACGCCAGCCCCAGGAGCCGCATGAAGACCTTCAGACTGTTCCGTTCGGCCGGTACTTCGAGCACGGTACGGGCCATGGTCTCGAGGAGCTCCTCGAGTGGAATGATGCTGTCATCGTGACGATGCTGCGCTTCCAGCTCATCCAGAGCGGCATGAAAGCGCAGCGTGAAGGGATCCAGATAACGGGCGAAGACCGCCTGGATCAACGACTTCTTGGAGCCGAAATGATAGTTGACGGCAGCCAGATTGACCTTGGCCTTGCTGGTGATATGGCGTAACGAGGTCTCGGCGAACCCTCGCTCGGCGAACAGCACCTCGGCGGTATCCAGGATGCGCGTGACGGTGTCCGGTTGGGCCATGAGTCGAGTCCGGGTTGGAAACAATTGTTTGAATTGTCTGCAGTGTACGTCATGCATCACATTGCCTCAATTCAGGCTTCTGTCAACTGTTTGAAACATCACGTTTTGCCCGTCAATCGCGGCACACTTTTACTGGATGGATAATCATGCTGTATACTTGACCACCAGGAGGAAGCACTAGGCCTGTCTGAAAAGTCGACGAGCGAAGGTTAGACAAGGCGAAAATCTACGAAAACGCGGAGTTTACAAGGAGTAAATGAGCATTTTGAGAAGATTTTCAACGCCGTATAACCGAGCGCAGACAGTTTTCGGACAATGCCTAAACTGCTCGGCAAGCTGCCCGCACAGACGCCGGCACCGTGTTTCCCGACAACCATGATCGGCACCATCCCCAGGTCCATGAACCGGAGGTCGCATGACTCGCTCCCTCACGCCTCGCCAGCAGAATGTCTTCGACTTCATCGTCAAGACCATGAATGAACTGGGCTATCCGCCGACACGGGCAGAAATCTCGCGCGCCCTGGGGTTTCGCTCGCCGAATGCCGCCGAGGAGCACCTGCGTGCGCTCGAACGCAAGGGCGTGATCCGTGTGATTCGCGGCACTTCCCGGGGCATCCGGCTACCGGCACAGGAAGCCGAGCCCCTCACGGCCGAGTCCTCGAACGAAACCGAGAGCTCCCAGGGGCTGCCGATCATTGGTGAAGTGGCCGCCGGCAGCCCGGTCCTGGCCACCGAGCACATCGATCGCTACTGCCCCCTGCCCGCCGAGTTCTTCACGCCGCGGGCCGATTACCTGCTTCGGGTACGCGGCTTGTCCATGCAGGACATCGGCATCCTCGAGGGGGACCTGCTGGCGGTCCACCGCACCGACCGCATCCGCGATGGACAGATCGTGGTGGCCCGCCTCGAGGATGAGGTCACGGTCAAGCGCTTCCACCGTCAGGGCCATCATGTCACGCTGGAAGCCGAGAATGCCGATTTCGCCCCCATCGAAGTCGATCTGCGCCATCAGGAACTGGAGATCGAGGGCATCGGCGTGGGAGTGATCCGTGGCGGCAATGGCCAGGCACTGAACTGATGCCCCCGGATTGAATCGCATCCGCCCGTATCGTTCCGGGCCCATCGCATGAAGGGGTAAGGCGGCCTTGCGCAAGATTCTGCATGCCGACTGCGACTGTTTCTATGCGGCCGTCGAAATGCGCGACGATCCCGCGTTGCGCGACATCCCGCTGGCGATCGGTGGTTCGCGCGAGCGGCGCGGGGTGATTGCCACCTGCAATTACCCGGCTCGCACCTATGGCATTCACTCGGCCATGCCCACCGCTCGCGCCTTGAAGCTCTGCCCGGACCTGACCCTGATGCCCGGCAATTTCGACAAGTATCGCGCGGTCTCACGGGATATCCAGGCCATCTTTCACGAGCTGACTCCCCTGGTCGAGCCCCTCTCTCTGGATGAAGCCTATCTGGATGTCAGCGCCGTCGAGGCCTTTCAGGGCAGCGCCACCTGGATGGCCCAGTGGCTCAAGCAGGAGTGCATGGCACGCACCGGCATTACCGTCTCGGTGGGCGCCGCCCCCTCGAAGTTCCTGGCCAAGATTGCCAGTGACTGGGAAAAGCCTGATGGCCTCACCGTCATTGCCCCCGACAGGGTCGATGACTTCATCGCGCGCCTGCCGGTCAACAAGCTGCATGGTGTCGGGCCCGCCACGGCGGCGCGACTGGACGCCCTCGGGATCGCGACCTGCACCGACCTGCGCCAACAGCCCTTCGAAAAACTGCTCGACGAATTCGGCAAATTCGGCAGACGACTGTTCGAATTGTCGCGGGGCATCGACGAGCGGCCGGTACGCACCGAGCGTGAACGCAAGTCGATCAGTGTCGAGACCACCTTCGGCCAGGACCTCCCCGACCTCGACAGCGCCCACCAGGCACTCCTGCCGTTATGCGAGCGGCTGACCCAGCGCATCGACGGCCATGGCCAACCCCCGTTGTCGGGCATTTTCGTCAAGGTGCGTTTCGATGACTTCAGCATCACCACCATGGAGAGTCGTGGCATGGCCGTGACGCCGGAAAGCTTCGCGCAACTGCTCGAGCAGGCCTGGGCACGGGCGCACCGCCCCGTGCGCCTGCTGGGTGTCGGGGCCCGCCTGGTCCCCGAACAGGCGCGTCAGCAGTTGCCGCTGCCCCTCTAGAGAGTGTCTCAGGCAAAGACGACCGTCTTGTTGCCATGCATCAGGACCCGGTCCTCGAGATGCCAGCGCACGCCGCGAGCCAGCACGGCCTTTTCCACATCGCGCCCGAAACGCACCAGGTCCGAGGGTGTGTGACAGTGACTGACGCGATGTACCCCCTGCTCGATGATCGGTCCGGCATCCAGCTCCTCGGTGACATAATGGCAGGTCGCGCCGATCAGCTTGACGCCGCGCTCATGGGCCTGGTGGTAAGGCTTGGCGCCGGCAAAGGACGGCAGGAAACTGTGGTGGATGTTGATCACCCGGCCGGCATAGCGTTGGCAGATGGCCGGCGGCAGGATCTGCATGTAACGGGCCAGCACCACGCAGTCAGCCTGCGCCGCCTCGACCAGCCCTTCGATCTCGGCAAAGGCCGGCGCCTTGTCCTGCGCCTCCACGGGAACATGATGAAAGGGTATCGCGTGCCATTCGACCAGGCTGCGCAGATCATCATGATTGGAGATCACGGCCGCGATATCGCAATCGAGCTCACCGGCGGTCCAACGGTACAGCAGGTCGACCAGACAATGGCTTTCGCGCGAGACCATCAACACCATTCGACGCCGCTGGCGAGTGTCCGTCAGCGCCCAGTGCATATCGAATTCCTGCGCAATGGGCAGGAAGGCATCGCGCATACTGTCGGCCGTCATGCCGAGCGAATCCGCGCGAATCTCGTAACGCATGAAAAAGCGCCCTGTCTCCAGATCGGAGTGCTGACTGGCTTCGGTGATCGACCCACCATGCCCGGTAATGAAGCTCGACACCCCGGCCACAATACCCAGCTGATCCGGACAGGAAATGACCAGACGATAACGATGACACATGGCGAATGCGTTCCATTAGGGAAACAAGAAAGCGCGCCATTGTAGCGAAATGACGTCGCAGGGACACAGGTTCCGGGCGTTGATTGTGGGTCATGGTGGCGATCCCGTATAGTGAACGGCACATTCTCGACCCAGCCCTTCCCGATGTTGAAGCCCCGCGTGCAAATACGCTCCCGCCGACGCTCCCCTTTGCAATTGCTTCCACTCGGCGGGTGTGGCGAAATCGGGATGAACTTCATGCTCTACGGCCACCGCGACCACTGGATAGCCGTGGATTGCGGCATGATGATTCGCCAGGATCTACCCGGCGGCCCGCTGCAGATACCCGACACTGCCCTGCTCGAGACACTGAACATCGCGCCCGAGGCACTGATCATCACCCATGGTCACGAGGATCACATCGGGGCCGCGGCCTGGCTCTGGCCGCGCTGGGGCTGCCCCATTCATGCCACCCCCCTGGCCGCCGGCCTGCTGCGCAGCAAGTTTGCCGAACATGGCCTGAGCAGCCATGCCATCCGGGTCATCGAGCCCGGCGAAGCCACCGAGGTCGGCTTCTTTACCTTGCGCTACCTCCCGGTAACCCATTCGATTCCGGAAAGCTGCGCCCTGCTGATTCAGGCCGGCGATCGCCGGATCCTGCACACCGGTGACTGGAAACTCGACCCTGCCCCGCTGCTGGGCGCCCCGGTGGATGCCGACACCTTCCGCGCCATCGCGCCGGTGGATCTGGTGGTGGGCGACTCCACCTGTGCCCCCGACGCCGGGCATTCACGCAGCGAGAGCGAGGTCTCCGATGCGCTGGCCGAGGCCATTGCTCCCCTGCCCGGACGGGTGGTGGTCAGCTGCTTTGCCAGCAACCTGGATCGCGTCCTCGCCATTGGGCGGGCCGCCGAGCGCTGTGGGCGCCGGGTCAGCCTGATGGGACGTTCCATGGAACGCATGGTGCGCATTGCCCAGGGACTCGGCTATCTGGAGGACTTTCCCGCCCTGGTGCCGGTGCATGACCTGGGGTATCTGCCACCCGAGGAAGTCCTGGTGATCGCGACCGGCAGCCAGGGCGAACCCCGCGCCGCCCTGTCTCGCCTGGCGGCCGGCCGTCACCCACACTTCGAGCTGACCCCCGGCGATAGCGTGATCTTTTCGGCGCGGGCGATTCCGGGCAACGAGCGCATCATCGAACGCCTCAAGCATGCCCTGCGGATCAAGGGCATCACCTTGCTGGATGATGACGCCCAACCGGCCCTGCATGCTTCCGGCCACCCCTATCAGGAGGAATTGCGTACCTTCTATCAGTGGGTGGCACCCGAGCGTCTACTGCCGGTGCACGGCGAAGCCCGACATCAGCATGCCCACCAGGCTCTGGCGCAGGAACTGGGTATCGACGCGCCGCTGATCCCGCGCAATGGCGACATGCTGCGCCTGGATGATGACGGCCTGGTGCTCGAGCAGCACCATCGCCTGACGCCACGCATCATCGACCAGAACCGCAACGCGCCGGTGGCAGGCGCCGGGGGAGAGACGGCATCACGACACGACGAGCTGTTCGTGGCCATCACCGTGGCGGCCACGGGTCTGGGCTGGAGCCGTATCGGACGACTGATGCTGGATGACAGTCATGCCAGCCCGCTGGATGAAACCGCGCTGGCGGACCGGCTGGACGAGTGCCTGGAGAGCGCTGGGGGCGACTCCCTGGTCGAGTTGCGGGAAATGCTCTATCCGGATGTCATGGCCTGGCTGGCGGACCACCTCCAGCGTGTACCGGAGGTTCATCTGCAGATATTCGCCATGGAAAACCAGGCCGTGGCAGGCAATGACTGACGTGCATCCTTCCCGATGCACGCCGCCATCTCACTGCCTCGCTGTCATCCAGGCGAACCCTTGAATAGCCCTCACGACTTCTCGGCATTCTTCGGCGGGCGTCCGCGTTTACGCTTGGGCTGATCCGGCACGAGATCCTCGACCGACAGGCCGGCTTCGTTGATCTGCTCGCGAATTTCGGCCAGTTTGCGTGCCTTCTGCTCTTCTTCATCCTGACGACGTTTTTCTTCGTCGTTCTTCTGCTCGATCACTTCACCGATCACCTCGGCGAGCTTGTGAAGCTGCTCCATGCTCAACTGACGAGCGGCAGCCCGGGCCACGTTCTTGTTTCGAGCGATCTGTTCCAGGGTCTGAGTGGACATTACCCCCTCCGTGAAGAATTATTGGACGTATAAACTTGTCAGTACTGAAACAAACTCTGCCGATCTGCGCAGGCTGGATCGATTTCATCAAGTTTGAACCGCACCGGGTTGCCCAGCCGTTCCCGTGAGCTGTTCGAGCAACCTCAACAAAAGTATATTGACGAATTGCATTTTAGCAAGAAAAGAAAGGAAAATCCCCTGTCCAGCACCCGGAAAAAGTACCGTGTACTCGGACGTTCTGGAGAGAATTGCGAGAACCTTTGATAGGGAAAAGGCGCCGGGTAAAACAGGCCAATTGAGGCAAGAGGCCTGAGAAGAGCTCAACCGCCGGTCATGTTCATGAAGCGCACGACCTGCACATCCCCATCCGTGGTGAAGTGATGGCGTTCCGGCTTGAGCGGCATCGCGGCAATGATGGCCTTCTTGAGTTCCTCGATATTGCCGGGGTGACGACGCAACACGGCACGCAGATCGACGGAGTGTTCGTTGCCCAGGCACAGCAACAGGCGCCCTTCGACGGTGACACGCACGCGATTGCAGGAAGAGCAGAAATTGTGGCTATGGGGAGAAATGAAGCCGATTCTTGTTTCGCTGTCCGGCATGCGGAAATAGCGAGAGGGCCCCGGCGTCGTCTCCGTGGTGGGCAGCAGTTCATGGTGCTGTTCGATCATGGCCTTGACTTCATCACTCGAGCAATAGGTCTCGGCACGCGAGTGATCGGACACCTCGCCCAGCGGCATTTCCTCGATAAAGCTGATATCGACCTGCTCGCGACGCGCGAAATCGACCAGCGACGTCACTTCATCGTCATTGCGCCCCTTGAGGATCACGGCATTGAGCTTGATGCGCCGAAAACCGGCGTCGCGCGCGGCACGCATGCCATCCAGCACCTTCTGGAGATCCCCGGTACGCGTCACGCGCTTGAAACGCTCGGGATCCAGGGTGTCCAGGCTGATATTGAGGCGTTCCAGACCGCCCTGACGCAAGGCCTGCGCATGTCGACCCAGCCCGGCACCATTGGTGGTCATGGAGAAGTCCTTGAGGCCCGGCAAGGCCCCGATATCCGAGACCAGGCGCGAGATATCCCGTCTCACCAGCGGCTCACCACCGGTCAGGCGAATCTTCTCGACCCCCAGCTCGGTGAAGGCCTTCGCCACCAGTCCCAGCTCTTCGAGGCTGAGGACCTCATCGCGCGGCAGGAAGGTCATCTCTTCGCTCATGCAGTAGACACAGCGAAAGTCACAGCGATCGGTGACGGACAGGCGCACATAGCTTACCTTGCGTCCAAAATTGTCGATCAACTCGTCGGTCATGATGAAGCCTCCCAACGCTGGGCATCCTGAAGATCAGTCTGGCGTTCCGCGACCCAGTAATCGCCACTGGCGGTGTGTTCCTTTTTCCAGAAAGGGGCCCGGGTCTTCAAATAATCCATGATGAAGTCACAGGCCTCGAAGCCGGCGCGACGATGCGCACTGGCGACCATCACCAGCACGATGGGATCGCCCGGTTGCAGATGCCCGACCCGGTGAACCAGGCGCACGCCCTGCAAGGACCAGCGGGCCTCGGCTTCGGCCACGATCCCGGCCAGTGCCGATTCCGTCATGCCGGGATAATGTTCGAGACTCAGCGCCTGCACATCCGGACGCTCATTGAAGTCTCTCACCAGGCCGGTGAAACTCACGACGGCGCCGATGTCGCGACGCCCGGCCAGCAACAGTCGCTGTTCCTCACCGGCATCAAAGGGCTGTGGCTGGACACGGATCATTCACTCAACCTCCGGTTACCGGGGGGAAAAACGCCACTTCATCATCGGCGGTCAGTGGCGTGGCATCACCCGCCATGACCTGGTTAACGGCACACAGGATACGCCCTTCCTCGAGGCCGACGAAACGCGAATCCATGGATTTGAGCACGGTCTTCAGGCCACTGACATCGGCACTTTTCATGCGCTCGAAGGGCACGTTGACTTCGCCGATCCCCAGCCGCTCGCGCAGCTCTGCCAGGCACTTGACCCTCACACAGGGTTCATCCGCGCCGATCAGGGAGCCCAGGGAGACCTCGCCACTGGCGCCCTCCCCGGTCACGATCGGGGTTCTTTCGGCGGACGCCGCACGTTGATAGTCACCGGACATTCCACCGCTCTTCTCATCCAGCTGGATCGAGCCGATCACCATGTCCTTGTCCACCGCCTTGCACATGTCGTAGAGCGTCAGACAGGCAACCGACACCGCCGTCAGGGCCTCCATCTCCACACCGGTGCGCCCATTCAGGCGGCAATGGGCAAACACGTGCACACATCCCGCGGCTTCATCGACGCGAAAGTCGACTTCGACCTTCGACAGTGGCAAGGCGTGACACAAGGGGATCAGTTCGTGGGTACGCTTGGCGCCCTGAATGGCCGCAATACGGGCCGTGGCCAGCACGTCTCCCTTGGGCAGATTGCCGTCGGCAAGCCGCTGGAGCGTGGCCGGATGCATGTAGATGGCACCCGAGGCACTCGCCTCACGCCGGCTCTCCGGCTTGTCGGCCACATCGACCATTCGCGCTTCACCCTGGGCGTTGAGATGAGTCAGAGTCATGGTGTTAATGCCTAGTTTCAGGTCGTCGGAAACGTCATGCAATCAGCCAGTGGAGCAGAGAGTTCTTGCCTCTATCGTGTGACAGTCATGCATGGATTTTGATCGGCCGGCTCGGGCAGGCAGCGAGCAACTGCCTGTCATCGGAACAGCATCAGGTGGCGGCCCCCGATGATCCACGCGGTCGGCCTGCCTGCGGCCAGCGTGCCGGCCAGTGCGCGACCCAGCTCACCAGCGCCTCGACATCATCGAGATCCAGGTGCTCGACATCGGCCGGCGGCGTGAGATCCCCCTGGCTGGCCACCGCCTTGATCCACGGGTCCTGCGCCGCCAGTGGCGGCTTGCCGAGCTCACTGCGGTAGAGCTCGAGTTTCGGCAGCGGCCAGGCCTTGAAGCCCTCGACGAGAATCAGATCCGGCGACTGATGGCTGACCATGTCGATCAGCTCTGCCAGGTCCGCTTCTGCACGCTCGGGCGTTTCCATCATCAGCGCGATACGCGCCCGGGAGGCCACCAGCATGGGGGTTGCCCCGGCCTGGCGCAGACGGTGACTGTCCTTGCCGGGCTTATCGACATCGAAGTCATGGTGGGCATGCTTGATGACCGCCACCCTCAGGCCACGCTGACGCAGGGCGGGCAACAGCTGCTCGAGCAGCGTGGTCTTGCCGGTACCGCTCCAGGCGGCGATGCCCAGCAAGGCCGGCGACGCCGACAGATCGAGGCTGGCGGGTATGGCATCGGTCATGACGTTGGCGGCTCCTCGTCGAGTGCGCGTTCCAGGCGCAGACGCTCGGCCTGGGTGTTGAGGTTGACGAACGCCGCGGGACAGTCGGAGAAGTCGACCCGTACGCGCCGATGGCGGGCCTGCCAGCTATCGAGCTTGCGCTCGCCCTGCGCCAGGCAGTGGGCCAGGTCCGCGGCCAGCGTCACGCGCAACAGGGCCACGACCGGATGACTCCTGTGGCCATCATGCGCCACGCCGATATCGGCATCGCCAACCGCATCGGCGAGACGCGTTACCAGGTTGGCCGGCAGGGCCGGGACATCGCAGGGCACGACGACCAGCCAGCGACCACGTGCCGCCCGCAAGCCACTGTAGAGCCCCATCAAGGGTCCCTGATAGTCGGTCTCGACATCCCCGATGACGCGATCGGCCAGGCTGGCATAGGCCTGCTGATGGCGATTGGCCACGATCAGCAGCTCGCCGACATGCTCACGCAGCACCTCGGCCGCGTGTCCGGCAAGCGGCCTGCCGCGAAAGGCAACCAGCCCCTTGTCGCAGCCCCCCATGCGCTGCCCGCGGCCCCCGGCCAGTATCAGCCCCGTCAGCTCATCACGAGGAATCACCACGCCTCCTGATGCTTGTCCTCGACGTTCATCATTGATGCCTCTCATGATGCCTGAGCGCAATGCCGGGCGCCATGCTGTATTGCCCGGTTCAGTCTTCCGCTTCCCGGGGCAATACGGCATTGAGCAGGATGCCGACCAGGGCCGCCAGGCTGACGCCCTGCAGTGTGAACTGGCCTTCCCCGAACTGCATGCCGCCGATGCCGAAGACCAGAATCAAGGACACCACCACCAGATTGCGTGAGGCCGTGAGTTCACTACCTGCACGTACCAGGGTGTTCATGCCGACCACGGCAATCGAGCCGAACAGCAATGTCATGATGCCGCCCATGACCGGGGCCGGAATGGTCTGCAGGACAGCGCCCAGCTTGCCGAGGAAGGACAGCAGAATGGCGATGACGGCGGTCACCAGCATGATGCGCGGGTTGAAGGCACGCGTCAGGGTCACGGCCCCGGTCACCTCGGAGTAGGTGGTATTGGGCGGCCCGCCGAACAGTGCGGCCGAGCAGGTCGCCAGGCCGTCGCCAAGCAGCGTGCGGTGCAATCCGGGCTTCTCGAGATAGTGCCGACGCGTCACCGAGCCGATGGCCACCATGTCGCCGATGTGCTCCACCGCCGGAGCAATGGCCACGGGAATCATGAAGAGAATGGCCGCCCAGTGAAAGCTGGGAGCTGTGAAGGACGGCAGCGCCAGCCAGGCGGCATCCCGGACCGGAGCGAAGTCCACCACGCCCATGATCATGGACAGGATGTACCCGGTCACGATGCCGCCCATGATGGGTACCAGGCGGATCAGCCCGCGGCCGAAGACGGCCAGCACCATGGTCACCAGCAGACTGGCCATGGACAGCGTGATGGCCTGGCCATAGCCGATATCATCGCTGGTGCCCCCGGTGGCCATGTCCACCGCCACCGGCGCCAGCGCCAGGCCGATCACCATGATCACCGGGCCGACCACCACCGGCGGCAACAGCCGATGCAGCCAGGCCGTGCCCTTGAGTCGGACGAACTGCGAGATCAGCACATAGACCAGGCCGGCGGCCAGGATCCCGCCGAGCGTGGCCGGAATGCCGAAACTCTTCACCGAACTCTGAATGGGGGCAATGAAGGCGAAGGATGATGCCAGGAAGACCGGTACGCTGGCACCAGTCACGGCATGAAAGACCAGGGTACCGACGCCGGCGGTGAACAACGCTACATTGGGATCGAGGCCGGTCAGCAGCGGCACCAGTACCAGGGCTCCGAAGGCCACGAAGAGCATCTGTGCACCGACCAGCAGGGTGCGCATGGGGGAATCCGTCGGCGTCGCCGCGGCTGGCGTATCGTCAGTCATCGGGAAAGGCTCCTGCAGGGCGGGATGAATGGCTCGAGCCTGGCCATTCTAGCAACCCGGCCCCGCCCGGTAACCCTGAGCGCCTGAGCTACACTCGCCCACGCCCTGACCATGGCGACCCGGCGCCGGCTCAGCCCGCCTCTTCCGCCGCTTCTCCCCGGGGCAGTGCCTGCCGTGACTGCCAGTATTCGGCCAGACGCTGCTCGGCCTGATCGTCGAACAGGATGCGGCATGCTTCCATGAGACCGGGCGAGGCATGCAATGTCGCCTCGGAGACGACCAGCGACACCTTCGAGCGGCGCCGCAGGAAGTCATCCAGCTTGGTCACCATTTCACTGCGTCGCGCCAGCTTCAGCTCGCAGCGCAGATACTCGGTGCCTTCGATCAGGACCTGCGCCTGTTCGGGATCGAGGCGAATGTCCTCGAGCAGTTCCAGTGCCTGACGCCCATAGCGTCGCCATAGCCGCGTGCTGAGCGGTTCCGATGCATCCGGGTGCGTCATGCTGTCCAGCCCCATGCGGCTCGCCTGGTGCATGAAGTCCTCGCGGACTGCCTCATCCGGCTCGCCATACCAGCGATGCTCGGGGTACGGCATGTCGATGCCCAGTTGGCGCACTTCCGCCACGACCTCTTCGCCGACATTCAGGCAGTCCGTCAGCTTGCCGCCGAAGATGCTGAGGTGGTAGCTGTTCGGGTCAATGTCGATGGCATGCTTGCGCGACAGGTTGAGAAAGTCCCGATCATTGCCACCGCTGGGTTTCACGGCCAGCGGCCTGACACCACAGCGCGTCGAGATGATGTCTTCACTGGTCAAGGGGCTGTCGAGTTCGAGGCGCTTGTTGATGTTGTCGAGCACGAAGCGGATGTCATCCTCGGTCACCGATACGTCAGGGCTGTCGACCCGGGTGTCGGTGGTGCCGATGCAGGTGCGCCGACCCATGGGAATCACGAAGAACAGTCGGCCGTCATCGGCAAAGAAAGCCAGCACTCGCTTGTTGGGGGTCAGGCGTGGCACGATCAGGTGTATGCCCTTGGAGAACACATGATGGTGGTCGGTCGGCTGTTGCGTGAGCCGATTGTGCTCATCGACCCAGGGGCCGGCGGCATTGATCAGCACTCGCGAGCGAATCTCGAAGGTCCGGCCGTCGATGCCATCCCTCACCTGCGTCACCCACACATCGCCTTCGCGGCGCGAGCCCAGGGATTCGACGTAATTGGCCACCATGGCACCGAAATCCAGCGCATTGCGGACGAAACTGAAGACAAAGCGTGCATCATTGTCATGCAGATAAGCATCGGAGTATTCGAAGCCCCCCTGCGCATTCGAGGTATCGATGATCGACTCGCGCGCCTTGATAGCCCCAGGTCGCAGAAAGTGCGGCATCCGGGTGAAGGCGCTTCCCATCAACCAGTAGAGCCAGGTTCCCGCCCAGGGGTATAACGGATGATGCCGGAAGCCCTTGTCGATGGTGGTCAGAAAGCGGATCTCCTGCACCGTCGAGGGATAGCTGCGGATCAGATGGTTGCGACTCTTGCACAGCTTGCGCACCAGTTTGAAGTCGCCGCTTTCCATGTACTTGATGCCGCCCCAGACCAGATTTGAGGAGTGCATGCTGGTGCTGCCGGCAAAGTCTCCGCGGTCGATCAGCGCAACACTGCTGCCCTTGCCGCTGAGTGCCGCCGCTGCCGAGGCGCCATTGATGCCCGCCCCGATGACCAGGGTATCGAAGGTCTGCTCGGTCAGTTGACGAATATTGCTTTCTCTAAGTTGCATGTTTGGCCCTTGTTCAGAAAGAAGGCCCCGCTCGGTTTGCTCCGAGCGGGGCCTCGTCCCGTTCAGGCAACCGGTGAAACCTTGTCCAGTCGCCCGAGCCTGGGTCCGGGCGTGACCACGCCGGTCTCACGACCGGCGCCTGAGGTCATTCACGTTCGCCGGCAGCCATCCACGCCTCCATAAGTTCGTCATAGGGCACGGTCTTGCCCTCGGGCATTTCGTTGTCGAGCTCCTGCTTGGGGGCACCCGGTTGTTCAAGCCAATATTGCGGGTCCCGCTCCTCATTGAGCACCGGGGAATAGCTGTCGAAGACATCGGCTCGCGCCAGGCGTGACATGATGCTGTCGAGTTCACCGGCCAGGTTGTCCAGAGCCTCCTTGGGTGACATATCTCCACTGACCGCGGGTGCCAGGTTCTGCCACCACAGCGGTGCCATGCGCGGATAGTCCGGCACATTGGTGGACGACGGCGTCCACTTGGACTCGTTGGGGCTGCGATAGAACTCCACCAGGCCGCCCAGCTTGGGTGCCATCTCGGTCATCTGTTCGGAGAACACATCGGACTCGCGAATCGGTGTCAGCCCTTCCATCAGCTTCTCCAGCGACACCGTCTTGGACACGGTGAACTGGGCGAACAACCAGGCCGCGGTGCGGCGATCCTCGGGAGTTGACTCGAAGAAGGTCCAGGCGCCCACGTCTTGATAACCGACCTTCATGCCTTCTTCCCAGTAGGGACCCGTGGGTGACGGTGCCATGCGCCACTTGGGATTGCCTTCAGCGTCAGTCACCGGAAGGTCGGGAGCGGTCATGTCGGCGGTGAAGGCGGTGTACCAGAACATCTGTTGGGCAATATTACCCTGTGCGGGTACCGGGCCAGCCTCGCCAAAGGTCATGCCACTAGCTTCGGGCGGGGCATACTTCTCGAGCCAGTCGACCATCTTGGTCACGGCAAACACCGAAGCCGGCGAGTTGGTCGCGCCACCACGTGACACGCTGGCGCCCACCGGCTGGCTTTGCTCGTTCACACGAATGCCCCAGTCATCAACCGGATTACCGAACGGCACCCCGGGACTGCCCATGCCGGCCATGGACAGCCAGGAGTCGTGGAAGCGCCAGCCCAGGGACGGGTCGCGACGCCCATAGTCCATGTGGCCATAGACCTTGGTACCATCGATTTCGCCGACATGCTCGGTGAAGAACTCGGCGATATCTTCGTAGGCTGTCCAGTTGGTGGGGACACCCAGGTCATAGCCATAGATCTCCCGAAACTGCTTCTGGAAATCTTCGCGCTGGAACCAGTCATAGCGGAACCAGTAGAGGTTGGCGAACTGTTGGGTCGGGAGCTGATAGACGCTGCCATCCGGTGCCGTACCATATTGCAGCCCGATAAAATCATCGAGATCCAGTGTCGGCAGCGTATAGTCGGCCCACTCATTCTCCATGGCCTTGGAGAGGTTTACCGTATCGCCATAACGGATATGCGTGCCGATGGCATCGGTATCATTGACGTAACCATCATAGATATTGCGCCCCGTCTGCATTTGCGTCTGCATGTTGGACACCACATCACCTTCGCCAATGATGTTGTGGGTCAGCTCGATACCGGTCAGCTCGCTGAAGGCCTCGGCCAGCACATCACGTTCGTAGATGTGCGTGGTCAGGCCTTCCGCTACCGTGTTGATCTCCATCCCCCGGAAGGGCTCCGCCGCCTCGGCAAACCACATCAGTTCCTCGATCTGCTCCTTGCGGCTCAGCGTCGAGTCCTGAAAGTGCTCATCGACCAGGCGCTCGGCAATGGCGCGAGCATCGTGATCATCGGCGTGCAGCGCACCGCTGGCCAGCATGACACTGGCCGCCAGTGCAGAGAGTCGCATTGTTGTGTATTTCATGTTGACCTCTTGAGTTGTTGTGGTCCGTCCTGGACATTGGGCTCCATGCGTTTCTGTCAGCCCCAGCGCATCAGTATCAGACACCAGACTACCGATGCCCCCAGAGCCATCCAGATGCTGAGTGGCGTGAATCCGATCACGATCAGGTGGATATAGGCCGCCGAAAGCAGGCCGATAAAGAAGCGATCACCACGGGTGGTCGAAATGGGCAGAAAGCCCTTGCGCTCGACGGTCGGTGACACGACTTCCCAGGTCGTCATGCAGGCCAGCAGGGCCGCGATGACAGCAAAGAAGACGGCAGTGGGCGTGGTCCAGACCATCCATTCCATGTCACGACCCTCCTCAGGTACGGCCCAGGGCAAAGCCCTTGGCGATGTGATTGCGAACGAAGTACACCACCACGATACCCGGCAGTATGGTCAGGGCGCCGGCCGCGGACAGTGCCCCCCAGTCGATACCCGAGGCGCCCTTGGTCTGCGTCATCACCGAGGCAATCGGCTGGGCATCGGTGGAAGTCAGGGTGCTGGCCAACAGCAGTTCGACCCACGAGAACATGAACAGGAAGAACAGCGTGACGCCGATCCCCGAGCTGATCATGGGAATGAAAATCTTGACGAAAAAACGCGGGAAGCTGTAGCCGTCGATAAACGCCGTTTCGTCGATTTCCTTGGGAACACCGCTCATGAAGCCTTCGAGAATCCATACCGCCAGCGGAATATTGAACAGGCAGTGCGCCAGGGCAACGGCCAAGTGGGTGTCGAACAGCCCCACGGTGTAATACAGCTGGAAATACGGCAGCAGGAAGACGGCCGGTGGTGCCATCAGGTTGGTCAACAGCCAGAAGAACAGGTGCTTGTCACCGATGAACTGGTAGCGACTGAAGGCATAGGCGGCCGGCAGCGCGACCACAATGCTGATCAGCATGTTCATCAACACATAGGTGATGGAGTTGACATAACCCATGTACCAACTGGACTCGGTGAGAATCTTGGCGTAGTGCTCGACCGTGAAGTCTTGCGGCCACAATGTCAGGCTACCGAGGATTTCAGTGTTCGACTGAAAGGACATGTTCAGCAGCCAGTAGATCGGCAGCAGCACGAAGACGATGTAGGCCGCCATCAGGCCGCGACGACGCCACTGCCGGGAAGCCGGCCGTGCCTTGCGACGCCGGCGGTTGTCGGCGGCCGCAGCGGATTGACGAACCGCTTCGGGTGTTGTCGGCTGTGATGAATGGCTCATCTCATGCCCCCTTGTTGTTGTCTTTCTGCATGTTCATGATCGCGGTGTAAAACACCCAGGTGACCAGCAGAATGATCAGGAAATAGATCAGCGAAAAGGCGGCAGATGGCCCCAGATCCTGCTGGCCGATCGCCATGGTGGTCAGCGACTGACTGAGGAAGGTCGTCGAACTGCCCGGCCCGCCCCCGGTGAGCACGAAGGGCTCGGCATAGATCATGAAGGAGTGCATGAAGCGCAACAGCACCCCGATCACCAGCACATTGGTCAGCTTGGGCAACTGAATGTAGCGAAACACCGACCACTTCGAGGCACGATCGATGCGTGCCGCCTGATAATAGGCATCCGGAATCGAACGCAGGCCGCTGTAGCAGAGCAGTGCGATCAGCGGCGTCCAGTGCCAGACATCCATCAGAATGATGGTGGCCCAGGCATCCACCGGACTGGCCGTGATGTTGTAACCATAGCCCAGCTCGCGCAGGCTCCAGCCCATCAGGCCGATATCGCCACGCGTGAAGATCTGCCAGATACTGCCCACCACATTCCAGGGAATCAGCAGCGGCATGGTGACCAGGATCAGCACCGCCGAGGCCTGCCAGCCCTTCTTGGGCATGAGCAATGCAATACCAATCCCCAAAGGCACCTCAATGGCCAGAATCGTCAGTGAGAAGGCAAATTGCCGCAGCACGGCCGCCTGGAGGGCAGGATCGTTGAGCATCTCCTTGAACCATTCGGTTCCCGTAAAGAAGCGCGTATGGGCGTCGAAGACGTCTTGCACCGAATAGTTGACGACCGTCATCAAGGGAATGATGGCCGAGAAGGCCACCAGCAGCAGCATGGGCAGGATCAGCCACCAGGCCCGATTGTTGTAGACTTTATTCATGGTCGATCTCCACGCGGTATTCATCGACATAGACGCCGAGACGCTCATCCGGGAAGCGTAACCAGGCCGTCTCGAGCGGCGTCTTCTGGTCCTCTTCGATGCGCGCCTTGAGCGAGACGCCGCCCAGCGACAGATAGACGATGGAATAGGTCCCCAGGTCCTGGGCATGCTCGACGCGCGCCTCCATGCTCCCTTCCAGCGGCTCGTCGTGCACCTCGATGAAGTCCGGCCGAATACCCAGCCGGACATTGGAGGAGTCGGCCCTGAGGATTGTGGCGTGCACGCCCCGCCCGACTTCCAGACGGGTATCACCGGCCCAGACACTCCCATCACGGGCTTCGACATCCAGGAAGTTCATGCCGGGGCTGCCAATGAAGTAGCCGACGAAGGTGTGGTTGGGGGTTTCGAACAGCTCGCGCGGCGTGCCGAACTGCACGACCTGGCCCTCGTACATGACCGCGATCTTGTCGGCGAAGGTGGAGGCTTCGAGCTGGTCATGGGTGACGTAGACCATGGTGATGGCGAAGCGCTGGTGGATCTCCTTGAGCTTGCGGCGCAGCTTCCACTTGAGCTGCGGGTCGATCACGGTCAGCGGCTCATCGAAGAGAATCGCCGAGACGTCATCACGCACCAGCCCGCGTCCCATGGAGACCTTCTGCTTCTCATCCGCGGTGAGGTTCTTGGCCTTGCGCTTGAGTTGCGCGGTCAGCTCCAGGACATCAGCCACTTCCATGACGCGTTCATGGACGCGGGCTTCCGGTGTCTTCACGTTGCGCAGGGGAAACGCCAGGTTATCGTAGACCGTCATGGTGTCGTAGATGACCGGGAACTGGAAAACCTGGGCGATGTTGCGCTCCTCCGGTGGTAGTGCATTGACCACCTCGCCATCGAACAGCACCTCGCCGCTCGAGGGCTCCAGCAAGCCGGAGATGATGTTGAGCAGCGTTGATTTACCGCAACCCGACGGGCCGAGCAACGCATAGGCCCCGCCCTGATGCCAGACATGGTCCATCTCGCGAATGGCATAGTCCGCGTCGCACCGGGGAGCGGCCGAATAAGTGTGCGCCAGGGACTTCAGTGTAATCTCGGCCATGTCAGATACCTCCCAGATGCGCCGGTATGTGGACCACGGCCCCGTCAGGATCGAAGGCATAGACCTTGTGAGCCGGAAAATACAGCGTGACCGGCTCATCCACGGCAAATTCGTGCACCCCGTCCAGGTGAACCGTCATGTGGAAGTGGTCGTTGTGCACATGAAGGAAGGTTTCCGAGCCACTGATTTCGGCGATATCGACACTCATCCGGAGCTCGACATCATCGCTGGCACGTGGCTCGAGGGTGATATGCGAGGCGCGGATACCGAAGCGGTAGTCACCCGGCGACAGCTTGCCCAGCGCTTCCCCCGCCGGAAAGTGCAGGCTCTCATCGAAGCGGATCTCGGTGCCGGACACGCTGCCGGTGACGATATTGATCGGAGGTTCGGAGAACATCTCCGCCGCCGCAATGTTGCCCGGACGGTGATAGACATCCTCGGTAGCGCCGTACTGGACCAGACGGCCTTCATGCAGCACGGCGGTATTGCCGCCCAGCGCCAGGGCTTCGCCGGGCTCGGTGGTGGCATAGACGGCAATGCAGTTGCGCTCGCTGAACACCGCGCGCAGTTCCTCGCGAAACTCCTCGCGAAGCTTGTAGTCGAGGTTGACCAGCGGCTCGTCGAACAGCACCACATCGGCGTCCTTGACCAGTGCCCGACCCATGGCGGTGCGTTGCTGCTGACCGCCGGAAAGCTCCAGGGGGAGACGCTCCAGCAGGTGCTCCATGTGCAGCATCTCGGCAATCTGGCGTACCCGCCGATCGATCTCGGCGCGCGGGACCCTGGCCAGTTTCAACGGCGAGGCGATGTTGTCGTAGACGCTCAAGCCGGGATAGTTGATGAACTGCTGGTAGACCATGGAGACGTTGCGATGGCGCACCGAACGTCCCGTCACGTCCTCGCCGTTCATCAGGATCCGGCCTCGGGTCGGCGTATCGAGCCCGGCCATCAGGCGCATCAGGCTGGTCTTGCCGGAGAGCGTCCGGCCCAGCAACACATTGAAGGAGCCGGGTTCCAGCGTCAGGTTCATGTCGGCGATATGGGTTTCACCGCCGACCACCCGGTCCATGTTTTCGAGGGTCAATGACATACGGATCTCGGCTGATCATTGTTGTTGAGACCACGCTAAGCAGGCGTGTCGCACCAAGTTAGCCGAGATTCGAATTCAGACACAAATGTTATTTCGCGAAAACCGCTCAACGCAGCCCGTCAGCGCCCGCAGTTCACGCATAACACTCTGAATAAAAAGAAATTAATGAGGCTCTATAACTTTTGTCTAGGTGGTCGATGAAAACCGCCACCCGGATGGCTGTGCAGGAACCAGGTTCGATATTTTTCGTTTTCGAACATAAAAAGGGGCCGCCCCTTGGCGCCCCCAGAAAGATTGGCGCAGACGGCCAGTCAGACCGTCACCAGGCGTCCCCCGCCATGGACGGGGGCGGACGACTCAGAGGGTGTTTACGAAAGTCACGAGCGACGGCCAGGCTAGGCGAAATCAGCCGCAAAAGCGGAGTTTACGAGCTGGTAAATGAGCATTTTAAGGCTGATTTCAACGCCGCATGGGCGAGCGCAGTAGTTTGTAAACACCCTCTCAGCGGGTACCGAAGATCTTGTCGCCTGCATCACCCAGCCCGGGCACGATATAACCGTTGTCGTCGAGCTTTTCATCCACCGAGGCAGTATAGATCTCCAGATCCGGATAGTCGCGCTGCACGCGCTCGATGCCCTCGGGTGCCGCGACCAGCACGATCACCTTGATATGCTTGCAGCCGCGTTCGCGCAGCATATCCAGAGTGGCCACCATGGAGCCGCCGGTGGCCAGCATGGGATCGATGACAATGGCCATGCGTTCGTCGAGATCGCCGACGAACTTGGAAAAGTACGGTACCGGCTGGAGGGTATCTTCATCGCGATAAAGCCCCACGACACTCACACGTGCACTGGGAATCAGGTCGGTCACGCCTTCCAGCATGCCGAGGCCGGCACGCAGGATGGGCACGATGGTCACCTTCTTGCCCTTGAGCTGGTTGACGGTGATCGGCTCGCCACTCCAGCCCGGAATGTCCTGCAGTTCCAGTTCGAGGTCCTGGGTGGCTTCATAGGTCAGCAGCTTGGCCACCTCGCCGGCCAGCTCGCGAAAGCTCTTGGTACTGATGCCCGCCTGACGCATCAGTCCCAGTTTGTGTTGAACGAGCGGGTGTTGAATGGCATGGACACTCATGAGCGAGAACCTCTTGGCGGCGGTTGGGTCGGTGGCACAAATTGCCGAGCATTCTACCCGTATCGCGCCGCGAGGTTAAGCTGGCCCGCCACGACGTGTCAGGCGGGACATCTCACGGTTGGGCGGGGAGCTGCCAGTCCACGGGGCTGCGGCCCTGCTCGGCCAGGAAGGCATTGGCTCGCGAGAAATGTCGGCAGCCAAAGAAGCCACGATAGGCCGATAGCGGCGACGGGTGCGGGGACTCCAGAACCAGATGGCGGCGCGTGTCGATCAGTGCCTTTTTCTTGCGTGCGTGGCCACCCCACAGCAGAAAGACCGTCGGCCCGGCATGCGCGTTGACCGTGGCAATGGCGCGGTCGGTGAAGGTCTCCCAGCCCTTGCCGCGGTGCGAGCCGGCATTGCCCTGCTCGACCGTCAGCGAGGTATTGAGCAACAAGACTCCCTGGCGTGCCCAGCTTTCGAGAAAGCCGTGACCGACCGGCTCGCAGCCCAGGTCTTGCTCCAATTCCTTGTAGACGTTTTGCAGCGACGGCGGGATCTGGATGCCGGGGCGCACCGAAAAGCACAGGCCATGTGCCTGGTCAGGGCCGTGATAGGGATCCTGCCCCAGCACGACCACCCGTACCTCATCCAGCGGGGTCAGCTCGAAGGCCCTGAACCAGTGGGACGAATGCGGATAGATGACCTTGTGCGCCGCCTTCTCGGCGGCGAGGAAGTCACGCAGTGCCTGCATGTAGGGGGCCTGGAATTCGTCACCCAGGTATTGGTGCCAAGTGTCGGGAAGTACCTTGCTCATGCCTCACCGTCCAAGCTGATGGCGCAATCCTGGCATGTCGATCAACGACGGACGACTCACTCGTCCTCGGTGAACGAGCACACCGCGAAGACACTGTAGCCGGCATCGCGAATGAGCTGCGCGCCGCCCAGGTCGGGTAGATCGACGATGGTCGAGGTCTCGACCACCAGGCCGCCACTGCGCGTGATCAGCTTGGCGGCGGCCAGCATGGTGCCGCCCGTGGCAATCAGGTCGTCGACCAGCAGGATGCGATCACCCTTGCGGAAGGCATCGGCATGCAGTTCGACCTCGGCCTCGCCATATTCCAGGGTATAGGTCTCGCTGATGGTCTGGAATGGCAGCTTGCCCTTCTTGCGCACCGGCACGAAGCTGCAGCCCAGTTCATAGGCCAGGGGAGCCCCGACGATGAAGCCACGGGCATCGATGGCGGCAATGGCATCAAGCTCCATCTCCTGGTAGCGATGCACGAAGCTGTCGATCAGCTTGCGAAACGCTGCGCTGTTCTGCAGCAGCGGCGTGATATCGCGAAAATTGACCCCTTCCTGCGGCCAGTCAGGAACGGTGCGGATCACAGACTTGATATAGTCGCCGTAAATGCTCATCACGAATCTCAGTAGGTAAGTGTCAGTCGAGGAAGAGTACCTTGGCGGCAAAGACCAGCGCCAGAATGATCACGGCCGGGTTCAGGTCCTTGAAGCGGCCCGCCAGGGCCTTGATGGCGGCATAGCTGATAAAGCCCAGCGCGATGCCTTCGGCGATCGAGAAGGTCAGCGGCATGGCGAGCGCGGCAATCAGTACAGGAGCGGCTTCCGTGGCATCGTCCCAGTCGGCATGGGCCAGACTGCCCGCCATCAGCACGGCCACATAAAGCAATGCGCCGGCCGTGGCATAGGCCGGAATGGAACCGGCCAGCGGCGCGAAGAACAGGCTGACCAGGAACAGCACGGCCACCACCACGGCCGTCAGACCGGTACGCCCGCCGGAGACGATGCCCGCGGTCGACTCGATGTAGCTGGTGGTGGTCGAGGTGCCCAGGGCGGCGCCGGCCATCGAGGCGGAGCTGTCGGCCATCATGGCCTTGCCGATGCGCGGCAGCTTGCCCTGCTCGTCGAGCAGGCCACCGCGATGGGCCACGCCGATCAGGGTACCCGAGGTATCGAACAGATCGACGAACAGGAAGGCGAACACCACGCTGAGCATCGCCACGTCCAGCGCACCGGCCAGGTCCATGGCCATGAAGGTCGGCGCGACGGAGGGCGGCATGGACATCACGCCGCCGAATTCATTGTGCCCCAGCAGCATGGCCAGCACAGTCACGCCGAGAATGCCGATCATCACGGCGCCGGTGACGCGCCGATAGGCCAGGGCCGTGATCACGAAAAAGCCCAGCAGTGCATAGAGGGCGGCGGGTTCGGTGAGATCCCCCAGCGCCACATAGGTGGCATCGTTGGCCACCACGATGCCGGCATTCTTGAGCGCGATCATGGCCAGGAACAGGCCGATACCCGCGGCGATACCCAGGCGCAGCGACGTGGGGATCGAGTTGATGATCCACTCGCGAATGCGGAATATGCTCAGCAGGAAAAAGGTCAGGCCGGACAGGAAGACCGCGCCCAGCGCCGCCTCCCAGGTATACCCCATGCCCATGACCACGCCATAGGTAAAGAAGGCGTTGAGGCCCATGCCGGGTGCCAGGGCAACCGGGTAATTGGCCCACAGCCCCATGATCAGGCAACCGAGCGCCGATGCCACACAGGTGGCAACGAAGACGGCACCATAGTCCATCCCGGATTCCGACAGAATACTCGGGTTGACGAAAATGATGTAGGCCATGGTCAGGAAGGTGGTGATACCCGCGATCACCTCCGTCTTGACGGTGGTGCCATGCTCGGCCAGCTTGAAATGGTTGTCGATCCAATGTTTCAGCATGCGTCGTGTCCTTCACGCCAGCCTGGCCAGCGCGTCCTCGAGTCCGGGGCAAGAAAACCGCTCATGATAGCGGATGGCACCGGGTCTTGCGAGACACGGCGCCGTCACTCACTGCTCCCGCCCTTGCAGCACGCGCTCGACGGTCTCGACAATGGCCTGGGTCTGAGGGTCGATCTCCAGATTGACCCGATCCCCCGGCCGACGCTCGCCGATCACCGTGCGCGCCAGGGTTTCGGGAATCAGGTCGACACAGAAGCTGGCCGGATGACCGTCGCGGGCCGTGCGCACCTCACCGATGGTCAGGCTGGTGCCATCGAGACCGATGTAACCCTTGTCGAACAGGAAGCGAACCAGCCCCGGCGGCGGCACGAACCAGATGCGGCGATTGTTGGGGGCCTCCTCGATCGACTGGACTTCCGCCATGCCCATGATATGCCCCGACATGGCGTGACCGCCGATTTCGTCACCGAAGCGGGCAGCCCGCTCGATATTGACCCTATCTCCGACGCGCAGGCTTCCCAGATTGGTCCGCTGCAGCGTCTCGCGCATCAGATCGAAACTGACCCGCTCGCCCTTGATCGCGGTTACCGACAGGCAAGCACCGTTATGCGATACCGACGCGCCGAGCTCGAGCCCCTCGCGCAAGGGCGCCGGTAGCCATAACACATGCGTGCGGAAATCCTGTGCTGCCTCGATGGCCACCACCTCGGCGGTTCCCTGAACGATGCCCGTGAACATGATGAATCCCCGTTGATTGAGCTGCTGCCGTCGGTTGGCATGACACAGTAAGGACGCGGCTCGACAGGCCGCGCCCGATGAAGGCAAACAGTTTAGGCAACGCCTCCCGGTGGCGTCCATGTTGCCGCGACCCGCCGTGCACCAGTGCCATAAATATTGCTGAAAAAGGCATTCATGCAGCATATTTCACTAGTCAGCCGTCTTTTGCTCAGGCATCTGAGTGGCACACGTTTGACATACGCTCGTATGACACCTAGGATTGCGCGCTACATTTCGTAGGCGCCGATTTGTACCCGGATTGCGGGCGCCGACGCGGCGACGGCCTGGCTATCGTCGCGTGAAATGCAGCTAAAAGGGTGTGTCCAGCGTTGATGGCCACCCGTCAGGGTGGCCTTTTTTCGGCCCCCTTCCCTGCCCGCCCGCTCCGTCACCTGCGGCGCCACCTTCGGTGGCTGTGATGATTCGACTGCAGAACGTTTCCAAGACGTACTACCCCACGCGCAAAAGCCGCAACGCCACGGGCGTCGAAGCCCTGAAGCCGGTCGACCTGCATGTGCCGGAGGGCCAGATTCACGGCGTGATCGGGCTTTCCGGCGCCGGCAAATCGACCCTCATCCGCTGCGTCAATCTGCTCGAGCGGCCCACGACCGGCAGCGTGAGCGTCGACGGCCAGGAGCTCACCGACCTGTCCCGGGAAGCCCTCAACCAGGCCCGCCATCGCATCGGCATGATCTTCCAGCACTTCAACCTGCTGACGTCCCGCCATGTCTTCGACAATGTGGCCCTGCCCCTGGAACTGATGGGCGTGTCACGACGTGATATCCGCGACCGCGTCACCCCCCTGCTCGAGCTGGTCGGCCTGGACGACAAGGCCGACCAGTATCCCGCTCAGCTCTCCGGCGGGCAGAAGCAGCGCGTCGCCATCGCCCGCGCCCTGGCCAGCCGCCCCCGCGTGCTGCTGTGCGACGAGGCGACCTCGGCGCTGGACCCCCATACCACTGGCGCCATCCTGGAGCTGCTGCGCGACATCAACCGCAAGCTGGGCCTGACCATCCTGCTGATCACCCACGAGATGGAAGTCGTCAAGTCGATCTGCCACCGGGTCAGCCTGATCTCCGACGGCGAGCTGGTCGAGGCCGCCGATGTCGGCGATTTCTTCACGGCGCCGGCGACACAGCTCGGCCGCGACTTCCTCAACGATTTTCTGGAGCTCGAGCCGCCGGATGCGCTCGTCGAGCGTCTCGAAGATCAGCCCGGCGCTCACAGCCACCCGGTCGTGCGCCTGGCCTTTTCCGGGGACGCCGTTTCCACCCCGCTGGTCTCACGACTGGCCCGCGAATGCGGGGTGGATGTCAGCATCCTGCAGGCCAAGGTGGAGTCCATCCAGGACCGTACCCTGGGGCTGATGATCGCCGAACTCATGGGCGACGCCGAAGATACGCGGCGTGCCCTCGCCTATCTGCAAGACCACGACCTGCAAGTGGAGGTACTCGGCCATGTCCAGCGCAATGCTTAACCTCATTCTCGAGGCAACCCTGGCCACGCTCTACATGGTCGCCGTCTCCGGCCTGATCGCCGCGATACTCGGTATCCCGTTGGGTGTCATGCTGTATGTCACGCGACCTCGCCAGATACTCGCCCAGCCGATGCTCCAAGGCGTGCTGGGTGTGATCACCAATATCGGCCGCTCGGTGCCCTTCATCATTTTGATGGTGGCCATCATCCCCTTTACCCGCGTGCTGGTCGGCTCATCCATCGGCACCAATGCCGCCGTCGTGCCCCTGACAATTGCAGCCATCCCCTTCATCGCACGCCTGGTGGAAGGCGCCTTGAACGAGATCTCCCCCGGCCTGGTCGAAGCTGCCCAGTCGATGGGCGCCACCCCCTGGCAGATCATCACCAAGGTGCTGCTGCCGGAAGCGCGTGGCGGAATCTTCACCGCGCTGACGGTGACCATCGTCACCCTGGTCAGCTACTCGGCCATGGCCGGTGCCGTCGGCGGCGGCGGCCTGGGCGATCTGGGCATCCGCTATGGCTACAACCGTTTCAACCCGACCATCATGCTGATCACCGTGGCGATTCTGGTAGTGATGGTGCAAGGCTTCCAGAGCCTGGGTGACTACCTGGTACGCAAGAGCGATCACAAGTGAGCCGGACCATCGTTTAATAACCAAAAAGCATTACACTTTTTACGGTTATTCCAATATAGTAGTGAGCAACCTCACCATTTCCGCAAAGGAGAGACCGACATGCGCCATATCCTGATCGGCGGCCTCGCCGCTTCCGTGCTGGCCTTCGGCCAGGCCCAGGCCGACGAGCAGAGTCTCAAGGTCGGCACCGTCGCCGGCCCCGAAACCGAGGTAATGCAGGTCGCCGCCGACCTCGCCGAGAGAAAGTACGACCTGAACATCGAAATCATCGAGTTCACCGACTATGTCACGCCCAATGCCGCCCTGGCCGACGGCAGTCTGGATGCCAACGCCTACCAGCACGAGCCCTACATGCAGTCCATGGTCGAGGACCGCGGCTACGACTTCGCCATTGCCGGGCGCACCTTCGTCTACCCGATCGGTGCCTACTCCGAGCAGTACGACAGCATCGAGGCGCTGCCGGACGGGGCTACTATCGCCCTGCCCAACGACCCGTCCAACGAGGGCCGCTCGCTGATCCTGATGCACAACAAAGGCATGATCACGCTGGACGATCCGAGCAATCTCGAAGCCACGCCGCTCAACATCGTCGAGAACCCCCACGACTTCGAGTTCCGCGAAATCGCGGCCGCACAACTGCCACGCGTGCTGCCCGACGTCGACATGGCCTTCATCAACAACACCTTCGCCCAACCGGCCGGCCTGACACTGGATGATGCCCTGATCAGGGAAGGGCCGGAGTCTCCCTACGTCAACATCATTGCCGTGCGCGCCGGCGATGAAGACAAGGAGAGCATTCAGCAGCTGGTCGATGCCTATCAGAGCGAAGCAGTGGAAGCCAAGGCCGAAGAGCTGTTCGGTGCCCAGGCGGTTCCCGGCTGGAAATGAATCGGTCCCCGGGCCTGGCCTGAAGCCGCTCGGGAACCTTGCTTGATCCACCCTTCGAGGCCGGCCATGATGCCGGCCTCGAGCGTTCAAGGAAGCGCAACATCATGACGAATTACGCCCTGCTGGGCCGACAACTGGACGCCCTGCTGGATACCACCGACTGGCTGACCAACAGTGCTCAGACCTGCGCCATGCTGGTGCAGGAAGTGCCGGACCTCAATTGGGTGGGCTTCTATGTGCAACGCGAGCCCGGCGTACTGCACCTGGGGCCCTTCCAGGGCAAACCGGCATGCCACCCGATTCCCTTCGACAAGGGCGTCTGTGGCGCCGCGGCCCGTACACGGCAGACACAACGCGTCGACGACGTGCATGCCATCGCCGATCACATTGCCTGCGACAGCGCCTCTCAAGCCGAACTGGTAGTTCCGGTGGTCGTCGATGGCCGACTGTGGGGCGTGCTCGACCTGGACAGCCCGGTGCCGGGCCGCTTCGCCGCGGAAGACCAGGCCGGCATCGAGGCCTTGGTCGATATCTTCGTGGCCAGCACGACGTTCAACGACTGACCCCTGCCCCGCAGGACTGATGCCCGGCATGCAAAAAGCCCCGAGGCGCGAGGCCCCGGGGCTTTTCGATATCTGGTAGGACCAGGCGGATTTGAACCGCCGACCTCCACGATGTCAACGTGGCGCTCTAACCAACTGAGCTATGGTCCTGATGCACGCTGCCGAACTACCGGATGAGGCTTGGTAGGACCAGGCGGATTTGAACCGCCGACCTCCACGATGTCAACGTGGCGCTCTAACCAACTGAGCTATGGTCCTGCCTTTGGAGCCGGGTTCGCCTCGACAACGGATGCGTATTCTACCTATCCGGCACGCAAATGCAACCCCTCAATACCTTGATCAAGATCCCGAAGATCAGTGACTTGAGTCATGCTCACCGGGCGAGGTGCGTACCCGATCCACCGCCTCCAGCCAGCCGGCGTAAAGACGACTGCGCTCTTCTTCCTCCATGGCGGGATGGAAGCTGCGCTCGCAACGCCACAGCCCGGCAATCTCGTCCAGGTTGCGGTACCAGCCCAAGTGCAGTCCGGCCAGATAGGCGGCGCCCAGCGCCGTTGTCTCGAGCACAGTGGGCCGGTCCACCTGCACGCCCAGCATGTCGGCCAGGAACTGCATGACCCAATTGTTGCCGACCATGCCGCCATCCACCCTGAGGGTGTTGGAGCCGGCGCTCATGTCATCATTCATGCAGACCTGCAGATCGCGCGTCTGGTAGCAGACCGCCTGCAGGCCGGCGGCAACGATCTCGGCGATCCCGGTATCACGAGTCAGGCCCAGGATGGCCCCGCGCGCCTTTGGGTCCCAGTGCGGGGCGCCCAGGCCGGTGAAGGCAGGCACCAGGTAGACACTGTGACCACGCCGGGTCTTGCTGGCCAGCGCTTCGGTCTCGGCCGCATCGGCGAACAGCTGCAGACCGTCGCGCAGCCATTGCACGGTTGCCCCCGCCACGAAGATGCTGCCCTCCATGGCGTAGGTCGGGACGCCATTCAGGCGATAGCCCACGGTGGTCAGCAAACGATTGCGCGAAATGCCGGCTTCCTGCCCCATGTTGACGATCATGAAACAGCCGGTGCCATAAGTGCTCTTGCCCATCCCCGGGGTAAAGCAGGCCTGGCCGACCAGGGCGGCCTGCTGATCACCGGCGACACCGGCAATCGGCAGCTCGGTCCCCAGCCATTCGGCATCGGCCCGGCCGAAGTCATCGCTGGAGTCCTTGACCTCCGGCAGCAGGCTCTCGGGAATGTCGAAGCGTTCCAGCAGAGTGGCATCCCAGCACTGCTCGTGGATATTGAACAGCGCGGTACGCGAGGCATTGGTGGCATCGGTGGCATGTACCTTGCCGCCGGTGAGCCGCCATATCAGGAAGGTGTCCACCGTGCCGAAGGCCAGTTCGCCGCGCTCAGCCCGCTCACGCGCGCCCGGCACATTATCCAGTATCCAGGCCAGCTTGCTGGCCGAGAAATAGGGATCGATCAGCAGGCCGGTGCGTGCCTGCAGATCCTCGGCATGACCGGCTTCGCGCAGCCGCTCGCAGGCATCGGCGGTACGCCGGTCCTGCCAGACAATGGCGTTATACAGCGGCTTGCCGGTCTTCCGGTCCCAGACCAGGGTGGTTTCCCGCTGATTGGTGATGCCGATACCATCGATCAGCTCGACACCACCCTCGAGCCGTTCGATGGCCTCCCGACAGGTGGCGACGACCGTCTCCCAGATTGCCTCGGGGTCGTGCTCGACCCACCCATCCTGGGGAAACCATTGCTCGAATTCCCGCTGGGCGGTCAATACCACATTGCCTTCCCGATTGAAGACGATGGCGCGAGAACTGGTCGTGCCCTGGTCAATGGCGAGCAGATAAGAAGCCATGCAAGCACCCTGATTGTTGTGGAGTTTGGCCGACAACCACGAGCCGCACTAAGCATTGTCCGAAAACTGTCTGCGCTCGGCACTGGATGATTCGGCAATTTCGCTTTCCAACGAAAATGTTCGTTTCTGATCACAAAGCCTACTCCAGTGGCGGCCTGCGCTCAATTGACATGACGCCTGGACACCTAAGACCTTCGGCGTATATCAGCCTTCACTGCATTGAAGATGACGATATCGTAGAATGATCGGCATCAAGGAGTCGCCATGAATCAACAACAACGCCAGGCCAGCATTCTCGAACTCGTGGCCCGCCAGGGATACGCCAGTATCGAGCAGCTCACCGAGCACTTTGCGGTCACGCCCCAGACCATACGACGTGATCTCAATCAGCTGTCCGCCGAAGGACATCTGCGCCGCGTGCACGGCGGTGCCGGCATGGAGTCGAGCACCGTCAACACCGCCTACGCGACTCGCAAGACGCTCAACCTCGAGGCCAAGCAGCGCATAGCGGCACTGCTGGCGGAACAGATTCCCGACCACGCCTCCCTGTTCATCAATATCGGCACCAGCAACGAGGTCATTGCCGAGGCCTTGCTGGACCACCGCGGGCTCGAGATCATCACCAACAACCTCAATGTCGCCGCTATCCTCCAGCACAAGGAGGACTTCAATGTCATCATCGCCGGGGGCCAGATCCGCTCACGGGATGGCGGCATCATCGGTGAGGCCACCATCGATTTCATCAACCAGTTCAAGGTGGACTTCGGCATTATCGGCATCAGCGGTATCGATGAAGATGGCTCGCTGCTCGAATTCGACTATCAGGAAGTCAGGGTCGCACAGGCCATTATCCACAACTCCCGGCAGGTCTTCCTGGCCGCGGACCACTCCAAGTTCCAGCGCAACCCCGTGGTGCGCCAGGGCAATCTGGCTCAGCTGGATGCCCTCTTCACCGATCGAGAGCCTCCCGAAAGCATCCGGCGACTGCTGAACCAGCATGACGTGATCCTCCACCTGGCCTGACAGCCCCCCGCCACTCCTGGCCGCCCGTTCGAACGCGGCCCGTATCTCGCATTCTGCACTCCGCGCCTCGTGCCTCCTCCTCACTGCGTTGGGAGCACGGCGACTCTTGATGTTCGAACGCGATTGTTTTATTTTCGTTTTCAAACACTCAATGTTCACACCTGAACCCGGCGGCTCGCCGGTCGGAGCTGGCACGATGCACCCTACCAAGGACGATATCCTGGATCTGTTTGTCATCGGTGGCGGAATCAATGGTACCGGCATTGCCGCCGATGCTGGGGGTAGAGGCCTCGGCGTGGCCCTGTGCGAACAGGCCGACCTGGCCAGCGCCACGTCCTCGGCCAGCAGCAAGCTGATTCACGGTGGTCTGCGCTATCTGGAGCATCACGAATTCCGACTGGTCCGCGAAGCCCTGCGCGAACGCGAAGTCCTCATGGCCAAGGCACCGCACATCATCAGCCCACTGCGCTTCGTGCTGCCTCATCGAGCTCACCTACGCCCGGCCTGGATGTTGCGTGCCGGCCTTTTCCTCTACGACCACCTGGGCAAGCGTCAGACACTCGCCAGTTCGCGCGGCATTCGCCTGGACTCGCGCCAGGGCTTGAAAGCGGACATCCGTCGCGGTTTCGAGTACTCGGATTGCTGGGTCGATGATGCACGGCTGGTGGTGCTCAATGCCATGCAGGCCCGACAGTACGGAGCCGAGGTCATGACCCGCAGCCGCTGTGTCGCGGCCCGAGACCGGCAGCAGTACTGGGAAATCGAGCTCGAGGACCGCGATACGGGCCACCGACAGCGTCGATATGCCAGAGCCCTGGTCAACGCCGCCGGCCCCTGGGTGGACAACGTGGTGCGCAACCAGGCTCAGCGTACATCCCGCTACGGGGTACGCATGATTCAAGGCAGTCACCTGATCGTGCCGCGTCTCAACGTCGACGAGCGGGCCTACATCCTGCAGAACAGCGACCAGCGCATCGTTTTCGTGTTGCCCTATGAGGACGATTTCAGCCTTATCGGCACCACGGACCGTCAATATCAGGGGGACCCCTCCCGGGTCGAGGCCAGCGAGGCGGAAATCGAGTATCTGCTCAAGGTGGTCAATGAACACTTCACCACGCACCTCGAACGCGAGGACGTGCTGCGCACCTTCTCCGGCGTACGCCCCCTGTGTGACGACGAATCCGCCGACCCTGCCGCCATGACCCGTGATTACACCCTGGACCTGGACGACGACCAGGGCGCACCGCTGCTGTCGATCTTCGGCGGCAAGATCACCACTTATCGCAAGCTCGCCGAGGCGGCGCTAGGCGCGCTGGCGGCGCACTTCCCGTACATGGGCGAGCCCTGGACGAAGGACACTGTGCTGCCCGGCGGCGATATCCAGGATCAGGCGAGTTTTGCGGCCCGCCTGGAAGCCGACTATCCTTTTCTGGGTCACGCACGTGCAGCACGTCTGGCCCGCAGCTACGGCAGCCTCTGTCTGGCATTTCTACAGGGCGCACGCCGCGAGGAAGACCTGGGCGAGGCCTTCGGTGCCGGCCTGACGGCCGCCGAAGTCGACTACCTGGTGGAACACGAATGGGCACGCCTGCCGGAAGACATCCTGTGGCGGCGCACCAAACTGGCCCTGCGGCTGACCACCGAGCAGCAGCAGCGGCTCGCCCGCTATCTGCAACGGGCCAGGCTCACGGCCATTGCCTGACAGGCGGCGGCCAGGCCACTACATCAGCCGGCTGCATGAGTGCCCGGTCGCGATGCTGTCGTAGATCACGCCCCTCGAGGGCGGTCAAGAGAATCTGCAAGGGGTCGCCGTGACTGACCAGCAGTACACACTCGTCGCGCGACGCCTGCTCCAGATCCCGGATGACCGCCAGCAGGCGCGCGGCCACGCGATTTACGGCTTCGATCCCCTGGCACTGATGCTCGGCATCCAGGGCGTCCTGGGCCCAGGCCTCGGCATAACGCGCGTCCGGCTGCCCCTCAAGCTCACCGAAATCCCGCTCACGCAGACGCCGGTCGACAACGCCCTCGACATCGAACCACTTCGCCACACGCTGGGCCGTCTGGGTCGTGCGCAGAAAATCGGAATGCACGACCCGTGTTGGCAAGGCCCAGTGCCAGGCCATCAGGGTCTCGCCCACTTCTTTCCGCCCCCGGTCGGACAGGCCGAATGAAGCAACGCCCCGACACGGCGAACTCACGATGCGCCCTTGTTGATTCGCTTCGCTATGACCATGCCGCATCAGCAGGTAGGTGTTCCGGCATGCGGTCGGGCCTGATGACATCACGCGATTCTCCTGACAGCTCTTGGCTCGTCCGCACATAGATTTCATTTACCACAGCGGCTTGGCACCATACCGCCAATCCATACTGGCGACCATGCCAACCCCCGGCAACCCATGTATGCTCCTAGCATTCATGTCCTGAAAGGCCGTAGGGAGGCCAGAGGGCGGATCGCAACGGGGAGTGTCCGGTGACATCCACGATCACACTACTGGCGGCCTTGCTGCTGGCGGCCACTCTGGTGGCTCACCTGCCGATGCACTGGTGGGGCATTCGCAGCTGCGAGTTTCCCCGCCTGCAGATCGCCGCCCTCGCCCTGCTCTGCCTGGTTGCCACTCCACTGGTGGAGCCGCCCTGGTATTGGCTGGCCATGGTCTGCGGCCTTGTCACCCTGATGTTACAGGTCGTGCATATCCTGCCCTGGACCCGCCTGTGGCCGATACAGGTACAGCCGGCCCAGCCCGGCCATGAGGATCGCTGCCTGCGCCTGCTGGTCGCCAATGTGCTGACGCCCAACCGCAATGCCGAAGGGCTGGTCGCGCTCATTCATCAACATTCGCCGGATATCGTCCTGACCCTGGAGTCCGACGCCTGGTGGGAGCAGCAGCTCGACGAGGCCCTCGCCGATGACTGGCCACATGCCGTGCGCATCCCACAGGACAACCTCTACGGCATGCACCTCTACTCGCGCCTGCCGCTGCTATCGCCCCGTGTCGAACGACTGATTCAGGAGGATATTCCCTCCATCTCGACCGGGATCCAGCTGCGCTGCGGCGACAGCATCCACCTCTATGCGGTACATCCGCGCCCACCCGCTCCCAGCGAGAGCAAGGAATCCCTATGGCGCGACGCCGAGCTGTTGCTGGTGGGCAAACGGATTCATGCCGACCCCGGACCGACGCTGGTCGCCGGCGACCTCAATGACGTGGCCTGGTCGCGCACCACACGCAGCTTCTGTCGCGTCAGCGGCATGCTCGACCCGAGACGCGGCCGCGGTATGTTCAGCACCTTTCACGCCAGCTACCCAGTGATGCGCTGGCCGCTCGACCACGTCTTTTCCAGCGAACACTTCACGCTGAGCGTCATGCAACGTCTGCCCGGCTTCGGTTCCGACCACTTCCCGATCCTCACGACTCTCTGCTACCGCCCCTCACGTGCCGACGAGCACGACAACCCGCAAGCCGACAGCCAGGAGCATCAGGACGCCCGCGACACCATTCGCGAAGGACAGCTCAGGGAGCAGGAAGACTGAAGCTCGAAGCTCGAAGCTCGAAGCTCGAAGCTCGAAGCTCGAAGCTCGAAGCTCGAAGCTCGAAGCTCGAAGACAGCATGAACCCCGACGACATGGGGCCAAGGTTTTTCTTCCAGCTTCAAGCTTATGGCTTCAAGCTCCCGGCGGAGCCGGGCGACGCTCGCTTACTCGGGTATCCCGCCTCGGGTCAGGGCCGCGGGGTCGAGCAGGCGTTGCAGTTCTTCGCGGGATAGCTCGGTCTCTTCCTCCGCGACATCGATGATCGGGCGGCCGGCCTGGTAGGCCTGCTTGGCGATGGCCGCCGCGGCGTTGTAGCCGATCACCGAGTTCAACGCCGTGACCAGGATGGGATTGCGTGAAAGGGGGTCGCTCAGTTGATCCTCGCGTACCTTGAAGGTCGCGATGGCGCGATCCGCCAGCAGGGCGGAGGTATTGCTCATCAGTTGAATCGAGGACAGCAGGTTGTTGGCCACCATCGGCAGCATGACATTGAGCTGGAAGTTGCCGCTCTGCCCGGCCACGCTCACCGCAGTGTCCAGGCCGATGACCTGAGCGGCGGCCTGAGCGGCAGATTCAGGGATCACCGGGTTGACCTTTCCGGGCATGATCGAGCTGCCGGGCTGCAGGGCCTCGAGTTCGATCTCGCCCAGCCCGGCCAGTGGGCCGGAGTTCATCCAGCGCAGATCGTTGGCGATCTTCATGATCACGCAGGCCAGGCCGCGCAGCTGACCGGAAAGCTCCACGGCAGCATCCTGGGAGCCCAGGCTGGCGAAAAAGCTGTCATTGGGCGTCAGCGACAGACCGGTGCGCTCGCTGAGCTGTGCCGCCATGCGCTCGGCAAACTCCGGATGCGCATTAATGCCAGTGCCCACGGCCGTGCCCCCCTGCGCCAGACGGCAGAGTCGCGTCATGGCACTGTCGAGGCGTTCGATGGCCTGGCCCACCTGACTCGACCAGGCACCCAGTTCCTGACTCATGCGCAATGGCATGGCATCCATGAGATGCGTGCGCCCGGTCTTGACCACCCCGTCGAGTTCGACGGCCCGCTTGTCGATCGCCTTGCGCAGATACTCGAGTGTGGGACGCAGTTCCCGGGTCACTTCCAGCGCCGCAGAAAGGTGGAGCGCAGTGGGAATGACATCATTGCTCGACTGCCCCATGTTGACGTGATCATTGGGGCCGACTTCCAGGCCTTCGCTACTCGCCAGATGGGCCAGCACCTCGTTGACGTTCATGTTGCTCGAGGTGCCTGAGCCGGTCTGGAAGACATCCACCGGGAACTGATCGTCATGCTGTCCGTCGATGACGGCTTCCGCCGCCTCGACGATGGCGTCGGCGCGTTGCTCATCGAGCAGCCCCAGGTCCTGATTGACGCGGGCCGCAGCGCGCTTGATGTGCGCGATGGCATGGATGAAGGCCGCCGGCATGGCCTGCCCGGATACCGGAAAGTTATTGACGGCTCGCTGGGTCTGGGCGCCGTAAAGCGCCGTCGCCGGCACCTCCAGTTCGCCCATGCTGTCCCGCTCGATGCGTGTATCGGTCATCTTCGCCTCCTTGTCGACAGAGTCTCCGCTCACCATGGCGCTGGCCGGGCGAGCATGCAAGGTCTTTGATAACGCGTCCCGACGGCATGCCCCGGTGCCCGGCCCCGGGCACAGGCATATCGAGAGCGAGCCCACCCGCCCCTTCAGCGGGAACGCCGTGTGAAGCGACGAAAGAAATTCTTCGGCCTATGTTGCAATGCACAAAAAGCACTGCTATTGTGCATTGCAACATCAACGCGAAGGCATCGGCGAATCGCCCAGGCCTTCAACGAAGACCGACCCCAGGAGGGTTCACACGATGCGCGATTTCAACACCCAACAGTTTAGCGAGCAATTCGAGTCTCTGTTCTTTGGCCCGGCCCGCGCCTATGCGTCGCTGTCCGTGGACTTCACCGAGAAGATGCTGCGCGCCCAGATGGACGCCGGCCAGGCCTATACCGAGACCGGTATTGCTCAGCTTCGCTCGCTGATCGACGTCAAGGATGCCGAAGGCCTGCGTAGCTACATGGAAGGCCAGCAGAAGGTCGCCAAGGAGCTTACCGAGCGCTTCAAGGGCGACGCCGAAAAGGTCGTCTCCATGCAGCAGGACTTCGTTCAGGAAAGCCAGAAGCTGACCGATGCCAACGTCAAGCAGGCTTCCGAGTCCGTCGAAAAGGCCACTCGCAAGGCCTGAATCCGGCCTCGTGCGTGACGATGAAAGGCTACCGCTACTGGCGGTAGCCTTTTTGCGTTAAGCTCTCCTGGCACACAGGGCCCCAGCCACCAGGAGACTTCATGCGACACCTCTTCTTGGGACTTTCCCTCGCCATGCTACTCGCCGGTTGCCAGATGGCCCCCTACTCCGGCGAGACGCAACGCGACGAGTCCATCGAGATCTCGGACGTCAACCGGGGTACTGACAGAGCAGAAAGCGCCGAAGCCGATACCCCGCCGTCCGACCGCGGGCGGGTAGCGCGCCAGGTCGACTTTCCCGAGGATCAGTATGCTTCCCTGGAAAAGTCCGGCTCTGCCGCTCTCAGCGGGCGACTGACACTCGATACGGCATCAGGCACGGTCGTCGGCGCCGGCGAAACCATCTCGGTCGCGCCGATCACGACCTATTCGGCGGAAGCCGCCGAGCAGGCCCTCGCCGGCCGCGCGGTCGAACGGGCCGACCCTCGGGCGCGCGCCTATACCCACACTACCCGCACCGACAGCAACGGCTATTTCACGCTGCGCGGCCTGCCCAGTGGCGATTTCTATGTATCCGGCAGCCTGGTCAACCCATCCAGCGGTCAGCGCCAGGTCGTTATTCACGAAATCAGCCTGGGCAAGGGACAGCACCACGAGATCGACTTGAACCGCTAAGGTCCGCTGGCCCCCGACCCTCACCGTTGGCCAGTTACCAGCCCAGCGCCTGCTTGACGAACGGAATCGTGAGCTTGCGCTGGGCAGATAGTGAGGCTCGGTCGAGGGTCTCCAGCACTTCGAACATCGATTCCAGATGCCGTGGGCCACGGTGCAGAATATAACGCGCGACCTCATCGGAAAGTTGCATGCCGCGCCCCCTGGCACGCAGTTGCAAGGCCTCGAGGCGCCCCTGGTCATCCAGGCCGGGAACCTGGAACGTCATGCCCCAGGTCAGCCGCGAGGCCAGATCCGGCAACTGGACCGACAGCTGGCGTGGTGGTGCGGAAGCGGCCACGACAAGGCGTCGCCCGCCATCACGCAGACGATTGAAGGCATGGAAGAGCGCCTCTTCCCAACGCTTGCGCCCCACGACCCTGTCCAGGTCATCGATGGCCACCAGGTCGAGCCGTTCGACCTCCTCGAGCATCAGGGGCGGGAAGTGGCCGAGCTCTTCGAGGGGCAGATACAGGGATCGCCGGTCCTGGTCGGATGCCGCGTGACAGGCCGCCTGGAGCAGATGACTGCGCCCGACGCCATCGCCTCCCCAGATATAGACGAAGGGTTCCCCGGCGGCCTCGAGCTGCCGCTTCAGGCAAGCCACCAGGGTGGCATTGGGCCCCGGATGGAAGTTGGCGAAAGTGGCGTCGTCACGCAGCCCCACTCCCAGTGGCAGCTGCGCGGGTGCTCGGCTCATGGAGACTCCTCGTCGGATACGGACCGCTCTGCATCATACAGCGAGCTGTTTTTATAGCGATCATGCAGATAACGCAACACCACCATGACCATGGCCGCCACGGGCAGCGCCAGCAACACGCCGGTGAAGCCGAACAGCTGACCACCGGCCAGGACGGCAAAGATCACGGCGACCGGATGGAGGCCGATCTTGTCGCCGAGCAACTTGGGTTGCAGGACGATACTCTCGACGAACTGACCGAAGCCGAATACCGCGGCCACACCGACCAGCATCCACAACTCGCCGGACTGAAAGAACGCCACCAGGCCGGCCACCGAGATCCCCACGATCACGCCGAGATACGGCACGATGCTGGCCAGGCCGGATAACAGGCCGATCAGCAGACCGAACCTGACACCCAGCAGCGTCAAGCCAATGGCATAGATCACGCCCAGGCACAGCATGACGATCAGCTGGCCACGCAAGAAGGACGACAGTACCTCGTCGCATTCCGCAGCCAGGCGCGCCACGGTCGGCTCCCAGCGGCGTGGCAGCACGCTGCGCACCTTGGCCACCAGGTCGTCCCAGTCGAGCAGCAGGTAGAAGGTCACCACCGGAATCAGCGCCAGGTTGCCAATCATGGCGACCAGAGCCATGCCGGATTTGGACACCTTGGCCAGCAGGGTGGCTGCCAGGGTCCCGGTCTCCTTCCAGTTGTCGACCAGGGTCTGGCGCATCTGATCGAAATCGGTACTCAGGTCCAGGCCGGTCGCCGAACGCACATGCGGCACCACCGTGCTCTGCACCCAGCCCAGGATAGCCGGTATCGATTCGATGAACTGGCCCAGCTGACGGCCCAGCACCGGAATCACCAGCACCAGGCTGAGGCTGATGACCAGGATCAGCAGCAGGAATACCACCGAGACCGCCAGGCGCCTGGATAACCCCCGTTCCTCTAGCCGGTCGGCGAGCGGGTCGCCGAGGTAGGCCAGTACCATGCTGACAAAAAACGGCATCAGCACCGGCTCGATGCTGATGAAAAACCACAACCCGATGGCCGCCAGTATGGCGACGATCCAACCCTGTCTACGCATCCTGCTCTCCCTGTGCGATGCCTGATGTGGCGGTGCGTGCCACGCCTGGTGATGCTACAATCTGCGACCCATATTGCCCACCGCGACGCGCTGGCGCCAGTCAACGAGCGGATCGCGGGTCGCGCCCTTCGACAGCAATGTTCATAACAGGACAGGTCATGACCGATTCCACCCAGCGCCCGCACGGCGCATCGCTCAGCTACAAGGATGCCGGCGTCGACATCGACGCCGGCAATGCCCTGGTCGACCGCATCAAGGGCGTCGCCAAACGCACCACGCGTCCCGAAGTCATGGGCGGACTGGGCGGCTTCGGCGCCCTCTGCCAGCTGCCGAGCGGGTATCGCGAGCCGGTGCTGGTCACCGGCACCGATGGCGTCGGCACCAAGCTGCGCCTGGCCATGGACCTGGGGCGTCACGACACCATCGGCATCGACCTGGTGGCCATGTGCGTCAATGACCTGGTGGTCGCCGGTGCCGAACCCCTGCTGTTCCTCGACTACTATGCCACGGGTCAGTTGAATGTCGACATCGCCGCCGACGTGGTCACCGGCATCGGTCAGGGCTGCGAGCAGGCTGGCTGCGCCCTGGTCGGTGGCGAAACCGCCGAGATGCCGGGCATGTATGCCGGCAACGACTATGACCTGGCCGGCTTCTGCGTCGGCGTCGTAGAAAAGGACGCCATCCTCGACGGCCAGGCTGTCGGCGAAGGCGACGTACTGCTCGGCATGACGTCCTCGGGGCCACACTCCAACGGCTATTCGCTGATCCGCAAGATCCTCGAACTCAACGCGACCTCGCTGGATACCGCGCTCGACGGACGCGCCCTGGGCGATGCCCTGATGGCACCGACCCGCATCTACGTCAAGCCGCTGCTGTCGCTGCTCAAGGAGACCGATATCCCGGTCCATGCCCTGTCGCACATCACCGGCGGCGGCCTGCTGGAAAACCTGCCGCGCGTGCTCCCCGAGGGTGCTGCAGCACGCATCGACACCAGCAGCTGGCAACGTCCCGCGGTGTTCGACTGGCTCAAGCAACACGGCAACGTCGACGAACACGAGATGCATCGAGTCCTCAACTGCGGCATCGGCATGGTCCTGGCCGTCCCCGCCGAACGTGCCGACCAGGCGCGCGCCCACCTCCAGGCCCAGGGCGAGACGGTACACCGCATCGGCCAGATCGTGGCGCGTGGCGAGGACGACGAAGTAGTCCAGCTGGAGAACCTGAACGAATGAGCGACACCGACTACCCGAGCGACACGCTCCAGGACTTCACCCCCGAGCCCGCCGACGCGCGGCGTATCGTGGTGCTGATTTCCGGTACCGGCAGCAACCTGCAGGCCTTGATCGAAGCCCAGGAACATGACCGCCTGGGCGGTGAGATCGTCGCCGTGGTCTCCAACCAGGCGGATGCCCAGGGCCTCAAGCGCGCCCGCGATGCCGGCATCGATGCGGTCGCCCTGCCGCATCGCGAATACGAGAGTCGCGAGACCTTCGACGGCGCGCTGATCAAGGTCATCGAACGCCATGAACCCGACCTGGTCGTGCTGGCCGGCTTCATGCGCATTCTGACACCACGCTTCGTACAGCGCTTCCTGGGCCGGATGCTCAACATCCATCCGTCGCTGCTGCCGGCTTATCAGGGCCTGCATACCCATGCCCGGGCACTCGAGGACGGCGTGAGCGAACATGGCTGCAGCGTCCATTTCGTCACCGAGGAACTGGACGGCGGGCCGGTCGCCCTGCAAGCCGCGGTCCGCGTCGACGCCGACGATGGCCTGGAAAACCTCAAGGACAAGGTACAGGCTCGCGAACACCTGATCCTGCCGATCGCCGTCAACTGGTTCCTGGAAGGCCGCCTGCAACTGACCGGCGACCACATCACCATGGACGGCATCAGTCTGCCCCCCACCGGCATGCGACTCTCCCACGAAGACGCCGCCGAGGAGTTGGACGAAGGACTCTAGGAAGAAGGAAGAATGAAGAATGAAGAATGAAGAAGGAAGCTTACGACCGACCACAGTGGTGTCAGGGTTTTCTTCCCTCTTCAAGGCGCGCAGCGCCGTTCTTCCCTCTTCATTCCTGGAACGCTCGCAGCGCCGTTCTTCGCTCTCCAGGCGACGCCAGCCGCGCTCTTCAAGCTTATAGCTCCCGGCCGAAGGCCGGGCCGGTATCAGGTCCTCGGCAGTGTCACGCCGCGTTGCCCCATGTACTTGCCGCCGCGGTCCTTGTAGGAGGTCGAGCAGACCTCGTCGGATTCCAGGAAGAGCATCTGCGCCACGCCTTCATTGGCGTAGATCTTCGCCGGGAGGTTGGTGGTGTTGGAGAACTCCAGGGTCACATGGCCTTCCCACTCGGGTTCGAGCGGGGTCACATTGACGATGATACCGCAGCGGGCATAGGTCGACTTGCCCAGGCAGATGGTCAGCACGCTGCGCGGGATCCGAAAGTACTCGATGGTCCGCGCCAGAGCGAAGGAATTGGGCGGGATCACGCAGACATCCCCCTTGACGTCGACGAAGCTTTTTTCATCGAAGCCCTTGGGGTCGACGACCGCCGAGTGGATGTTGGTGAACACCTTGAATTCATCGGAACAGCGCACGTCATACCCGTAACTGGATGTTCCGTATGAGATCACCCGCTGGTCGTTCACATAACGCACCTGATCGGCTTCGAAGGGCTCGATCATGCCGTCGCTTGCGGCCATGCGGCGTATCCAGTGGTCTGATTTGATGCTCATGGGAAGGTCCTGCCGGGTAAAGGGTGAAGGTCCCGGCCGCTCACGGCCGGGCGCCGCACATGATAGCCGTCGCGGCGCCCGCCGTCACGACCTTCACTCGCTGAACGAGATCTCCGGGCCATCATCCACCGGCTTGCCGAGCTGCTCGGCCACCTGGCGCGCCATGTCGCGGAAGGTATGCGTCACCTCACCATCGGGCTCGGCTACCACGGTGGGATTGCCGCCATCCGCCTGTTCGCGAATGCCCAGGGTCAGCGGCAAGCGGCCCAGCAGGCGGGTGTCATATTCCTGGGCGATCTTCTCCCCACCTCCTTCGCCGAAAATCGGCTCGCTGTGCCCGCATTGGGTGCAGACATGCAGGCTCATGTTCTCGACCACACCGAAAGACGGCACATTGACCTTGCGGAACATCTCGATGCCCTTGCGCGCATCCAGCAGGGCAATGTCCTGTGGCGTGGTGACGATCACGGCACCATCTACCGGTACCTTCTGCGCCAGCGTCAGCTGAACATCGCCGGTACCGGGCGGCATGTCGATGAAGAGGACATCGAGATCATCCCAGACGGTCTGCGTCAGCAGCTGCTGAAAGGCCCCGGCAACCATGGGCCCACGCCACACCGTGGGTTCACGAATATCCACCATGAAGGCCATGGACATCGTCTGCAGCCCGTGGGCCTGCAGTGGCTTGAGGCGTTTTTCACCGGCCGTCTCGGGCCGCGCATCATCGGCAACCCCCAGCATGCGAGCCTGGCTGGGCCCATGGATATCGGCGTCCAGCACGCCCACACGATAGCCTTCGGCCGCCATGGCCAGTGCCAGGTTGGCGGTCACGGTGGACTTACCGACGCCCCCCTTGCCGGATGCCACGGCAACAATATGCTTGACCCCTTCGATCACGACTCGCTCCTTTCAATGCTTGGGGCCGGCCCCTGCAAGGGCCGGAACATCGACCAGTATACCTGCCACCAGAAGGCGGCATGCAATCTTGCGGGATGCCTGAAAACGACGAAGGGCGCGCCATGAGCGCGCCCCTCGAGCCGCCTCGGGACCCGACGTCAGACTTCCTGAGCCGATTCCTGTTCGCGGTTGCGAGTCGAGGCCTCGTCTTCGGATGGCGCCGCATCGGGCTCGCTGGAAGACGCCGAGGCATCACTGCCGGACTGGCTATCGCCCTGCTCGCCCGCGCTGGACTCGCTGGAAGACGCCGAGGCATCACTGCCGGACTGGCTATCGCCCTGCTCACCCGCATCGGACTCGCTGGAAGACGCCGAGTCATCACTGCCGGATTGGCTGTCGCCCTGCTCGCCCGCATCGGACTCGCTGGAAGACGCCGCGGCATCACCGCCGGACTGGGTGTCGCCCTGCTCGGCCGCATCGGACTCGCTGGAAGACGCCGCGGCATCACTGCCGGACTGGGTGTCGCTCTGCTCGGCCGCATCGGACTCGCTGGAAGACGCCGCGGCATCACCGCCGGACTGGGTGTCGCTCTGCTCAGCCGCATCGGACTCGCTGGAAGACGCCGCGGCATCACCGCCGGACTGGTCATCACTACCGAGGTCAGAGAGCCTGTCCCGCCATGCGGCCAGATCGCTTTTCAGGCTGGCCAGTTGCTGACTACGGGTATCGACCTTGTCTTTCAGATTTGCCAGTTCTTCGCGGCCAGCTTGCAGGTCGCCCTTGACGCTTTCGAGTGCCTGACTGGCCTCATCACGCTGCGCTTGAAGCTGCTTGCGCTCTGCGGTGAGACGCTCAATCGTAGTGCTTAACTCTTTATGCTGCTGCTCCAGCTCGGCTATCTGTTTGCTGAGACCAGCCTTCTTCTCTTCGGCCTGCTGGCGCGCTGCCACGGCCTCGTCACGAGCCGCCTGGGCTTCATCACGAGCCTGCTTGGCCTTGTCGAGTTCCTGTTGCACGCTGGCCAGGGATGCCTGGCGCTCTTCCAGCTTCTTCTCGGCCTCATTGACCTTGGCCTGAACCGGCTCCAGAGCAGCGTTGGCTTCTTCCAGCTTAGCCCGTGCTTGCTTCACCTGGGATGTCACCTTGTCGAGCTCTGTCTGAGCGGCCTGGCGCTGCTGCTCGAGTTCTTGGGTGCGGACCTTGAGCGCTTCGACTTTGTCCTTGGCCGCTGCCTGTTCAGCCACCTGATTCTGCAGCGTCTGATTCTTGGACTGCACAGACTCGAGCCGGGACTGCATCGCCTGCAGCGCCTCATCACTGGAGCTGGCACTGGACTGGGCAAACACCGCCCAGACCACGCCGACCACTGCCACTGCAGAAATGGCCTTGACGCGGTTGTCCTGAAAAAGCTCTCGCATGGAACTATCTGACATCGGCTTTCTCCCCGTTATGGGTCGATGTGTGTGGCAGGGTCAAGTCCTGAACCCTACAGCATGGATCCTATCAACATATACACCCCGACTTGCCCGTTGCTCAACCTTTCGCCAATACCAACCCAGACACGCCGCGGAGTACCCAGCAATTGACGGGTATTGCGAGGAACAGCGTATCATACTCGCAGACTCCCGGCGGATACGGCCATGACAAAGGCTTCAACAGTAAAAGACAGGCACCGTCCCGGCGTGCTCCTGCATCGTGGGGCCCGCTTTGCCTGGCGCGTGCTGACCGCCTTCCTGGGCAACCGCGGGATCCTGCTGGCGGGTGGCGTCGGCTACAATGTACTGTTGTCGATCGTGCCGTTGTTTGCTTTGCTGGTCGTGCTGCTGGCCGGTGTGGTCGATGAACAACAGCTCATGGGTGTGCTGGCCATTCAGGTACGCCACCTCACCCCGGCCTATGCCGAGGTGGTCCTGGATGCCGTGCGTTCCCTGCTGGATTCTCGAGATGCCATCGGTGTGCTCGGCATTCCCGTACTGCTGGTCTTCAGTTCCTTCGCCTTTCGCATGCTCGAGGACGCCCTGGCGATCATCTTTCATGCCTCGGACACCCATGCCGGCCGTTCGGTCTGGGTCTCGGTGCTAATGCCCTATGCCTTCATGCTGGTGCTCGGCGCCGCCCTGTTGAGTCTGACGCTGATGGTCAGCCTGGCCAATACCGTCAATACCGTCTGGATGGCACTGCTGGGCCGCGAGCTTCCGCTGGCGGGGCTGTCCGGCTCGATGCTCAACCTGACCAGCTTCATCGGCGTATTCCTGCTGTTCAGTGCCATCTACAAGGTGCTTCCGGTGGTGCGCATTGCCATTCATCGCGCCCTGATCGGCGGCTTTGTGGCCGCCTTGATGTGGGAAGGCGCGCGCCTGCTGCTGGTCTTCTATTTCACCAACCTGTCGTTCGTCAACGCCGTCTATGGCTCCCTGGCGACCCTGATCGTCATCCTGCTGATCCTCGAGGTCGGCGCCATCATCCTGCTGCTCGGTGCCCAGGTGATTGCCGAGCTGGAACGCAACACCCGGCTCGGCCTGCCCTGGCATGTCGACTCGCGTCATCAGGCCGTGACTCGCGTAAACTAAGCTTTAGTCTGAAAGTCGACGAGACTGCTGAGGAAACACTGCCTAAATGCCTGCGCATTCAAATCGCTGCGTTATAGCCGCAATCCTTGGCGGCTACCCTGCGGGCCCGTCGAAAGAAGGTTCAAATTCGCTCCTGGCGAATTTGTGCGCGGTGCTGGTGCGCCAGCCCGGTCGAAATCTCGCCTAACTATCTGTTATGTATCGCTTTCTGTGCTCCGGGGCCTTGCGCTTCACTATACTCGGCATTTTATTCAGCGTTTCCCTGAGGCAAGGCAAAGCCGACGAACTGGAGTTTGCGTCGTGTAAATGAGTATTTCGAGTCGATTTTCAACGCCGAATGGGCGCGGGTAGTCAGTTTTCAGACAAAGCGCACAACGAAAAGGCGCCGGTTTGAGCGGCGCCTTGTTCCTTTTCAGCCAGCTGACCCGTCAGGGCTTAATCATCGGTACCTGCATCGGCCGTCTCTACCTTCATGCGTCGACGCAGTATGGGGCCGACGATGTACGGCAGAATCAGCCCCAGGCCGGCGAAGACCCACAGACCGATGGCCAGGCCGCTGCTCCACAGGATGCTCCAGTCGCCCTCGGACAGGGTCATGGCATGGCGCAGATTCTTCTCCATCTCTGGCCCCAGCAACAGGCCGAGTATGACCGGCACCAAGGGTATCTCCAGCTTGCGCAACAGGTACCCGGCCACCCCGAAGGCCACCATGAAGTAGAGATCGAAGGCGGTGTTGGAGATCGAGTAGATACCCACGAAGGCGATCATGGTGACGATCGGCAGCAGATACATCGGCGGTACCGAGAGCAGCTTGACGAAGATGCCCACCAGCGGGATGTTCAGCACCAGCAGCAGGAAGTTGCCGATCAGCAGGGCCGCGATCACGCCCCAGACGATATCGGCATTCTGCGTGAACATCAGCGGCCCGGGGGTGATATTCAACGAGATCAATAGCGCCAGCAGCACGGCGGTGGTACCACTCCCCGGGACACCAAGCGTCAGCATGGGCACCAGTGCACCGCTGGACGCACCATTGTTGCCGGCCTCGGGACCGGCCACACCGCGCGGATCACCTTGACCGAAGTAGCCCTTCTTGCCGACGACCTTCTTTTCCAGTGTATAGCCGATAAAGCTGCCCAGCGACGCCCCTGCCCCCGGCAGAACCCCGGCAATAAAGCCCAGGATGCCGCCACGAATGCTGGACGGCATGATCGCGCGCAAGTCCTTGAAGGACAGAGTCAACTTGTTGACGGACATCTTTTCCTTGCCGCCACCCGCCTTGTCCTCGATGAAGAACAGCAGCTCGGAGATGGCAAACAGGCCAACGATAGCGATGATGAAGTCGACGCCTTCATAAAGCTCCAGCACACCGAAGGTATAGCGTTGCACGCCGGTGGTATCGATGCCCACGGTCGCGATCATCAAGCCGATACAGGCCGCCACCACGGTCTTCATGGGGTTCTTGCCGGTGATGCCCCCCAGGGTGGCAAAAGCCAGCAGGAAAAGCGCGAAATATTCTGCTGGACCGAACGTCAGGGCAAAATCCGCCAGTAACGGCGCCAGCAGAATCAAGCCGATGGTGGCAATCAGACTGCCCATGAAGGACGCCACGGCCGAAATCGCCAGGGCCTCGGCGGCCTTGCCCTTCTGCGCCATGGGATAGCCATCCAGGCAGGTCATCATCGCCGGCTCGTCACCGGGGATGTTGAGCAGAATCGAGGAAATGCGTCCACCATACATGGCCCCGGCATAAACTGAGGTCAGCATGATCAGAGCGGTTTCCGGCTGTAGGCCAAGGGTAAAGGCCAAAGGAATCAGAATGGCCACGCCATTGGCCGGGCCCAGCCCCGGCAAGGCACCAATCAGGGTACCCAGAAATGCCCCCAGCAGGGCGAACATCAGGTTATGCGGTGCCAGGGCAACCGCAAAACCATCCATCAAATATCCCAGGGTTTCCATCAGCCAGCCTCCAGGAAGGAAAGTACACCCAGCGGCAACGCCAGACCCAGTGCGTAATTGAATACCAGGAACACCACTACACCGGCCGCGGCGCCGGTCATGTAGGCCTTGGCCAGCGTGGCGCCCATGCGCCAGCAGAGGGTGCCCACGGCCAGGGTGGTGCTGATGATGAAGCCGAGCGGCTGCAGCAGTGCGGTATACAGCAACAGGACCACCACGGCGATGATCAGCTCGACACCGGTGCGGCTCCAGGGCCAGGCATTGTCAGGGTCGGGCCGCACGATCATGTAAAGACTGCTGAGCACGAGCACTGCCGACAGCAGATAGGGAAAGGTCTCGGGCCCGACAGCCTCGGACCCCCCGAATGGTACGGGAAACTGGCTGGCGCCCCAGCCGTACGCGACGGCCAGGACGATCAGCAGAATACCGCAGATACGGTCGTTGAAGGTCATTACTTGATCAGCCCGATATCCTTGGAGAGTTTTTCGATGTCGTCGATCTGGTTCTTGACGAAGTCCTCGAATTCACCGGCACTCATGTGGAACGGCATCAATCCGTTCTGCTTCATGACGGATTTCCACTCTTCGCTGGCATAGATGGTATCCATGGCATCCGTCCAGTAGGCCTTGGCCTCGTCGGAGATATCCGCCGGCATGTAGAAGCCTCGCCAGTTGGGGCCGACAGCATCGATTCCCTGTTCCTTGGCGGTGGGAATGTCGCTGTATTCGCCCGGCAGGCGCTCTTCGGACAGAATGGCCAGCACACGCAAATCCCCGGATTCCATGAAGCCCTGTGCTTCACTGATGTCCCCGGTGAAAGCGTCGACATGCCCGCCGACCACCTGTGTCATGGCCTCACCGCCATTGTTATAGGACAGATATGGGATTTTCGGCAGATTATCCACGCCTGCCGCCTGGGCAGCGATCAATACCTTGAGATGGTCCCAGCCACCCTTGGCGCTGCCACCGGCGAACTTGACGCTGCTCGGGTCTTCCTCGAGAGCACTCATCAGCTCGGGCAGGTCATCGTATTCGGAATCCTCGGCCACACCGATGACACCGTAGTCGGCACCCAGGGCACCGATCCAGTTGACCATATCGGCATTCATGCCCGGAAATTGTCCCTGAGCCAGTCGCGTAGTGGTGGCAGTGGAAGCGGCCACCAGGAGTTCCTCATCCCCGGCGCGCTTGCTGACGGTGTGAGCATACGCCACACCGCCACCGGCTCCGGCCATGTTGATGGTCTGAACGCTGCCCGGTACCAGGCCCAGCTCTTCCAGGACATTGCCTACACTGCGACAGGTGAAGTCCCAGCCGCCGCCCGGATCGGCGGGTGCCAGGCATTCCACCTTGCCTTCGGGCTCGAAGGCCATGGCAGAGCCGGCACTCACCGACAGGGTAGCAACTGCAACAATCGTGAGAGGCGTCTTGATGGACATTATTGTTGTCCCCTTGAGTCGTGAAATGAAGTTCGCTTGAAGAACGCTGACGGCTGGCTTACAATTCTGTAAGGCAGAACAACGTTCCTTAGGATAGAAAGCTAGGCGTAGCGCCGCTTCAGGTCAACGCTGCCGAGAGAAATTGCGACCAAAGTTTAACCTCCAGGACCAACGTCACCTCACCAGACACGGAGCCCCGGCATGGCACAGGATCGTGTGGAAGCCGTCGAACGCGCCCTGAGGATTCTCGAGGCCTTCGACTCGTCTCAGGAGCACTTCACACTGGCCGAGCTCGCCCAGGCCACCGGCTACTACAAGAGCACCCTGCTGCGTCTGCTGGGCTCTCTGGAACGACACGACTATGTCCAGCGAGGCGATGACAGCCGCTGGCGATTGGGCGGCAGCCCGTCGCGCCTGGCGCGCCGCCATGCCCCCTCTCAATGGCTTGCCACGCGCCTGCAACCCCTGCTCGACCGGATGGCCAGTGAAACCGGCGAAACTGCGGCCTTACTGGAAGTCCAGGCCGGTTGCGTCGAGTGCCGTCTGGTGGCTCTGCCCGACAATGCCCTGCGTCATGAGCTGCGCCCCGGCCAGCGTTGGACCTCGGCATCCACCGAGGATCCCCGTCCAGCCTTGCCGGGGGGCACCATGGGGTATCGCGCCCTCGAAACGCCCGCCGCGACACCACTGCATTGGCTGACCCTGTCGGGACCGGCCAGCCGACTCACGCCATCCCGGGCGGGGCGGTGCCTGGACAAGGCGCTGGCAACGCTCCGACCGAGCGAGGAGATGACAACATGACAGTGCTGCTGGTAGAGGACGATCACCTGCTGGCCGAGACCCTCGTCGATGCGCTGGAACTCGAGGGCCACTGCGTCCAGCATCTGACCGACGGCACGGCGGCGCACCAGGCACTGGACACGCCGCGCCATGGGCATGCCCTGATCCTGCTGGACCTCAATCTTCCCGGCTGCAGCGGGCTGGCGGTTCTCGAAGCTCTGCGACAGCATGACCGGGATACGCCGGTGTTGATTCTGACCGCCCGCGGCGCCGTGGAAGACCGGGTACGCGGACTGGACCTGGGGGCCGACGACTATCTGGCCAAGCCTTTCGCGCTGGATGAACTGGAAGCTCGCATGCGAGCGCTGCTACGGCGACGCGAGCGGCGTCAAGTTCTCCAGGTCGGGCCCCTGCAGTTCGATAGCCTGTCCCAGGCCTTCAGCCTGAACGACCAGCCGCTTGCGCTGCCACCACGGGAACAGCGCCTGCTGGCCTGCCTGATGCGTCATGCCGGCGAACCGGTCGACAAGGCACAATTGACCGAAGAAGCCTTTCAGGGAGCCGCCATGGGCGATAATGCCATCGAGGTCTATATCCACCGACTGCGCAAACGGCTCAGCGACGTCGGTATCGCACTGCGCACCGTGCGCGGTATTGGATACCTGCTGGAGGCCGAGTGATTCGTCGGGATAGCCTCTACCGCCGCCTGCTGTCGTGGCTGATGCTGCCCATGGTGGCGCTGGGGGGCCTGATGCTGTTCCAGGCCTGGCTGGATGCGCGTCAGACTGCCGACCGGGCCTTCGACCGCTTGCTGGAAGCCTCGACCCTGGCGATCGCCGAACAGGTTCAGTGGCAGGATGGCCGCCTGTGGCTCGACTTGCCCCCGGCCGCCCTGGAAATGCTGGCAACGGACGCCGAGGAGCGGGTCTTCTACGCCATCTACGACGACCGGGGCCACTTTGTAACCGGCAATGCCGACCTGCCCGGCGTCGACGCACCTGTCGCGGAGAATCGCGACACCACCGATGCGCTCTTCTATCAGGACATTCGCTGGCATGACCTGGCCCTGCGCCTGGGCGTGCGGCGCACCCATATCGAGGACTGGCGCCAGCGCGAACGCTTCGAGATACGCGTGGCCCATACGCGCGAAGGTCGCCAGCAACTCGCCGAACAGCTGCTCCGCGGCAACCTGATGTACATCTTCGGCATGGCACTGTTGGCTGCCATTACGCTGTTCATCGCCATTCGCAGCGCCCTGGCGCCGCTGACCCGCCTGCGCCGTGCCATCCGCGCCCGAGACCCGCGCACCCTGTCTCCCCTCGAACTGCCATTGCCCCGCGAACTGGCCGAACTTCGCGAAACGCTCAATGAACTGCTCGCCCGCATGCGCCGGGTGCGCGCCAACCAGGAGCGCTTCATCGGCGACGCCTCACATCAGTTGCGCACCCCCTTGGCGGGGCTCTCGGCACGTGCCGAACTGGCGCTACGACAGGATGACCCGGCGCAATGGCATCAGGCCTTGAGTGCCATGCACGAGACCAGTGCCAGAACGTCTCGCCTGGCCATGCAGCTATTGTCCCTGACCCGCCTCGACAACCCGGAGTACCAGCCGGAGCTCGCGACGCTCGACCTCGGCGACCTGGCCAGACGCCTGGTGAAGCGCTACTGGAGTGACTGTCATCGTCAGGCCATCGACCTGGGGGCCGAGTTGCCGGCGACCCAGGTAATGGTGAGCGGACTGGACTGGCAGTTGGAAGAGGCCGTGACCAATCTTGTCGACAACAGTCGCCGCTACGGTGCCACTCGCATAACGGTGCGCGTCAGCGCGGCACCTCCCCAGCTGGAAGTGGAAGATGATGGGCCCGGCATTCCGGCGACCAAGCAGCTTCTGATGCTGCGCCCCTTCCACCGGCACAGCGAGGATCCTGACGGCTCCGGCCTGGGGCTGACCATCGTCGACGGCATCGCGCGCAGTCATGGCGCCCGTCTGGGCCTTGCCGACGGCAAGGCAGGCCAGGGGCTGCGCGTAACCCTGACATTCCCCGAAGGAGATCCGGCATGAGACGAGGCCTGGCTATCCTGATGCTCGGCGGCCTGTCACTGATCGCCGATGCCGACCCGCCCCCGGGCGACACACATCAGCAGGCATCGACGCTGATCATCCATGGCGCCCTGGACAAACCGTACATGCGCCCCCTGCTGGCAGACTTCCGGCAGCAACACCCCACCCTTGAGGTGGACTACCGCAATCGCGATACGCTGCCGCTATACCGCGACTTCCTGGCCGCACCAGATGAGGCCGACGTGGTGATTTCCTCCGCCATGCCCTGGCAATACCGTCTTGCCAACGATGGTTATGCTCAACCACTGAAGACACCGTCAGCACAACAATGGCCGGCATGGGCCAGGTGGCGACAGGAGCTATTCGCCTTCACCTTCGAGCCCATCGTCATGGTCGTGCACCGCGAGCTGCTGGAGCGCTACTCCCGCCCCGACAACCATGCCGAACTGCTGGCGCTGCTACGGCAGCAGCGGGAACCTCTGACAGGCCGGGTGGTGACCTATGATCCCCGCCTCAGCGGGGCAGGCTATACCTACGCCATCGAGGAGTCCCGGCTCTCGCCACGTTACTGGGATCTGGTGGCGGCCCTGGGCGATGTCGAAACCTCTCTTGCCGCCACCACCGGCGAGATGCTGGACGGGCTTGCCGAGGGACGCTACTGGATCGGCTACAACCTCCTGGGCAGTTATGCCCGGCAGTTCGTCGCGGCAAACCCCGATCTCGAGATGATTATCCCCGATGACTATACCCTGGTGATCCAGCGCCTGGCCTTCATGCCTCGCCAGGCGCCGCACCCGGACAATGCCCGGCGCTTTCTCGATTACCTGATCAGCCGACGGGGGCAGGCGGTGATTGCCGGGGAAACCTCTCTCGGTGCCATCCACCCGGACCTTAGCGGCCCCGGTACGGCGGCGGCCTGGCGCACGACGCATGGTGATGCCCTGCGGCCACTGACCATCGGCCCCGGCCTGCTGGCCACCCTGGACGAACTCAAGCGACAGGCCCTGTTGAGCCGCTGGCAACGCGAGTTCAAGCGCGACGACAGCCAATCCCGAGAAGCGGTGTCAGGGAGTAATGAGTGAGTGGTGAGGAGTGAGGAGTGAGGAGTGAGGAGTGAGGAGTGAGGGTGATATGTAATAGCGCGAGGGATAATAGACAGAGGGGTGAGTACCAGGGCCCGGCGTGACACCGGGCGTGCGACGAGTTCAGCGTGCGTAGGTCAGTTCGACCGGGGCGACACCACGTCCCAGCATGCCCAATTCACGGGCAGCGCGCTTGGACAGATCGATAATACGCCCATCGACATAGGGGCCACGGTCATTGATCAGCACCTCGACCTGGCGACCGGTATCGCGGCGCGTCACCAGCACACGGGTACCGAAAGGCAGCGACTTGTGCGCAGCGGTCAGATCCGTTTGATCGAAGGGTACACCACTGGCCGTCGTCTGGCCCTGAAAACGATCTGCGTAGTAGGAAGCCACGCCCTTCTGGATCGGGCTATTGGCCTGCGACTCACTGGCGCAGCCGGATAGCATCACCAGCACCATGGCCATGACACCCTGGCGGATAAAGCCCGGGGGCCCAACGCCCCTGGTCCTGCAAGAAAATCCCATTCGTCACCTCACAACGGCTTGTACGCCCTGCCCTTCGCGCGGGTCAGGCGCCTCGAGACGCGTCAGACGGCGTTGGGTGCTTTCCCTGCAACCACCCATCTGCACTGGCTCGTGTCGAGTCGAACCAATTCAGAGCGTCATGCAACGTCACCACATCTCCGACGATGATCAATGTCGGTGGACAGATTTTATCCACCTCGCCGCCCGAAGGCAAATCGCCCAGCGTTCCCAGGTGTACCCGCTGGCGGCGCGTCGTACCCTGCTCGATCAGCGCCAGCGGTGTTCGGGCGGCCAGTCCATGGGCCTGCAGACGTTCCCCGATGATCGCCAGGCTGCCAAGCCCCATGTAGAACACCAGGGTCTGGCCGGGTTGCGCCAGCGTCGGCCAATCGAGCTCACAGCCACCGTCGCGCAGATGGCCGGTGATGAAGCGCACCGACTGCGCGTGATCCCGGTGGGTCAGGGGAATGCCGGCATAGGCAGCACACCCCGAAGCAGCCGTGATGCCGGGCACGACCTCGACCAGTACGCCGGCACCGACCAGAGTTTCCAGCTCTTCTCCACCACGCCCGAAGATGAAGGGATCCCCCCCCTTGAGACGCACCACCCGCTTGCCGGCCTGTGCCCACTCCACCAGGGCCTGATTGATTTCCCCCTGGGGCACGCTGTGCCGCGAGCGTTGCTTGCCCACATACAGGCGCTGAGCGTCCGGGTTGGCAAGCGCCAGGATGGCGTCGCTGACCAGGCGATCATGCAGGATGACTTCGGCCTGCTGCAGACGGCGCAGCGCCTTGATCGTCAGCAGCTCCGGATCGCCCGGCCCCGCTCCGACCAGGCACACCCGCCCCGGCTCGAACGCCGTTATCGGAGGAGAGGTCGCCGCCGGCGGGCACGCTGAAGAGTTAGCTGCCATATTCCCTGACACCTGGAATCGAGTGATTAATATGCCGTAACGTAATGAAAAAAAGGCAGTAACGCTACTAACGTCTGAGCGCAAGCATATAACCAGCGCCTAGCCCCACACAGCCTTGCCCCACACAGCATCGCCCCGCTGAGCGGGGCGATACATAGCCAGGCAGGAGGGACAGAACCGTTCAACAGGACAGAGCGCGCCTCAAGCCAGGACGCGTCAACTCGCCGATTACCGCCATGACCGCCAGGGCCAGCAGCAACCAGGGCCATTGAGCGGCAAAGTCGATATCGAGCCAGCCCAGGGCATCGACAAAGATCACCAATATGCCCAGCGGACTGACATAGCGGACCATGAACAGCCAGAGTCCATGCGCCAGCGGTGACAGCCCCAGCTCTTCCCGCAGCGCTTCGCTACTGAGCACGAAGCCGGCCATCAAGGCCATGCCGAGTCCGCCCAGGGGCATCATCAGGCGCGATGTCAGGAAGTCCAGCCAGTCAAAGAAGTGCTTGCCGAGCAGCGTCCACTCTGCTCCCACATTGAATGACAGCATGGCCAGGGTACTGATGAACCACAGCACGATCCCCGTGCCCCAGGCGGCCGCCCGACGACTGAGGCCCTTGTTGTCGGTGAGCCAGGACACCGTGGCCTCGACCATCGAGATCGAAGACGTCAGCGCGGCCATGGAAAGCATCACGAAGAAGAGGGTACCGAACAGGGTACCCAGCGGCATGGCCTGGAAGGCCAGCGGCAGGCTCATGAAAATCAGACCCGGGCCACTGCCGGGTTCCATGCCGTTGGCGAAGATCACCGGGAAGATCGCCAACCCGGCCATCAGGGCCACCAGGGTATCGGCTACCGCCACGGTCAGGGTAGTGCGAGCGATGGAAACCTCGCGTGGCAAATAGCTGCCGTAGGTCAGGATGGCCCCGGAGGCCAGCGAGAGTGTGAAGAAGGCGTGTCCCATGGCCGCCAGCATGCCTTCACTGGACAGGCTGCCGGCATTGAAGGCGAACAGGAAAGCCAGCGCCTCGCTGAAACCACCGGAGAAGGCGCCATAACCGATCATGATCATCAACATGATGACCATGCCCGGCATCATCCAGCTGACACTCCTTTCGATACCGGACTGCACCCCCTTGCCGACGATCAGCATGGTCGCCAGGGTCACCAGGCTGCTCCACGCCCCCAGGCTCCAGGGATTGGCATTGTTGGCCGCGAAGATGGCCGCCATATCATCGACACTGGAGGCGGCCAGACCACCACTCAGCATCTTCCACAGATAGGCGAACGACCAGCCGGCCACGACTACATAGAAGCTGAGAATCAAGAAGCCGCACAGCATGGCCATCCAGCCCAGCAACGACCAGGCCGGGGAGCGTCCCGACTCGCTGGCCATGCGGCGGATGGCATCGATGGGGCTACCCCGGCCACGCCTGCCGAGCGCGATTTCGGTCATCATCACCGGCACGCCGACCGAGAGTATGCACACCAGGTAGACCAGCACGAAGGCCGCACCACCGTATTCACCGGTCATGTAAGGAAATTTCCAGACATTGCCGAGGCCAGCCGCTGAGCCGGTTGCCGCCAGCACGAAGCCCCAGCGGCCTAGCCACTGGGCACGAGGTCGATCAGTCTTTGTCATGTTGCACCAGAATCACGGAAATCTTGTTGTCGCCCATCACGCGACATGGCAGCGAGAAGCGCCATATTGTGACGGATTTTGTCGTGATTGGGCAGTGAGGCAACGGCCTGACCCCGGATGCCTGTCGATCCGGCGCCAGGCACCTGCCTGCAGGTCGGTCAGGCGGTGTATGGCCCGGCTGCCCACCCCCACTGCCGTTTTCGAGAGGCTTGCCCCTCAGGCGTCATCGGCACCCAGTACACCGCGGCGAATCTGGTCTTCCTCGATGGACTCGAACAGTGCCTTGAAGTTGCCTTCCCCGAAACCATCGTTGCCCTTGCGCTGTATGATCTCGAAGAAGATCGGGCCGATCACGGTATTCGTGAAGATCTGCAACAGCACTCCCTGGTCCGGTCCGCCATCGACCAGCAGGTTCAGCTCGCGCAGCGCCTCGAGATCTTCCTGATGGTTGGGCACGCGCTGATCGACCTTTTCGTAGTAGGTCGCCGGTGTGGTCATGAAGCTGATGCCGTTGGCCTTGAGGGCGCGTACCGTGGCATAGATATCGTTGGTGGCCATGGCCAGGTGCTGAATGCCCTCGCCGTTGTAGTCGCGCAGGAATTCGGCGATCTGCGAGGTGTCATCGGCCGACTCATTGATCGGAATGTGCATCCTGCCGCAGGGCGCCGTCATGGCACGCGAATGCAGGCCGGTCTTCTTGCCTTCGATATCGAAGTAACGATTCTCGCGGAAATTGGCCAGGCGAGTATAGAAGCCCGCCCAGACGTCCATCTGGCCGCGGTCGACATTGTGGGTCAGGTGATCGAGTACCTCGAGGCCAACCGCATTATCATCGGCACCGGCACCGGGTATCGGCTCGAAGTCGATGTCATAGATGCTGCGCCCCTGATCATCCCGGCTCTGGTCGACGAAATACAGCAGCGAGCCACCGATGCCCTCGACGGCCGGGATGCCCACCTCCCCCGGTCCGACCGAGGTTTCGACGGCCCTGGCACCGGCACTTTGGGCCTGCTCCATGGCCTGCCGCGCATCGGCCACACGCCAGGCCATGGCACAGGCGGATGGGCCGTGGGTGGCGGCAAAGGCCGCCGCATGGCTGTTCGGCTCGGCATTGAGCACGAAATTGATATCCGCCTGCTGAAAGAGTGTCACGGCCTTGGAACGGTGACGCCGCGTCTCACTGAAGCCCATGGCCAGGAAGAGCGCCCGCAGAGCGTCAATGCCTTCCTGAGTGGGAGCGGTATACTCGACGAACTCGAAGCCGTCGGTCCCGATGGGGTTCTCGGCGCTGATGGTGCGCGGAGTGGTGGCAGGTGCGTTCATGATGATTCCTCCAGAGTGACAGTTCCTTCCAGGAGACCACCCGCACTTCGCGTGAAATGCGCTGGCCTCCCCCTTCGATGCCCTCAAGACTAGAGTCATCCGGGCGGCCCTGGCAGCCGTCTACTCCGGCTTTCGAGCGCCCCACCAGGCCGCCTTTCGGGTCTGGCCGTAAGGCCTGCGTGACGGCCCCGCGCAGCGCCCGATTCAGCGCCGCCATGCGTAAAGAATTCCTTACAAGGCGTCACATCCCCCTGACGCCACGCCATGGCCAGGCCCTGGAAATGCAACCCACCGCCCCACTCAGTCCCGCTCAGGCGTCCGGGCCGTCACACTTGCGACCTTTTCATCCAGATGCTGCACACGATCTGTTCGCGTGCTAATCTTCATCGTCGTCGTGATGCGAGGCGCCCCCATGTCATGTACGACCTCGTGACAACGCTTGACCACGGCCATGACCTCATCCCAGGGACCCTCCACATTGGTACCGTAGGCATGCAGACGATGTTCAAGCCCGGCCTCGCCAATCACTTTCTGACAGGCCGCTACATGAGGTGACACCGACACGCCGACGCCAATGGGAACTACGCAGATATCAATGATCACATGCATTCCAGTATCTCCGAATCAAGGCTTGGATGAGCGGGCTAACAGATGAGGCATGGCATGCACTATGCTCGTATTGATAGCGTAACGCGGTCGGCCATGCCTTCATCGCGGGTAATCGTCGTCACCCGACCCGTACACCCCCTGTCGCTTTACAAGGATCAGGAGGACATTCATGACCAGCCAGCCAAAACTTGGCCCCGTCGAACTCCCCGATACCCGCGCCCGACACACTGTCGAGCAACTGCTGCAGGGCTCAGGTGTCACCCTGAATGGTAACGCGCCCCATGATCTTCGCGTCTATCATCCAGGCTTCTTCTCGCGCGTCCTGCGCCACGGCACCCTGGGGCTGGGTGAGTCCTACATGGATGGCTGGTGGGAGTGCGATCGTATCGACGAGATGGCCCATCTGCTGCTGCGTCAGGGGCTCGGCGCGCATGCCAAGACACGCGCCGACCGCCTCAAGTACCGCCTTCAGGCAGGCGTCATGAACCTGCAGAGTCGCGCCAGGGCCTACATTGTCGGCAAGGCCCACTATGATCTGGGCAATGACCTCTTCGAGCGCATGCTCGATGACACCATGTGCTACTCCTGCGGCTACTGGAAAGATGCCGATAGCCTGCACCAGGCTCAAGTGGCCAAGCTGGACCTCGCCTGTCGCAAGCTGCAGCTGGAACCCGGCATGCGGGTCCTGGATATCGGCTGTGGCTGGGGCAGTTTCGCCGAACATGCCGCGCGCCACTATGGCGTCGAGGTGACGGGCATTACCATCTCGCAGGAACAGTCCGAGCTGGCACGCCGGCGTTGTGCCGGGCTGCCGGTCGAAATCCTGCTTGAGGATTATCGTGACCTCGAGGGCACCTTCGATCGCATCGTCTCCATCGGCATGTTCGAGCACGTCGGGCACCGCAACTATGCGACCTATTTCGATACGGTGCAGCAACTGCTGGCCGATGATGGCCTCTTCGTCCTGCACACCATCGGCTCCAACACTTCCGAGATCAGTGCCGACCCTTGGATTCATCGCTATATATTTCCCAACGGCGTATTGCCGGCGATCAAGCATATCGCCGATGCCAGCGAGAGAAGGCTGCTGATGGAGGACTGGCAGAACTTTGGTCCTGACTACGACAAGACCCTGATGGCCTGGCTGACCAATTTCGACACCCACTGGCCGGAAATCGCGGACCGCTACAACGAACGCACCCGACGCATGTTCCGCTACTACCTCTCGGTCTGTGCCGGTGCCTTTCGAGCCCGCGACCTGCAGCTGTGGCAGGTCGTCTACTCGCGCCAACGTGATCGCCGCTATGATGCGCCCCGCTGAGTCGCCGGGAGGATTGGCACTCACGTAACCCCGGTCCCGACTACGACAAGACCCTGATGGCCTGGCTGACCAATTTCGGCACCCACTGGCCTGAAATCGCGGACCGCTACAACGAATGCACCCGACACATGTTCCGCTACTACCTCTCGGTCTATGCCGGTGCCTTTCGAGCCCGCGACCTGCCGCTGAGGCAGGTCGTCTACTCGCGTCGCCTGACAGGCAAGTCATCAAGGTCCTGTACAGAATTGACGCGACATTTACGACACTTTGCTAATATCTGATGTAAGAGTCGCTCCGAAAGCCCACCCGCTCCCGCTCGATATTCGAGCGACCTGACCAGTCCCGAAGCCACCGAAAGAGCCGACCGATCCACGAAGCCAGCGTGCTTGTAGTCAATTTCCTACAACGTTTGCCGGATGTCTGGAACATGGGCCCGAGGTATGATGTCGCGCCTAATGACAGGCATTAAATAAATAACTACCCGCACAAGGAACTGGCCTGGGTATAACCAACAACGAACTCGAACGCAGACGGAACAAAAGGATGAGCGCATGCCGGTCGACGATGTCATGCCTGACCATACGTTGCAGCCCCTGAAGACCCTGGCCGAACAACTGCCCGGCCTGCTCTTCCAGCTGCACCGCAGCCCCGGGGGCCACATGCATTTCCCCTATCTCGTTGGTAGTGGCAGACGGCTGCTGGGCGTGGCGCCGGAGCGGCTGGCCGGAGACGCGTCCCTTGCCTTCGAGCAGTTGGACGAGACCGATTATCCCCGCTGGATGGCGTCCATCGAGCGCTCTGCCCGATGGCAGACACCGCTGATGGGCAAATTCCGACTCAGCACCCGGGAGGGCCATGATCGCTGGATCGCCGTGCGCGCACAGCCCGAAGAGGTCGAGTCGGGCACCTTGTGGCACGGCATCATGCTCGACATCAGTGAACAGGTCGCCGAGGAAGAGCGCCTGCGCTTGCTCTCTGATACCGACTCGCTGACGGGACTGGCCAACCGACGCAAGCTGCTGCAGCGCCTCGACGAGGAAATCTCGCTCAGCAATCGACATGCGTTGCCGCTGTCGCTGGTCATCCTCGATCTAGACCATTTCAAGCACATCAATGACAGCTGGGGACACCTCAAGGGCGATGACGTGCTGATCAATCTCGCCCATTACATTCGTGACCTGCTGCGCCGCGAGGACTTTCTGGGCCGGCTGGGCGGAGAAGAGTTCGCTCTGGTCCTGCCGCTTACCGCTCGCGGCAATGCCGAGAACCTGGCCGAGCGGCTCAGAGAACGCATCGCCGCCCATGACTTCGCGCTGGAGGATGGCAAGATCACGGTCAGCATGGGGATTGCCGAACACCGCGTCGGGGAGGATCGCAACAGATTGCTGGAACGCGCCGACAGCAACCTCTATGCCGCCAAGCATCAAGGACGCAATCAGGTCGTCGCCAGCCGCTGACGTCGTCTAACCCGCAAGCTTGCGAGTCGTCAGCAGGTGCACCGGCAGATACAGCAACAGCGGCCAGACCAGCATCAGCACGCCAACATAGACAACGGGTTCGAACCAGGTCTGTACGTTCCCGAAGGGCCCCTGAACCCAGTTGACGTTGCGCACAGGGTCGGTCAACAGATAGGCCGCAGGCACTGCCAGCCAGGTGACACCTGTCTGCCAGAACAGGGCCCGTGGCTGATACCCGAGGCGCGCGATGCCGACCCCGGCCACCAGCGGGAGAATCAAGTGATAGAGCGATAACAGCCTGACACCCAGTGGTGTGGCGGCATCGAACATGTACTCGGTCCCACCGATCGGATGCCAGCCACTGAGCCAGGCCGTGCCGGCATCCAGCGCCCAGAGGCTGCCCACAAGGGCCGTCGCCAGCCACTGCATGGAGACCAGCAGGCGGCTCTCCGACCACAGCCCTATCAGCAACAGAAAATTGGCCAGATTGCACATCCAGAGATAATTCTGGACCCCCACCTGGATAGCGACCGCAGGTGCCCAGAACAGGATCCACAGGGTGAAGGCGAGCTTCAGCCACAACGGCAAGCGACGCCGCTCAGGATACTTCATGGTGAATCCCCGCCATCGATGCCATGGCGCTTGAGCTTGTTGGCAATGGTCGTATGCGAGACCCCGAGGCGCCTGGCCAGTTGACGGCTCGACGGATTCTCGGGGTAGAGACGATTCAGAACCTGTCGCTCGACCTCCCCGAGGATGTCGGCCAGCGAGCCATCCAGGTCGATGCCGGCAAGGCGCGCTGCCTGGCCCACATCCGGCATGCGCAACTGCTCGGGCTCGATGACGCCTCCCTCGCAAAGCGACACGGCCTGGAACAGCACGTTTTCCAGCTGGCGCACATTGCCCGGCCAATGGTAGCCACGCAGTCGGGCCAGCGCCGCCGGCGACAGGTGCGGCAACGCACAGCCGATCTGCCTGGCGGCACGATCGATGCACTGCTCGGCCAGCGTTTCCATGCCGTCCAGGCAGTCACGCAAGGGGGGCACGCTCAATGTCAGCACATTCAGACGGTGATACAGGTCCTCGCGAAAGCGCCCTTCACGGCACAGGCTCGGCAGGTCCTGCTGGGTGGCGCAGATGATGCGGACATCCAGATAGGTTTCCTCGTCACTGCCCACGCGGCGGAATCCGCCGTCCTGCAGAAAGCGCAACAGCTTGACCTGCATGCGTGGGCTGGTTTCGCCGACCTCGTCGAGAAAGATGGTGCCGCCCGAGGTCAACTCCAGCAGCCCGAGCTTGCCCTCGGGACGCGCCCCTTCGAAGGCGCCCGGCGCATAACCGAAGAGCTCGGTCTCGGCCATGGATTCCGGCAGGCCGGCACAATTCAGTGCCATGAAGGGCGACTGGCCGCGCGCGCCTGCCAGATGACAGGCACGCGCCAGCAGTTCCTTGCCGGTGCCGGTTTCTCCCTGAATCAACAAGGGCGCATCCAGCGGCGCCATGCGTCGTGCTTCGCGCATCAGCACTTCGAGCCGGGGGCTGGCCTGAAACAGCGATTCGAATCCCGGTGATGCCTGACGCTGTACCTGATAGATGCGTTCGCCGATGCGGTCGGCGCGATGCAGGGTCACCACGGCGCCTGCCAGGGAGGCGACATCCTCCAGGTGTTCGCGGTGCAGGGGCTCGATATCGGCCAGATAGGTGGCGTCATGCAGCTGCAGCCGCAAGCCATTGACCCGGGCATTGTTGCGTCGAATCAGGCCCGGCAGGTCGAGGTCCGGAAGGTAGCGATCCAGCGACAGGCCCGGCACTTCATCGACCCGGACGCCCAGCAACTGCCCCGCCGCCCGGTTGGCCGCCACCAGGTGACCTTCCATGTCGATGGACATCACCGGGTCGCTCAGGGACGACAGTAGCGCATCCAGTTCCAGGTGGCGTCGCTCGCTGGGCAACAGACTCACCCGGCGCACCCCGAACACCCCGGGGACCTTCTCCAGTTCTGGGCGCAGGGTGGTGAACTGGGCATTGAGCAGGTTCGGTACATGCAGGTAGATAGCATTGCCATGGTCACCGCCCACCTCGCCATGCGCCACGTTCAGGCCATAATCGGCAAAGTGCGCGACGATATCGCGCAGGATGCCGATACGATTCTGACAGTGAAATCTCAAGCGCATGCCGGGCTCTTCCCTCGCTGAACAGTGATATCGATGCCGGCAGTGGCGCAGTCATCGTCAAGCCGGCATGCCTCAACTGGCAACCTAACGTGACAGCGGCGCCACGGCAATTCAGCACATGGCGCTTATCCTGACCTGTCTCGGCCTCGACAGAATCAGATGTCACGAATTCTTTACACAAGAGCCGTACATCCCGCTCAAGGATTCATCGCCTCGATCCACCATGACCGCTCCCGAGGCCTAGACTCAGAGCAAATCACAACACAACAACGGGAGCCGTCATGAAAGCCGAGACGACCACGGATGCTGCCACCAGCAAGACAGGGTATCGCGTTCATTCCCCGAATGACGACGGCCGGATCGACTGGTCATCGCGCGAGAATGCCACCTGGCGCAGCCTCATGAACCGCCAGTTGCCCCTGGTCGAAGCGCGCGCCTGCAGCGAATACCTGGAAGGCCTGGAGCGCCTCGCCCTGCCCCGCGACCGTGTGCCGCAACTCGCCGACATCGATCGCGTGCTGACCGCCACCACCGGCTGGCGTACCGCGGCGGTACCCGCCCTGATTCCCTTCGACACCTTCTTCGAGCTGCTAGCCGAGCGGCGCTTTCCGGTGGCCACCTTCATCCGCTCACCGGAAGAAATGGAGTATCTCAAGGAACCGGACATTTTCCATGAAGTCTTCGGTCATTGCCCGATGCTGACCAACCCGGCCTTCGCCGAGTTCACTGCCACCTATGGACGACTGGGTCTCGCGGCCAGCTCCCGGGAGCGCGTCTATCTAGCCAGGCTTTACTGGATGACCGTCGAGTTCGGGCTGGTCGATACGCCCGCCGGGCGACGCCTGTACGGCGGCGGTATCCTCTCGTCACCCCGGGAAACGCTCCATGCCCTCTCCGACACGCCGCTGCATGCCGACTTCGATGCCCTCGACGCCCTGCGGACGCCCTACCGCATCGATATTCTGCAGCCGCTCTACTATGTGCTGGACGGCCTGGGCACACTGGAGCAGCTCGCCCGGGAAGACATCATGGGCCTGGTGCATCAGGCCATGGAACTGGGCCTGTACGCCCCGCATTTCACTCCCGCCTCCGCCGAGCCCACCACGGCCTGAAGCCGGGCCTGCTTGACAGGAGGCGACACCAGCCCCAGACAATGGGATACATCCATCCGCGATGAAGGAGGCAAGATGAGCGACCTCTCAGAACAACAGTGCGAAGCCTGCAGCTGGGACGCCCCGCATGTCACCGACAGCGAGATCGAGTCCTATCGACGCGACATCCCCGAGTGGCAGATCGTCGAACGCGATGGCATCATGCAACTGGAGCGGAGCTACAAGTTCCGCAACTTCCGTCAGGCCCTGGCCTTCACCAATGAAGTGGGTGAAATCGCCGAGCAAGCGGGACACCACCCGGCATTGCTGACCGAGTGGGGCAAGGTCACCGTGACCTGGTGGTCCCACGAAATGAAGGGCCTGCACAAGAACGACTTCATTCTTGCCGCCAGAACCGACGAGGTAGCGACGTAACATGTTCGAGCAAATAGAGCGGGTCCCCGGGGACGCCATCCTGGGTCTCATCGAGGCCTTCAAGAAGGATACCAATCCTCAGAAAGTCGACCTCGGTGTCGGCGTGTATCGTGATGCCAAGGGCAATACACCGGTCATGCGCGCGGTCAAGGATGCCGAGGCCCAACTGCTCGAAAACGAAATGACCAAGACCTACATCGGCTCTCACGGCGATCCGCGCTATGGCCAGGCCGTCCTGCCGCTGGTACTCGGGGAGGGCTCCCCGGTGCTCGAGGCCGGTCGTGCCAGCGCCACCCAGTCCCCCGGCGGTACCGGCGCCCTGCGCCTGGCCGCCGACTTCATCGCCACTCAACTGCCGGGCCGCAGCATCTGGGTCAGTGACCCCACCTGGCCCAATCATCTGGGCATCTTTCCGGCCGCCGGCCTGACCCTCAAGAAGTACCCTTATGTCGACGGCAACAACCGCCTGGATTTCGACGGCATGCTGGCGGCCCTCAAGCAGATCCCCGAAGGCGATGTGGTGCTGCTGCATGCCTGCTGCCACAACCCCACGGGCTTCGACCTTTCCCGCGATCAATGGGGACAAGTCCTGGAAGTCCTCAAGGAACGCAAGCTGCTGCCCCTGGTCGACTTCGCCTACCAGGGCTTCGGCAAGGGGCTCGACGAAGACGCCTATGGCCCGCGCCTACTGGCCGAAAACCTCGACGAAGTGATCATCACCAGCTCCTGTTCCAAGAACTTCGGCATCTACTGCGAGCGTACCGGCTGCTTGATCATGGTCGCCCGCAACAACGAGCAGATGGAAAACATCCGCTCCCAGGTCGCCATCGTGGCCCGCGAGAACTACTCCAACCCGCCCGCCCATGGCGGCTCGATCGTCGCGGAGATCCTGCACTCGCCGGAACTCACCGCCACCTGGCGTGAAGAACTCACTGAAATGCGCGACCGCATCAACAGCCTGCGCCGCGATTTCGTCGAGGCCCTCAAGCCCTACGGACTGGACGAGAAGTACGCCCATGTGGCCGAACAGAAGGGCATGTTCTCGTATACCGGACTAACACCGGAACAGGTCGACCGCCTGCGTGACGAATTCAGCATCTACATGGTGCGTTCTGGCCGCGCCAATGTGGCCGGCTTTTCTCACGACAACCTGCCCTATCTGGCGAAGGCAATCGCTGCCGTCAACTAGGCGCTGGCCGACAGGCTGTCAGCACTCGGGGCCTCGCGGGATCGCGGGGCCTCTTTGCATGGCGACAGGCTGAAGCACGCCCTCTGCTGAAGCCCCTCATCCGGCCGGCTCGGCAACGGCACGCCGCGGGCTGGCCAGCACCCGACGCAGCAGCCACCAGGCGGCCAGGCCTGCCAGCAGATTGCCAAGTGCCGCCCCGGCCGCCAGGCCGACGAGCCCCGCCAGCCAGACCCCGGCCCAGAGACAGGGCAGATAGAAGACGAAGAGTCGCGCCGCCGACATCAGCATCGCCCGCAGGGGCCAACCCAATGCATTGCCGGCCGAAACGACCAGCATGCACACACCCAGGGCTGCATAACTCGGCAGCATGAAGCGAATCAGCATGGCGAGGTCGTCACGCACTTCAGGGTTGCCGGCCAGCGCCTGAGCCAGCCAGGGGGCGGCCACCGCCAGTATAAGTCCCAGCGCCAACTGCCAGATGATCACCACACGCAAGGCCAGCCGCAGTAGCCGATGCACCTGCTGCCAATCGCCTGCACCATAGCAGCGCCCCAGCCAGGGTGGCAGCGACATGGTCAGGGCCAGCACCACCATCAGCGAGACGGTCTCCAGACGATTGGCCAGCCCCCAGGCCGCCACTTGCGACTCCCCCAGACCGGCCACCGCCGAGAGCGCCAGCATGGCGGCCAGGGGCGGCATCAACTGGCTGATCATGGCCGGCCCGGCAATACCGGCGAAGGGGCGCACGGAAACACGCAGCTCTCCTGTCAGCCCTCGGGTCGACAACCAGTCATGTCGCGACAGCCGCCACGCCAGAATGGCCAGCCCAAGGCCAAAGGCGAGCACGGTGGCAATGGCGGCACCCGGCAGCCCCAGCCCCTCCCAGGGGCCGATACCGAAGATCAACAGTGGATCGAGAACCAGGTTGGCGACGCTGGTCGCAACCATCAGGATGCCCGGCAGACGCGTATCCCCATGGGCACGAAACAGGCTATAACCAAAGTACAGACAGGCGCCGACCCAGGCAGCCACCAGCTGCGGATTCCAGTAGCTGCGAATCAGCGACAGGGACTCGGGCGCTGCTCCCAGGTGCAGAAAGATCGGCGCCTGCCACCACCACAGCAACAGCGCCAGCAACGCGATCACGCCGGCACCACTGATCAGTACCAGGCTCCCCAGGCGTCTGGCCGAATCGAGCTCGCCGGCCCCCAGCGCACGCGAGATCAAGGCAGCAATGGCGATCCCCATACCCACCTGGACACCAATGATCAGAAAGCCCAGCGGAAAGGTGAAGGTCTGGGCGGCCAGGGGCGCGGTGCCCAGACGGGCAATGAAGGCACTGTCCACCAGTTGAAACCCCAGCAGGGACAGCACGCCGATAGCCATCGGCCAGGTCTGGCGCCACAGCGTGGCGCCCAGGGAGGACGTCGCGGTCGAATCGTTACGGCTCACAGGGACTCCAGTGCATGACAATGCGACCATTCTACGTCATGCATGGCGAAGCGTGGGCCTCCAGTGCTCACCAGGCCGCTGAGGCGGCCGTCAGGGCAATTCACTAGTCTCCAGCAACCGCTGAACATCCGCGACGGCCATGGGCCGGTGGAAGTAATAGCCCTGGGCCAGGTCACAGTGCATCTGACGGATCAGCGTCAATTGCTCGGCACACTCGACACCCTCGGCCACTACCTCGAGGCCGAGACGGTGGCCAATGAAGATGGCCGCTTCGAGGATGGAGCGATCTTCCGGTCGCAGATGAGCGTCCTGCATGAAGGTGCGATCGACCTTGAGTGAGGTCACGGGAAAATGCTTGAGGTAGCTCAGCGACGAATAGCCGGTGCCGAAATCATCGATGGCGATACGCACCCCTCGATGATAGAGCCGCCGCAGATCTTCCAGCACCATGGAAGCGGCTTCGATCAAAACGTTCTCGGTCAGCTCGATACCGACATCCTGAGGCGCCAGGTCGTGTCGTTCCAGACATGCCTCGAAACGGGCAAGACAGTTGGCCCTCAGCATTTGCCGCCCGGACAGATTGATATCGACGCGTATCCCGGTCAATCCCGCCTGTTTCCAGGCAGCCTGCTGACGACAGGCTTCCTCCATGACCCAATCACCCAGACGGTGAATCAGGCCGGTCCGCTCCGCCAGTGGAATGAACTCGGCAGGTGACACGAAGGCCTCAGCGTCGCTCGGCTTCCAGCGCAGCAGGGCCTCCAGGTTCTCGATGCGACCGCTGGCAACCGACAACTGAGGCTGATAATGCAGGCTGAGCTCCTCACGCTCGATCGCCTGCTCCAGCTTTTCCACCAGATGCTGCTGGCGCACCAGTTCATCATAATGGTGCTGCTGAAAGAACCGCAGCCCCCCCAGACCATCCATCTTGGCGCGATTCTTGGCCACATCGGCATTGCGGATCAACTCGCGGGCGCTGGTGCCATGCTCGGGATACAGGCTGACCCCGAGGGCTGCCGTCACGCGTCGCTCGACGCCATTGATCAGGAAGGGTCGCCGCATGGCGTGCTGGACCTTGCTCACCAGGCGGCTGACATCATCGCGCTGCCCGACCCCCAGAAAGACCAGCACGAACTCATCGCTCGACACTCGCGAGATCAGATCCGTCAGACGCTGCTCCTCACTCAGCCGGCCCGCCATCTGGGCCAGCAGGCGGTCCCCCTGGTCGTAGCCCAGGGCATCATTGATCTCGGAAAAACGATCGACGTCCAGATACATCACGGCCAGGCCGGCATGACGCACCAGACATGTCTCGAGTGCTTCCTCGAGCTCGGCCTCGAATGCCGTGCGATTGGGCAGATGCGTGAGGGCATCGAAGCGCTTGGCAAAATCCAGGTCACGGTGGGCCTGCTTCTGATCGGAAAGGTCGACATCGACACAGAACATGGTCGGCGAGTCGGTATGTTCGCCCAACATGACATGATGCGAGAACACCGGCACACGCTCACCACTGTGATGCACGAGCTCCACTTCTTCTGCCGCGATTTCCTTGCCTTCATCGACCCAGGCCCGATGCGCTTCGATCATCGACTCACGCATCTCACCGGGGATGATCAGGTCTTCCAGGGCCCGGCCCCTCGCCTCTGCCGCTGTGTAGCCGTACAGCCGAGTGCTGGCCTCGTTCCAGTATATGACGCGGCGTTCACGGTCATACCCCTGGACAGCCACCTTGGGGAGGCTCTCCAGGAGAACGCGGAAACGCTGCTCGCTTTCCAGGTACTGCTGCCTGACGCGCTCCACGCCATCGGATGCGATCGATGCCGGCTGAAAGCGCCCAAAGAGGCCGTGACGTCGCCTGATAATCTTGTTCCACCACCTTCGTAGACGCGCTACGCGACCTAGCATGTTGATCCCCGATGCTGTAGGAAGAAACGACATGTCGCGCAGTCATTTCTTACAACCCGACGTCTTGAGACCTGCAAAATGTCATCGATGACGACTTAGTGCAACTCTCAGTCCACGTCTCCGCTCCCACTCGGGCACCCAGGCGGTCCCACCCGCCCCTCTTCGCTCCGTCCTCACTTTGACATTGGGCGCGTTTTCTCTTCCTTTCCTTACTGTTGCCTGAGCTTTCTCGGCAACGAAGACCAATCCTGTAATCAACTGGAAGGGATATAGAAAATGAAACTCGACAAGCTCAAGCATGGCTTTGACCACACTGCAATGCCCGAGACGAGCCACACCGGCTATTGGTCACGGGAAGTCACGCAACAGCTGGCTCATCAGGACTGGGCGCTGACCCATATCCGCAACCGCATTGATTTGTCGGCATGGCAATCGCATACCACGGACCTGCCCCGCGATCCCTACGTGGAACAGCGTTGGAAGCGCATGGCATGGCTCGCCCTGGACCAGGCTGGCGAAATGCAGGATCTTGGCCACTGCCCCATGGCACAGGGTGGCGCCTTCAACGATGCCGAGAGCATGGCCGACAAGCTCCGCTATTACGCCCCCTTAACCCGAGCATTCCTGGAGCGGCACGACGTCAAGCGCTTCGTGGAAGCCTGGGCAGGACTCTGGGGCCTGCAGGCCAATGAGCCAATCCTGATGCAGATAACCGGCGTGCGTGGCGAGGGCAAGATCGACCCTCTGCAGGGCCAGGGGATTCATGCGGATGGCTGCAAGGCCCTGAGCATCATGGTGGTCAGCCGACAGAACCTGGTCGGGGCGGATAACCATCTCTACACCGACAAGGCTGGAACCGAGCTCGTGGCCAACGCCACCCTGGCGCCCGGGGATATCCTGCATCTACGTGACGACAGGCTCTACCACAGCGTGGACGCCATCACGCAGCAGGCGCCTCATCAGGCATTCGAGCGCTTCATCATCATCATCAACAGTCGGTTCGTCGATCCCTACCAGAACCGCATCCTGCGTCGTCACTTCCCCGACGCCATCCTCAACGAAGGCTGAGTCCTTCCGCGTCCGATGGTGAGTCATCTCGCCATCGCCCTTGAGGGGTGACAAAGGTCTCGAGACGCCCTTTGTCGATACCCTCTACAACAGAACCCCCTGGCTGACGCCAGGGGGTTCTCTCGTTTACCAGGCACCACGAGGTGCCGGATGGCGCGTCTCGCGGGTCGGCGTTACTGGCGCACGCCCTCGAAGGTCACGTAGAGCTCGAGTTCCTGCATGGCGTCGGGGAACTGCGACATGTCGATGCCGTAGTTGGACAATGTCAGGCTGGTGCTGCCCTCGAAACCCGCACGATAACCGCCCCAGGGGTCTTCGCCCTCGCCCAGCAGGGTCACCGGCATTTCGATTTCCTGGGTTTCCCCATGCAGGGTCAGGTCGCCGGTCAGCACGCCTTCTCCCTCACCGGTCGGCTCGAAGTCCGTGCTCGTGAAGCTGGCCGTCGGGTACTCGCCGGCATCGAGGAAATCAGCGCTCTTGATGTGCTTGTCGCGCTCGGCATGATTGGTGGTCAGGCTGGTGACGTCGACTTCGACACTGGCCGCAGAGGCCTCGGGGTTGTCCGGGTCATACTGAAAGCTGCCGGAAAACTCCTCGAAGGACCCCAGGATGTAGGAATAGCCCAGGTGGCTGATCTTGAACTGCACGAAGGCGTGCTGGCCTTCGGTATCGATCTTGTACTCGGCAGCCTGGGCCTGAGCCAGGGGTACCAGAGCGGCAGCGGCAAGGCTGGCGCCCATCACGGTCTTCTTGAACATCATGTCGCTCTCCTGAGTTGGGGATGATGCGAGGCCCACCTTTATCACGGTCAACGTCGGCGGGTATAGCGTGGAAACAGCATGCGCACGAGAACATCGTTGCGGTCGACCAGGTGGTGCTTGATTGCCGCCAGGGCATGACCCGCGGACAGGATGATCAGTGCCAGGGCGGCATACCAGTGGATCATGCCGGCCAGCGAGGCCTGATCCGGCAGTCCGGTGAGCAGCGGCGGTGCCTGGAACCAGCCGAAGACATCGATGCCCTTGCCCTCGGCCGTGGAGATCAGATAGCCGCTGATCAATACCAGCAGCATCAGGACATACAGCAGGACATGACCGGCATGGGCTGCCAGCCGTTCCAGGCGGTGGCCGCGCGAGGCCGGAGCGGGCTGCAGCAGGCGCCATGCCAGCCTGCCCAGGGTCGCCAGCAACAGCAGCACGCCGATACTGCGATGCCACCAGGGCGCCAGGTTGTACCAGTCAGAGTAGTAACCCAGCCCGGTCATCCACCAGCCGAGCACAAAGAGGCCGACAACGGCCAGTGCACTCACCCAGTGCAGCAGTATGCTGATCCAACCCCATCCACTACGCGTATTGGTCCACATGGTCGATCTTCCCGCGACGTCATGACTTGCACAGCACTATACGATGCCAAGATCGCGGCGTCCGCTGAAAATTGCCGAACGCTTCATTCGGAAAAACCACTGCCGAACGCCGGGGTTAAACCAGGGCGTCCAACCCTCGCGCCAGGTCCCGCCGAATATCATCCAGGTCCTCGAGCCCCACGGCCAGGCGAATCAGGCCTTCCTCGATGCCGGCCGCCGCCTTCTGCTCCGCGGACAGCCGCCCATGGGTCGTGGTTCCGGGATGAGTGATGGTCGTCTTGGCATCGCCGAGGTTGCCGGTGATCGACAGCAGGCGGGTAGCATCGATCACCGACCAGGCGGCGTCGCGCCCGCCCTTGACCTCGACTCCCAGCACGGCCCCGAACGCCGACTGCTGCCGGGCTGCCAGGTCGTGCTGGCGATGATGCGGCAGGCCACTGTAATGCACACGCTCGACAGCCGGATGCCCATCCAGCCACTGCGCCAGTTCCATGGCACTGGCGCAATGCGCCTTCATGCGCAGGCTCAGCGTCTCGAGCCCCTTGGTGAAGATCCAGGCATTGAAGGGGCTCATGCAGGGGCCACAGGTGCGCACGACGCCGTAGACTTCCTCGAGCAACTTGTCGGAGCCGACCACGGCGCCACCAACGGCCCTGCCCTGACCATCCAGGTACTTGGTTGCCGAGTGAATGATCAGGTCGGCCCCCAGCGCCAGCGGCTGCTGCAACGCCGGGGTCAGAAAGCAGTTGTCGATGGCCAGCCAGGCCCCGTGACGCTGCGCGATACGCGACAGGGCGGCGATATCGACTACTTCGGCCAGCGGGTTGGACGGCGTCTCGGCAAACAGCAGCCGGGTGGCCGGGCTCAGGGCCGCTTCCCAGTCGTCGAGATTGGACAGTTCCACATAGCGGGTAGTGATGCCGAACTTGCTCAGGTACTTGTCGAACAGGCTCACCGTGGACCCGAACAGCGAGCGCGAGGCCACGATCTCGTCACCGGCGGACAGCAGCGCCAGTGCCGTGGCGAGAATCGCCGACATGCCGGATGCCGTGGCCACGCAGCGCTCCCCGCCCTCGAGCGCCGCCAGGCGCCGCTCGAAGGTATGCACCGTGGGGTTGGTGAAGCGCGAATAGACGTTGCCCGGCTCCTCGCCGCCGAACTTGCGAGCCGCCTCGGCGGCACTGCCATAGACGAAGCTGGAGGTCGGAAAGATCGGCTCACTGTGCTCCTGCTCGGCCGTCCGCCGATGCCCGGCCCGCACCGCCAGCGTCGCAAGCCCCCAGTCCTCCGGGGTATGCTGGTCATCCTGCATGACGCTCTCCCTAGTCGATGTCATCTTCCTGGTTGTGCATGCCGACCAGCGCATGGTCGCCGGCACTCGTCAGCTTGGCCTCGTCGTTGCGCATCGCTTCGAGGTCGGCCAGGTAGGCGTCATCGATATCACCGGTGATGTACTGGCCATCGAAGACCGAGCAGTCGAACTCGTCGAGCGCCGGATTGACATCGCGGCACGCCTGCTTCAGGTCTTCCAGGTCCTGATAGACCATGCGATCGGCACCGATCAGTTCACCGACCTCGGCCTCACTGCGACCGTGGGCAATCAGTTCGTTGGCCGCCGGCATGTCGATGCCGTACACATTCGGATAGCGTACCGGGGGCGCCGCCGAGGCGAAATACACCTTGTTGGCACCGGCTTCCCGCGCCATCTGGATGATCTGGCGACAGGTCGTGCCCCGCACGATGGAATCATCCACCAGCAGCACGTTCTTGCCCTTGAACTCGATGTCGATGGCATTGAGCTTCTGGCGTACCGACTTCTTGCGTTGGGTCTGGCCGGGCATGATGAAGGTGCGTCCGATATAACGGTTCTTCATGAAGCCTTCGCGATAGGTCACGCCCAGGTGCTGAGCCAGCTCCAGTGCCGAGGTCCGCGAGGTATCCGGAATGGGGATCACCACATCGATATCGTGATCCGGCCACTCCTGCTGGATGCGATCACCCAGCTTGCGCCCCATCTGCATGCGCGTGCCATACACATAGGCACCATCCAGCAGGGTATCGGGACGCGCCAGATAGACATGCTCGAAGATGCAGGGCGCCAGGCGCGGCGTGTCGGCACAGCCCTGGGTGTGAATCTTGCCGTCCATGTCGACGAAGATCGCCTCGCCCGGCGCCAGATCGCGGTGCAGCTCGAAGCCCCCGACGTCCAGCGCCACCGACTCCGAGGCGATCATCACTTCCTGCCCTTCCCCTTCGTCGCGCGTGCCGAAGACCACCGGGCGAATGCCGTTGGGATCCCGGAAGGCCACCAGACCCACGCCATTGATGATGGCCACGGCCCCATAGGCGCCCCGACAGCGACGATGCACCCGACGCACCGCATCGAAGATATCCCCGGGCGCCAGGTGCAGCCCCTGCTTGCCCAGCTCATGGGCGAAGACGTTGAGCAGCACCTCGGAATCCGAGCTGGTGTTGATATGACGCAGGTCCGAGGAGAACAGCTCCTGCTTGAGCTGCTCGGAGTTGGTCAGGTTGCCGTTGTGCGCCAGGGTGATGCCATAGGGGGAATTGACATACAGCGGCTGGGACTCCGCCTCGCTGGAGGACCCTGCCGTCGGATAGCGTACATGGCCGATGCCCAGATTGCCCTTGAGGCGCGTCATGTGACGGGTATGAAAGACATCCCGCACCAGACCGTTGCTCTTGCGCAGCAGGAAGCGTCCTTCGTTCCAGGTCATCATGCCGGCGGCATCCTGGCCGCGGTGCTGCAATACCGTCAGGGCATCATAGATCCCCTGGTTCACCGCCTGCTTGGCCATCAGGCCCACGATCCCGCACATTACTGCTTACCTCGCTTGCCAAAAGTGGAGGAGATGGGCGTTCCATCTCAATATTCCGATCATTCCGTGCTCGCGCCGTCGCCCGCAGCACTCTGCGTTTCGGTCGCTGCCGGTGACGCCAGGCGTTCCAGGCTGGTCGTCGACCCCGGCAGGCGTTCTCCCCATTCCATCAGATACCCGACGGCCCAGCCACGCAGCTGTTCCAGTCGAGGGCGAAGCTCGGCATCCTGCCAGGCATTCAACTGCGACAGAGGGGTCAGGCCGATCAGTACCGTCGCCAGTACCAGTACGGCAGCCCCCTTGGCGGCACCGAAGGCGGCGCCCGCCAGGCGATTGAAGAGCCCCATGCCAACCCATTCGACCGCCGCATGCATGACGCGGATCACCAGACCGCAGGCCAGGATGACCGCGAAGACCACCAGCACGAAGGCCAGCACCAGGCGCCCATCAGGGCTCTCGATCAGACTCGCCAGGCGCTCGGCAACGGGCTGCGACAACCAGCGGGCCGCCAGCAGCGCCACCACCCAGGACGCCAGCCCCAGGGCCTCGCGCACCAGCCCGCGGAACAGCCCGGTGATGGCCGTGAGCGCCAGCACGGCGATACACAGCCAGTCTATCCAGGTCAGCGCCATGTCGCTCACTCTGTCCTCACCAGCAGGCCCTGCAGGTTCAGCGCCGCCTTGAGTTTGCCCATGACGTTCTCGGCCGTTTCCGAACTGGCATAAGGGCCGACATAGACCGTCGTCATGTTGTTGTCACGCGCCCGCTGATAAGCCGGATAGCCCTGCTCCTGCAGGCGCGCATGAAGACCTTCGGCGTTGCTGGGCTGAGCGAAACTGCCGACCTGCACGGCCCACTCGCCGTCCGGGATGGCGTTCGCCTGACGCTCGTCGGCCGCCCGCGCCAGTTCGGCGATGGGGTCATCGGTCTGCTGCGAGTCATTCGACGTCGACTCACTGGCGGTGTCCGTCGAGGATGCCGGCTCAGTCTCCTCGGCCGGCGTTGTCACCGACGACGAATCCTGCTCAGCCTGCTGCGGGGCAGCGGCATCCTCGGTGGCGACCGGCTCGACCGTATCCCGGGACACCTCTGTTTCATCGGCGGTCGTGGCCGACGCGTCCTGCTGCGATTCGACGCTTTCCGGCGGTGTCGGCTCCGCCACGTCACGCTGCTCGACATCGACCGGTTGCTCGATGGTCAGCACGGGATCGGGGCGTTCCTCTCGCGGCGCCGGGTCATCCAGCAAGAGAGGCACAAAGATCACTGCCAGGGCAATGAGTACCAGTGCCCCACTGACCCGCTCACGCATACCGTATTTCATGTCATTCCCTCGATGGACGTGTCATCCCGACCAGTCTGCGCCGGATTCCCCCGGGCGGCCAGCACCTCGGCGACCGTGAAGAAGGAACCACAGACCAGTACACGATCTTCCGGCTCGAGCCGGCCTTCCAGCCAGTGCGCCCCGGCGGCGGGCGACGCGGCCCGGGCGACGACTTCCTGACCATGGCGCAGCAGGCAGGCGGCCAGGTCATCGGCGCTTCGCGCGCGACTGCCTTCCAGCGAGGCCGGCACCCAGGCATCGATGACCGGCGACAGAGCCTCGATCACCCCATCGGCATCCTTGTCACCCAGCATGCCGATGAGTGCATAGGTCTTGCCGGCGACGCCCCATTCGGCCAGCCGGGTCGCCACATAAGCCGCCGCCTGGGGGTTGTGCCCCACATCCAGGCACCAGGCGCCCTCCCACTGCATGCGCCCCGGCAGGCGGACATTGGCCATGGCGGCCCGACAGGCTTCGGGGCTCAGGGTGATACCTGTCAGCGCCAGGGCCGCCAGGGCGGTGGCGGCATTGTCCAGGGGCAGGCCCGGATCGGGCAGGTGCGTAATGCGCTCTCCCGCCCGACGCCACCAGTGCCAGGTCGCCGCTTCCTGCTCCAGGCCATAGGCCTCGTCCAGCGCAAAGGCCGGCGCCGGCAAGGAGTCCGCCGCCTCGCGGACACTGGCGGGCAGGCTGCGGGATCCCAGGACGGCCGGTCGTCCCGACCGCATGATGCCGGCCTTTTCGCGACCGATACTCGCCAGGTCATCGCCCAGAAAGGCCGCATGGTCCAGCGCGATGGTGGTCACCACGGCCACATCCGCGTCGACGACATTGACCGCATCGAGGCGGCCGCCCAGGCCGACTTCGAGAATGGCCAGTTGAGGTGACAGGCTACGAATGGCATGCAGGGCGGCCAGGGTGCCGACCTCGAAATAGGTCAGGCTGACCGGCTCACCCGCCAGGCGCGCCGCTTCGACGGCCCTGAAGGCGTCCATCAGCGTCGCGTCATCGGCCTCCTGGCCGTTCAGGTGGAGCCGCTCGTTGTAGCGAAGCAGGTGGGGAGAAGTGTAGGTGGCCGTGGACAGGCCGTGCTGGCTGGCCAGCGATTCCAGCATGGCCACGGTTGAACCCTTGCCGTTGGTACCGGCGACGCTGATGATCCGCTCGGCGACGGGGCCGTCGAACAGCCCCATGCGCTGCGCCACCTCGGCCACACGCTCCAGGCCGAGGTCGATATCCACCGGATGAGCCGCCTCCAGTCGCCTCAGCCAGGCCTCGAGCTCGGTGGGTGACGCCGTTTCGTTCATGACGCCTAACTCAGCGCTGGCCGTCGGAGCGTGGCGTCGGCTCGAATTCCGGACTCTCGCTGTCGCCGCCAGACTCTTGCGGAACCTCCTCGGACGCCGCCGGCTCTTGTGGCAGCGGCTCTTGCGTCGACTCTTCGGCCTGTTCGGCGCGATCCACGAGGTCCGGTACTTCGCCGCCACGCGCCGCCGGTCCATTGGCCGGCTGATGCGTGAGCTTGCGCAGCACGCCGCCCAGGCGCTCGCGGATCTCCTGGCGGTGGACGATCATGTCCACGGCGCCATGCTCAAGCAGGAACTCGCTGCGCTGGAAGCCTTCCGGCAGTTGCTCGCGCACGGTCTGCTCGATGACCCGCGGGCCGGCAAAGCCGATCAGGGCATTGGGCTCGGCCACGTTGAGATCGCCGAGCATGGCCAGCGATGCCGAGACACCACCGAACACCGGATCCGTGAGCACCGAGATATAGGGCACCCCGGCTTCCTTGAGCTTCTCGAGCGCGGCCGATGTCTTGGCCATCTGCATCAGCGAGAACAGCGCTTCCTGCATGCGCGCCCCGCCGGAGGCGGCGAAGCAGACCAGCGGCACGCCTTCATCATGGGCCAGGGTCGCGGCACGCACGAACTTCTCGCCGACCACGGTGCCCATCGAGCCGCCCATGAAAGTGAACTCGAAGGCCACGGCGACCACCGGCAGGCCTTCCAGCGAGCCGCGCATGGCGATCAGGCCATCCTTCTCGCCGGTCGACTTCTGAGCGGCCGCCAGGCGGTCCTTGTACTTCTTGGAGTCGCGGAATCGCAGGCGGTCGACCGGCTCGAGGTCGGCGGCGATTTCCTCCCGCCCTTCCTTGTCGAGGAACCAGTCGAGCCGCTTGCGAGCGGTCAGGCGCAGATGATGCTCACACTTGGGGCAGACGTTGTGATGCTTCTCGAGCTCCGGCAGGTAGAGCACCGACTCGCACTTGGGACACTTACGCCACAGGCCGTCGGGAACGCTCGTGGTACGCCGGTCCTTGCGCTGAATGCGCCCCACCGAGGGCACGATCTTGTCTAGCCAGCTCATGTCAGAATCGCTTCCCTTTGTACTGTCGCCCCCGCCGGGCGGGGGCCAAATCAAATCGGTCGACTCAAGTTCGTCAGCGCCTGTTGCAGGTCCAGCGAGCGAGAGCCCAGCAAGGCGTTCAGGTGTCCAGGGCCTGACGCATTTCCCCCAGCACCGCTTCCAGAGCCGCGGGGATCGCCTCGGGTGTCTCGGCGTTGTCGGCGATCTGCTGCACCAGGACACTGCCGACGATGACGCCATCCGCCACCTGGCCGACGGCCGCCGCCGAGGCGCCGTCGCGAATGCCGAACCCGACGCATAACGGCAGGTCGGTCATCTCGCGCAGAGGCGCCAGGTGGTCCGCGATGTCCGCGGCATCGGCCGCCGCCCCGCCGGTGACGCCCTTGAGCGAGACATAATAGAGATACCCCTCACCATGGGCGCATATTGTAGCGGCCCGAGCATGCGAAGTGGTAGGGGCCACCAGGAAGATCGAGGCCAGGCCGCGCGCCTTGAGCACCGGCCCGAGCAGGTCGGCTTCTTCCGGCGGCATGTCGACCAGCAGCACGCCATCGACACCGGCCTCGGCGGCCCGGTCGGCAAAGTGCTCGCCCCCCAGGCGCTCGACGGGGTTGAGGTAGCCCATCAGCACGACCGGGGTATGCGGATCGTCACGGCGGAACTCGCTGACCATCTCCAGAAGGTCCACCAGGCGAACGTCATGGCGCAGGGCCCTTTCACAGGCCTTCTGGATGACCGGGCCATCGGCCATGGGGTCGGAAAACGGCACCCCCAGCTCGATGACATCGGCACCGCCGCGCACCAGGGCATGCATGAAGCCCACGGTGTACGCCGGGGACGGATCGCCGGCGGTGATATAGGGAATCAGTGCGCGGCGGCCCTGCGCCTTCAGATCGGCAAAACGTTGATCGATACGATTCATCAGGCTTCCTTAGAATTCGATGCCGTCAAGCTTGGCAACGGTCATGATGTCCTTGTCACCGCGCCCGGAAAGGTTGACCACGATGTGCTGGTCGGGCCGCATGGTCGCTGCCAGCTGCTTGGCATGGGCCAGTGCATGGGCCGACTCGAGCGCCGGCATGATGCCCTCGACATGCGTCAGCTCGCGAAACGCCTCGAGCACGGCATCATCATCGGCGGCCACATACTCGACGCGGCCGACATCCTTCCACATGGCATGCTCGGGGCCCACACCCGGATAATCGAGGCCCGCCGATATCGAGTGGGTATCGGAAACCTGGCCACCCTCGTCGGACATCAGGTAGGTGCGATTGCCATGCAGCACGCCATGTGGCGCACCGGACGTCAGCGGTGCCGCATGCCGCCCGGTGGCGACGCCATCGCCGCCGGCCTCGACACCGAACATGGCCACCTCGTCATCCTCGGCGAACGGATAGAAAAGGCCGATGGCATTGGAACCGCCGCCGACACAGGCCACCAGGGCGTCGGGCAGGCGGCCAAACTCCTCGAACGACTGGCGGCGTGCTTCACGCCCGACCACGGCGTTGAAGTCGCGCACCAGCATGGGATAGGGATGCGGCCCCGCGACGGTGCCAATGATGTAGAAGGTGTCATCGACATTGGTCACCCAGTCACGCAATGCCTCGTTCATGGCGTCCTTGAGCGTACGGGTGCCCGACTCGACCGGAATGACCGTGGCACCGAGCAGCCGCATGCGATAGACGTTGAGCTTCTGGCGCTCGACATCCGCGGCCCCCATGTAGACCTCGCACTGCAGTCCCAGGCGCGCGGCCACCGTGGCCGTGGCCACGCCATGCTGGCCGGCCCCGGTCTCGGCGATCACCCTGGGCTTGCCGCTGTTCTTGGCGAGCAGTGCCTGGCCGATGGTGTTGTTCACCTTGTGCGCCCCGGTGTGGTTGAGGTCTTCGCGCTTCAGCCAGATCTGTGCCCCACCGATCCGGTTCGACCATCGCTCGGCATGATAGAGCGGTGATGGACGCCCCACATAGTGGGCCAGATCATGGTCGAACTCGGCCTGGAACTGCGGATCCTCACGAAGACGCCGGTAGGTCTTCTCCAGATCCTCCAGGGCGAAGCTCAGGGTCTCCGAGACGAACCGGCCACCATAGGGGCCGAAGTGGCCGCGGTCGTCCGGCAGTCGGGTCAGGTCACTGAACTTGCTCACGAAAGACACCTCACAGGATCGGTGTAGCGTTGTCGATGCACAGCACAACGGTGAATGGAATCATGAATCGGCGCGGCGCACCGCGCTCATGAAGGCCGTCATGGCACCGGCATCCTTGATGCCGGACTCGGCCTCGATGCCGCCGGAAACATCCACCGCATGGGGGGCCACCCCGGCGATGGCCTCGCCGACATTGGTCGGCGCAAGACCTCCGGCGAGGATAACAGGTTTTGCCAGGCTTGCGGGGATCCGCGACCAGTCGAAGGTCTCGCCGGTACCGCCCGGCACACCGGGCCGATAGGCATCCAGCAAAAGCGCCCGCGCCCCGCTGAAGCGCGCGGCTGCCGCGTCGAGATCGAGCTCGTCGCGCATGCGCAGCGCCTTGATCCAGGGACGGCCGGAAGCCGCACAGGCCGCGGGCGACTCGTCACCATGAAACTGCAGCAGATCGAGGTGCGCCGCCGCCGCCTCGACCTCCTCGGGCGATGCATCGACAAAGAGTCCCACCCGGGTCACGAAGGCCGGCACCCGGTCGCTCAGCACGGCCAGCCGGTCCAGCGAGATGGCGCGCTTGCTGCCCGGCCACAGCACGAAGCCGAGGGCATCGACCCCCGCCGCCACGGCCGCATCGATATCCTCGGCCCGCGTCAGGCCACAGAATTTCACCCGGGTTCGCGCGACCCGGCTGGCATGATCAAGCATCGGCGGACTCCTGTTCATCGCCGTGGGACTGAGCCTCGGCGGCCGCGGCGCGCGCCGCGGCAAAGGCCAGCCCCTCTTCCCGACTCCGCCCCCGCAACAGCTCGGGGCGTATGCTCGGCAAGGGGCGCTCCCCGGTCCACTCGCCGAGCAAGGCCAGCAGATTGGGGCCCAGTGGCTCAGCGGGCAGGTCCCAGGCCGCGTCATAGATCGAGTCGACGAAATGCAGACCGTGCGCCGGCGCGGTGATATCGCCCAGCGCCCGGTTCTGCAGCGCCAGCAGGCGGCCGAGATAGTCGGTGCCCTGTTCGCCACGCCCGACCCGCATCAGGGCGCCGGCAATATTGCGGATCATGTGGTGCAGGAAGGCATTGCCCTGGACATCCAGCACCAGATAGGGGCCATGGCGCTTCACCTCGATGAAGTGCAGGTGGCGCCAGGGTGTTCGCGACTGACAGCCGGCGGCGCGAAAACTGGAGAAGTCATGCTCGCCGACCAGCACCTGGGCCGCTTCGTTCATGGCCTCGGCGTCCAGCGGATCACGACACCAGGTGACGTTGGCACGCTCGAGTACCGGCCGGGTGGGCTGGTTGAGCCAGACATAACGATAGCGCCGGGCCAGCGCCATGAAGCGCGCATGGAAGGCTTCGTCCACCGGCTTGACCCAGCGGATGGCAATGTCACCGGGCAGGTTGGCATTGCCGCCGAACACCCAGGCCTTGGCGGAGCGCGCTGCCGGCGGGTCGAAGTGCAGGATCTGTCGCGTGGCGTGCACCCCGGAGTCGGTGCGTCCACTGGCATGCAGATCGACCGGCGCACTGGCTACCCGCGACAGGGCCCTCTCGAGGGCGCCCTGGATGGAAGGCGCATGCTTGAGGCGCTGCCAGCCACAGTAATGACTGCCGTCATACTCCACGGACATGGCCAGGCGGCCTGTCAGGGGCTGGTTCTCGTCAAGACGTCGAAAAAAGCTCATGGTGCGATCGGGTCATCGGCTCGGGATTCACCAGGCGGCTGCCCGGAAAGATATGACGCCACATTATCCCTGCCAGACGCGCATAACGCCAGCCGTGGGGCCGGCCTGAAAAGAAACGGGGCGCCCCTGTCAGGGCGCCCCGCGACGCACGCGCATGGCGGGCGAGCCGATTTACTGCTCGCGCAGGATCTTCAACATACGCTTGAGCGGCTCGGCGGCACCCCACAGCAGCTGGTCGCCGACGCTGAAGGCGGACAGGTATTCACCGCCCATGGCCAGCTTGCGCAGGCGGCCCACCGGGACCGTCAGGGTGCCGGTCGCGGCGGCCGGCGTCAGGCTGTCGTTGGTGGCATCCTTGTCGTTGGGGATCAGCTTGACCCAGTCGTTGTGCGTCGCGATGCGCTCCTCGATCTCGTCGAGCGGCACATCCTGCTTGAGCTTGATGGTGAAGGCCTGGCTGTGCGAGCGCATGGCGCCGATCCGCACACAGAGCCCGTCGATGGGGATCGGGTTGTCCTGGCGACCGAGAATCTTGTTGGTCTCCACCGAGCCCTTCCACTCTTCGCGGCTCTGGCCATTATCGAGCTTGGAGTCGATCCATGGCAGCAGGCTGCCGGCCAGAGGGGCACCGAAGTTGTCGACCGGGAAGTCGCCGCCGCGCATGGCCGCGGTCACCTGGCGATCGATATCCAGAATGGCACTGCCCGGATCCGCCAGCTCGGTGGCCACACTGTCACGCAGCGTGCCCATCTGGTTGAGCAGTTCGCGCATGTGCTTGGCACCCGAGCCGGAAGCCGCCTGATAGGTCATGGAGGTCATCCATTCGACCATGTCGGACTCGAAGAGCCCGCCGAGGCCCATCATCATCAGGCTGACCGTGCAGTTACCACCCGTGAAGGTCCTGGCACCACGCGCCAGCTGCTCGTCGATGACCTTGCGGTTGACCGGGTCGAGAACGATGGTGGCGTCATCGGCCATGCGCAGGGTGCTGGCGGCATCGATCCAGTAGCCTTTCCAGCCTTCGCCGCGCAGGTCGGCGTAGACCGCCTGGGTGTAATCGCCACCCTGACAGGTGATGATCACGTCCAGGGCCTTCAGCGCCTCGAGATCGTGGGCATCCTTCAGCGCGGGCACGTCCACACCGACATCGGGACCGGGCTGACCGGCCTGGGAGGTCGTGAAGAAGATCGGCTCGATACCGCTGAAATCGCCATCCTCGATCATGCGTTGCATCAGCACGGAGCCGACCATGCCACGCCATCCGACGAAACCGACTTTCAACATGTGAAGTCCTCCAGAAAAAGTGAACGATTAATACTACAGAAAAAACGATGCCGTATCAGCGCCCACCCTGCTGTCGCGATCGCGACACCACATGGCTGCCTCAGGACGCTTCCAGCGCGGCCAGCACCGCATCACCCATCTCGACCGTGGATACATACGGGCCACCCTGCGGGGCGATATCCGCGGTCCTCAGGCCATCATCCAGCACCTTGCCGACCGCCGCTTCGATACGCTCGGCGAGTGCGTTCTCGCCCAGCGAGTAACGCAGCATCATGGCCACCGAGAGAATCGTCGCCAGCGGGTTGGCCAGCCCCTGGCCGGCGATATCCGGGGCGCTGCCGTGACACGGTTCGTACATGCCCTGGCCGCTCTCGTTGAGCGAGGCGGACGGCAGCATGCCGATCGAGCCGGTGAGCATGGCGGCGGCATCCGAGAGAATGTCGCCGAACATGTTGCCGGTCACCACCACGTCGAACTGCTTGGGCTCCCGTACCAGCTGCATGGCAGCGTTGTCGACATACATGTGGGTCAGTTCGACATCCGGATACTCGGGTGCCAGGCGTTCCATGACCTCGCGCCACAGCATGGTCACTTCGAGCACATTGGCCTTGTCCACGGAGCAGAGTTTCTTGCCACGCTTCTGTGCCATCTCGAAGGCAACGCGGCCGATACGCTCGATCTCCGCCTCGGAGTAGATGTAGGTGTTGAAGCCGACGCGCTGACCATCGCGCTCTTCGATGCCGCGCGGCTGGCCGAAGTAGATGCCCCCGGTGAGCTCGCGCACGATCATGATGTCGAGGCCGGCGACCAGTTCCGGCTTGAGGCTCGAAGCCTCGGCCAGCTGCGGATACAGCAACGCCGGACGCAGGTTGCCGAACAGTCCCAGCTCCTTGCGCAGCCCCAGCAGCCCTTTCTCCGGGCGCTTGCTGATATCCTCGATCGCGTCCCACTGTGGCCCGCCCACGGCCCCCAGCAGCACCGCATCCGCCGCCCGGGCGCGATCGAGGGTACTGTCCGGCAGGGGCGTACCATGCAGGTCATAGGCCGTGCCGCCCACCGGCGCCTCCTCGACCTCGACATCCAGGCCCCGCGCCTGGCAAGCCGCCAGCACACGGCTCGCCTGAGCGGTAATTTCCGGGCCGATACCGTCGCCCGGGAGAACCAGAATCTTGCGTGTCATGACCAATTAATCCTTGTAAAAGCCGTAAGCCGTAAGCCGTAAGCCGTAAGCCGTAAGCCGTAAGCCGTAAGCCGTAAGCCGTAAGCCGTAAGCCGTAAGCCGTAAGCCGTAAGCAAGCGGACTTCTACCGCCCCCCTGGGGGTCAAGATTTTTCTTACCGCTTAAAGCTTACAGCTTATAGCTCCCGGCGCAGCCGGGTCAGGCTTCGCGAAACATCCAGGGCCGCTCGACTCGATGGCGCTGCTCGAAGGCGTGAATCGCGTCTTCGTCCTTGAGCGTGATGCCGATGTCGTCGAGCCCTTCCAGCAGGCAGTGCTTGCGGAAGTCGTCGACCTCGAACTCCAGCAGTTCCCCGGACGGCGTGGTCACGCGCTGCTTCTCCAGATCCACCTCCAGCCGGTAGCCCTCATTGGCGGCGACTTCCTCGAACAGGCGGTCGACCTCGGTTTCGCTCAGCCTGACCAGCAGGATGCCGTTCTTGAAGGCATTGTTGTAGAAGATATCGGCAAAGCTCGGCGCGATGACCACGCGAAAGCCGAAGTCCTCCAGCGCCCAGGGCGCGTGCTCGCGGGAGCTGCCGCAACCGAAGTTGTGGCGCGCCAGCAGGATGCTGGCGCCCTGATAACGCGGCTGATTGAGCACGAAGTCCGGGTTGAGCGGACGCTGCGAGGCGTCCTGACCGGGATAGCCCTCATCGAGATAGCGCAGCTCGTCGAACAGGTTGACGCCGAAGCCGGTGCGCTTGATCGACTTCAGGAACTGCTTGGGGATGATCAGGTCGGTATCGACGTTGGCGCGATCCAGCGGGGCCACCAGGCCGTCGAGGTAATGAAATTGCTGCATGGCTCAGGCCTCCTGGGCAGTGTCGAAATGGCGAATGTCGACGAAGTGACCCGCAATGGCAGCGGCAGCGGCCATCGCCGGGCTGACCAGGTGGGTGCGCCCTCCATAGCCTTGGCGACCTTCGAAGTTACGATTCGACGTCGAGGCGCAGTGCTCGCCGGCGCCCAGCTTGTCGGCATTCATGGCCAGGCACATGGAGCAGCCGGGCTCGCGCCATTCGAAACCGGCGTCCAGGAAGACCTTGTCCAGGCCCTCTTCCTCGGCCTGGCGCTTCACCAGCCCGGACCCCGGCACCACCATGGCCAGTGCCACCGAATCGGCCACCTTGTGACCCCTGGCGACCTTGGCGGCGGCGCGCAGATCCTCGATCCGTGAGTTGGTACAGGAGCCGATGAAGACCTTGTCGAGACGGATATCGGTAATCTTCTGCCGCGGCGCCAGCCCCATGTAGTCCAGCGCGCGGATGATGCCGGTGCGCGCCGTGTCATCGCCGGCCTCGTCCGGATCGGGCACTTCACCGCCCACGCCGGTAACCATTTCCGGGCTGGTGCCCCAGGACACCTGCGGCTCGATATCGGCGGCATCCAGGTTGACGACCTTGTCGAACTCGGCCTCGGCATCCGACACCAGCTGACGCCAGTCGGCCACGGCGGCGTCCCACATCTCGCCACGCGGGGCATAGTGGCGGTCGCGCAGATAGTCGATGGTGGTGTCGTCCACGGCGATCAGGCCGACCCGGGCGCCTGCCTCGATGGCCATGTTGCAGACGGTCATGCGGCCTTCCATGGAAAGCCCGCGAATGGCGCTGCCGGCGAATTCGATGGCGTAGCCCGTGCCGCCGGCGGTGCCGATGCGGCCGATGATGGCCAGCACGACATCCTTGGCGGTCACGCCTTCGCCAAGTTCGCCTTCGACACGCACCTGCATGTTCTTCATCTTCTGCGCCAGCAGGCACTGGGTCGCCAGCACATGCTCGACCTCGGAGGTGCCGATGCCATGCGACAGGGCCGCAAAGGCACCGTGGGTCGCCGTATGCGAGTCCCCGCAGACCACTGTCATGCCCGGCAGGGTTGCGCCCTGCTCCGGCCCGACCACGTGCACGATGCCCTGGCGCGGGTCATTGATGCGGAATTCCTCGATGCCGAAGGACTCGCAGTTGTCATCCAGGGTCTGCACCTGAATCAGGGAGACCTGGTCCTTGATGCCGGCATTGCCTTCGGAACGCTCGACCAGGGTGGTGGGCACGTTATGATCCGGGGTGGCCAGGTTGGTGTCGATGCGCCACGGGCGCCGGCCGGCCAGCCGCAGGCCCTCGAAGGCCTGCGGCGAGGTGACCTCGTGCAGCAGGTGTCGGTCGATATAGATGAGCGCGGTGCCGTCGTCGCGCTGCTTCACCAGATGCTGGGACCACAGCTTGTCATAGAGTGTCTGGCCTGGCATGTCTTCCTCCCGGGCAGGGCCCGCATGTTGCGTCACGGTGGGGCAGTGAATCTGCCCTTATTGAGTATGATGACAAGTGTCCCGCGGCGTGCGCATAAAAGCAATTCATGTTATTTATTTAACGCATTCCATAATGGAATAGTTAAGCGGGAGTCGCCATGGATACCCAGAGCCTGCAAGCCTTCCTTGCGGTGGCCGACAGCGGCAGCTTTTCGCGTGCCGCCGAGCAGCTGCATCTGACGCAACCGGCAGTCAGCAAGCGCATCGCCGTGCTCGAGGGACAGATCGATGCGCGCCTTTTCGATCGCATCGGGCGGCGAGTGGCGCTGACCGAGGCCGGCCGACTGCTGCTGCCCCGGGCACGGCGCATCCTGGTCATGGTCGACGACAGCCGGCGTGCCCTGGGCAACCTGAGCGGCGATGTGGCCGGCAGGTTGACGCTGGCCACCAGCCACCACCTGGGGCTGCACCGTCTGCCGTCCCTGCTGGAGGACTACACCCACCGCCACCGCCGGGTCCGCCTGGATCTGCATTTTCTCGACTCCGAGCAGGCCTATCAGGGCGTGCTGGATGGCGAGCTGGAAATCGCCGCGGCTACCCTGTCGCCCACACCGGAGCCTCAATTGACCACGGTGCCGGTGTGGATCGACCGGCTGTGCTTCGTCTGCGCCCGGCATCACCCCCTGGCGCGCCGCCGGCAACTGGGCCTGCAGGAACTCTGCGCGCATGATGCCGTGCTGCCCGGTCCGATGACCTTCACCCGTCGCCTGGTCGAATCCCGCTTCGCGGCGGCCGGCCTCGAATTGCCGGTGGCCATCTCCACCAACTACCTGGAGACCCTCAAGATGATGACCGGCATCGGGCTGGGCTGGAGCCTGCTGCCGGAGAGCATGCTGGGAGAGGAACTGCAGGAGCTGGACGTCGACCATCCCCCCATCCAGCGACCGCTGGGCTATCTGGTCCACCGCAATCGCACCCTGTCCAACGCCGCGCGGGCCATGCTCGAGATGTTCGATGCGGCGCGCACAGCGGAGGCGCAGGCCTGGAGCCCGGGCTCGTCAGCACCGGCGAGCGAGGCGTGAGCGCAGCGGACGCCGTGGCCGACTTGAGCCGCGCCGGACAGTTGCTTAGGATGCTATAAATTTCGTTGGCCTCGACCATGTCCCGGAAAGCCGATCCCGATCACTCGCCCGCCGAACGGGTGGCCTGGCGCCATGCCCTGGCCGGCCTGGCCATCGTCGCCGGCCTCGCCCTGCAGATCGCCCAGTTTGCCGGCATCACGCTCGCCCCGCATGGGGTCGGCTACCTCCTGTGGTTGAGTACCGCCCTGCTATGGCGCGACCTGCCGCCCCGCAACCGCCGCCAGGCAGGCTGGCTGGCGGCGATCGGGCTGAGCCTGTTGTTGGTCGCTCATCTGGTCTTCGATGCCGATATCGCGTGGTGGGCCATCCTGGATGGCAATACCTATGTGGTCGCCATGCTGGTCGGGGTCAGCTTCATCGGCCTGATCGGCAACCTGCGTGGCCAGTCACGGCCACCCGGCGGCCAGGCGATCACCGGGCGCCGCGGACTCGCCGGCACCTGGCTGGGCGTGCACCTGCTGGGGACCATCCTCAACCTGTCGACGGTCTTCATGGTCGGCGACCGCCTGCAGCGCCGCGGCCCCCTGAGCATGCCCCAACTGCTGGGTCTGAATCGCGGCCTGTCGAGTGCCGCCTGGTGGTCGCCCTTTTTCGCCTCCATGGGCATCGTGATGACCCTGGCGCCCGAGATGGACTATGCCACTGTCGTCATGCTCGGCCTGCCACTGGCGCTGTGCTCCGGCCTGCTGACTCTGCTGGAACTGCCCCGGCGTTTCGACCTGAGCGCCACGGCCGGCTTTTCGATGTCACCCCGCAGCCTGCTGATGCCGGTGGCCATGGCCGGGCTGGTGATGCTCTTCCACTACGGGCTGACACCGCAGCTGTCCATCGTCAGCATCATCACCTTCCTGATGCCGAGCGTGGCCCTGGCCACCAACCTGAGCCGCGGCCCCGCCTGGACCCTGTATCGGCTGCGCCAGCATACCCTGACCCGGCTGCCGGCCATGCGCGGCGAGATTTCCCTCTTCCTGTGCGCCGGACTGCTGACGCAGGGCCTCTCGACCCTGCTGGATGCCGCCACCGGCAGCGGCTGGACCCTGTTTGCCGACTTCGGCATCGCCCAGGCCAGCCTGAGCTTCCTGGCCATCGTGGCCAGTGCCGTGGCCGGCCTGCACCCCATCATCGGGGTCTCGGTACTGGCGTCGATGCTCGAACTGGCCCCCGGCGAGCAGACGCTGTTTGCCTTCGTGGCGCTCAGCGCCTGGGCCATCGGCACCAGCGTCGGTCCGCTGTCGGGCATCAACCTCTCGCTGCAGGGCCGCTATGACGTCAGCGGCACCCGCATGATGCGCCATAACCTGGGCTATGCGCTGGTCATGGCGCTGCTGGTGGTAGCAGTGCTGTGGCTGCTGGCCGACTGAGAGGGTGTTTACAAAAGTCACGAGCGACGGCCAGGCCAGGCGAAATCAGCCGAAAAAGCGGAGTTTACGAGCTGGTAAATGAGCATTTTGAGGCTGATTTCAACGCCGCATGGGCGAGCGCAGTAATTTGTAAACACCCTCTGAGGCCAGCGCGGGAATGCCTCAGCTCGGCGCACGCACGAAATAACGATGACCGCACTTGTGGCAGGGCTCGATACGCTCCACGCCGGTCAGCTCGACAATGGCATCGCAATGCACACAGGCCATGCGCCCCGGCACGGCCATTTCCCCGGCCGTGTAGTCGGCGCGCGAGGCTTCCAGGTCATCCTCGAGCCGCTCGCGCTCGATGCGACTGCGGTCGGCGATCGAGAACAGCGCCTCGGTGACCGTGCGTGACAGGGCCGAGAGGTCGATGCCCAGCCAGCTGGCCACGCCTTCGCCGCCGGCGCTCAAGTAACGGCGCATCTCCTTGAGGTCGCGTTCGACCCAGGCGCGCAGCAGCGCCAGCTCATCGCGGGTGAACTCTTCCACCTCGGCCTCGAACTCGACGGCGTCATCGAGCTCATGCTGCAGGTTCTCGCGATTGAGATCCCCGGCCCCTTCCTTCAGGCGCCCCAGCATGCGTTCGTAAGCCGCCTTGAGGCGGTGATCCTGATGACGCGGATCCGGATGGTCGCTCATGACATTCTCCTCGTGTGGCGCCTGACATTCGCCGGCCCATAGCCGGAACCCGGGCTCCTGGGGTATCCTTGCTGGCCGACACATTTTCCATTTAGACGGCACGCCGTCGGTGAATCAAGCAGATTCCACCTCGCGAAGGATCCTCCGGGTGGCCTCGGCTGACATCGACTCGCTGACGCGCGCAGCGTCGCCCGCGTTGCCCTCGACCAGCAAGGTATCCGAATACAGCGATGGACGCACAATACAAGCCCTTTGATATCGAACGCGATGCCCAGCGGTTCTGGGAAAAGCACCAGTGCTTCAAGGCGATAGAGGATGCCAGTCGCGAGAAGTTCTACTGCCTGTCGATGTTTCCCTATCCCAGCGGCAAGCTGCACATGGGGCATGTGCGCAACTACACCATCGGCGATGTGGTCTCGCGCTACCAGCGCATGCAGGGCCGCAATGTCATGCAGCCCATGGGCTGGGACGCCTTCGGCATGCCGGCGGAAAACGCGGCCATACAGAACCAGGTACCGCCCGCCAGCTGGACCCACCAGAACATCGAGGCCATGCGCGACCAGCTCAAGTCGCTGGGCTTTGCCTATGACTGGAGCCGCGAATTCGCGACCTGCGACGCGGATTACTATCGCTGGGAACAGTGGTTCTTCACCAGGCTGGTCGAGAAGGGGCTGGTCTACAAGAAGATGTCCACGGTCAACTGGGACCCGGTCGACCAGACCGTGCTGGCCAATGAACAGGTCATCGAGGGGCGTGGCTGGCGCAGCGGCGCCCTGGTGGAACGCAAGGAAATCCCCCTGTGGTTCCTCAAGATCACCGACTATGCCGAAGAGCTGCTGTCCGACCTGGACCATATCGATTGGCCCGAGCAGGTCAAGACCATGCAGCGCAACTGGATCGGCAAGTCCCGCGGCGTCGAGCTGACGTTCGATACCCGCGGTGCCGGCGGCGAGGCCCTGGAGCCACTGTCGGTCTACACCACCCGGCCCGATACCCTGATGGGCGTGACCTATATGGCCGTTGCGGCCGATCATCCCCTGGCCAGGTCGGCCGCCGAGGATAACCCGACACTGGCCGGCTTCCTCGAGGAATGCGCGCTGGGCGGCACCTCCGAGGCCGACCTGGCCACCCGGGAGAAGAAAGGCATGCTCACCGGGCATACCGCGGTCCACCCGCTCAGCGGCCGTGAGTTGCCCATCTATGTCGCCAACTTCGTGCTGATGGAATTCGGCACCGGCGCCGTCATGGCCGTGCCCGCGCACGACCAGCGTGACTGGGAATTCGCCACCCGCTACGGGGTCCCCATCGAGCCGGTGATCGCCGATGCCGACGGCCAGACGCCGGACCTCACGGCAGGAGCTCATGTCGAGCATGGTCCCCTGATCAACTCCGGCGAGTTCGATGGCCTCGACTTCGAGGCGGCCTTCGATGCCATTGCTGCCAGGCTCGCCGAGCTGGGGCGTGGTGAGGTCAAGACCAACTATCGCCTGCGCGACTGGGGCGTGGCCCGTCAGCGCTACTGGGGTGCGCCGATACCCGTCAAGTACGGCCCCGAGGGCCAGACCGTGCCGCTGTCCGACGAGGAACTGCCGGTCTCGCTCCCCCTGGAGGTCACCGTCGATGCCTCGGGGTCGCCGCTCAAGAAGATGCCCGAGTTCAGCGATCTCGGCGAGGGCTGGGTGCGCGAGACCGATACCTTCGACACCTTCATGGAGTCGTCCTGGTACTTCGCGCGCTTCTGCTGTGCCGACAACGACTCGGCGATGCTCGACGAGCGCGCCGATCACTGGCTTCCGGTGGACCTGTATATCGGCGGCATCGAACACGCCATCCTGCACCTGCTGTACGCCCGCTTCTTTACCAAGCTGATGCGTGACTTCGGCCTGGTCCAGGCCGATGAGCCCTTCCAGCGCCTGCTGACCCAGGGCATGGTCATCGCCGAGACCTACTACCGCCCCACCGCCAATGGCGGCAAGCAGTGGTTCAATCCGGCCGATGTCGAAGTCAGCCGGGACGACAAGGGCCGGCCGGTGAGCGCGATCCTGGTGTCGGACGGCCAGCCGGTGGAAATGGGCGGCATCGAGAAGATGTCCAAGTCGAAGAACAATGGCGTCGACCCCCAGGCCATGATCGATCGCTTCGGCGCCGATACCGTGCGCCTGTTCATGATGTTCGCCGCGCCGCCCGAACAGTCGCTGGAATGGTCGGACTCCGGCGTGGAGGGCGCTCACCGCTTTCTGAAGCGCCTCTGGCGGCTGGTTGCCGAGCACCTCGAAGCCGGCACGCCGGGCAGCCTGGACAGCGGATCACTGGACGACGACCAGCGCGAACTGCGCCGCAAGACGCACGAGACCATTCAAAAGGCGAGCGACGATATCGGCCGGCGCACCACCTTCAACACCGCCATCGCCGCCGTCATGGAGCTCGCCAATGCCATCGGGCGCTTCACAGACACCTCGCCGCAGGGCCTGGCCGTCGCCCGTGAAGCCGTCGAGACCTGCGTGCTGTTGCTGGCTCCCATCACGCCGCATGTCTGCCATGCTCTCTGGTACGAGCTGGGGCACACGGAAGCGGCCATCGATGCCACCTGGCCGACACTCGACGAATCCGCCCTGACCCGCGACAGCATCGAGCTGGTGGTGCAGGTCAACGGCAAGCTGCGGGCCCGCCTCGAGGTCGCCGCGGATGCCGACAAGGAAAGCATCGAGGCTCAGGCCATGAGCCACGAGAACGTCCAGCGGCATATCGAGGACCAGACGGTGCGCAAGGTCATCGTGGTCCCCGGCAAGCTGGTCAATATCGTCGTCGGCTGAGCGACGGCCAAAGGAGTCTTCATGCATCGCCGCAGCCTGCTTCGCTTCTCTCTCGCCGCCGGCGCCAGCCTGGCGCTGGCCGGATGCGGTTTCCAGCTTCGCGGCCTGGGCAGTGATGCCCTGCCTTTCGCCGAGCTGGACCTGGCCGGCCCGAACGACGCCTTCACGCGCCTGGTTCGGGAGCGCCTGACGGCCGCAGGTGTCGCCGTCGGCGACGCCGCTCCCCTGCGTCTCAACCTGGGCCGCGAGACCTTTCACGAGCAGCGCCTGAGCGTGCTCAATTCGGGCTATCAGGAATACGACATGACGCTGAAGGTGTCCTATTCGGTGCAACGCAGTGCGGATGATGCCTACCGCCTGGCGGAGCAGCAGCTCGAGGTCCAGGAGCGTTTCTCGATCAGCAGCGACAACCTGCTCGCGGCGGATGACAGGCGTGACGAGGTCCGGCAGCGCCTGCGCGAAACGGCCGTGGAACAGCTCTTCCATCGCCTGCATGTGCTCGACGACGCCTGAGGAGGCGTGATGAAGGTCTTTGCCGACAAGCTGGAGAATGCCCTGGCCAGTTCGCTGCCAGCGGCGGTCATCGTGGCCGGCGACGAGCCGCTGCAGCACATGGAGGCCTGTGATGCGGTGCGCGAGGCAGTGCGTCGCGATGGCATCGAGGAACGCGAGGTACTGCATGTCGAGGCCAACTTCGCCTGGGGGCGCCTGACCGAGAGTGCCGCCAGCATGTCGTTGTTCGCCTCGCGCAAGCTCATCGAGCTGCGCCTCAGCGGCAAACCCGGCCAGGAAGGCGCCAAGGCACTCAAGGAGTACGCCGACGGCATGGCGAACAGCGACAACGTCCTCCTGATCGCCTCGCCCCGGCTGGATTATCGCGAGCAGAAGGCGGCCTGGTTCAAGGCCCTGGACAAGGCCGGTCTCTTCGTCCCGGTCTGGCCGGTGGATGCCTCGCGACTGCATTACTGGCTGCGCGACCGCGCCTCGCGCCACAACCTCGGGCTGGATCTGGATGCCGCCCGCGTGCTCGGCGAGCGTACCGAGGGCAACCTGCTGGCGGCCGACCAGGAACTGCAGAAACTGGCCCTGCTGCTGCCGCCGGGCGCTCGTGTCTCGCCGCAACAGGTGACCGGCGGCGTGGAGGACAGCGCACGTTTCGATGTCTTCACCCTGCTGGATGCCTGCCTGAAAGGCGAACGCTCGCGTGTTTCGCGCATCATGAGCGGACTGCGCGGCGAAGGGGTGGAACCGCCCATCGTGCTCTGGGCCCTGACCCGGGAATTGCGCCTGTTGCTTTCCCTGCAGCAGCATCTCGACCAGGGGCAAAGCCTGGAACATGCCTGCAAGGCCCAGAAGCCGCCGATCTTCGACAAGCGCCGTCCGGCCTACCAGCAGGCCCTGAAGCGCCTGCCCATGAAACGCCTGCATAAACTCCTGCTGTTCGCCCAGCGCCTGGATCTGGCCATCAAGGGCGCCGGCAGCATTCCGCTATGGGATGGCCTGCATGACCTGGCATTGACCCTGGCCGGTGGACGCGGACCGCTGGCGGAATTGCCCTCGTCGTATCGCATCGGTGCCTGACGGCATGCGCGGTGGTCACTTCGATGTTAGAAAAGCGCAGGTGCAGGAGACACTGGCCTTCCGCTATAATCTGGCGCATCATCGCCACCATCATCAGGCACGGATGCCTCGACTGGAGCCGACGAGAGCCGTTCTCACTCACCTTTTCGATTGAAGGATACCCGACATGAAACGACTCAGCCGCCTGCTCAGCCCATTGCTGATCGCCGCCCTGGTCCTTGGCAGCCTGCCGGCCGTGGCCGCCTCGCCACAAACGGACCTGGTCGGCACGGCCGAGGTCCTGGAGGCCAGCACCATCCAGCAGGACCGCGAACGCATCCGTGAGGTGCTTGCCCGGGAGGACGTACAGCGCCAGCTGAAACTGCAGGGCGTGGATGCCGATGAAGTGAAGTCCCGGGTCGCCGCCCTCTCGGATGCCGAGGTCAGCGAAATGGCAGATCGCCTCGACCAGATGCCGGCCGGCGCCAGCGTCGTCGGTGCCCTCTTCGCCGTCTTCGTGATACTGCTGGTGACCGATATCCTCGGCTTGACCGACGTCTATCCGTTCACCCGCTGATGGCGATCTCCCTCATGCAACAGCCATCACGCAAGATACCGGACGCCCGCCTAGCGGGCGTCTTCGCGTTGATGCTGCTGATCATCAGCCTGAGCGGCTGCGCCACGACGCCGAGCCTGTCGGCCGAGGCATCTCGCACCCTGGCCCGCGACACGCTCATCGAGGATGTCCCCTTCCATGGCCAGCGCGAGTATCAGTGCGGCCCGGCCTCCCTGGCCATGGCCCTGGCCGCCAGCGGCGTGGACGTGGAGGTGGATACGCTGATTCCCCAGGTCTTCCTGCCCGGCAAGCGAGGCAGTGTGCAGCCGGAAATGCTCGCCACTGTGCGTCGCCAGGGGCGCATTCCCTTCCTGCTGGAAGGCGGCTTCGAGGGCCTGCTCGGCGAACTGGCGGCCGGACACCCGGTGATCGTGATGCAGAACCTGTCACTGCCCTGGTGGCCGGTCTGGCACTATGCCGTCGCCATCGGCTACGATCGTCGTGCACAGCAGATGATCCTGCACAGCGGCATGACACCTCGCCAGCGCACCGACTTCGACCGTTTCGATGCCACCTGGTCGCGCAGCCAACGCTGGGGCCTTGTCGCTCTGGCCCCCGGCGAGCTGCCGGCGCGTATCGACGTCTCCAGTGGCATGCAAGCGATCAGCAACTTCGAGGATGTCCAGGGACCCGAGGCGGCCCTGCCGGCGTGGCAGGCTCTGGCCGAGCGGCATGATGATGCCGCAATGCCATACTTCGCACTCGGCAATGCCTGGCATGCCACCGGCGCTGTCGATGGCGCCATCGACGCCTTTCGCGCCGCCACGGATCGCGATCCGACGCTGGGGGCCGCCTGGCTGAATCTCGGCCTGCTGCTGCAGGCACAGGGGCGGGAAAGCGCAGCTCGTCAGGCCATCGCCAGAGTCGCTCGACTCCCCGGGCCCTGGCAGGAGCGCGCCCGGCGGCAACTGGACTAAAGCAAGCAGGTAAGGAGGCCTGAAGTGAGCTACGACATCGCGTTGAAGCGAATCTATCACCCCGTCGAGCCAGAGGATGGCGCTCGTCTGCTGGTGGATCGGCTATGGCCACGCGGCAAGCTTCGCGAATCCCTGGCACTCACCGACTGGTACCGCGACGCCTCGCCCTCCCCGGCCCTGAGGCGGCTCTACCATGAAGGCGACATCAGCTTCGGCGTCTTTGCCACCCGCTACCGGGGCGAGTTGCGCGATTCCCCGGATAGTCTGCTGCCGCTGATGCGACTGGCTCGGCAGGGTCGCCTGACCCTGCTCTCGGCGGCCCGTGACCTGGACGCATCGCACCTACCGGTTCTCAAGGAAGCGGTGCTGGCGGCCTTGCACGACGAGGATGCCGCCGATCGCGAACCTGCTTCATCGCCCTGCTTTATGACGCAGGACCATCACCACGATGCCTGAAAGCACAACCCCGGCTCGTGGCCGGGGTTGTGCGGTTCACGTCATGCGCGGCACGGATCAACGGCGAGAGCTGGCATCATAGCCCAGATCGGCACCGCTGTTCTCGTCACTGCTGCGACGCAGGCCGCCGCGCTTGCGGCTCTCTTCCTCACAGACCTTGTCCTGGCCACCACAGACCTCACAGCCTTCCTTGAGGCCCAGATTGTTGAGACCGCCGCAGGAGCCCTGAATCGGTCGCTGTCCCAGGATTACGCCCACGGCCATGGCGGCCACGATAAGCAGCATCACTGCCAGAACAACCAGAAAAGTACTCATGGCATAGCTCCAGATTGAAAAGACATGGGGTCTATCATTTATGACCACGACATCCGGTCATGTGATCCCCTGCACTCCTTGTCGGGTATGCCGACAGCTTCTTGCTATCGGCATACCCGACCAGAAGCACAGGGCCGGCACTCCGGCCGGCCCTGGCTGACCCGGCGTATCAGCCGCCGAAGTCGTCGAGCATGATGTTTTCCGGTTCGACACCAAGATCGACCAGCATCTTGATGACGGAAGCGTTCATCATGGGCGGACCACACATGTAGTACTCGCAGTCCTCGGGCGCTGGATGGTCCTTGAGGTACTCATCGTACAGCACATTGTGGATGAAGCCCGTCGCGCCTTCCCAGTTGTCTTCCGGCAAGGGATCGGACAGCGCCAGGTGCCACTCGAAGTTGTCATGCTCTTCGGCCAGCTTGTCATACTCTTCATTGTAGAAGGTCTCGCGCCAGGAGCGAGCCCCGTACCAGAAGCTGATCTTGCGCTTGGTGTCCAGGCGCTTGAGCTGGTCGAAGATGTGGCTGCGCATCGGTGCCATGCCGGCACCACCACCCACGAAGACCATCTCGGCATCGGTATCCTTGGCGAAGAACTCGCCGAAGGGCCCCATGACGGTGACCTGGTCGCCCGGCTTGAGGTTGAACACATAGGTCGACATCACACCGGGCGGATGGCTGGTGTTGGGCGGCGGCGTGGCGATCCGCACGTTGAACTTGAGGATACCCTTCTCTTCCGGGTAGTTGGCCATGGAATAGGCGCGGATGATCTCCTCGTTGTTCTTGTGCGACACATCGAAGAGACTGAACTTCTCCCAGTCGCCACGATACTCTTCCTCGACGTCGAAGTCGGAGAACTTGATGTCGTAGGGAGGCGCCAGCAGCTGCACATAGCCCCCCGCACGGAAGTCCACTTCCTCGCCTTCGGGGAGGCGCAGGTTGAGCTCCTTGATGAAGGTGGCGACGTTGGGGTTCTCGATGACCTCGCATTCCCACTTCTTGACGCCGAAGACCTCTTCAGGGACCTCGATCTTCATGTCCTGCTTGACCGGTACCTGGCAGGAAAGGCGCCAGCCTTCCTTCTTCTCGCGCAGCGTGAAGTGCGATTCCTCGGTGGGCAGGATGGAGCCACCGCCCTCCTCCACACGGCAGCGGCACTGTGCGCAGGAGCCGCCACCACCACAGGCGGAAGAGAGGAAGATGCCGTTGGCGGCCAGGGTGTTGAGCAGCTTGCCACCCGCCTGGGTCGTTAGCGTATGCTCGGGGTCACCGTTGATCTCGATGGCGACATCCCCGGTACTCACGAGCCTGCTGCGCGCGCCCAGGATCACTCCTGTCAGACCGATGATGACCACGGTGAACATGACCACACCGAGCAATATGACTGTTGTATCAACCATGTCGGTTTCCTATTGCTTGCGTTGCCTGGTGACCGGTGGCGCGACGGCCACCGGCAGAACACGACTCACCTCAGATCTTGATGCCGGAGAAGGACATGAAGCCCAGCGACATCAGGCCAACGGTGATGAAGGTAATGCCCAGGCCCTGCAGTGAGGCGGGCACGTCGCTGTACTTGAGTTTCTCGCGGATACCGGCCAGGGCGGTGATCGCCAGCGCCCAGCCGACACCGGCACCCAGTCCATAAACCACGGACTCGCCGAGGTTGTAATTGCGCTCGGACATGAACAGGGTCGCACCGAGGATCGCACAGTTTACGGTGATCAACGGCAGGAAGACCCCCAGGGCGTTATAGAGCGCCGGGACATACTTGTCGAGGAACATCTCGAGAATCTGCACGATCGCCGCGATAACGCCGATGTAGCTCAGATAGCCGAGGAAGGTCAGGTCGATGTTCGCGGCCCCGGGAATCCCGGTCCAGGTCAGGGCACCCTCGCCCAGCAGATAGGTCAGAATCAGGTTGTTGACCGGCACGGTAATGGTCAACACCACGATGACGGCAATCCCCAGGCCGAACGCCGAGGATACCTTCTTGGATACCGCCAGAAAGGTACACATGCCCAGAAAGAATGCCAGGGCCATGTTCTCGACAAAGACCGAGGCAACGAAAAGGCTCAGATAATGTTCCATGTTACACGGCCTCCTTCGGCTGAGTATTGGCCTTCATCTCGAACTCGTTCTCCTCGACCTGCTCCGGGTTGATGGCGCGCAGCCCCCAGATGATGAAGCCGATGATGAAGAACGCCGAGGGTGGCAGCAGCATCAGGCCGTTGGGCACGTACCAACCGCCGGTGGCCACCGGCTCGAGCACGGTGAAGCCGAACACACTGCCGGAACCGAACAGTTCACGGAAGAAACCGACGGTCATCAGGATGAAGCCATAGCCGATACCGTTGCCGACACCGTCCAGGAAGGACAGGCCCGGCGAATTGGTCATGGCAAAGCCTTCGGCACGCCCCATCACGATGCAGTTGGTGATGATCAGACCAACGAAGACCGACAGCTGCTTGGACATCTCGTAGGCATAGGCCTTGAGGATCTGGTCCACCACGATGACCAGTGAGGCGATGATGGTCATCTGGACGATGATACGGATCGAGGACGGAATATGATGGCGGATCAACGAGACGAAGAAGTTGGAAAAGGCCGTCACGAAGATTACCGCCAGCGACATGACCAGCGACACACTCATGCTGCTGGTTACCGCCAGCGCACTACAGATCCCGAGGATCTGCAGGGCGATCGGGTTATTCTTGAAAATCGGCGTCGTCAGGACGCCCTTGGCAGTCGGTGCAGACATCTTCAGGCTCCTTCAGGCTCGTCAATGGAAACCGTCTTCACGGCTTCCTGATCGATACCGCTGCGGAATTTTGCCAGGTACTTACCAAACCCTTGTGGCCCCAACCAGAACTCCAGCATATTGCTGACACCATTACTGGTCAGCGTGGCGCCGGAGAGCGCATCGACCTCAGTCTTGGCATCGGCACCCCCCTTCACCAGACCTATTTCCGGATCAGTGTCGCCGCCTTCTCCATAGATCTTCTTGCCATCCCACTTGGCCTTCCAGCGAGGTGTGTCGACCTTGGCGCCCAGACCCGGCGTCTCGGAGTGCGAGTAGTAGGTGATACCGACGATGGTATTGCCGTCACCTTCCACCGCCAGATAGCCACGCATCAGCCCCCACAGGCCCTGACCGCGAATCGGCAGGATCAGCTGTTCGGGGTTCTGCGGGTCGCCCACCAGGTAGACGGTGCTGTAGTTTTCCTGACGCGAGAGACCCGCGATGTCCCTCTCACCGGACAGGGTACGCGACTGGGCAGGATCACGCGCCGCCTCAAAGCCACTGTACTTGTTCGGGTCGAACTCGTCGGTGTACTCACCGGTCCGCAGGTTAACGACCTTGGGCGTGACCTGCTGGAACCTTTCCGCCACATCATCGCCCGGCTCATACAAGCCCGCGACGTTGAGAATGTTGGTCTTGCGGTCCAGTTCCTGATTGAGCTGCTGCTTGGCGCGCAGCGCCACTGCAGCAGTGGACACGATGATCGAACACACGATGCAGAGTGCGAACGCCACCGTCAGGATCTTCTTGATGGAGTTGTTGCTCTGTGCCATCAGGCATTCTCCTCGGCCAGTTCACCAGTACGCCGCTGACGGCGCTTGATGTTGGCCTGAACAAAGAAGTGGTCGATCAGCGGGGCGAACAGGTTGGCGAACAGGATCGCCAGCATGATGCCTTCCGGGAAGGCCGGGTTCACCACACGAATCAGCACGGTCATGACACCGATCAGTGCGCCGAAGATCAGACGCCCCTGCTGGGTCATGGAAGCGGACACCGGATCGGTGGCCATGAACACCATGCCGAAGGCGAAACCGCCGACCACCAGGTGCCAGTACCAGGGCATGGCGAACATCGGGTTGCTATCGGAACCCATCAGATTGAACAAGGTGCTGGTCACCACCATGCCCAGGAAGACCCCCAACATGATGCGCCAGGAGGCGATCTTGGTCCACAGCAACACGGCCGCGCCGATCAGGATCGCCAGCGTGGAAGTCTCGCCCACCGAGCCGGGGATGAAGCCGAGGAAGGCATCCCACCAGCTGAACTGGTCCGTGAGGGTGCTCATGCCGCTCTGGAAGGCCGTCGACAGAGCCGTCGCCCCGGTATAGCCATCAGCGGCCACCCAGACGGCATCACCGGAAAGCTGGGCCGGATAGGCGAAGTAGAGGAAGGCACGACCCGTGAGCGCCGGGTTGAGGAAGTTCTTGCCGGTACCGCCGAAGATCTCCTTGCCGATCACCACCCCGAAGGTAATGCCCAGGGCCACCTGCCACAGCGGAATGGTCGCCGGCAGGATCAGCGCATACAGCACCGAGGTGACGAAAAAGCCCTCGTTGACCTCATGGCCACGCTTGATGGCGAAAAGGACTTCCCAGAATCCGCCGACCACGAAGGTCACCAGGTAGATGGGCAGGAAGTAGGTGGCCCCGAGCACGAAGTTGCTCCACAGGCTGCCCGCGTCATGCCCGCCGCCGAGGGTCATGACAATGGCCTCGCGCCAGCCGCTGGCGGCACCGAAGCCGTCGGCGATCGCCAGGTTGGCCTGCCAGCCGGCATTCCACATGCCGAAGAACATGGCCGGGAAGGTGCACAGCCAGACCGTGATCATGATGCGTTTCAGGTCGATGCCGTCACGCACATGCGCCGTGGTCTTGGCGACACTGGGTGGGGTATAGAAGATGGTGTCCACCGCTTCATACAGCGGATAGAACTGCTCGTACTTGCCACCTTTGTGGAAGTGCGGCTCAAGATTGTCGAGTGTCTGTCGGATACCCATCATCAGGCCTCTTTCTCGATCGTGGTGAGGTTATCGCGCAGGATGGGACCATATTCGTACTTGCCCGGGCATACATAGGTGCACAATGCCAGGTCTTCCTCATCCAGTTCCAGACAGCCAAGCTGCATGGCCGTCTCGATGTCACCGACAATCAACGAACGCAACAGCTGCGTGGGCAGAATGTCCAGCGGCATCACTTCCTCATAGACCCCTACCGGCACCATGGCACGTTCCGAGCCATTGGTGGAGGTAGTCGGCGCATAGTTTCTCAGGCCCTTGATCTTGGAGAGATAGATCCCCATCACGGAGTGCCGGTCGCTGCCCGGCGACAACCAGCCCATCAGGGTGCGTTTGTTGCCTTCCTCGATCAGGCTGAACTGACTGTTGAAACGCCCCAGGTAACGCAGACTGCCTTCGGCGGTGAAGCCCGAAAACACCGAGCCGGAGATCACCCGGGTATCCTCGGGATTCACGACCTCGCCGTCGAGCAGCTCCTCGGTACTGGCCCCCATGCGGGTACGCAGCAGGCGTGGCTGCTCGGCACGCGGGCCACCCACGGCAACCACCCGGTCGACGTCGAGCTTGCCCTCGGCGAACAGCTTGCCGAAGGCAATGACATCCTGATAGCCGATGTGCCACACCGACTTGTGCAAGGCCACTGGCGAGAGATGGTGGATGTGCGTGCCGACCAGGCCTGCCGGATGGGGCCCGGCAAAGGTCTCGGTCTCGACGCCCTGGACGTCACCGCCGGGAAGGTCGGCATCCGGCGCGCCGCACAGGAAGACACTGCCCTGGGTGAGCCGCTTGAGCACCTTCAGACCATCCGCGAAGGCCTCGGCCTGCTCGTTGATGATCACGCCGGGGTCGGCGGACAGCGGGTGGGTGTCGATGGCCGTCACGAAGATGTTCTCGGGCTCGGCATCCAGCGCCGGGGTCCGCGAGTAGGGCCGCCCGCGCAGTGCCGTCCACAGCCCTGACTCAACCAGCTGGTCGACCACGGTCTGGCGCTCGAGGGATTCCAGTTTGTCGCGACCGTGAGCGGTGAAGGATTCCGCTTCCTCGGTGTCGTCGACCTTGATCACGACGGACAGTAACTTGCGTTTTTCGCCACGGTTGATGGCCACGACCTCACCGGCAGCAGGTGCCGTGAAACGCACACCCTCGATCTTCTTGTCGGTAAAGAGCAGCTGGCCCAGTTTGACCTTGTCCCCCTCCCGGACCTCCATGGTCGGCTTCATGCCGATATAGTCGGTACCGAGTACGGCCACGTGGCGTACCGGACGCGCATCCTCGATACGCTGTTCCGGGGCCCCCGTGATGGGGAGATCCAGGCCTTTCTTGACTTCGATCATAGTCTCGCCCAGTTGATGGATCGGATATACGAAGGAAAGGGGTACGAACGGGTTCAGATTCTATTGGTTGTCAGAATGTTACCAGTCAGGCCCGAGATGCACTCGGACCACCCCGAAAATCATGGATATTATAAAGAGAAGCCAGTCCCCTGACTACCGACCTAAGGTCGCAATCCGGGTTGGGTGACGTCGTTGCGCGACATCCGGGGCAGCACGCGGCGTGCAAGGAGGTGTTCGAGGGCGGGACAACAGCGGGTATGGCCGCCCCGGGCGAAAGCCGGGGCGGCGGCAGGGGTCATGCCTGGGCGCGGGGCAGCTTGAGAAAGCTCACGTTGGAAACCTGCTGCAGGATGCGGATCACCTGACAGCTGTAACCGAATTCGTTGTCGTACCAGACATACAGGACGACATGCTTGCCATTGGCGATGGTCGCCTGGGCATCGACGATGCCGGCATGGCGATTGCCCACGAAGTCGGTGGACACCACCTCAGGCGAGTCGACGAAGTCGATCTGCTTCTGGTAATCGGAGCCGATCGACATGCGACGCACATAGTCGTTGAGCGTGTCGACATCGGCTTCCTTGTCCAGGGTCAGGTTGAGAATCGCCATGGAGACATTAGGCGTCGGCACGCGAATGGCATTACCGGTGAGCTTGCCATCGAGCTCCGGCAGGGCCTTGGCCACGGCCTTGGCGGCACCGGTTTCGGTGAGCACCATGTTGAGCGGTGCACTGCGCCCACGGCGGTCGCCCTTGTGGTAGTTGTCGATCAGGTTCTGGTCATTGGTATAGGAGTGCACGGTCTCGACATGGCCGTGGGCGATGCCGAACTCGTCATTGACCACCTTGAGCACCGGCACGATGGCATTGGTGGTGCAGGACGCCGCCGAGATGATGCGATCGTCGCCGGTAATGTCCTGATGATTGATGCCATAGACGATGTTCTTGACATCGCCCTTGCCCGGTGCGGTCAACAGGGCTTTGGCCACACCCCGGCAATCCAGGTGCTGGCCGAGGCCCGACTCGTCGCGCCAGATGCCGGTATTGTCGACCACCACCGCATTGTCGATGCCGTAGTCGGTATAGTCGATCTCGGCCGGCGAGTCGGCATAGATCACCTTGATGACATTACCGTTGGCAGTCAGCGTACGGGCCTCGGCATCCACGCTGATGGTGCCGTCGAAGGGCCCATGCACACTGTCGCGACGCAACAGGCTGGCGCGCTTCTCGAGGTCCTTGGCGATGTCGCCGCGGCCCCGCACGACGATGGCCTTGAGGCGCAGCAGGTTGCCGCCCCCGGCCTTTTCCACCAACACGCGTGCCAGGATGCGGCCGATGCGGCCGAAGCCATAGAGCACCACGTCCTTGGGCTGGCCGGTGCCGGCATCCGGGTCATGGCCATCGACGATCTCGGCCAGTTCCTCGCGCAGGAAGGCCTCGGCATCACCGCCGCCACGATGCTTGAAGGCCACGCCCAGCTTGCCGACGTCGACGTGCGCAGGCCCCAGATTGAGGCTCTGCATGGCCTGAATCAGCGGAAAGGTGTCCTGGACGGAAAGCTCGGTGCCCTCGATCTTGCGGACGAAGCGGTGATCCTTGAGGATCCGGATGACGCTGCGGTTGAAGAGTGAACGCCCGAACATGGTGGTCACCACGTTGTTGCAGCGATACAGGCTGCCGATCAACGGGATCATCTGCTCGGCAATCGCCTGGTTGTCGTGCCACTCCTGGAAGACGGTATCGAGGGATTGCTGACTCACGTGAGGCCTCTTTATCGGGGATGGAAAAACGCACTGCATTATCCGAGGCCGGCCTGTGAAGAGCAATCACGGGATGGTCGCAGGCGGTGTAGGCGGATTACAACAACGGTTGTCTCACTACATGATCCACCGGGCTGATATGATGCCAGCATTGACCCACTCGACACGACGCGACCGACATCATGACGACCTTTTCGCCACTCGACCCTCGTCGTCCCCAAGGGCTGCGTGACACCCTCTACTGGCAGACCCCGCCGGGCAGCGCCACGGCCCTGGCCCTGGCCCATCTGGCCGAGGACGCACCGCTGCTGGTCATCACCGCCGACACGGCCGCCGCCCAGCGCCTGGAAGGCGACCTGGCCTTCTACTCGCATCTGCCGGTCCTGCCCTTCCCCGACTGGGAAACCCTGCCCTACGACAGCTTCTCGCCGCACCAGGACATCGTCTCGGCCAGGCTGCGGACCCTGCGACGCCTGCACGAGGGCGAACACGGCATCGTGCTGGTGCCCGTCAACACCCTGATGCAACGCTTGCCGCCGGTCGACTACATCGCCGGCCGGGTCATGACCCTGGAGGTCGGCATGACGCTGGATCGCGAAGGCTTCCGCGAACGCCTGTCTCGTGCCGGTTACCGTGCCGTGGAGACGGTCTACGAGCCCGGCGAGTTCGCCCTGCGGGGAGCCCTCATCGACCTCTACCCCATGGGCCATGACACCCCACTGCGTATCGATCTGTTCGATGACGAGGTCGACACCCTGCGCAGCTTCGATCCGGACACCCAGCGCAGCCAGGACAGGATCGAACGTCTCGACCTGCTGCCGGCCCACGAGTACTCGCTGTCACGCGGGGCGATTGCCTGTTTTCGCGAGGGTTTCGAAACGCTCTTCGATGTCGATCCGCGCCAGTGTCCGCTCTATGTGGACGCCCTCAAGGGCATCCCCTCCCCGGGCCTGGAGCAGTATCTGCCCCTGTTCTTCGAGGAGACCGCCACCCTCTTCGACCACCTCTCGAGCCAGTCGCGAGTCGCCCTGACCCCGGGGGTCCATGAGGCCGCCGAGCACCACTGGGCCGCCATCGAGAGTCGCTTTGATAACCTCGGGGTCGACCCCACCCGGCCCCTGCTGCCGCCGCACAGAGCCTTCGTGCCGGTTGCCGAGGTGTTTGCCGGCATCAAGCGTCTCCCCCGGGTCGAGCTGACCGACGACCCCGAACACCCGCACGCCATCCTGCCGGCGGCGCGTCCGGTACCGGAGGTCACGGTCAACGCCCGAGCCAGGGAGCCGCTGGCATCGCTGTCCGGCTTTCTCGCCGAGCATCCGACCCGCATCCTCTTCGTGGCGGAGTCCCGCGGGCGACGCGAGGCCCTCGAGGAGACCCTGGCCCCCCTGCGCCTGGAGCTGCCGCATGTCGAGGATTTCCCCGCCTTTCTCGCCGGCGAGCAGCGCCTGGCGATCACCGAGGGCACCATCGACGCCGGACTGTGGCTCGATTCCCCCGATTTGGCCGTCATCAGCGAGACCGAACTGTTCGGCGAAGTGGTACGCCAGAGCCGACGCCGCGAAAAAGCCACCGACAACGACGAGCTGGCCATTCGCCACCTGTCGGAACTGCGCCCCGGGGCGCCGGTGGTGCACCAGGCGCATGGCGTGGGCCGCTATCAGGGTCTGGAAACCATCGCGGCCAGCGGCCAGGCCGCCGAGTTCGTGTCGCTTGAATACGCCGATGGCGCCAAGCTCTATGTGCCGGTCGACAGCCTGCACATGATCTCCCGCTATGCCGGCGTCGACGACGACCTGGCGCCCCTGCACCGACTGGGCTCGGAACAGTGGGACAAGGCCAAGAAGAAGGCCGCCGAGAAGATCCGCGACACCGCCGCCGAGCTGCTCGATGTCTACGCCCGCCGGGAGGCACGCGAGGGCTTCGCCTGCGCCATGCCGGACAGCGACTACGCCCGCTTCGCCGGCAGCTTCCCGTTCGAGGAAACCCCGGACCAGCGCGCCGCCATCGAGGCCGTGGTCGGCGACATGACAGCACCACGCCCCATGGACCGCGTGGTCTGCGGCGATGTCGGCTTCGGCAAGACCGAGGTGGCCATGCGCGCCGCCTTCCTGGCCGTGCACTCCGACCGCCAGGTGGTCGTGCTGGTCCCCACCACCCTGCTGGCCCGCCAGCACTACGAGAACTTCCGCGACCGCTTCGCCGACACCGCCGTAAACATCGAGCTGGTATCACGCTTTACCGGCGGTCAGGGACAGGGGGCGGCCAAGCAGCGTATCGAGGATGGACGCGCCGACATCGTCATCGGCACCCACAAGCTGCTGTCAAAATCCATGCAGTTCGCCAACATGGGCCTGCTGATCATCGACGAGGAACACCGCTTCGGGGTCGCCCAGAAGGAGCGGCTGAAGCAGCTGCGCGCCGAAGTGGACATCCTGACGCTGACGGCCACGCCCATTCCCCGCACGCTTAACATGGCCATGAGCGGCATACGCGACCTGTCGATCATCGCCACCCCGCCGGCCCGCCGCCTCTCGGTCAAGACCTTCGTCCAGCAGCGCGACGAAGCCGTCATCAAGGAGGCCATCCTGCGCGAGATCCTGCGTGGTGGCCAGGTCTACTTCCTGCATAATGAAGTCAAGACCATCGAGACCGCGGCCGAGACGGTGCGCGAGCTGGTGCCCGACGCCCGGGTCGGGGTGGCACACGGCCAGTTGCCGGAGCGTTCCCTGGAACGCGTGATGTCCGACTTCTATCACAAGCGCTTCAATGTGCTGGTATGCTCGACCATCATCGAGACCGGCATCGACGTGCCCAGCGCCAACACCATCGTCATCCAGCGAGCCGACAAGTTCGGGCTGGCCCAGCTCCACCAGTTGCGCGGCCGTGTCGGCCGCAGTCACCATCAGGCCTACGCCTATCTACTGACCCCGCCGCCGCGCGCCATGACCCGAGACGCCACCAAACGCCTCGAAGCCATCGCCCAGGCCGAGGACCTGGGCGCCGGCTTCACCCTGGCCAGCCACGACATGGAGATCCGTGGCGCCGGCGAGCTGCTCGGCGATGAACAGAGCGGGCAGATGGAAGCCCTGGGCTACAGCCTCTACATGCAGATGCTGGATCGGGCCGTGAAGGCCATCCGCGACGGCAAGACGCCCAATATCGAGGCCCCGCTCGACGAGGGCGTCGAGCTCAGCCTGAACCTGCCGGCCCTGATCCCGGACGATTACCTGCATGACGTCCAGCAGCGGCTGGTCATGTACAAGCGCATCAGCCACGCCGAGAACGAGGCCGACCTCAAGGAACTGCAGGTCGAGATGGTCGACCGCTTCGGCCTGCTGCCGGATTCGGTCAAGACGCTACTGCGCCAGACGCGGCTGCGCCAGCGCGCCGAACGGCTGGGGATCCTCAAGCTCGAGGCCGGCAGCGAGCGTGGTCGGGTGATCTTTTCCGCCCAGACGCCGGTCGACCCCCTGGCACTGGTCGAGCTGATCCAGCATCAGCCCGACACCTACCGGTTGGAAGGGGCCGACACCCTGCGCTTTTCGGCCGACATGCAGGACGAGACCCAACGCTTCGCCTTCGTCGAGGAGCTGCTGGACCTGCTCAACCGCAAGGCGGAAGCCGCCTGAATGCGCGCTTTCTTCACCCGGGTGACGAACTTTCCCGCGGTGGCCAACTCCAATGCAAGCCCATGGCCGCCTCACAGGCGGGCATGGCGACGACTCAACGGCAGACCATGATGATGACAGCAATGAGACCTGGATTCCTGCGCGGGCCTTCTGCCCGCCTCGCTCTGGCCATCGCCCTCGGCGGCGCCCTCGCCACGCCGTCAATGGCCGACGCGGAAGACCTTCCCGCCGGGCATTTCCGGCTTCCCGAACAAGGCGACCTGGTCGGCGAGATCACCACGGTCGAGGCCGATAAGGAGGACACCCTGATCGACATCGGTCACGCCCATGGTATCGGCTACCGGGCCATGGTGCGCGCCAACCCCGAGGTCAGCGTCTGGTACCCCGGCGAAGGCACCGAAGTGACCATTCCGGGCCGCTTCATTCTGCCCGATGCCCCCCGCGAGGACATCGTGATCAATGTCGCCGAAATGCGCCTCTACTACTATCCGCCGGCCGAGGACGGCGAACCCCGCACCGTCCAGACCTATCCACTCGGGGTCGGCCGCCAGAACTGGGAAACGCCACTGGGCAATACCACGATTACCCAGATGGTCAAGAACCCGGCCTGGTATCCGCCCGAGTCAATCCGCCAGGAGCGCGCCGAAGCCGGAAACCCACTGCCCGAGGTGGTACCGGCCGGCCCGGACAACCCACTGGGCACCCGCAAGATGCGCCTGGGCATTCCGGGCTACCTGATCCACGGCACCAACAAGCCGGAAGGCGTTGGCATGCGCGTCTCCCACGGCTGCGTGCGGATGCTGCCGGATGACGTGGAAACCCTCTTCGCCCAGGTCTCGGTGGGCACTCGGGTGCGCATCATCAATGAAAGCCTCAAGCTCGGCTGGGCCGACGGCAAGCTCCATGTCCAGGCCTACCCCTATCTGGATGAACAGCAGGGCACCACCATCCAGCGGATCACGGAAGCGCTCTCGGAAGTACAGGCCGCCCTCGAGGGCAAGGAGTACCAGGTCGATTACGCTCGCCTGAAGGAGGTGGTCGAAGTGCCGAGCGGTATACCAGTGGCGCTGAAAGCTCCGCCGGAACCGCAGGAGCCGCCGCAACCGGAACTCAGGCCCACGCCGTTCTATGACCAGCTTGACCTGCAGTTCGCCTACCCCGGTTTTCACAATCATCTTGCCTACACTGGCGAGCCGTACGAGTCAGCTCGCTGAGCCTGCCACTCCCCCTACGACAAGGGCCCCGCCATTACGGCGGGG
>NZ_BJOC01000012.1 GCF_006540005.1 Halomonas halmophila | reverse complement strand
CCCCGCCATTACGGCGGGGCCCTTGTCGTAGCGTGGTGACCAACCGCCGGTGGCGGCCGCCGACACCCTTACTTGCGCATGGTGCGCTCGAACATGCGGTTCATTTCTTCGCGGTTCTTTTGAGAAATCTGCAGAGCGCGCTCTGCCTGGCTCTGGGCCTGGTTGGCGGTATTCCGTGCTTCAGTGGCGATGCTGCGCGCTTCAGCGGCGTCCGCCTGGGCAGACTCGGCAGTGGTGCGAACTTCTTCCAGTGCGCCGGAAGATGCGCAACCCGCCAGAATCGCCAGAGAGGCAGCAGCAGCAGACAGCTTCAGAGTCGTCTTGAGAGTCATGGTGTTCTCCTTGGAACTTTCCTTGAACTACTTTGGATGCACCTGCCGAAGCAGGTTTCCCGCAATGCGGGACAACGGGAAGTACTAGACGATTTCTAACGCAAGTACTTCTTTAGCGCAACATTACGCCGAGCGACGAAGAAGTCAAACGCCGTTTTCCGACAACAGCGCCAGAGGCTCAATGGAACGCTTGTGATGCAGCGCAAAGCCTAGCGGATGACGACCCGCGTGCCAATGTCGATCATCGACGACAGTGTCTCGATCTGGGCATCGGTGACGGCGACACAGCCATCCGTCCAGTGAAAACGGCGATGAATGTCCGGGTCGGCCACACCGACGCCGTGAATCCCGATATAGCCGCCCAGGACCGTCGACTGGGGTGGCTGCCCATGGCGACGGTAGTAGGCAAAGTAGTCATCATATTGCTGCTCGCTGAACACGCCGGACTGCAGCGCCATCCGGGCATGCAGTGGCGTCGGATAGTCGAGACCGATAAAGGTGTGAAACTTGCTCTCGAAGTTGAAGCGGCTGACCCGGAACTCGCCCAGGGGCGTCTCGCGACTGCCGCGCAGGCGCTGGGGCTCGGCGCCGCCGCGTCCCAGAGAAATCGGCTCGAAACGTTCCAGCAGGGTATCGCCGCGATACAGGCTCAAACTGGCCTCCTGGTCATCCACCAGCACCCAGACTTCATTGCTGTAGCGCGGCGCAGCCGCCCGGGCCAGCAGCGCATCCATGGGTCCGCTGAAGGCGGCCACGGATTTCAGCAGGTCGCCGTGGGCGACGCCGCTGGTCAGCACAAGGGCGCACAAGCAGGAAAGCAGAAAACCGAAGCGTCGACGGGAAAACGATGTCATGGCAGCTGGCTCACCGGGGTTGGACAGCGGAATGGAGGGCTCACGCGCGGTCACCACTCCTCGTTGGTCAGGCGCAGGGCGCCGATTTCCTGCTTGGCGTCCTGCAGACAGTCAGCAAGTTCGCTGGCCAGGTCCTGGCCGCCGACGGCGATCATGCCCTGAGCGGCACCGGTGGAACGACGCGCCGCACCGTCGCTGGAATGCAACATATCGAGACACGCGATGAGACGATACAGCCAGCTGTCGGGGCGCTCGGCCAGGCTGCGCAGGCGTTCCAGCTCGGCAAGCGGGAGGTCACGCGACAGCAGCAGCGAACGCCAGTCCGCCCCTGGCGCCTGTTCGGTGAACTCGGTGAGCTCGCCGACCAGCGACTCCAGCGCCAGCTCGCACAAGGCCAGCGCGCCCTCCTCGGCCGCCATGCGTCGTGCCTGGGTATGCTCGTCATCCCCCGGCGCCCGGTCCAGCAAGAGTTCAGCCTGATACAGCAGTTGATTGGTACGTGCACGCGGGGTCACTTGCGCTTGTCCTCCACCTGCCAGCGGCCGTCCACGAAATTCGCCTTCCAGCCGGTCGCCTTGCCGTTCTCATCCGTCATCACGTACTGCTCCTTGGCCTTGCGCGAGAAGCGAATCTGCGCCGGTCGTCCCTCCGGATCGGCCGAGGGGGCGTCCAGCAGATAGCGATACTTGTCGGGCAACTCCTCGGCATGCGACTTCAGCTCGGCCACCAGCGGCGGGCGGGTCTCGCGATTCTTGGGGAACTTGCTGGCGGCCAGGAAGAGCCCGCTGGCCCCATCACGCAGGACATAATGATCCTCGACCTTCTGGCACGCCAGCTCCGGCATCGAAATCGGATCCATCTTGGGCGGGGCGACTTCGCCATTGCGCAGCAGCTTGCGGGTATTCTTGCAGCCGTCGTTGGTGCAGCCGAAATACTTGCCGAAACGACCAGACTTGAGCTGCATCTCGCTGCCGCACTTGTCGCACTCGATGGTCGGCCCTTCATAGCCCTTGATGCGGAAGCGCCCTTCCTCGATCTCGTGGCCGTCACAGTCCGGACTGTCGCCGCAGACATGCAGCTTGCGCTGTTCATCGATCAGATAACTGTCCATGGCCGTGCCGCATTTCGGGCAGCGGTGCTTGGCGCGCAAGGCATCCGTCTCGGCTTCCTCGCCGGCATCGGCGGCCACGGCTTCATCCCCCGGCAGCAGGTCCACGGTGGTCTTGCAGCGTTCCTTGGGCGGCAGGCTGTAGCCACTGCAGCTCAGGAAGACGCCGGTGGAAGCCGTGCGGATCTGCATCTCGCGCCCGCAGGTCGGACAGTCGATGCCCGTGGCGACAGGCTGGTTGGGACGCATGCCCGCATCGCTCTCGGCGACCCTGAGCTCGTCGCGAAACTCGGCATAGAAGGCATCGAGCAGTTCCCGCCAGCGACGCTCGCCCTCGGCCACTTCATCCAGACTGTCTTCCATGCGCGCCGTGAAGGAATAATCCATCAGGTCCGGGAAGGATTCCTTGAGACGCTCGGTGACGATATCGCCGAGCTTTTCGGCATAGAAGCGCCGGTTCTCGAGGCGCACATAGCCGCGATCCTGAATGGTCGAGATGATGGCGGCATAGGTCGACGGCCGGCCGATCCCCTTCTTCTCGAGTTCCTTGACCAGGCTCGCCTCGGTATAGCGGGCCGGCGGCTTGGTGAAGTGCTGCTGCGGATCCAGCGATTCCAGGCTCAGGGTCGTGCCCTCGCCCAGGTCGGGCAGCGACTGGTCCTCATCCTTGCGCCCCATGGGCTTCATGACCCGGGTGTAACCATCGAACTTGAGCACGCGCCCCTTGGCCCGCAGCTCGTAGCCCGAGGCTTCGACCGTCAGGGTGGTCGACAGATACTCGGCCGGCGTCATCTGGCAGGCGACGAACTGGCGCCAGATCAGTTCATAGAGGCGCTCGGCATCTCGCTCCATGCCCGCCAGATCGCTCGCCTGGCGCGTCACTTCGGAGGGCCGGATGGCCTCGTGGGCCTCCTGGGCGCCTTCCTTGCTGGTGTAACGGTTCGGCGACTCGGGCAGGTAAGGCTTGCCATAGGCGTCGAGGATGTAGTCCCGCGCGCCGTTCACCGCTTCCTGGGACAGATTGGTGGAATCCGTCCGCATGTAGGTGATGTAGCCGGCCTCATAGAGGCGCTGCGCCAGCGTCATGGTCTTCTTCACCGAAAAGCCCAGCCGGCCGCTGGCGGCCTGCTGCAGGGTCGAGGTGATGAAGGGCGCATTGGGCCTGGAGCGCGTCGGCTTGTCCTCCCGCCCGGTAATCGCCAGGCTGGCATCGCGCAAGGCGGCGATCCTGTCCAGCGTCTCGCTCTCGCTGGTCGGCCGGAAGGCCTCGCCGTTGTGCTTGACCAGCTCGAAACGCACCGCGTCACCGGACGCATCGGCGGGCGCAAGATCGGCGTGCACATCCCAGAATTCCTCGGGCACGAAGGCCCGGATCTCGCGTTCGCGTTCGACGATCAGGCGCATGGCCACCGACTGCACCCGCCCCGCCGAGAGGCCACGGGCAACCTTGGCCCAGAGCAGGGGCGACAGCATGAAACCCACCACACGGTCGAGAAAGCGCCGTGCCTGCTGGGCCTCGACCCGCGGCATGTTCAACTGCCCCGGGTCCTCGAAGGCTTCCTTGATGGCGTTCTGGGTGATCTCGTTGAACACCACACGCCGATAGCGCGAGGCGTCGCCGCCGATGGTCTCGCGCAGATGCCAGGCAATGGCCTCCCCTTCGCGGTCCAGGTCGGTAGCGAGATAGACGTGATCGGCCTTGTCGGCGAGCTTCTTGAGTTCGGCGACGACCTTTTCCTTGCCGGGCAGCACGACATAGTCGGCCTCCCAGCCATTGTCCGGATCGATGCCCATGCGACGAATGAGCTGATCGTGAGCCTTGCGACGGCGATGCTCGGCCTTTTCCTCGGCAGACATCTTGCGCGTCTCGGCGGCCTGCCGGGCGCGTTCCTTGGGATCGGAAGCTGCCTTGCCCGAGCCGCTGGTCGGCAGGTCACGGATGTGTCCCACGCTCGACTTCACGATGTAGTCGTTGCCGAGATATTTGTTGATCGTCTTCGCCTTGGCCGGCGACTCGACGATGACCAGTGACTTGCCCATAGTGCTCCACTATACGTTTGGCGCCAGTCCAGGCTCGCGCCGGTCGGATTCGGCCCGCCTCATCCTGCGACGGTGAAAAATGCGCTTACCCTACCCCAGCACTCGGCTTCATGCCAGTCGCAACTCAAGAACCTAGACTGTAACGGCCTCTTGCCACAAGTGAAGCTTTGTACGCCGGAAAGCGCAACGCCCCCGCCGAAAGCTCGACGGGGGCGTTGCAGGCCGCGCGAGAGGAAAGCGCGCGATCAGGGAAACACTGCTTAAATGCCTGCGCATGCAAATCGCTTCGCTATAGCCACCATCCTTGGCGGCTACCCTGCAGGCCCGTCTAAAGACGATTCAAATTCGCTCCTGGCGAATTTATGCGCGGTGCTCGAAAACTTGCCTAACCTGCTGTTATGTCTCGCTTTCTGCGCTCCGTGCGCCTTGCGTGACCCACAAGGATGTGGGAAATGCGATGGCCCGCCGGGAGCGGGCCTAGCCTTCACTATGCTCGTCGATTTATTCAGCGTTTCCTCAGGTCTCGCCGGCGGCGCTGGAGCGGCCACCTTCCACCCCCGGCCTGGCCGAGTGGAATAGGCTGCGCACACGCTCGAAACGCTCGGCGGCATGCGCGGAAAGATCGCCACTGGCGGCCAGCACATGCTCGATATGTTCGAGGTGAGCGTCGATCTGCTCGGCGCCCTGCCCGCTCAGCAGCGTGGGGATCGCTTCCAGTGCCGCCTGGCGATCATGCTCCAGGATGAAGAACTGCTCGCGCACCAGCTGCTTGAAATCGGCCAGGGTAGCGCTCGGCTCGAGCTCGGCACGGCTCGCCCGCAGACGCTTGAAATTGCGTTCGTCACTGGCCGGCGCCCCACCCAGCACATAGATCACCGAGCGCATCACGGCCTCGTGGCTGCCACCCTCGGCCAACTTGGCACGGGTGGTCGCGCGACGCTGCTCGATGAAGCGCCGATGTTCCGGCTCGGCGCCGGGGCGGTGGCGCGGAGCATGCGCATCGCCCTGCAGACCGACCATGGCCTGGAGCATCGGCTGACCGTAGAACATCAAGAAACTCTGCTCGATCAGGCCATCGCGATACTGGCGCCAGGCATCCAGCCCCTGCGACATGCCGCTGGACAGCACGCCCTCCAGGGCCCGGTAGACATTGTCCTGGTCGACCGGATGACGATCACGCCGCACGCGCTCGGCCATGACCGGAACGGCGCTCATCAGCGGATTGCGGTCCGAAAGCAGGCGATAGCCCAGGCGGTTGGGATGCATGCGCCGCATGAAGCGTGCCGACTCCGGCGAGGCCATGGCCTGCACCCAGGGCTGGCCGATGAGACGATACAGCCCCAGATTGATCTCCGAGAGGCGCGCCACGGTGGCGAAGCGCCGATCGTCCTCGGGGCGATGCTGGACCACCTCGTCCAGATCAGCGACTTCGCGACGCTGGAACTCGAGCAGGTAGTCGCGTTCGATCAGGTCGTCATCGGCATGCTTGTCGGCCGAGGTTACCTGGGTCTCGTAGAGCCCCGGCGGCAGGACATCGATGTAATCCATGTTGGCCGTGAACTCGGTATGCTCGCGACGCGAGACACTGCCGGAGACGAAAATCCCCAGATGGCCGGTGGTGTCGTGCACGCAGTAGACGATTGTCTGCTCGTTGGCAATGATGTCCTCGGTGTTCTCGTAGAGGTCGCGCACCCAGCCCAGCGCCTGGGGCGGTGGCGTGATGTCGTCGCCCTGCGAGCAGAACACCACCACCGGCGAGCGCAGGTTGCGCAGATCGATGCGCCGTCCGTCGGAGGAGACCAGTTGGGCGGTGGACAGCCGGTTGCCGATGAAGAGGTTATCCACGATGTACTGGATTTCGTCGGCTCCCAGGACCACATGGCCCCCCCACCAGCGCTCGAACTCCAGGTAACGCTCGGCCTCGGTGTCCACATTGGCGTAGAGCCGATACTGCTTGTCCCACCAGGTATTGGCCGGATTGAGACGTTCGAAATTCTGCACCAGCCAGGCGCCATCGAACAGCCCTGCCCCCATGTCGCCCAGCAGTGCGGTCATCCAGCTGCCGCCGGTCATGCCGCCGGTATAGCGCATCGGCGCGCCGCCGCGCTCACCGGCCCAGTAGGACAGGGGAGCACCGGCCACCAGGATCGGCCCGAAGAGGTCCGGCTCCAGGGCGGCCGCCATCATGATCTGCCAGCCGGCCTGGCAGTTGCCCACCACCATCGGCTTTTCCGAGACATCCGGATGACGCTCGATGACATGGCGCAGGAAGGCGATTTCGGCCTCGACCACATCCTCGACCTGCTGGCCCGGTACCGGGTAAGGCAGGAAACCGATGAAGTAGCACGGATGCCCGGCTCTCAGGGCCACCCCGACCTCGCTGTCGGGCTTGAAGCCGCCGATGCCCGGCCCGTGCCCGGCCCGCGGGTCCACCACCACGAAGGGCCGGCTCTGGTCGTCGATCTCGACTCCCTCGGGCGGCAGGATCCGCAGCAGTTCGTAATTGACGGGGCGCGGCAACTCACGGCCATCGACCAGCACCTCGGCCTCGAAGCCCAGAACATTGGGCTTGGTCTTCTCGATGTGCTCGAGATACTGATTGCCACGCTGACGCATGACATCCAGATAGAGGGTGCCGCGTTGCAGGGTATCGACCCAGTAGGCGCAGGCCGCGCGACCGAAGCCGAGAGGATCCAGCAGGGACATCGCCGGCGAGGACGAAGAGAGCATCATGGGATACATCGCAGGACTCCAGGGCGAAAGCCGGACCGCATCCGGCGGGCATCGATTTGCTGCAATGCAATATAGCGAATTCCGTGCCGCAAGGGAAATATCCGCCCCCTGCAGGCCGATGGCGAATATGATACTTTATGTCCAGAATCCAGGTACGCCATGCCCGACGCCAGCCGATATGCGGCAATCTCGTGGACACCCCGCGACCGCCTGGGCGTGACGCACAGCCGCCGAAGGGAGAGGCTTGCAGACCATGAGCGACGAGACCGTCAAGAAGATAGTCAGTGGTGACAAGTACCGGAACGAACACGGTGCCACCGCCATCAAGGACGGCATGAAACAACGCAACCGGCCGGAGGAGGACAACCCCTCCCTGGGGCGCAAACCCAAGTGGCTACGCGCCCAGATTCCCGGTGGCGAACGCTTCGATGCCGTGAAACGCAATGTCGACGAACACCGTCTGAGCACCGTCTGCGCCGAGTCTCACTGCCCCAACATGGGCGAGTGCTGGAGCAACGGCACGGCCACCATCATGCTCATGGGCTCGGTATGCACCCGCGCCTGCCGCTTCTGTGCCGTCGATACCGGCAACCCCCAGGGATGGCTGGACAGCGACGAACCCCAGAATACCGCCAAGTCCGTCGAACTGATGGGGCTGCGGTATGTCGTGCTGACCTCGGTGGACCGCGATGACCTGGAAGATGGCGGCGCCACCCACTACGCCGACTGCGTACGCGCCATCAAGGCGCGCACGCCGGAAGTCGCCGTGGAGGCCCTGACCCCGGACTTCGATGCCGAGCCCGCGGCGGTCGAGCGGGTGGTCGACTCCGGCCTCGAGGTGTTCGCCCAGAACGTCGAGACCGTCGAGCGCCTGACCAGTCGCGTGCGCGACCCGCGTGCCGGCTACCGCAAGACCCTCGACGTGCTGGCCCACGCCAAGCGTCATCGTCCCGGCGTCATCACCAAGACCAGTCTGATGCTCGGCCTCGGTGAAACCGAAGAAGAGATTCTCCAGACCTTCGATGACCTGCGCGAGATCGGCGTCGATATCGTCACCCTGGGGCAGTACCTGCGCCCGACCCGCAATCACCTGCCGGTGGAACGCTGGGTCACCCCGGAAGAATTCGAGCGCTACCGTCAGCTCGGCCTCGAGAAGGGCTTCATGGAAGTCCCCTCCGGCCCGCTGGTGCGCTCCAGCTACCGGGCCGACCGCGTCTTCGAGAACAACAACCTGGGCCTCGAGCTGGCCAGCCCGGGCACGGTTCCCGGTCAGGCCGAGGAAGCCGACCCCAACCTGATTCCCGCCCTCAACGTCGGCTGAGCGCCGCCTGCCGCGGTACCGCAACGCCGCTCCTGAAGGGCGGCGTTCGCTCTCCTGCTTGTGACGTCAGGGCTCAGGCCGAGACGGCCGGCGTCTCGACAAAGCACAGCTCACGTCCCAGCTCGTGGGCCAGGCACTCTGCCAACCGTGTCGCGGTGGTCGCCATGTCCGGCGGAGACGCCGCCAGGTCCGCCACCCGGGTCATCGCCATACCGGCATAGCCGCAGGGGTTGATGCGCTGGAAGGGTGACAGATCACCGTCGACATTGAGCGCCACGCCATGGAAACTGCCGCCGTGGCGAATGCGCAGGCCCAGGGAAGCAATCTTCGCTTCCCCGACATAAACGCCTGGCGCGTCCGGCCGGGCACGCGCCTCGATGCCCAGCTCGGCCAGCAGGGCAATCACCGCCCGTTCCAGGCAATTGACCAGCTCGCGCACGCCGATGCCTGCCCGGCGCACATCCAGCAGCGGATAGGCGACGACCTGACCGGGGCCATGATAGGTGACCTGCCCACCGCGATCCGTGGCCACGACCGGAATGTCACCGGGCATCAGCAGGTGTTCCGGCTTGCCGGCACGCCCCTGGGTGAACACCGGGTCGTGCTCGACCAGCCACAACTGATCCGGGGTCTCGGCATCACGCTGGTCGGTGAGCTCACGCATCGCCTGCCAGACGGGTTCATAGGGGCGCCGTCCCAGACGATGTACCTGAATGGGCTCCACGTCACACCACCATATGGACGAGGCCACTGGCCTTCAACTCATGAAACAGCGCCTTGAGCTGCTCCTCGCCGGTGGCCCGGATGGTGAAACGCACGGACTGGAAGCGGCCGTTGCGACTGTCGATAACCTCGATGCGCTGCGGATCGAAGGACGGGTCATGGCGTGACACGGTCGCGCGGACCATATCGACAAACCCTTCCACGGCATCGCCCACCACCTTGATCGGATAGTCGCAGGGGAAGGTGATTTTCGGTGGTTCGGCCTGTGTGGTCGTCTGGTTGGCTTGACGCAGATCGCGTCGGGTCTTGTCGTTCATCCCGCACCTGAGTGGAAGTATCTTCCCCCATTCTACGCCAGCGCCGCTTCACCACCAAGACTCCGGCAGGCGCCGATCATCGGCGCCTGCCGGAGTCCGCGAAGAAAGATGCGTCACACGCGGTCAACCGAACCAGCCACTCCACAGCTCGGAGAAGAAGCGCTGGACCTTGTCGATCATGCGCTTGAAGAAGCCTCCCTTCTGGACCTCCTCGAGCGCCAGCAGATCGCGCTCACCGACGACTTCATCACCCAGGCGCACCTCCATGCGGCCAACGACCTCCCCGGCACTGATCGGCGCCGTCAGTCCCTTGCGAATATCCAGCTTGGCAGTCAATTCCTGGTTGCGATTACGAGGGACCGTCATGAAGACATTCTCGTCGACGCCAATCTTCAGCTCATCCTTGTCGCCTTCCCAGACGCGTGTGGTGTTGAGGACAGCCCCCTTGTCATACAGCTTCAGGGTCTCGAAATAACGAAAGCCATAACTGAGCAGCTTCTGACTCTCCTGGACCCGCGCCTCGGGTGATGCCGTGCCCATGACCACCGAAATCAGGCGCATATCTTCGCGCTTGGACGAGGCCACCAGGCAATAGCCCGCCGCCTCGGTCCAGCCAGTCTTCAGCCCATCCACCGAGCTGGAACGCCACAGAAGGCGGTTGCGATTGGGCTGCTCGATGCCGCCATAGGTGAACTGCTTTTGGCTGTAGATCGCATAGTGCTTGGGGTAGTCATTGATGATGTGACGCGACAGCAACGCCAGGTCACGAGCCGATGAGTAATGGTTCTCGTGCGGCAAGCCCGTGGGGTTGACGAAGTGGGTATTCTCCATGCCCAGACGTGCGGCATGCTGGTTCATGATATCGGCGAACGGCTTGACACCTCCGGCCAGATACTCGGCCATGGCGACACTGGCATCATTGCCGGAGACAATGATGATGCCCCTCAGCAGTCGACTGACCGGTACTCGATCCCCGACCTCGATGAACATCTTCGAGCCCCCGGTGCGCCAGGCCTTCTCACTGATCGGTACCTGGTCGTCGGAAGAAATGTTCCCACGGTTGAGCTCGCGCTCGACCAGATAGGCCGTCATGAGCTTGGTCAGGCTGGCCGGCGGCAGACGCTCGTCAGGATTGTGCTGCGCCAGGATACGACCACTGCCGGCATCCATCAGGATCCAGGACTCTGCTGCCAGGCGCGGGGGCGAAGGAATCATGGTCTGCGGCTGCGGCTGCGCCTGGGGTTGCGGCTGAGGTTGCGGCTGAGGTTGCGGAGACGGCGATGTCTCCTGGGCCTGTACCGGCATGGCGATCAGCGACCAGCATGCCAGCAAGGCCGGCATCACACGACGGAACGAAAACGAGCACGTCACTTTCATGGAGGAAAATCTCTTCGGGTGCATCACTGGATGGACATTTGTGGGGGTGCCGATTACTCGGCATCATCGACGATAAAGGTATGGTCAAAGCCGGCGCGGCTTAACCGGCCACGCATGGCTCTCACCTGGTTGGCGTGTTGCAAGGGGCCGACCTGGACGCGATACAGATCCTCGGCGCCAGCGACCCGGACCGGCCGTGATAGGCGGCCTTCCAGGCGGGCCTTGAGCGCCTGGGCACTGCCGGCCGAGCTCAGGGCGGCCACTTGTAGATAGACCGGCTGTGCTCCCTGCGATGGCTCAGCAACAGCAGCGGAACTGGAGGCGCTCGATGTCGCAGCCGGCTTTGCGTCAGGCGCCCCACCACCGTGACGGGCCTGCCACACTGCGGGGTCGATGGCTTCGACTTTGACCCGCCCGGTACCTTCATCGACGATATCCAGTCGTGAGGCCGCAGCATAGGACAGGTCAATTACCCGCTTGCTATGGAAGGGGCCGCGGTCATTGACGCGCACGATCACCGAGCGCCCGTTATCGAGGTTGGTGACTCGCGCAAAGGTCGGTAACGGCAGGGTTCGATGCGCCGCGCTCATCTTGTACATGTCATAGATCTCACCATTCGCAGTGGCGTACCCATGAAATTTCTTGCCATACCAGGAAGCCGTTCCGATGCGCTCATAGCCGTTGGCATCCGACAGCACTCGATAGGTCTTGCCCCAGACTTCATAATGAGAGCTGTTACCGGCCCGGGACAAGGGTTCGGGGCGCGGCACGGCATCGGGCACCTGGCTAACGTCCGGCGGCTGTTGAGGGTAGGCATCGCTGGACATGGCATAGCGGCCCCCGGCGGTATCCTCGGCCGCTGTCTGGCTTGCCTGCCCCGCGGGCGGCGGCTGCTGTCCGCCATCACTGGCACAGCCTGCCAGCAGTAACCCGGCACAGACGACACTCCACCTCGACTTCATGGACGCTCCTCAGGCTCGAAGGCGGTCGCTTCGAACCAACCATCCGGCTCGCCACGCTTCTCGGCGATGGCCTCCGCCAGTTCGGTGACCGCCATGGCATACAGGTAACTGTGGTTATAGCGGGTAATCACATAGAAGTTGTCCAGGCCCAGGCGATAGTCGATGCTGCCATCGGCCTGTTCCAGGGCCAGCGGTATGACGCTGGTACCCTCCGCCACCGGCCCCTGGGGCTCGATACCTGCTGCCCGCAGATCCGCCACCGAGGCGTAAGGCTTTTGCGCCTGATTGAACTCGATCGAAGCGGGCACCTTGGCCGGGCCCCGGGCATCCTGATAGATCGCTCCTCCAGCCAGCCAGCGGTGCTCGGCAAAGTAGTTGCCGATACTGCCGATGGCGTCGACCGGATCCGTCCACAGGTTGCGTGCGCCATCGTCGTTGAAATCCACGGCATAGGCGCGATAACTGGTGGGGATGAACTGTGGGTAGCCCATGGCACCAGCATAGGAACCTTCGAGTGCCCCCGGCTCTACCCCTTGCTCATAGGCAATCTCCAGAAAAGCCGCCAGCTCGCCACGGAAGAAGCTTCCGCGGGACTCATGGTGAAAGGCCAGGGTCGAGAGCGAATCCAGAACCCGGTGATCACCCTTCACCTTGCCATAACGCGTTTCGACGCCCAGTACGGCTGCCACGACCTCAACCGGCACCCCGTACTCGCGCTGCACGCGCTCGAAGGCGTCCTGATGCGACTCAATGAAGCGCACACCGTTAGCGATGCGCTCGGCATCGAGGAAGATATCCCGATATTCGTGCCACACCATGTGGTATTCGGCGGCGCCGGACATGGCATCCAGCACCCCCTGACGATATTCGGCCTGCTGCATGGCGTCTTCCAGCCAGGCTCGGTCAACGCCTCGGGCACTGACCTCGTCGACCAGCGCCTTGACATCGCCCTGGCGCGGTTCGAAATCGGCGGCCGAAGCCGTGGCGCAGGACACCACCAGACAGCCTCCGGCCAACCAGGCCCATTTCAAGCGTCGCGACATCCCGGTCATCCTGTTGTCTCCCTAGAATTCTTGACCGGCCTGCTGTCTAGCGTGGCAGCAGACGGCGGTGAGAATGAATCGCCATGAGAATACCGAAACCGGCCAGCAAGGTCACGCTGGAGGTTCCACCGAAACTGACCAGCGGCAGCGGGACGCCTACCACCGGCAGGATACCGCTGACCATACCGATGTTGACAAAGACATAGATGAAAAAGGTCAGAATGATGCTACCGGCCAGCAGGCGACCGAATGTCTCCTGGGCAGTACTCGCCAGCCAAAGCCCGCGACAGACGATCAGCAGATACAACAGCAGGAACACCAGCATGCCCACCAGACCAAACTCTTCACCCAGCACAGCGACAATGAAATCCGTATGGCGTTCCGGCAAAAACTCAAGCTGCGACTGGGTGCCCTGCAGCCAGCCCTTGCCCCAGAGCCCGCCACTGCCGAGTGCGGTAGTTGACTGAATGATATTCCAGCCCGCTCCCAGGGGATCGCTTTGCGGGTTGAGCAGCGTCAGCACCCGCTGACGTTGATAGTCATGCATGTTCATCCACAACAATGGCAAGGCAGCCGCCATCATCAGCGTCAGGGCGCAGATGATGCGCCACGACAAGCCCGCCAGCAGAATCACGAACACCGCCGAGGTTGCCACCAGCAGGGAGGTGCCAAGGTCCGGCTGGCCCGCAATCAGCATCACCGGCACGCCCACCAGGGCGACGCAGACCACCAGCTCGCGCAACCGGGGCGGCAATGGATGACGACACAACCAGGCCGAAACGACCAGCGGCATGGCCAGTTTCATCATTTCGGAGGGCTGAAAGCGAATCACGCCGGGAATGACCAGCCAGCGCTGGGCGCCCATGCCCATGTCACCCATCACCTCGACGGCGACCAGCATCAACACCCCGACCAGATAGGCCGGCAAGGCCCAGCGATACAGAGTCGCCGGGGAAAATTGCGCCACCACCACCATGACCACCAGGGCCACGCCAAAACGCCAGGCTTGACCAATGACCAGGTCGAGACTCTGGCCTCCGGCACTGTAAAGCACCCCCAGGCCGGCCAGCATCAAGACCAGCAACAATCCGAGCAACCACGGATCCAGGTGGATACGTTCCCAGATGCTGCGACGCCGCGACATGCCACTGAGCGGCGAACGCATGGCGTCACGTCCTCCCATGGGCAGGTCGACCCTGCTCATTGCGCATCTCCTTGCTCTGACGAGGGCGACTCGGTTGCTGCACCGGCCGCTTCTCGCGGCTTGCCGGCATTGCGCTCGAGCAACCAGAAATCGGTCATCGAGCGGGCCAGCCCCGCCGCATGACTACTGCCACCACCGGCATTCTCGACAATCACCGACACCGCGATCTGCGGGTCCTCTACCGGCGCGAAGGCCGTGAACAGGGCATGATCGCGCAGCCGCTCCTTGAGCTCCTCAGCGTTGTATTCTTCATTCTTGCCCAACGAAAACACCTGCGCCGTGCCCGACTTGCCTGCCATGCGATACTCGAGACCGACGCCGGAACGCCGCGCCGTGCCCTCGTTGCCGGACATCACGGCTTCCATGCCGGAAATGATCACCTCCCACCAACGGTCATGGGTCAGTTCAATATCCGCTGGTGTGTCCGGCAGATCCACGGGCACCGGCTCATCACCGACTTCGGCTGCGAGTCTGGGCTGAACCCAGTCACCGCGATTGGCCAGCACCGCCGTAGCCGTCGCCAACTGCAGCGGAGAGATCTGCAGATAGCCCTGTCCGATGCCGACCGACAGGGTCTCGCCGGGATACCAGGGTTCGCCGAAGCGCTCCCGCTTCCATTCGCGTGACGGCAGCAATGCCGCGCTCTGACCATAGACATCATAGGCAGTACGCTGCCCAAAACCGAAACGCGCCAGGTTGTCGTGAATACGGTCGATGCCCAGATCATGCGCCAGGGAATAGAAGTAGGTGTTGTTGGAAACCTCCAGGGCACGCTCCAGGTCCACACGCCCATGCCCCCAGCGCAACCAGTTGCGATAGCGCCGATCATCGTTGGGCAGCTGGTAATACCCCGGATCATAGATGGTCTCGCTGGGCGTGATCACTCCCTCACGCAAGCCGGCAAACGCCATGAAAGGCTTGATGGTCGAACCGGCCGGGTAATTGCCACGAGTGGCTCGATTGAACAAGGGCAGGTTCGGATCCTCGCGGAGGGCCTGGTAGGAAGCCACATCGATACCGGTAACGAACTGATTGCTGTCGAAACCGGGTACCGAGGCCATGGCCAGAATGCCGCCTGTCTGAGGGGCGATGGCCACAATGGCACCACGACGGCCATCGAGCAGTTCGACGGCATGCTTCTGCAAGGGCTTGTCCAGAGTCAGCGTCAGATCCTTGCCGGGCTTTGGGTCGGTATGATCGAGCTCGCGCAAGGCCCGCCCAAGGGCATTGGTTTCCACCTTGCGCAAGCCGGCCTCGCCGTGCAACTGCTTTTCATACTGCCGTTCGACGCCGGTCTTGCCGATGAAGTGGGTAGCGGCGTAATTGCCACTATCCAGACTCTTGAGCTCCTCGCTATTGATTCGACCGACATAACCCAGCACATGCGACATCAACTTGGCGTCCGGGTAGTAGCGCAGCAGCTGCGCCTCGACCTCGACGCCCGGCAGGCGGTGACGGTTGACCGCCAGCCGGGCAATCTGCTCCTCGGTCAGATCACTCATCAACAGTGCCGGCTGAAAGGGCCGTTGTCGCTGGCGGGAGCGTTCGCGAAAAGCTTCGATTTTATCCTCGGGCAGCTCCAGAATATCGACCAGCAACGACAGGGTATCGTCCAGATCATCGACCCGTTCGCGTACCAGCGTCAGATTGTAGGTAGGACGATTTTCCGCCAGGAGCTTGCCATTGCGGTCATAGATCAAGCCTCGGGTCGGCGGGATCGGTTCGACACGCACCCGGTTCTTCTCGGACCGCGTACTGTACATCTCATGCTGAACCACCTGCAGATAGAAAAGTCGCCCTCCCAGCAGGCCGGTCAACAACAGCACCACCACCAGCGCCATCAACGCTCGTATACGAAAGACCCGCAGCTCGTGTTGGGGATTCTTCAGGGTGTCGCGTTGCTGACGCATGCTGGGAGGGGCCCTCGGAACGTGCGGTGTCGCTCAACGGTGATACGGATGGCCGACCATCAGGGTCCAGGCACGGTACAACTGCTCGGCCAGCAGAATGCGCACCAGCGGATGCGGCAGGGTCAATGGCGAGAGTGACCAGCGTTGATCGGCCCCGGCCGACAGCGAGGCCTCGAGCCCGTCCGGGCCGCCAACCAGCAGCACCAGATCCCGGCCGGCGAACCGCCATTGATCGGCCTGCTCGGCGAGCTGTTCGGTACTCCAGGCCTTGCCGCCCACCTCGAGGGCAACGATGTGCTCATTGCCCTTGAGGCGTGCCCGAATCCGCTCCGACTCCTGGGCCATGGCACGGCGCGTGTCGGCGTTCTTGCCACGCGCACCGGGAGCAATTTCCTCGATTTCCAGGGTAAAGTCTCGCGGCAGGCGCTTGCGGTACTCCTCGACACCCTGGGTCACCCAGTCGGGCATGCGGGTCCCCACCGCCAGCAGACGCACCTTCATGAAGTACCGTTCGCCTCTTCCTCGCGCCGCGGCAGGCCGTCGGTGGGCAGGTCAGCCCAGAGTCGTTCGAGATCATAGAGGGCGCGAGTGTCGGGCATCATCAGGTGCACCACGACATCGCCAAGGTCCACCAGGACCCATTCCGCGCCGCTTTCACCTTCAACACCCAGAGGCGGCACGCCCTCGTCCTTGGCCGTCTTGATCAGGTTGTCAGCGAGAGCCGCCAGATGGCGGTTGGAGGTACCACTGGCCACCACCATCAGCTCGGTCACGCTGGTCATCCGAGACACATCGAGTTGCACGATGTCCCGGGCCTTGAGTTCCTCCAGTGCATCGATCACCAGAGTCTTGAGTGCGTCGCTGTGCATACCCTTCGCGTCTGCCCTCGTCAGCAGGAAATGTGATCGACCATTGTACCGGCTCGAGCAGCACATGGCAGTGCCCCGGGAGCCGCAAAGGCTGAATTTTCGCCGACTACCATGCCGCAGGCCGCCCGGCGCTCACGCCCTACCGGGGTCGCGAGCGCGATCGATACAGACCGTGCGCCAGCAGGTGCGACTCGACGGCTTCGGGCAGCAGGTAGCGCACACTCTCGCCCTCGGCCAGGCGGCGCCGGATCTCGGTGGCCGAAATGGCCATGCGCGACGGCAGAGTCAGACGCAACAGATGCCCGTGCGGCGACGCCATCAGGTCGGCCACCCCATCGACCTCACGGCCGGACAGGAGTTCAGCCAGAGCCTGCGGCGAGGGCGCCTCATGATCCGGGCGGTCGATGACCACCAGGTTGGCCAGTTCGAACAGGCGGTAGGGATCGCGCCATTCAGGCAGGCGCATGAAGGCATCATGGCCGAGCACCATGATCAGGCGCGCCGCCTCACCGTATGCATCGCGCAGCTCGGCCAGAGTGTCGGCCGTGTAGGAGGGCCCGCTACGACCGAACTCGCGGGCATCGGCCACCAGCCCTGGAGTGTCGCCAATGCCCAGACGCAGCAGCGCCAGGCGCTCCTCCGGTGCGATCTGGGGCGAGTCGCGCAGCGGCGAACGTGCCGCAGGCACCATGTGCAGGTGGTCCAGGCCCAGCGCTTCCTGCAGCTCGACCGCGCTGCGCAGATGACCGAGATGCACCGGATCGAAGGTGCCTCCCAGCATGGCAATGCGGCGGGGTCGGCTTGCCTCAGCCACGAATCTGGCCATCCCCGAACACTACATACTTGCGTGTGGTCAGTCCCTCGAGGCCCACCGGCCCGCGAACATGCAGGCGGTCGGTGGAAATGCCGATTTCGGCACCCAGCCCGTATTCGAAACCATCGGCGAACCGCGTCGAGGCATTGACGATCACCGAGCTGGAATCCACTTCGGCCATGAAGCGCCGGGCCAGACCATAATGCTCGGTGACGATGGCATCGGTATGACGCGAACTGTAGCGTTCGATGTGCGCCAGCGCGGACTCGACCCCATCGACCACGCGAATCGCCAGCACCGGGGCCAGATACTCGGCCGCCCAGTCGGCCTCGCTGGCCGGCAGCGCCTGCGACAATGTCCGGCAGGTGCGTTCACAGCCACGCAACTCGACGCCATGTTCGGCATAGGCCGCTGCCAAACGGGGCAAGAGGGCGTCGGCCACAGCGGCGTCGACCAGCAGTGTCTCCATGGTATTGCAGGTGCCATAGCGCTGCGTCTTGGCATTGACGGCAATGGCCAGCGCCTTGTCGGCATCGGCCGTGGCATCGATATAGACGTGACAGACCCCGTCGAGGTGCTTGATCACCGGCACGCTGGCTTCCCGGGAGATACGCTCGATCAACGACTTGCCACCCCGCGGGATGATCACGTCGACGTATTCTGGCATGCCAATGAGACGCCCGACCGCCTCGCGGTCGGTGGTGGCCACGACCTGCACGGCCGCCCGAGGTAGACCGGCCTCCTCGAGGCCGCGAGCGATGCATTCGGCCAGAGCGGCGTTGGACTCCCTGGCCTCGGAGCCGCCGCGCAGAATGCACGCATTGCCGGACTTCAGGCACAGACTCGCGGCTTCCAGGGTGACATTGGGACGCGATTCATAGATGATGCCGATCACGCCGAGCGGCACCCGCATCTGCCCCACCTGGATGCCGCTGGGCCGGGAGCGCAGGCCATCGACCTCCCCCACCGGATCCGGCAGCGCGGCCACCTGGCCGAGCCCTTCGATCATGGCGTCGAGGCGTGCATCATCCAGCGCCAGCCGATCGAGCAGGGCGGCGTCCAGACCATGGCGGCGGCCCGCTTCCAGATCACGGGCATTGGCGTCCAGCACCTCGGCGCGAGAGGCCTCGAGATGAAGGGCCATGGCGTTGAGCGCGGCATCCTTGGCCGCCGTGTCGATGCGCCGCATGGCGGTCGCCGCCTCGCGCGCGGCCAGGCCGAGACGCTCCATGTAGGCCTCGATATCCGCGATGTCGGTCGCCCGGTCCGTATCGCTGGCAGAATGTGTGACGTTCGCAGTCATGCCGTAACGTATCTCCTGAAAATGGATCGCCGCCGTCGCGGTCGCCTTCGCGTGGACCGCGGAACTCCCCATACTAAGTCACCATGCTCAGCATGTACAAAGCCGGTCCGACGCAACAAGCCTTCGCCATGGCAACTTCACCCGCAAGGTGAAGGCCTCTTGAGTCAGTGGCCGCCTTTCGGTTATATCGCTCTATCCACCGGCCCGACGCACAGCGTCGGCCCTTTGACGCCTGGAGTGCGCCTTGAGCCTTACCGATGCCTTTTATCAGCTTTCGCCATCACCGACCTTGCTGCTGGCCATCATGGCGATCATTGCCTTGATCGAGTCCTTGGCGCTGGTCGGCCTGGTGGTCCCCGGCGTGGTACTGATCACGGCCGCCGCCTCGATGGCCGGGCATCAGGAACTGAGTCTGGCCATCGTCATGCTCGCAGCCTTCTGCGGTGCCGTGGCCGGTGACGGCTTGAGCTTCTGGCTGGGCTATCGGCACCGGCGCCGGGTGCCCGGCTGGTGGCCCTTCTCGCGTCACCCGGAGTGGCTGTCGCGCGGCGCGAAATTCTTCCAGCGCTACGGTGCCTATTCCGTGGTGCTGGGACGCTTCGTCGGCCCCGTACGCCCGATCATCCCCCTGATCGCCGGCATGCTGCACATGTCGCCACGCCGATTTGTGTGGGCCAACCTGATATCCGCGGCACTCTGGGCGCCAGTCTATGTGTTGCCGGGCTACCTGCTCGGTCACGCCTGGCAACGGTTGCCGGGGCTGCCCGAAGCACTCGAGCCCTGGCTGGCCGTGCTCGGCAGCGCCGTGGTGGCATTGGCACTGGTATTTTCCTGGCTGCGCCATCAGACCTACCGCGACGGCCACGTGTATCGTGGCCTGGTGCGCCTGGCCCGCCACACATCCGTCGGCCGCCTGATATGGCGCGTGCTGGTAATGCAGCGCAACAGCGAGCCGCCCCTGGCCAGCTGGCTGTTATTGCTGGCCTCACTGGCCGCGCTCTGCGCCTGGACGCTGATCGTGCTGCAGCACAATGGCCCCATGCCGATGGACCGACAGTTGCATGCGCTGCTGGACAGCCTGTCCATGCCGGCACTACGCGAGTTGGGATACCTGCTGGCCGAGGTCGGCGACCTCTTCGGCATCATCGCCCTGGTACTGCCCTGGGCCGGCTGGTGGATATGGCACAAACGCTGGGATGTCCTCGGCCATTTCGGCGGCGGCCTGCTGGCCATCGCTGGCCTCAATGTGCTCGGCAAGGCCTTGATCGGCCGGGCCAGACCCACCACCCCGGACCATCTCAGCGGCTCCATGGCCTACCCCAGCGCCCACACTTCGACCTCGGTGGTGCTGCTGGGCATGGCGGCCGCCTTCCTGGCCCGCGAGCTGCCTCCCCGGTACCGCTTCTGGGCCTACTGGGCCGCCATCGCCCTCGCCGTGCCCATGGCCCTCTCCCGCCTGCTCATCGGCGTGCACTGGCTAAGCGACCTGATCGGCGGCGCCCTGCTCGGCCTGGTCGTCTGCGCCCTGGTTCAACTGTCCTGGCAACGCCGCCAACGTCCCCGACTGGCCCCCGGCCCCTGGCCGCTGATCGCCACCGCCTCGCTCGCCCTGCTCACCGCCCGGCTCATCTGGCTGGGGCCGGCGTAAGAGTGAAGAGTGAAGAGTGAAGAGTGAAGAGTGAAGAGTGAAGAGTGAAGAGTGAAGAGTGAAGAGTGAAGAGTGCCAGGCTAGCCCCAGGGTTGGGAGCGTCAAGGTTTGTCTTCCCTCTTCAAGGCGCGCAGCGCCGTTCTTCCCTCTTGATTCTTTGAAGGTGCGTAGCGCCGATCTGCCCTCTTCATTCTCGAAGCGGCTGGAGACGCATTTTTCAGCCTACCGCCAGCCACAGGCCGACGCCGACCATCAGGGTGCCGGCGATGCGGTTGAGCAGGCGGACGTTGCGGCTCTTGCCTAGCAGGTGCCGCAGGGTCTGGCCGCCGGTGGCGTAGGTCAACAGGGCCAGGAACTCGATGCTCAGGATGAGCGTCACCAGCAGCGCCAATTGGCCAGTCAGAGGGCGCGAGGCGTCGAGGAAAGGCGGCAGCAGGGCCACGAAGAAGGCCCAGCCCTTGGGGTTGGCGACGGCGGTGACGAAGCCCTGCACGGCGAGCTCGCGACGCCCCGCCCGGTTCCCGGCATCGACCTGGTCGGGAACCGCCATGCGTCCCCGGGATCGCCACATCATCACCCCCAGATACACCAGATAGGCGCCGCCCAGCCACTTGAACACCGCGAACAGGGCCGGCTGCTGGAGCATCAGGGCGGCCACGCCGGCCCCGGCCGAGGCGGCCACCAGGCCGACCCCCAGCAGCTCGCCCACCATCATCCACAGCGTATGCTTCACGCCCTGGGTCATGCCCAGCACCATGGCCAGCGTCATGCACATGCCGGGCGTCAGCGAAACCAGCAGGAAGGTCGGCACGAAGACCGAGAGCAGGGAAGGATTGAGCATCGTCTGTTTCTCTAGTGGCGAACCGATATCCGACGTATCTTGACCGGGATCTGTGTCGGGCAGCTTACGCTTACGTTCCCCAGGCCGGCATCAACTCATGCGCGATCCCCAGTTGATTGAGAATGCGCGCCACGATGAAGTCGATCATGTCGTTCACGCTGGCGGGACGGTGATAGAAGCCGGGCGCCGCCGGCATCACCACGGCGCCGAGACGTGTCAGGTCGAGCATGTGCTGGAGATGAATGGCGGACAGCGGGGTCTCGCGCGGCACCAGTATCAGCTGGCGGCGCTCCTTGAGGGCCACGTCGGCCGCCCGCTCGATCAGGTTGTTGCTGGCTCCGCAGGCCACGGCCGACAGGGTGCCAGTGGAACACGGACAGATGACCATCGCCGAGCTCGCCCCGGAGCCCGACGCGACCGGCGCCATCCAGTCCTCGCGCGCGAAGCAGCGGATCTGCCCCGGACGCGCCCCGCAGCGCTCGATCAAGGCCGCCGCCAGACGTTCCGGCTTCGCCGGCAAGTCCACATCGGTCTCGGTGGCAATCACCATGTGCGCCGCCTTGGAGATCATTACCCAGACTTCGCGCTCGGCCGCCACCAGCACCTCGATCAGGCGCAGTCCGTACTGCGCCCCGGAGGCGCCGGTCATCGCCACGCTGACGGGGGCGTGAAATTCACCCACCATGCTTGTCCTCCAGTGCGTTCAACAGCCGCTCGTGAATGCCACCGAAACTGCCGTTGGACATGACCACGATGCGGTCGCCGGCGCGTGCCTCGCCGACCAGGCAGGTTACCAGGTCATCCAGTTCGGTGAACTCCCGGCTCGGCGTGGTCGCCGCCTCGATCACCGGCGCCAGCTGCCAGTCCAGTTCCGCCGGTCGATACCAGAACGCCAGGTCGGCGCTGTCGACACTGGCCGCCAGGCGTTCCCGCAGCGTGCCCAGGCGCATGGTGTTGGAGCGCGGCTCGACCACCGCGAGCAGGCGCCCACCGGCATCGCCGGCGCTAAGCCCCTCGAGGGTCGTGGCGATCGCCGTGGGGTGATGGGCGAAGTCATCGATCACGCTGATGCCGGCTACCTCGCCGCGCAGCTCCTGGCGCCGGCGCGGTGCCTCGAAGCGCGACAGGGCCCGTGCCGCCGTCGCCACGTCGACACCACAGGCATGCGCGGCGGCAATGGCCGCCAATGCATTGCGTGCATTGTGCGTGCCGCTCAGCGACCAGGCGACACGTGCGGGGGCGGCGTGCTCGTCGGCGCGGCGGGACACGCTGAAGTCGGCGGCATCGGCGCGCTCCAGCGTCAGGCGCCAGTCACTGGCAGCGGCTTGACCGAAGCGTTCCACCGGCGTCCAGCAGCCCTGTTGCAGAACGCGTTCCAGCGCGGGTTCACCATCCGCCACCAGCAGCTTGCCCTTGCCCGGCACCGTGCGCACCAGATGATGAAACTGGCGCTCGATGGCCGCCAGGTCGTCGAAGATATCCGCGTGATCGAACTCCAGGTTGCCCAGCACCGCGATATCGGGACGGTAATGCACGAACTTGGAACGCTTGTCGAAAAAGGCCGTGTCGTATTCATCGGCTTCGACCACGAAGGGTGCATCGGGCGCGCCGAGCCGCGCCGAGACCCCGAAGTTGCGCGGCACACCACCGATCAAGAAGCCCGGCGACTGCCCCGCCGCCTCGAGCAGCCAGGCCACCAGGCTGGCCGTGGTGGTCTTGCCATGGGTGCCGGCCACCGCGACCACGCGGCGCCCGGGCAGCACTTGCTCGGCCAGCCACTGCGGCCCGGAGGTATAGGGCAGGCCCAGGTCCAGCAGCGCCTCGACCTCGGGGTTGCCCCGCGACACGGCATTGCCGACCACCACCAGGTCCGGCCGGGGTTCCAGGTTCGCCGCCGAATAGCCTTCCATCAGGCTGATGCCCGCCTGCTCGAGTTGCGTGCTCATGGGCGGATAGACACCGGCATCAGAACCGCTGACCCGCACTCCCTGCTCGCGCGCCAGCAATGCCAGACTGCCCATGAAGGTACCGCAGATGCCGAGAATATGAAGGTGCATGCTGTCTCCGCTGCAGGAAGGTGTCAGTCGGCCTGGAAAAGCGGCAGACTAGCATGGCACCCGCGCCCTCTCCAGCCAACCGGTTGCCGGGACAGAGAATCGTCACAGGATGCAGTGCCGGTGGTGATAGGCTAGAATCCACGCCTGCCCAACCTCCTTGGCGGCGCCGCAGCACGACCGCCCGGTCGTCGGCGGCACGCCCCAGATGCGACCAGCAACAGGATAGCTACATGGCACAGCACAATGCCTTTTACGCCCAGTCCGGCGGTGTCACAGCCGTGATCAATGCCAGTGCCTGCGGCGTCATCGAGGCCTGCCGTCGTCACAGCGACCGAATCGGCAAGGTCTATGCCGGCCACAACGGCATCATCGGCGCCCTGACCGAGGACCTCATCGACGTCAGCCAGGAAAGTGACGAGACCATCGCCGCCCTGCGTCACACCCCCGCCGGAGCCTTCGGCTCGTGCCGCTACAAGCTCAAGGACATCGAGACGCATCGCGCGCAATACGAGCGCCTCATCGAGGTCTTCAAGGCCCACGATATCCGCTACTTCTTCTACAACGGCGGTGGCGACAGCGCCGACACCTGCCTCAAGGTATCTCAGCTTTCCGAAAAGATGGGATATCCGCTGACCGCCATCCATGTGCCCAAGACGGTCGACAACGACCTGCCGATCACCGACAACTCGCCGGGCTTCGGCAGCGTCGCCAAGTACATCGCCACTTCCACCCTGGAAGCCTCGCTGGACATCGCCTCGATGAGCGCCACCTCCACCAAGGTCTTCGTGCTGGAAGTCATGGGCCGGCATGCCGGCTGGATCGCCGCCGCCGGGGCCCTGGCCGGCCAGGGCGAAGGAGATCCCCCGCACCTGGTCATCTTCCCCGAGATCCACTTCGACCGCGAGGCCGTGATGGCCCGGGTCCAGGAGTCGGTGCAGGAATATGGCTACTGCGTCATCGTGGTCTCCGAGGGGGCTCGCTACGAAGACGGCACCTTCCTCGCCGACTCGGGCAATACCGACGCCTTCGGCCATCGCCAACTGGGCGGCGTGGCCCCGACCCTGGCCGGCATGATCAAGCAGGACCTGGGCTACAAATACCACTGGGCGGTGGCCGATTACCTGCAGCGCGCCGCCCGGCACCTGGCCTCACGCACTGACGTGGAACAGGCCTACGCCGTCGGCGAGAAGGCCGTCGAACTGGCCCTGGACGGCCAGAACGCCCAGATGCCGGCCATCAAGCGAACCAGCGAAGATCCCTATGCCTGGACCGTGGAACCGGCACCGCTGGCCGAGGTGGCCAACCAGGAAAAATTCATGCCGCGTGAATTCATCCGCGAAGACGGCTTCGGCATCACCGAAGCAGGCCGCCGCTACCTGGCCCCGTTGATCCAGGGCGAAGACTTCCCGCCCTTCGACAACGGCCTGCCCAGAGTCGCCAAGCTGGCCAAGCACCGCGTCGCACGCAAGCTGCCGGAGTTCAAGATCTAGCGACAGCCGCGAGGCGCGAGTTGCGAGAAACGAGCGGCGGGCAGTCAGCTCGTAGCTCAGCGTAACAACCACGACAACACCAGCAGCAACAGCAACAGGCCTGCCACTGCCTGCCAGAAGCGCGCCGGCGCGCCGCTGACCTGGCGGGCTGCCGGGCCCCGGGACTCCTTGCCCGGTGTGCGCAGGGCGTGCAGAAATTCCGACAGGCGGCGGAAGCGCAGGGCCCGTTGCGGGGCCAGTGCACGCTTCAGGGCTCCATCCAGCGCCGGTGAGACCTCGGGGTTGAGTGTTCGCGCACTGCGGTAGGTCATCTGCTCCATATCGGTATGGTGCAGCAGCTCGCGGGTCGGCAGGGCATAAGGGAACTCGCCGGTCAACAACCAATAGATCGTCGACGCCAGCGAGTACTGGTCGCTGCGCCGGCCGACCTCATCATCCAGGGCGTACTCGGGGGCGCTGTGCGCGGTCAGGCCGACCTGGCGCACCAGGGTCCGCGAGCGCCGATGACCGTCCACATCACGCAGATGGCAGGCACTGAAATCGGCCAGCACCACCTGGCCGTGCCGATCGATGAGCACATTGTCGGGATGCACCTGCTGATGCAGCAGGTCCCGATGATGCAGCGCCTGCAGGGCCTTGCCCATCTGCACCGCGATATCCAGACGCTGAGCCAGACTCGCCTGGGGATGCCGGTGGGCCCAGTCGGTCAGGGTCTCGCCCTCGACATGGGCCATCAGATAATAGAGGTAACGTCGCGGGCGTGACGGCTGCATGACCTTGACCACGAAGGGCGAATGAACGCGTTCCACCACCCACTGCTGAAGCAGGAAGTGCTCGAGGTAGGCATTGCGCGTGGAAAGCTCGGGGCTAGGCGCCTTGAGCACCATGTCACGCTCGTTGCGCAGGTCACGCACGCGATACACTCGCGACTGAGCCGTCCGCGACAGCACCGAGACCACTTCCATGCCGTCCAGGCGCTCGCCGACGGCCAGCTCGGGCGGGATGGGCAGATCACCGTAGACCTTTTCGGGGCTGTCGACGTCTTCGGCCGGCAGTTCATCGATGCGCACCAACTGAAAGCAGAACTGATCACCGCCGTAGCCACGCTCCTGAGCGCGCTGCTGAGCCGTCCGGGCAAGGCGTTCGCAGGCGGCATCCAGGTCACTGACATCCTGGCGGATCAGCCCGACATAGTCCGATGGCATCAGGGTGCCCTGCACGGCCTGGGTGGTGAACAGGAAGATATCGCCCTGCTTGAGCGGCATCTGCACATAGTCGATGTCGATACTGGCGTCCATGCCGAGCGCTCTGGAGGGGTAGCGATAGCCGCCGATATCGGTGACATGGTCCCGCGACAGCTGCTCGAACTCGGCGCCGCGCAAGCGGAATACCAGGGTATCGCCGAGATGGAACAGGTGCGCTTCCTGGCCCCGATAGACCATGGCCGACAGGGAACTAACATAGCTGCCGTTGCTGACCTGATGGCTCAGGCCATAGCACCAGCCATTGAGGGCGGTCAGAACCCGGTTGGCCGATGTCTTGACGTCCCAGTGGTCAGGGGTCGAGAAATAGTCGGCCAGAAAGCCGCGCACACTGATATCCCCCGCCTGCTTGGCCAGGGAGTTGCGCATGGTGGAGTCACTGATCAGCGCACAGGCACCCTTCGTCGCCCATTGTGGCGCCTCCGGCGTCTGCACCGACATCGAGCTGCGATGCCGCCGCTTGTCCGGGACCACGAAGGCTTGACCATAACTCAGGGACAGGGTTGCGGATGCCAAGACATTCTCCTCGGGCTGGCGGCGAATCGCCGGGGTAGCCGGCTCGACACCGGGCCATCATACACGTCAACCGCGATACTGGCTTGTGCCGGCCGGCCCCCGAATCCGGACCAGGCGGTGCACAGGGGCCGCGCCGCCCTGCCGCCATGACTGAGGCCAATTGGGTATTGGTAATCGCCTGGACGGCTTCGTATAATTCGGCCACTTGCGGGCAACAGCCCCGACATTCGCCAGAGAAGGACGATCTCATGAACTTCGATAACATTCCCGCCGGCAAGGATCTGCCCAACGACGTCTATGTGGCGATCGAGATCCCGGCCAATCACTCCCCGGTCAAATACGAGATCGACAAGGACATGGGCGCCCTGCTGGTCGATCGCTTCATGGCCACGCCGATGTTCTACCCGGCCAATTATGGGTTCATTCCGCACACTCTGGCCGATGATGGCGATCCCCTGGATGCTCTGGTTGTCACCCCTTATCCGGTCACCCCGGGCAGCGTGATTCGCGCCCGCCCGGTGGGCATCCTCAACATGACCGATGAAGCCGGTGAAGATGCCAAGCTGGTCTGCGTACCGCATTCCAAACTGTCCAGCCTGTATGACGACATCCATGAGGTCACCGACCTGCCCGAGCTGCTGCGTCAGCAGATCGCGCACTTCTTCGAGAACTACAAGGATCTCGAGAAAGGCAAGTGGGTCAAGGTCGAGTCCTGGGAAGGCTCCGAGGCGGCGCGCAAGGCGATCGACAAATCCGTGGATGCCTATCAGAAAGCCTGACCACCGAGTCCGCTGCGCCAGCAAGAGGGCCGTCGCATGACGGCCCTCTGTCGTTGCATCCCCGGCAAGCCCCAGCCTGACATGGCCGGGGCCGGGCTACTCGCCGGCCGTTTCGCGCGGCGGCTCACCGGTAGTCGTGGCGTTTTCGCCCGCGGCATCCGGCGCCGCTGAGTCCGGCTTGTCGGCTGAGTCGGCCGCCAGCCCACCGGAGAGCTCACGCACCAGATCACGCGCCTTCAGGACATGGCTGGCCATCACCAGGGAGTGATTGGCAAAGATACCGAAGCCGGAACCATTGAGCACGACCGGGCTCCACAGCCGCCGCTGACTGCGCTCCAGTTCCACGATCAGCGCATCCCAGGCGTCGGAAAGCCCCGCGGCCTCGATCCGGGCACGCTTATCCTGGCGTACCGCCGTCAGTAGGTGGCGCAATGCCCATGTCTGCCCGCGAGCCTCGAAGAAGACGTTGTCGACCCGGTACCAGGGCGTGGGCTCGGGCAGCGATTCCACCGGAACCCCCAGCTCGGCGAGCCGCCGGGTATCGCCGACACTGGCCGACAGTTGAACGCCCAGCGCATCCAGATCGCTCGCGACCCGCGCCAGCCAGTTCGCCAGACCGGTCGAGTCCTCCCGCGCCGTGGCGGCCGACGTCTGCGCCAGTGCCTCAATGGCGCGACGCAGGTGGTGCTCGGTGGACGGATAGAACCAGTTCCGCCCATTGCCACGCAGGCTGACCGCCGCCGATTCGAGCCCATCGGCCGTACCGTCCACCATGGATGGCAGGGCCGCCACCAGGCTGCGAGTCTGGTGCAGGACACCCAGCTCCCAGGCCGGCATGTTATCCAGCCACAGGCCCGGCGGCGCAATGTCATTGCGCAGGTAGCCACCCGGCTTGTCGAGCAGGGTCTGCAGGGTGGCCTGCACCTGTGCCAGCGTCGCCATCTCGCCGTCGGCCTGCTCCAGCGCCGCCTCGCCGCCTGCTGCCGGGTGACTCGGCGTGCGACTCCACCAGATGCCCAGAGCCAGGGTCACGACCAGATACAGCACCAGCAACACCAGCAACGGCTTCCAGATCCAGCCGTACTGAGGGCGTTCCAGCACCTCGACCTTGCGACGCCGATGCGCCGTTTCCTTGCTCGTCAATCCCATTTGCCTGTTCCCGAAAGGGAAACACTGCTTAAATGCCTGCGCATGCAAATCGCGGCGTTACGCGGTGCTCGAAAACTCGCCTAACTATTTGTTATGTCTCGCTTTCTGTGCTCCGCGCGCCTTGCGCTTCACTATGCTCGGCGATTTATTCAGCGCTTCCAAAGATGGTGGTGCCGAACGTCGTGTCACGCCGACACTCGACTGCGTTATCCTGATGCCTCAACGACGCCATCGCCACTGAGCATAGCGGCCCTGGCGCGGAACCCCAAGTCATCAGGCGTGTCTCAAGCGCGCCATCCCGGCGCTTTTGCGCGGAAAATGACCTGCAACCCGGTGGATAAGGATCACAACCTTGGTGTCCCAGCTTCGTCGTTTCAGCCTCTGCTGCCTGCTGCTACTGCTGGCCTTGCCGGCTTACGCTGACTGGTTTTCTGCCGATACACAATCGGACTTTCTGCCTGTCGAACAAGCCTTTCAGCCCACTGCCTGGCATGACGGCGAGACCCTGAAGATCGGCTTCGAAATCGCCCAGGGCTACTACCTCTACCGTCACCGGTTCGACATCAGCGCACCGCATGACGCAGTCAGGCTTGGCCCCCTCGACCTGCCCCCGGGGCAGGCGAAGACCGACGAGTTCATGGGCGATGTGCAGGTCTTTCATGACCGCGTGGTGCTGAAGGCCCCGATCGAGGCAGCCCGGCATGGGCCAATGGACATCGCCCTGACCTTTCAGGGCTGCGCCGACGCCGGACTTTGCTATCCGCCGCAGACCATCGAGCTTCAGGCCCCCCAGGGACAGGCGCCCAAGGCCTTCGCGGCCAGCGTCGATGGCGCAGGCCCGGATGAGCCATCCGCTGGCAACGCCGACACCCCCGCGGGCGATGTCGACACCGCGACACCCGACACCAACACACCCCTCACGGACAACGATCTGCGCAGCGCAGACAGCCGCTTCAGCGAGCTGATGCGCACGGCCAGCCTGCCCCTGGTGCTGGGGCTCTTCCTGGTCGCCGGCCTGGGGCTGACCTTCACCCCCTGCGTGCTGCCCATGGTGCCGATCCTGTCATCGATCATCGTCGGCCAGAACCCCAGCCGCCCCCGGGCCTTCCTGCTGTCGGCCAGCTATGTGGCCGGCATGGCCGCGACCTATGCCTTGGTCGGCGTGCTCATGGGGCTCTTCGGGGCCGGGCTGAACCTGCAGGCCAGGCTGCAGTCGGCCCCGGTGCTGATCGGCTTCGCCATCCTCTTCGTGCTCTTTGCGCTGGCCATGTTCGACGCCTTCGAACTGCGCCTGTCTTCCGCCCTGACCCAACGCCTCGACGCCTGGCAGGACAGGGCAAGGCGCAGCGGACCGGCGGGCCTGGCCCTGGCCGGCGCCCTGTCGGTGCTGGTCGTCTCGCCCTGCGTCTCGGCGCCCCTGGCCGGGGCCCTGGTGTTCATATCGTCCACCGGGGACGCCCTCCTCGGCGGCGCCGCCCTGCTGGCCCTGGCCCTCGGCATGGGGCTGCCGCTGCTGCTGGTGGGCACCTTCAGCGTGACCCTGCTGCCGCGTACCGGCGCCTGGATGAACGGCGTCAAGACCGGCTTCGGCATACTCCTGCTGGGAGTGGCGATCTGGCTGATCGAGCGCCTGGTGCCGGGCCCGGTCGGCTTGCTGCTGTGGGCCGGACTGGCAAGCGGCACCGCCATGGCACTGGGAGTGATGAACCCCGGCCAGCCCCAGGGCTGGCCCAGAGTGCGACAGGCCGCCGGGGCATTGCTGCTGGTGTGGGCCATCGCCCTGGTCATCGGTGCCGCACGCGGTGCCGGCGACCCTCTGCAACCCCTGGCCGCGGCCCATCAGGCGACGGCAAGCGACGACCGGGCCGCGGCGACGGAGGACGTCAGCGTGGTGCACACGCTCGACGAGCTGCAGACCGCCCTCGAGGCCAGCGACGAGCCCGCCATGGTCAACATTACCGCCGAGTGGTGCATCTCCTGCCAGGTCATGAAGCGTCAGGTCTTTCCCGACCCGAAGGTGGCCGATGCCCTCGGTCACTTCCGACGCATCGACGTCGACGTCACGCAAAGCGATGCCGCCAGTCGCCGCATTCTGGAACATTTCGACCTCTTCGGGCCGCCCAGCCTGCTGTTCTTCGACGGGGGCGAGGAGATTCGCGCGGCACGCATCCAGGGCGAGGCCGATGCCGCCGGGCTGGCGAGCCATCTCGCGGAAATCCGCACCTGGTTGGAACGTCAACCGAGCTGAGCCAGACGCGCAGTGGCGAAAAGTGAACGCTGTTCGTCGCTGGCTGGACATCAAGTTGGATTTTCGGCAAACTCCGCCCACAATAGCCTCGATGGCTTTCATGAGCGGCAAAGCACGCCAACATGCCGCGATCTAATCAGAACTGGCCCGGGTTGACAGCGCCGGGCAGCCCCAGAACCCACTGATCGAGACAACGTCATGGATATCCGAAAGGTCAAGAAGCTGATCGAACTATTGGAAGAGTCGAACATCAGCGAGATCGAGATCCAGGAAGGCGAAGAGTCGGTTCGCATCAGCCGTCACCCGAATGGCACGGAACAGCCCCAGCCCGCCGCGCCTGCCTGGCCGGCACAGGCTCCGGCACCGGCTGCGCAACCCGCCGCCGAGCCGCAACCGGCGCCCGCAGCCGAAAGCGCGGCCGAGGGGCCCGCCTATCAGGGTCAGGCGGTGGTGTCGCCGATGGTTGGTACCTTCTATCGCGCACCGGCCCCCGGTGCACAGGTCTTCGTCGAAGTCGGCCAGAGCGTCAAGAAAGGCGAGACGGTGTGCATTGTCGAGGCCATGAAGATGATGAACCAGATCGAGGCCGATCGCGACGGCGTCGTTGAAGCGATTCTGGTCGAGGACGGCGAGCCGGTCGAGTTCGAGCAACCGATGGTCGTCATTTCCTGATCTTCCCACAACACTGGCGGATTCCATCATGCTGGACAAGGTTCTCATCGCCAATCGCGGCGAGATCGCCCTGCGCATCCTGCGCGCCTGCAAGGAACTGGGCATTCGAACGGTTGCCGTTCATTCCAAGGCAGACCGCGAACTGATGCACGTTCGCCTGGCCGACGAAGCCGTCTGCATCGGGCCGGCGGCATCGAGCCAGTCCTATCTCAATATTCCCGCTCTGATCAGCGCGGCCGAAGTCACCGACACCAGCGCCATCCACCCCGGCTACGGCTTCCTCTCGGAAAATGCCGATTTCGCCGAGCAGGTCGAGCGCTCCGGCTTCACCTTCATCGGCCCCTCCGCCGAGACCATTCGTCTGATGGGCGACAAGGTGAGCGCCATCAGCGCCATGAAGGAGGCCGGCGTGCCGACGGTGCCGGGCTCCAACGGCCCGCTGGGCGATGACGAGGAAGCCACGCTGGCCACCGCGCGGCGCATCGGCTATCCGGTGATGATCAAGGCGGCCGCCGGCGGTGGCGGACGCGGCATGCGTGTCGTGCATACCGAGGGCCATCTGCTCTCGGCGGTGAACGTGACGCGCACCGAGGCCCACTCGTCGTTCGGCGACGGCACCGTCTACATGGAGAAGTACCTCGAGAACCCGCGCCACGTCGAGGTTCAGGTACTGGCCGATGGTCAGGGCAACGCCATTCACCTGTATGACCGCGACTGCTCCCTGCAGCGTCGTCACCAGAAGGTCCTCGAGGAAGCGCCGGCCCCCGGCCTGGACCAGGAAGCCCGCGAACAGGTGTTCAAGGCGTGCCGGGATGCCTGCATCGAGATCGGTTACCGCGGTGCCGGGACCTTCGAGTTCCTGTACGAGAACGGCGAATTCTTCTTCATCGAGATGAACACCCGCGTTCAGGTCGAGCACCCGGTCACCGAGATGGTCACCGGCGTCGACATCGTCCGCGAACAGCTGCGCATCGCCTCCGGCCTGCCGCTGTCGGTCAGCCAGGACGACATCGAGCTGTCCGGCCACGCCTTCGAGTGCCGCATCAATGCCGAGGATGCCCGGACCTTCGTGCCCTCCCCCGGCCGCGTCACCCTCTACCACCCGCCGGGCGGACTGGGAGTGCGCATGGACTCGCATGTCTATACCGGCTATTCCGTCCCGCCCTACTACGACTCGCTGATCGGCAAGCTGATCACCTGGGGGGACGACCGCGAGACGGCGCTGAACCGCATGCGCATTGCCCTGGACGAACTGCTGGTCGAAGGCATCAAGACCAATATCGACCTGCACAAGGACCTGGTGCGCGACGGCTACTTCCAGCAGGGTGGCGTCAACATCCACTACCTGGAAAAGAAGCTCGGCCTCTGATCGAGGCCGATGCGTGCAACCTGTGACGGGGCGGCTTGGGCCGCCCCGTTCTCTTCGTCACCCGACACCGCTCCGGAGTCCCCATGCCCTGGCTGCAACTCAAGGCCCACGTCGCACCGGAACACGCCGAGCTGCTGGAAGAGCTCCTGCTGAACGAGGGCGCCACGGCCATCACCCTGCAGGATGCCCAGGACGAGCCACTGTTCGAGCCCGAGCTTGGCACCACCCCGCTGTGGAACGAGACCGTGCTGACCGGCCTGTACGATGACCTCGAAGGACTCGCCTCGATGCTCGAACGCCTGGCCGCCGCCTGGGCCGAAGCCATGCCCGACGAGCCCTGCCCCAAGATCGAGCATGAACTGCTCGCCGATCGCGACTGGGAACGCGAGTGGATGGCCGACTTCGAGCCGCTGCGCATGGGCGAACGACTGTGGATCGTGCCGAGCTGGCATCAGGCGCCGGATCCCCAGGCGGTCAACCTGCAGCTCGACCCGGGGCTGGCCTTCGGCACCGGCACTCATCCGACGACAGCCCTGTGCCTGGCCTGGCTGGATGCCCTGGCCGTGGACGGCGAGATTGCCGAACGCGAGCTACTGGACGTCGGTTGCGGCTCCGGCATCCTGGCCGTCGCGGGACTGAAACTCGGCGCCCGGCATGCCACCGGTACGGATATCGACCCCCAGGCCCTCACCGCCAGTCGCGACAACGGCGAGCGCAACGGCATCGAAGCGCACGCATTGCGACTCGAGTACCCCGAAGCCCTCGAGTCCTCGGCGAGCTATCCCATCGTGGTCGCCAATATCCTGGCCGGCCCGCTGACCGAGTTGGCCGACGATATCGCCCGGCGTGTCGCACCGGGAGGCCGGCTGGCACTATCCGGTATCCTCGAGACCCAGGCGGAAGAGGTACTGGCCGCCTACAGCGCTCGCGGCCTGATGATGGACGAGCCCGAGGTGCACGAGGGCTGGGTACGCCTGACCGGCCAACGTCCTGCCGGATCGCCTTCACCCTGAACGGTCAGGGGCGTATGATAGTCCCCCCCTTTTGCCAGTCGCTGCTCGAGAGTGATGCCCGAATCCAGCCAGCCGCTCCGCATAGGCCGCCACACCCTGCCCAACCGCGTGGTCCTGGCGCCCATGGCCGGTGTTACCGACCGCCCCTTCCGGGCGCTCAGTCGCCGCCTGGGGGCCGGACTGGTGGTGGGCGAGATGGTGACTTCGGATCCCAGCCTGTGGAGCACCCGCAAGTCACGCCTGCGCATGGACCACAGCGGCGAACCCGGGCCACGCTCCGTGCAGATCGCCGGCGGTGATGCCGACATGCTGGCCGAGGCGGCACGCCTGAACGCCGAAATGGGTGCCGAGATCATCGACATCAACATGGGTTGCCCGGCCAAGAAGGTCTGCAACAAGGCAGCAGGGTCCGCCCTGCTGCGCGACGAGGCCCTGGTGGCCGAGATTCTCGAGGCCGTGGTCGGGGCCGTCGACATACCGGTCACGCTGAAGATTCGCACCGGCTGGTGCGCGCACAGCAACAATGGCGTGCGCGTCGCCGGCATCGCCGAATCCGCCGGTATCCAGGCGCTTGCCGTCCACGGACGGCATCGGGAGCAACGCTACGGCGGCCAGGCGGAGTACGACACCATCGCCGAGATCAAGGCCAGTGTGGGAATCCCGGTATTCGCCAATGGTGATATCGATTCTCCCGAGAAAGCCCGGCGGGTTCTCGACTATACTGGGGCGGATGCGGTGATGATCGGTCGTGGGGCCCAGGGCAACCCCTGGATCTTCCGTGAAATCGATCATTACCTGCGCCATGGTCAACGCATGGCGCCCCCTGACGATGCCGAACGCATCCAGGTACTGGGCGGCCATGTATCGGCCCTGCACGATTTTTACGGTGAGTACATGGGCGTGCGCATCGCGCGCAAGCACATCGGCTGGTACCTGGCCGCCGATGAGCGCTTCGATGACGCCACGCGCAAGCGCCTGCGTGCCACTTTCAACGGCCTGGACAATGCCGATGCCCAGAGCCGCTACATCGACGAACTGTTTTGTCATGCGCCCGCCGCGCCAGCACCCGGCAGCGGCCGAGGCATGACATCGGATGGAACCTGTGCCGCATGACCAGCAGCCAAGCCTTTACCCCGTCTTCCACGCTACCCGAGAGTGATACCCGGGCAGCACCTGCCTCCGGTGACGACGGCATCAGTGCACCGGGGGACGACATGCTCCTGCGTGACGCCGTGGACGCTGCAATGCGCCGCTACTTTGCCCACCTCGACGGCTGTGACGTGACCGACCTGCACGCCATGGTGATCGCCGAGGTCGAAGCGCCCTTGCTGGCCTCCGTGCTCGATCACGCCCAGGGCAACCAGACCCGCGCCGCCGAGATGCTCGGCCTCAATCGCGGCACCCTGCGCAAGAAGCTCAAGCACTACGGACTGATCTGATAACGCGGGCGCCCCAGCGCCCGCGTTCGCGTTTTCCCGTCACATTGCCCGCAAACGAGTGATTTTCATGGCCCAATCCTCCGCCTCCGCCACACCGATCCGTCGTGCCCTGATCAGTGTTTCCGACAAGACCGGTATCGTCGACTTCGCCCGCAGCCTGCGCGAGCACAGTGTCGAGCTGCTCTCCACTGGTGGTACCTACCGCCTGCTGTGCGACCACGACATTGCGGTGACCGAGGTGTCCGAGCATACCGGCTTCCCGGAAATCATGGACGGCCGCGTCAAGACCCTGCATCCCAGCATTCACGGCGGCATCCTCGGCCGTCGCGGCCAGGACGACGCCGTCATGGCCGAGCACGATATCGATGCCATCGACATGGTCGTGGTCAACCTCTACCCCTTCGCCGCCACGGTGGCACGCCCGGACTGCAGCCTGGAAGACGCCATCGAGAACATCGACATCGGCGGCCCGACCATGGTGCGCGCCTGCGCCAAGAACCATGCGCATACCTCCATCGTCGTCGATGCCAGCGACTACTCGCGCGTGCTCGACGAACTGGACCAGGGCGGCATCCAGCACGCCACCCGCTTCGACCTGGCCGTGAAGGCCTTCGAGCATACCGCCGGCTATGATGCCGCCATCGCCAACTATCTCGGCGCGCGTACCGAAGGCGGCGAGGCAGGCTTCCCGCGCACCTACAACACCCAGTTCCACAAGAAGCAGTCCATGCGTTACGGGGAGAACCCCCACCAGTCCGCGGCCTTCTATGTGGACCCGGCCAGCAAGGAGCCCGGTGTCGGCACCGCACGCACGCTCCAGGGCAAGCCGCTGTCGTTCAACAACGTGGCCGACACCGATGCCGCCTTCGAGTGCGTCAGGGGTTTCAACGAGACCGCCTGCGTGATCGTCAAGCACGCCAACCCCTGTGGCGTGGCCGTCGGCGAAAGCGCCCTGGCCGCCTACGACAAGGCCTTCGCCACCGACCCGACCAGTGCCTTCGGCGGCATCATCGCCTTCAACGTGCCGCTCGATGCCGAGACCGCGGGCGCCATCATCGAGCGCCAGTTCGTCGAGGTGATCATCGCCCCCGGGGTCAGCCAGGAGGCCATGGAGATCGTCGCCGGGAAGAAGAATGTGCGTCTGCTCGATGTCGCCGACCACTGGCCCGGTCAGCGTGAACAGACCCATGACCTCAAGCGCGTCACCGGCGGCCTGCTGGTTCAGGACCGCGATCTGGGTCAGGTCGAGCGTGACCAGTTGCAGATCGTCTCCAGTCGCCAGCCCTCGGAGCAGGAGATGCGCGACCTGAGCTTCGCCTGGAAGGTCGGCAAGTTCGTCAAGTCCAACGCCATCGTCTACGCCAAGGGCGGTCAGACCATCGGCGTCGGCGCCGGTCAGATGAGCCGCGTCTACTCCGCCCGGATCGCCGGCATCAAGGCCGCCGATGAAGGCCTCTCGGTGCCCGGCTCGGTCATGGCCAGCGACGCCTTCTTCCCCTTCCGCGACGGCATCGACGCCGCCGCCGCCGCCGGCATCACCGCCGTCATCCAGCCCGGCGGCTCGATGCGCGACCAGGAAGTCATCGACGCCGCCAATGAAGCCGGCATCGCCATGGTGTTCACCGGGATGCGACACTTCAGGCACTAAAGACGGAAGAAGGAAGAAGGAAGAAGGGAGTTAGGCTAACGCCATATAAGCGGAACCCCCGCCGGGCCAACCGGAGGGGGTTCTTCTCTGACCTCTTCCTTCTTCGCTCTTAACTCTGCGAGCTTAGTCCCCTAGATCAATACACAGGTACTTGGTCTCGAGGAACTCCTCGATGCCCTGGTGGCCGCCTTCCCGGCCCAGGCCGGAGGACTTCACGCCGCCGAAGGGCGCGGCCGCGTTGGACAGCAGGCCGGTGTTGATGCCGACCATGCCGTATTCCAGGGCATCGGCGACGCGCCACACGCGACCCAGATCGCGAGAGTAGAAGTAGGAAGCCAGGCCATATTCGGTATCGTTGGCCATGCGCACGGCGTCTTCCTCGTCATCGAAGGGGAAGACCGCGGCCAGCGGGCCGAAGGTCTCTTCTCCGGCGACCTTCATGCTGTCATTGGCCTCGGTGATCAGGGTCGGGGTGAAGAAGTTGCCGCCGAGGGGATGCGGGTGGCCACCCAGCAGCAGCTCGGCACCGTGCTCGACGGCATCCTGAACGTGCTCGGAGACCTTTTCGACGGCCCTGGCATCGATCAGCGGGCCGATGTTGACGCCATCATGGGTGCCATCACCGACCTTGAGCTCGCTGTTCATGGCCACCGCCAGCTTCTCGCAGAAGGCATTGACCACGCTCGACTGCACCAGGAAGCGATTGGTGCACACGCAGGTCTGGCCGGCATTGCGGAACTTGGCGGCCATGGCACCCTCCACGGCGGCATCCAGATCGGCATCCTCGAAGACGATGAAGGGCGCGTTGCCACCCAGCTCGAGGGAGACCTTCTGGACGTGTCGGGCCGCCTGGGCCATCAGGCCGCTGCCCACCTCGGTGGAGCCGGTGAAGGTGATCTTGCGCACGATCGGCGACTCGGTCAGCGCCGCGGCGATGTCCGAGGCACTGCCCGGCACCACATTGAAGACCCCGCGAGGAATACCGGCGCGCTCGGCCAGCAGGGCCAGCGCGGTAGCCGAGAAGGGTGTCTGACTGGCCGGCTTGACGACGAAGGTACAGCCCACGGCAAGCGCGGCACCGGCCTTGCGGGTGATCATCGCCGCCGGGAAGTTCCAGGGCGTGATGGCGCCGACCACCCCGACCGGCTGCTTGGTCACCACAATGCGCTGGTGGGACGCGGCGGCGGGCACCGTCTCGCCATAGATCCGTCGGGCCTCGCCGGCAAACCAGCGCAGGAAGCTGGCGGCGTAGGCGATCTCGCCGGCGGCTTCCTTGAGCGGCTTGCCCTGCTCGTGGGTCATGATGGTCGCCAGGTCCTGCTGATGCTCCATCATCAGGTCATGCCACTTCATCAGGGCATCGGCACGTTCCAGGGCCGTCAGGGCCTTCCAGGCGGGCAGCGCCGCACTGGCGGCATCGATGGCGCGTTCCGTCTCGGCACGGCCCAGCCGGGGCATATCTCCCACCGCTTCACCGGTGGCAGGATTGACCACCTCGATCTGCTCGCCGCTGTCAGCCGCGACCCAGCTACCATCGATATAGGCGAAGGGGCAATACAGCTGGGTTTCCTTCAGACTGTCCTTCAGGGCTTCCATGGTCGACTCCTGACGTCAATGCACTGCGAATGGAATGGCCTCTATGCTAAGCGCATGGAGGCGCAGACGCCAACCTTGAGGCCTCGACCATGGGCGTACGCGCCTCACACCTTGCGACGCGCGTCCCGCGAATCCGACAGGGTGATCGACACCGAGTCGGCAAATCGCAGGGCGTGGGGCTTGTCGATCTCCACCTGAGTAGTCAGCACCTGATCGAAGCTCATGATCAGGTCGAGCACCTCGCGTGTCATGCGTTCCAGCAGTTCGAAGCGGTTGTCTTCCACATGCGCGATGACCTGCTTGGTGATGGTGCGGTAATTGAGTGCCTGTTCGATGTGGTTGAAGGCCACGGCATTGTCGGCTCGGTAGCGGATCACCGCATTGACCACCACATCCTGGCGGTTGCGGATTTCATCTTCCTTGATGCCGATGAAGGTGCGCAGGCGCAGGTTCTTGATACGGATGGTCGCCAGATCGTGATCCAGATGCTGGTCATCCAGGCCGAGCATTGCCATGTCGCGTTGCCTCCTATCGGGACTGCACCAGTGTCAGGAACTCCTGGCGCGTGCTCTGGGATTCGCGGAAGGCGCCGAGCATCACCGAGGACGTCATGCTGGAATTCTGCTTCTCCACGCCACGCATCATCATGCACAGATGATGAGCTTCGATCACCACGGCCACGCCGCGGGCATCGGTCACCTGCTGGACCGCCTCGGCGATCTGGCGCGTGAGGTTCTCCTGAATCTGCATGCGCCGCGCATACATGTCGACGATACGCGCGAACTTGGAAAGCCCCAGCACCTTGCCCTGCGGCAGGTAGGCGATGTGACACTTGCCGGTGAACGGCAGCAGGTGGTGCTCGCACATCGAGTACAGCTCGATGTCCTTGACCAGTACCATTTCATCGGTATCCGATTCGAAGACAGCACCATTGACGATTTCTTCCAGGGATTGGAAATAGCCGCGATTCAAGAATTGCATGGCCTTGGCGGCGCGCTTGGGCGTGTCGCGCAGGCCTTCCCGGTCAGGATCTTCCCCGATCTCCTGTATGATCTGGCGGTAATGGTCGGCGAGTTGTTCGCTCATGCTCAGGCCCCGTGCAGCGTCATTATCGTGGTGTGTCGTCATTGTGCCACCACGCCTTGCCATCGAATCGTCACCCCGGCGTCATGTTTCCCGGGGCAAGGCGCATGATTCTAGCGCATGCCGTGCGCCAACGCAGTCCCGGGGCGCGATATCACGCAAGAAGATGCCGCTTCGGGGCCTGTGACGCCGGTCGTGTGTCACCCGCTGGCCGTTTCCAGCCAGCGGCGCTGTTGCTCGAGCTGACGAATATGCTCATCCCAGTAACGTGACTCGGCCAGCCAGGGAAAGGCCATCGGAAAGGCCGGGTCCGCCCAGCGGGCCACCAGCCAGGCGCTGTGCCGAATCAGCCGCAAGGCCCGCAACGGCTCGATCAGCGCCAACTCACCGCGGTCGAATTCGCGATGCTGTTCATAGCCCTCGATAACCTCGGACAGTTGCATCTGCCATTCATCCTCTTCCTGGCCGCTGAGCAGCATCCAGATGTCCTGCACCGCCGGCGCCGTCAGACAATCATCGAAGTCCACCAGGCCGAACGCCTCGTCGCGCCCCAGGATATTGCCCAGATGGCAGTCGCCATGCACGCGGATGCTGGCCTCGGGCGACCAGCCGCGATCGGCCAGTGCCCGCCGCAGATCATCGGTCACACGCGTATAGGCCTGGCGCTGGCGACGCTCGAGCCAGGGACTGGCCAGCACGGCCTCGCAGGCCTCTGCCAGCATCTCGTCGAGGTCCAGCCGCCGCCGTTCGACGAAGCGCCCCTGCTCGCCCACTGCATGCATGGCGCCGATGACCTCGCCCAGGGCAAAGAGGTGGGCCGGATTGTCGAGTTCCGGCGCCTGCCCCGAAAGCTGCGGATAGAGCGCAAAGCGAAAGCCCTCGGCCTGATGCAGGCTGACGCCCTGCGCATCCCGCCAGGGCGCCGCCACCGATACCTCGGCCGCCGCCAGCTCCGCGAGGAAATCATGTTCTTCCTGGATCTGCTCGTTGCTCCAGCGGCCGGGGCGATAGAACTTGGCGATCCAGCGACGACGCTCGTCATCGTGCAGCATGTAGACACGATTCTCGTAGCTGTTCAGGGCGAACGGCTCACCGGGCAGCCAGAAGCCCAGCGACTCGACTGCCGCCACCACGCGCGAGGGTTCGAGACGGGCAAAGGGATGCAGCGAGTCTTGCATGCGGCGCTCCAGGTTCATTCGACGAACCTGCATGCTAACAGAGCCCCGCAAGCCGCGCTGAAGTCGCGAGGCTCGCTCAGGGCAGTGGCGTGCGGGCCACCGCCCAGGCCTCGACCCGCTGCGCTCCGGCCTGCTGACAGGCGCGTGCCAGGGCATCGAAAGTGGCGCCGGTGGTCATGACGTCATCCAGCAGCGCCACACGCTCCGGCAGGTCTGACTCGACGCCGAAGGCGGCACGCAGGTTGCGACGCCGATGCTGGCGGTCCAGCCCGCGCTGGCTGGGCGTATCGCGCAGCCGCCGGGCCGTGTAGAGCGGGATTTCCAGCCGCACCGCCAGGCGGCGGGCCAGCCATTGCGCCTGATCGAAGCCACGCTCCCGCGCCCGCCGGCGATGCAGGGGCACGGCCACCAGCCCGTCGGGCCTGGGCGCCGTCTCCAGGGCCTCGACCAGCAACCCGAGCAGGACGCTACCGGCGCGTGGCGAGGCCTGAAACTTGAAACGCCGGACCAGATCCGCCAGCTCATCCAGGTATCGCAACGGCACCCGGGCCGCGGCAAAGGCCGGCTGGCGACGCAGGCAGTGCCCGCAGGGGCGGCCGCGGCCCTGCCCGGCCTGGGGCTCGGCACACAGCGGACAGGCCGGCAGGTTCCAGGGCAGTTCCAGGTGACAGGTCTGACACCAGGGCAGCGTGCCGTGAGTGGCCGCCAGGCAGAAGGCACAGCGCCCCGGCAGTGCTCGACGCAGCCATTCGTCAACCCTGTAATCATGAACGGTTGACATGAACGACCGACCGCTTACCCTGTTCGTCAACCGTGACAACCCAGCAAAGTTGACCAAAAGCGAGCCCTCCATGCCAGCCAATAGCCACGCCAGCGCGGCGCTTGATCTGAACCTAGACGCCCGACCCGAAGTACGCCACGACTGGCGCCTGGAGGAGATCGAAGCGCTGTTCGAGCTGCCCTTCAACGACCTGCTGTTCCGCGCCCAGCAGGTACACCGCGCGCATTTCGACCCCAATGCCGTCCAGGTCTCGACCCTGTTGTCGATCAAGACCGGCGCCTGTCCGGAAGACTGCAAGTACTGCCCTCAGTCGGGCCACTACAACACCGGCCTGGGCAAGGAAAAGCTGCTGGAAATCGACAAGGTGGTGGAGCAGGCCCGGGCGGCCAAGGAGGCCGGCGCGAGCCGTTTCTGCATGGGTGCGGCGTGGCGCAGCCCGCGGGAGCGCGACCTGCGGGTGGTCATGGAGATGGTCGGCCGGGTCAAGGCACTGGGGCTCGAGACCTGCATGACCCTCGGCATGGTCGACAGCGACCAGGCCAGCCGACTGGCCGAGGCCGGACTGGACTACTACAACCACAATCTCGACACCTCGCCGGAATACTATGGCGAGGTCATCACCACCCGCTCCTATGCCGACCGCCTGGATACCCTCGCCAATGTCCGCGAGGCCGGCATGAAGGTCTGCTCGGGCGGCATCCTGGGCATGGGCGAAGCGCCCCGCGACCGCGCCGCCCTGCTCCAGCAGCTGGTGCGCCTGGAGCCGCATCCGGAATCGGTGCCCATCAACATGCTGGTCAAGGTGCCCGGCACCCCCATGGAAAACGTCGAGGACCTGGACCCGCTCGAGTTCATCCGCGCCATCGCCGTGGCCCGTATCCTGATGCCGCAGAGCCATGTGCGCCTGTCGGCCGGCCGCGAGCAGATGGACGAGTCGACCCAGGCCATGGCCTTTCTCGCCGGCGCCAACTCGATCTTCTACGGCGACACCCTGTTGACCACCGGCAATCCGCAGATCGAGCGTGACCGCGCCCTGTTCGACAAGCTCGGCCTGCACCCCGAGCAACGCGACACCCATGCCGACGAGGCCGATACCGAGACCGCCCTGACACATGCCATTCAGCGCCAGCGGGATGACGCCCTATTCTACGACGCCGCCCAGGCCTGAGCCCAAATGTCTCGAGCACACCGCTGGGACGAGCGACTGTCGCAAGCCGCCGCACAACGGCGAGCCGCAGACGGCTGGCGCCAACGAATCAGCCTCGGCCCGTCGGCCCAGCTGATCGATTTCGCCGGCAACGACTACCTCGGCCTGGCCGCCGACCCGCGCCTCGCCGAGGCCCAGGCCGCCGGCGCGAAACGCCTCGGCGCGGGCGCCAGGGCCTCGCATCTAGTCTCCGGGCACCTGGACGTACACCAGCGACTCGAAGAGCGTCTGGCCGAGCTGACCGGCCGACCCCGCGCCCTGCTATTCTCCACCGGCTACATGGCCAATCTGGGCGTGCTGCAGGCATTGTGCGACCGTCACACTCGCGTCTTTCAGGACCGCTTGAACCATGCCTCGCTGCTCGATGGCGCGCGGCTGGCCGAGGCCCCCTCGCGACGCTTTCACCATCGTGATCTCGCGGATCTGGAGCGCCTGCTCGAGCGCGCTCCCCGGGAGGCGCCGGCGCTGGTGGTCAGCGATGGCGTTTTCAGCATGGATGGCGATACGGCCGATATCGCCGGCCTGGCGAATATCTGCCAGCGCCAGGGAGCCTGGCTGATGATAGATGACGCCCATGGCCTTGGTGTATTGGGTGAGCTGGGCGACGGCTGCGTGGGCCAGGCCCATGACCACCACCAGGTGCCAGTCCTGGTGGGCACCCTGGGCAAGGCCCTGGGCAGCGCCGGCGCCTTCGTGGCGGGCGACGCCGCCGTGATCGACCACCTGATCCAGTTCGCCCGCCCTTACATCTACACCACGGCCCAGCCGCCCGGCGTGGCGGCGGCCACCCTGGCGGCCCTGGACATCCTCGAGGCCGAGCCCGAACGTCGCGACCGCTTGCACGCCAACATCGCCCGCTTCCGTCGGGAAGCCGATACGCTCGGCCTGCCGCTGAGCGACTCGGGCACACCCATCCAGCCCGTGGTACTGGGTGACAGCAGCCGCGTGCTGCGCTGGGCCGAGCGCCTGGCGCAGGCCGGGCTGCGTGTCGGTGCCATCCGTGCGCCCACCGTGGCACGCGACCAGGCTCGCCTGCGCATCACCCTGAGCGCCGCCCATGATGCCTCGGCGCTCGATGCCCTGCTCGAGGCACTGGACGGCTGTCGCCGCGAGGAGGCCGCATGACACGCCTGGTACTGCTCAGCGGCTGGGGCTGCGACGCTCGCATCTGGCAGCCGCTCGCCCCCTGCTGGTCCGCCGGACTCGAGGTCACAACGCCGGACTGGCCCGGCTATGCCGGTCGCCCGCCACTCGCCGACCCTGCCTCGCTGGGCGAGCTGGCCGCTGCCATGGCAGCCGACCTGCCCGCCGAGGCCATCTGGGTGGGCTGGTCGCTCGGCGGCCTGCTGACCACCGCCTTGCTCGACCACCTGCCAAGCCCGCGTGCCCTGGTACTGCTCGGCATCGGCGAGCGCTTCGTTCACCCGGAAGGGGTCAGCGCACAAGCCCTGGCCGATTTCCGGCATGCCTTCGAGCGCTCTCCGGATACCGCCCGGGAACATTTTCTGCGCTGGCAGCTGGGCGGTGAACCCGATCCCCGCCGCGCGCGCCGCGATCTGCGTCAGCTGCTCGGCACCACTGCCCCGGCCTCCATCGAAACCCTCGACGCCGGTCTCGGCCAGCTCGCCCGGCTCGACAACCGACACCGCCTGAACGCCGCCTCCTGTCAGGTGCGCCGCCTCGCGGGCGCCCGCGACCCCTTGCTCGCCGGCGAGGTCCTGGCCGACGCCGACCAGCAGATCGCGGACGCCGGACACTGCCCGATGCTCAGTCGACCCCAGCATCTGGCGGCATCGCTGGCGGCCATCGCCGACACGCATCGGCCTGACGGCGAACGCCCGGAGCCGACATCATGACCATTGCCGCGCTGGCCACCGAACCCACCACTCAAGCCGATGCTGCCGACTGGCGCGCCCGCGTCGCCCAGGCCTTTTCCCGTGCCGCCCCCCACTACGCCAGCCGCGCCAGCGCCCAGCAGATGATGAGCGAGCGTCTGCTGGCCCACCTCCCCGACACGGCCGAATGCCTGCTGGACCTGGGCTGTGGCCCCGGCGAGCTGACCGCCCGACTGGCCCGTCATTACGACGACCACTGCCATGTCGAGGGCCTCGACCTGGCGCCGGGCATGCTCGACGAAGCGCGCCGACGCCATCCGCAGCCGATCCGCTGGATCTGCGGCGACGCCGGCATGCTGCCCCAGGCCGACGCCAGCCTGGACCTGGTCATCTCCAACCTGGCGATCCAGTGGTGCCCCGACCTCGACCGCGTCCTGGCCGAGATCCACCGAGTGCTGAAGCCCGGCGGACGCGCCCTGCTCAACACCCTGGCACCCGGCACCCTGCGCGAAGTGAACCAGGCCTGGTCACAACCCGGGCGTGCCGCCGCCCTGCTGGATTTCCGCGATGCCGCCCGCCACCAGATTGCCGCCCGATGCGCCGGCTTCCGCCATGTCGACCTGGAACAACGCGAGGAGCGCTTCCACTACCCGGACCTGAACGCCGTGATGGCCTCCATCAAGGGCGTCGGTGCTCAGGTGGCGCGGCCGGGGAAACGGCTGACACGGACCGACCTCGCCCGCGCACGACGTCGCTACGAGACGCTGCGCGAGCCAGCCGGCCTGCCTGTCACCTATCACCTGCTGACCCTGATCCTGGAGCGCTGAGATGGGAGTCTACTTCGTCACCGGTACCGACACCGACGCCGGCAAGACCCTGGTGGCCGGCGGCCTGCTGGCCCTGGCTCGCCAGCACGACATGAGCACCCTGGGACTCAAGCCGGTCGCCTCGGGTTGCGACATGACTCCGGCAGGGCTGCGCAATATCGACGCCCTGACCCTCGGTGAGCAGAGCACCCCCGAGGTCGGGTACGAGACCATCAACCCCTACACCTATGAACCGGCCATCGCCCCGCACCTGGCCGCCCGGCGTACCGGCCGGGTGCCGACGCTGAATGACCTGGTCTCGGCCACCGCCGACCCGCTGGCCCGGCAACGCGACCTGACGCTGATCGAGGGCGCCGGCGGCTGGCGCGTGCCCCTCAACGAGCATGAAGATCTCGCCGGACTGGCCGTACGCCTGCGCCTGCCGGTGATCCTGGTGGTCGGCCTCAAGCTCGGCTGTCTCAATCACGCCCGCCTCAGCGCCGAGGCGATTCGTGCCGACGGCCTACAACTGGCCGGCTGGGCCGGCAACCTCATCGACCCCGACTTCGCCGCCGATGCACATGACTATCAGGCCAACCTGGACACCCTGGGCCAGACGCTCCAGGCCCCCTGCCTCGGGCTGGTACCGCGACTCGAGGCAGGGAGCCCCGGACAGCGCGCCACCGCCGCCGCGCAACACCTTTCCCTGCCGGGCGCCGATTGACTTGGCACCATCAATCAGTAGAATACTGACGCCTGCCAGATACGTGCGGATGTGGTGGAATTGGTAGACACGCCAGATTTAGGTTCTGGTGCCTTCGGGCGTGGGAGTTCAAGTCTCCCCATCCGCACCATCCATGCCTTTCCCGTTTCCTCGTCGCTCATTGCCGCCAACGCCGGCCTCCTGGAGGTCACTGGCACTGCCCGGCGCAATGAACCCCGGCCAGTCTCCCTCGGCGTTCTCCCCGAAGAACCTTCCCCGTCATGACGAGTGCGACAAGACACCGCGCGGCAATACACCACGCTACTTGGCGTCGGTTTTTCTCCTAAGCTGAATGTGTACAAACATGAAAGGAGAGCCACCATGTTCAAGCACATCCTGGTCCCGGTCGATGGTTCGGAGCACTCCAAGATCGCCCTGCAGGTCGCCAGCCAGCTCGTCGCCTCACAGGGCGGCACCATCACACTGCTGCATGTTCCAGAGCCTCGCGACCATGAACCCCTACTGGTCTGGGGCCTTGGGGCGGTGCCGTCCGAGGCGTCGTTCGAGGAACGTGACAAGGCGGGCAAGGCATTGCTCGACAAGGCCATGGAAGAAGCCAGGGCCATGGGGCTGGCGGACGACACGATAAGTACCCAGCTCGAACATGGCGAACCGCGGCAGGCCATTGTGACGGCAGCCAAGAACATGAACGTGGATGCCATCGTGTTGGGAAGCCGTGGCCTCAGCGACTTCAAGGGCATGATGGTCGGCAGTACCTCGCACAGCGTCAGTCATGACGCCGAGTGCCGGGTGATCACGGTTCACTGAACCGTCGCGGATACAATTGCCTCGATCTCCCGCCACGCCCCCTCATGTTTTGCATGAGGGGCCAGCCCCTGTCGTCATGACGAGTCCTCAGCCGTCTGTCACCATTGTAAACCTTTAAATTATTACGGGTTAACATGTAAAGTACCGGGCCATCATCTCCCCCTGCCCGGAGCCTTCATGTCCCCTGAACCGCGAAACGCCGACACAGCGACCTCCTCCTGCTCCGCCGAGCAACGCCGCGCCTCGCCCGTCTGGCATCCCTATGCCCATCTCAAGACCCAGGCTCCTGCCCCCAGGGTGGTCGGCGGCGAAGGCCCGCGCTTCACCCTGGACAGCGGCGAGTCGTTGCTGGATGCTACCTGCTCCTGGTGGTGCATGATTCATGGCTATCGCCATCCCCGCCTGGTGCACGCCATTCAGGAGCAGGCCGATACCCTCTGCCACGTGATGCTCGGCGGCCTGACCCATGACCCGGCCGACCAGCTGGCCCGCGAGCTGGTGCGTATCACTCCGGACGGCCTCAACCATGTGTTCTATTCGGACAGCGGCTCGGTGGGCATGGAAGTCGCCATGAAGATGGCCGTGCAATACCAGTACCTGCGCGGCCAGCCCGAAAAGCATCGCATGCTGTCGCTGATGAAGGCCTATCACGGCGACACCGCCGGCTGCATGGCGGTCTGTGATCCGGAAGAGGGCATGCACTCGCTGTTCGCGGGCTTCCTGCCACAGCATTACTTCGCCCCGGCGCCGACAGCGTCCTTCGATGCCGATGCGGCCAGCGTGCAGGCCGACCTGGACGCCCTGCGCGCCGTGCTGGAGTCGCATCATCACGAGGTCGCCGCCCTGCTCATGGAGCCCTTGCTGCAGGCCGCGGGCGGCCTCAACATGACCTCGCCGGCCTACCTGCGCGGGGCCCGCGAGCTGTGCGAGGAATTCGATGTGCTGTTGATCCTCGACGAGGTGGCCACCGGCTTTGGTCGCACGGGGCGCATGTTCGCCGCCGAGCATGCCGATATCACGCCGGACATCATGGTGCTCTCCAAGGGCCTGACCGGCGGCTACCTTGGCCATGCTGCCACCCTGGCCAGCGACCGCGTGCACGACACCTTCATCGGCGACAGCGAGTTGCATGCCTTCATGCACGGGCCAACCTTCATGGGCAACCCGCTGGCCTGTCGCGTGGCGCTGGAAAGCCTGGCAGTGTTCGAGGAAGACGACTACCTGGAGCGGATTGCCAACCTGAACCGCGTGCTGTGCGAGGAGCTGGTCGAAGACGACAACCTTCATGCCCACCCGGCCGTGGCCGATGTCCGCGTGCTGGGTGCCACCGCCGCCATCGAGGTGCACGACGCCGACTCGCTCGAGGGCGCGGCGGATTTCGCCCGCACACAGGGCGTCTGGCTGCGATCCTTCGGCCGCTGGCTGTACACCATGCCTGCCTATATCACCTCCCCCGAGGACATGCGTCAGATCACCGAGGCGATGAAGGGCTGGTTTCGCTAACATGGCAGAACATTTCCCGAACGTGCCCAAGCCATGACATCACTCAGCAAGACCCAGTCGAGCTTCTATCGCCGCCTCTACGTCGCCCATCTGGTCGCCGCCGGTACCGACAGCGTACCGGCCATCGTCACCGCCACGGGTATGCCGCGGCGCACCGCCCAGGATACGCTCTCGGCCCTGACCGAGCTGGATATCCACTGCCAGTTCGAGCCGACACCCGGCGAGCGCCATAACATCGGCCGCTACGTGATACGCGACTGGGGGCCCATCGACCCCGACTGGATCGAGCGTCATGCCGAGCGGCTGCGCCTTGCCCTGGGGTATCCCTCGCCCTAGCGCGTTGCCCAGCACGCCGGGGCGGAAACTGTCAGGCTCCGCTCGGGCTGATATGCTCAAGGTAGATCCGCAACACCAAGGAGCCTTTCATGTCCCTGACGCCTTCCCGAATGATCGAACTGGAAAGCCCGCTGCCCGCCTTCCAGTTGCCCGACCCTGAAGGCCGCATGGTGAGCAGCGAGGACTACCCCGACCAGCCGCTGCTGGTCATCTTCATGTGCAATCACTGCCCCTTCGTCAAGCATCTGGCCGATGCGCTCGCCGACTTCGCCCGCGAGTATCAGGCACGGGGCCTGGCCGTGGTCGGCATCAACAGCAATGACTTTCAGGCCCACCCGGACGACCACCCCGAGCGCATGCAGGAAGAAAGCCGGCAACGCGGCTATACCTTCCCCTATCTGGTCGACGATACTCAGGACGTGGCACGGGCCTTCGATGCGGCCTGCACGCCGGATTTCTTCCTGTTCGATCGCCGGCACCGGCTCGCTTACCGCGGCCAGTTCGACGACAGCCGCCCCAGCCAGGCGCTACCGGTCAGCGGACGGGATCTGCGCCAGGCCGCCGACGCGGTGCTGGCCGGCCGAGCTCCCGACAGCACACAGAAACCCTCGATGGGCTGCAACATCAAATGGAAATGAGCCACCCTGACCCGTATCCAGACATAGCGGAGGCCGCATGAACACTCACCTCTACTTCGAGATCCAGGCCGACTCGCCGGAACGCGCCCGACACTTCTATGGCGACCTCTTCGGCTGGTCCTTCCATCACGTCCCGGGCTTGCCGATCGACTACTGGCGCATCGATACCGGTGGCATGCTGGGCGGCTTGATGCAGCGCCCGGCCGCCACACCGCCCGAGGCGTGTGGCACCAACGCCTTCACCTGTTCCTTCGAGGTCACCGATATCCAGGCCAGCGCCGACCGGGTGGCCGCCCTCGGCGGCCGGGTCGCCCTGCCCGTCTTCGCCGTCCCCGGCATCTGCTGGCAAGGCTACTTCCTGGATACCGAGGGCAACACCTTCGGACTCTTTCAGGTCGACGACCAGGCGGGTTAATCGGGCGACCAGCCCTTCGCCGCCATCTCGCGCTCGACATGCTCCCTGACCCGGCGTGACGCGGTGCGCGTCTCGAGGCCTCGACAGTAGGCCTCGAACGCCGGCCGCTTCTCGATGGTGCCGAACTGCATGCCCCAGCTCAGGTGCGAAGCGACATAAACATCGGCCGCGGAAAACCGATTGCCGGCGATATATTCCTTGCCATCAACAGCGCCCTCCAGGGTCTCGAGCACCTGCTCGAGGCGGCCGAATCCCAGCATCCGTTCCTGCTCGGGCGTCGGCTGGAAGCCACACCCCTTCAGGGAGACGGCGGCTTCCAGCGGACCGGCGGCGAAGAACAGCCAACGATAGTACTCGCCGCGTTCGGCAGGCGCCGGTGCCAGACCGGCCTCCGGGAAGGCATCGGCAAGATAGGCACAGATCGCGGCGGCCTCGGTGACCACCGTATCGCCATGCCGAATCGCCGGCACCTTGCCCATCGGGTTGATGGCCAGATAGGCCGGCGACTTCATGGCATCGCCGAACTCCAGCACTTCCATTCGATAATCAGCACCGACCTCCTCGAGCATCCAGTGGACGATACTGCTGCGCGACAGGGGGTTGGTATAGAAAACGAGCGTCTCTGGCATGTCAGCCGTCCTCGTTGCGGGAAATGATGAATCATGACAGGGACAGGATAGTCGCCGTCTCATAATATTGGCCATGATTTCGGACCTCGGCATAGTGCGCATTATCCTTGAATTGCTTGACGACCCAGGCATGCCAGCGCCGAATTCGCTTCTCGAGCCCCCGCCCTGTCACGCTTCTCTTGCCGTCACAAGCTTGTCGCGACGTGGCTGGCTAGTTTGTTAGAGTGCTATTTATCTATCTCATGACATGTCATCGTCGATTCAAGGAGGCTTCCATGCACATCGATCTGACCGGCAAGACCGCCATCGTCACCGGCTCCACCGGGGGCATCGGCTTCGCCATCGCCAAGGGCCTGGCAGACAGCGGAGCCAGCGTCGTGATCAACGGCCGCCAGCAGGAGGCCGTGGATCATTCCATCAGCCAGCTCAGGGAGCAGGTCGCCAATGCCGATGTGCGCGGCGTGGCCGCCGACCTGGGCACCGCCGAAGGCTGCGATGCCATGCTGGCCGCCAAGCCGCGTGCCGATATCCTGGTCAATAACGTGGGGGTCTTCGGCCCGCAGGACTTCTTCGAGACACCGGATGAGGAATGGCAGCGCTTCTTCGACGTCAACGTCATGTCCGGCGTCCGTCTGTCCCGTGCCTACTCCGGTGGCATGGTCGAACAGGGATGGGGGCGCATCATCTTTATCTCATCGGAGTCCGCACTGAACATCCCCGCCGACATGATTCACTATGGTGTGACCAAGACAGCCTATCTATCGCTCTCGCGCGGGTTGGCCAAGCGGCTGGCCGGCACCGGCGTCACGGTCAATGCCGTCCTGCCGGGGCCCACTCTGTCCGAGGGCGTCCAGGACATGCTGTCCGACCAGCAGCAGGAAGGCCAGTCCATCGAGGACGTCGCCCGGGAGTTCGTCATGGCCGAACGTCCAAGCTCGATCATTCAGCGCGCTGCCAGCGTCGAGGAAGTCGCCAACATGGTCGTCTACACCGCCTCGCAGCAGGCCTCCGCGACCAGCGGCGCCGCTCTGCGCGTCGACGGCGGCGTGGTCGACAGCATCGCCTGATCGGCCGGGCGGACGCAGCAGCGGTTGTTTCGTCCGGCCCGGCTCCCCAGACCAGCAGTGTGTCATGCCCAGGACTCGGCCGTGGACCCAGGCATCGTGTCGACGCAAGGTTGAACATCAGAGAGGTACTCGTGCGCCTGTCCGGGTAAACTGGGGCCCCAACCAGGATGACGGACAAGGATTTCCTCTCGATGCGCAAGACCCTCATGACGATTCTGCTGATCAGCGCCTGCTACACGGCCCATGGTGAGGACGACACCGCTGCTCAGCCTGACAGCGACTTGCCGACCTGGGCCGATGAGCAGCTCACCCCCTTTCATGAAGACGTGTCGAACTGGGTCGAAACCACGTCGCGACGCATCGACAGCTTCTTCGGCACCACCGATGCCTTCACCGTGGATACCGATTCCTACCTGCGCATCAGCACCGGAGGCGAATGGCGCCAGGGACAGGAGTTCGATGACGACTGGGGCGCCCGCTTCCGGCTGGATCTACCCACCAGCGAGAAGCGCCTGCGCCTGATCATCGAGAGCGAGCCGGAGGAAACCCGCGGCACCCTGGGCGAACAGGACACCGAGCTGCCGAGTGACCGGCCCGATGGCCTGGAAAGCCTGAGGATCGGACTCAACCGCCTGGGCGACCGCGACAAGACCAAGCGCTGGAAGACCGAGGTCGGCGCCGGTATCCGGGTACGCCTGCCGCTGGACCCTTATGCGCGGGTAGCCACCCAGCGTCTGTGGACGCTGAACGACGGCCCCTGGCGACTGGAAAGCGACAACCGGCTTTCCTGGTTCAATCACGAGGGCTATTCCGCCCGCACCCGCTGGGACCTGGGCAGGTCACTGGACGAGAACCGTCACCTGCGCTTCATCACCAATGTGCAGTGGCGCGAAGAGGTCGACAACCTGGAATACAGCGAGACCGTCGAACTCAACCGACGCCTGAACAAGCGCAGTGCCCTTCGCCATACCCTGGCGGTCATCGGTGCGAGCGGCTCCCATCCCCGCATGGAGGACGCCTACCTGCAGACACGCTACCGACGCGACGTGCACAAGGGCATTCTCTTTCTCGACGTGGCCCCCTCCGTGCACTTTCCCCACGAATACGACCACGACCCGCGCTGGCAAATGAACCTGAGCCTGGAGATGTATTTCCGGCGGCACTTCGACCGCGCCGTCTTCTAGGGCAGCGATCAGTAAGTGGCGGGCAGGCCTGCGACCGGGCAGTCCAGGTAAAAAAGCGGCAGGCAGAGCCCGCCTCAACGCCGATCAGAACGCCTGACCAGAGAGAGCCTTGAAACGCCGCGATCAGATCTCGAAGCCACGGCCGAAATCCTCGGCCGACATGGCCATCAGCGACTCGCCGCCGGCCTGGATCATCTGCGCATGGGCACGCGTACGCGGCAGCAGCCGCTCATAGAAGAAGCGTGCGGTATTGATCTTGGCGCGGTAGAAGGTGGCTTCCTCCAGGCTGTCGTCCAGTGCCAGGCGAGCCTGTTTGACCGCCCTGGCGAACAGATAGGCCAGGGTCACATAGCCGGCATACATCAAGTAATCGACACTCGCCGCCCCGACCTCCTCACGATCACTCATGGCCTTCATGCCTACTGCCGTGGTCAGCTCGCCCCATTCGGCATTGAGCTTGGCCAATGGCCGCACGAACTCGGCCATGTCAGGATTGGCGTCTTCGGCCTGGCAGAATTTATGGATCTCCTTGGTGAAGACCTTCAGGCTCTCACCCTGACTCATCAGCACCTTGCGGCCCAAAAGGTCGAGCGCCTGAATCCCGGTAGTGCCCTCGTAGAGGCGTGTGATGCGCGCATCCCGCACCAGTTGCTCCATGCCCCATTCCTGGATGAAGCCATGGCCGCCAAATATCTGCACGCCTTCATTGGTCGCCTCGAAGCCCACCTCGGTGAGAAACGCCTTGACGATGGGGGTCAGCAGGCCGAGCAGGGCCTCGGCATGCTCGCGCTGCTCGGCCTCCTGGCTGCGCTCCACCACATCGACCAGCTGCGCCGTATACAGCACCAGCATGCGACCGCCTTCGGCGATGGCCTTCTGGGTCAGCAGCATGCGACGCACATCCGGGTGCACGATGATCGGATCGGCAGGCTTGTCCTCGGCCTGGGTGCCGGATAAGCCGCGCATCTGCAGACGGTCTCGGGCATAGCCCAGGGCATTCTGGAAGCTGGCTTCGGCGAGCCCGAGCCCCTGAATGCCCACTCCGATGCGTGCGGCATTCATCATGGTGAACATGCAGGCCAGGCCCTTGTGGGGTTGGCCGACCAGAAAGCCGCGTGCGCCATCGAAGTTCATCACGCAGGTGGCATTGCCGTGAATGCCCATCTTGTGCTCGAGCGAGCCACAACTCACGGCGTTACGCTCGCCGGGATGGCCATCGTCATCGGGGAGATACTTGGGCACCACGAACAGCGAGATGCCCCTGGAACCGGCCGGCGCATCCGGCAACCTGGCCAGCACCAGGTGCACGATGTTCTCGGCCAGATCATGCTCGCCGGCGGAAATGAAGATCTTGGTGCCGCTGATGGTGTAGCCATCATCAGCGTCGGGCACCGCCCGCGTCTTGATCAGGCCCAGATCGGTGCCGCAATGTGACTCGGTCAGGCACATGGTGCCGGTCCAGACGCCCTCGACGAGCTTGTTCAGGTAGGTCTGTTTCTGCACCGCGCTGCCGTGATGACGCAACGCATCCGCGGCCCCGTGGGACAGACCGGGATACATGCCCCAGGCCAGATTGGTGGCACAGATCATCTCCGAGAGCACCATGGCCAGTGACGGCGGCAAGCCCTGCCCGCCCTGCTCCGGATCCGCGGCCAGACCCGGCCAGCCACCCGCGACATAGCGCTGATAGGCCTGCTTGAAGCCTTTCGGCGTCTTGACCTCACCGCCTTCCAGCAGACACCCCTCACGGTCGCCACTCTGGTTCAACGGCAACAGTTCCTCCCGCGCAAAACGCGCGCCTTCCTCGAGGATCGCCGCCACCACATCCGGCGTAGCCTCTTCACCACCCGGCAACCGCGCATAATGCGCCGGATAACCAAGCAGTTCGTCCATGACGAAACGCAGATCACGCAAGGGGGCCTGATAATCGGGCATTTCTCTCTCCTGGAACGCGAACGCCGCCAAAACGTTGGCCGACAGCTTTCAAACAATTGTTTGAAATTACGCCCGCAAACCAGGGCAGTCAAGGGTTTGTTTTATTCGACAGGAAGAAGGAAGAAGGAAGGCTAGTGACAGGGTGTGTGGCGTCATGGGGTTTCTTCCCTCTTCAAGGCGCGAAGCGCCGATCATCCTTCTTCCAGCTTATGGCTTACGGCTTACAGCTTACAGCTCTCGGCTCAGCCGGGTCACTGCATCCGAATCCCGCCGTCGAGCCGGATCACCTCGCCGTTGAGCATCGGGTTGGTGACGATCTGCTCGGCCAGGCGGGCGTATTCATCCGGCTTGCCGAGGCGCTTGGGGAAGGGAATAGAGGCCGACAACGCGGCGACGGCGTCCTCGGGGATATCGCTCATCATCGGGGTCTCGAATACCCCGGGGGCGATCGTCATGACGCGCACACCATGCCGCGAGAGCTCACGCGCCGCCGGCAGCCCCATGCCCGCCACACCAGCCTTGGAAGCGCTGTAGGCACACTGCCCGACCTGGCCATCGAAGGCGGCCACCGAGGCCGTGTTGATGATCACCCCTCTCTCGCCGTCCTCGCCCGGCGGATTGTGCGACATCGCCGCCGCGGCGAGCCGCATGACGTTGAAGGTGCCGACCAGGTTGATCTGAATGGTGCGCGCATAGGCATCCAGGTTCGCCGGATTGCCGTCGCGATCCAGCAGCTTGGCCACACTGACCACCCCGGCACAGTGGATCACACCGGACAGTCCGGCCTGACCGCCATTCTGTTGTCCCAGTGCCACGGCGGCGTCCACGGCCGCCTGCATATCCGCTGCCGACGTCACATCACCGCGTACGGTTCGGGCGGCTTCGCCCAGTTGCGCGGCATGCGCCTCCACGGCATCACTCAGATCACAGAGCACCACCCGGCCGCCACCGGCCACGATGCGCTCCGCCGTGGCGGCCCCCAGTCCGGAAGCCGCCCCGGTGATCAAAAAACTGTTGTCCTTCAGTTGCATTGATAGGTCTCCATGGTCATTGAGCGGCAGCATCAGCCTTGTCGGCGGCATCCGTGCGCAGCTTGAAGCGTTGGATCTTGCCGCTGGGTGTCTTGGGCAAGGCATCGGCAAACTCGATCACCCTGGGAAAGGCATGGGTCGAAAGACGTTCGCGGACCTGCTGACGAATCTCTTCGGCCAGTGATTCGCTGGGTTCGAAGCCATCCCGCAGTACAACATAGGACTTGATGATCTCACCGCGAATCTCGTCGGGCTGGCCTACCGCGGCGGACTCCGCCACGGCCGGATGCATGAGCACCGAGTTCTCCACGTCAGTGGGCCCGACCCGATAACCGGCCGTGGTGATGATGTCGTCGTCGCGACCGGCAAACTGGAAGCTACCATCCTCATTGCATTGCACTACATCGCCGGTCAAATAATAGCTCTCGACGAAAGGGTCCTTCTCCTGCCAGCTGTAACCAGTAAAGAAATGAGCCGGGGAGCCGGCGATATCGACCGCCAGCACACCGGGCTCCCCCGGCGGAAGCTCATTGTACTCGGCGTCGAGGACCACCATACGATAGCCAGGCAGCGGGACACCCATGCCACCGACATGCTTGGGATGTGCCAGGGCATGGTGATTGCAACAGGTCATGCCGGTCTCGGTTTGCCCATAGTGATCCATCACCGAACAGCCCAGCGCCTTCTCCACCCAGGTGACCACTTCCGTATTGAGCGGTTCGCCGGCGGAGCTGGCACGCCGCAAGGCGAGTCGCTGGCCCGCCTCATCGAACAGCCCCGAGGCCTTCATCAGCCGGTAGGCAGTAGGAGCGGCGGCGAAATTGGTGATGCGATGGCGCTCCATGAAGTCCAGTGCGCCTTCGGCACTGAAACCTGTCTCGCAGAAGTACGTGGTCACGCCAAGCAACAAGGGGCCAGCAATAGCGTAGTAGAGCCCGTAAGCCCAACCGGGATCGGCCATGTTCCAGAAGCGGTCGCTACCATCGAGTCCGATGGCCAGTTTCATGTAGAGCGCGAAAGCCGGCATAGCGGAAAGCGGTATGGCAACGCCCTTGGGCTTGCCTACGGTGCCGGAGGTAAACATCTGCAGGAAGGGAGAATCCGGCGACTGGCGTGGCGCCTGGGCGATGATGGCAGCATGTGTCAACGCCGTGTCCCAATCCAGGTCATCAGCATGCTCGGCATCCGGCCCGCCTACGCTCAACACTGGCGGGCACTGGTCCAGGCCGTCGAACTTGTTCCGATTGTCAGCGTCAGTGATCACCAGCCGCGTATCAGCTCGTGCCAGTCGATACGTTACCGAGTCGGATCCGAAGGCGGTAAACAGCGGCTGATAGACAGCGCCAATGCGCCAGCTGGCTAGTATGGAGACCAGCAACTGCGGCGTGCGAGGCAACATGCAGGCGATACGATCCCCCTCACCCAGGCCTCGTGAGGCGAGCCAGCCAGCGAGTTTTTCGCTCTCGGTGGCCAGCTCCGCATAACTCAAGGAGCTAACCTGTCCTTGGGTATCTTCATGTACCAGGGCCGTCACCTCGCCCCGTCCTTCACGCAAGTGCCGCCCGCAACAGGCCTCAAAGGCATTCAGCCGGCCATCGCGCTTATCATCGAGATGGGCGATGACGTCTTCGACGGTAAAGGACTCGAGATAGGCATGATAATCGTGAAGACTCGTGGACGTGCTCATGAACTGCCACCTGTGATTGTTGAAAGAATCTGGCCAATACCTTGTCGTTGACGTAAACGTAAATCGATAAAGACAAGCTAGAGTCTTCAACCTGGCAGAGCAAGCATCGAGGACGGTGAGGAGACTAGACCATGGTCGACGCCATGGACGAATCGTCAAGCTGTCAGTTGGAAGGCTGAGTCAGCATGGCAACCAGTTCATTGGCCAGTTCATCCGGGGTGCGTTCACCCTCCGGGTCATACCAGCGTACCGTCCAGTTGAGCGCCCCCATGATGAAGCGCGAGACCAGAAAGCGGTCACCATGGATCAGGCCGGCCGTCAGGGCGTCATCGATGACGCTCTCCCAGAGCGCTTCATAGGCATCGCGCAGATGACTCAGATGCGAACGCGCCGCAGGCTCCAGCCGACGCCACTCATAGAGTGCCACGACATGCGCATTGCGATCGGTATGCAGTGTCTGAAGATGCGCCCTGGCCATGGCATGCAGTCGCGCCGAGGCTGTTTCACCGGTGTCGTTCAGGGCCTGGTGTGCCATGTTCAGGGCATTCTGAGTGCCCTCTTCGATCACGGCCGCCAGGATTGCCTGCTTGTCGCGGAAGTGATGAAAGAGACTACCGGACTTGATCCCCATCTCATCGGCCAGCATGCGCACCGTGGTGCGATCGAAGCCTTCCTGCACGAAAAGCCGAGCAGCCTGGCGGGTGAGTTCCTTGCGGCGCGGTGACTCATTCATTACATTCATCAGGATTAACACTAGCGCTTGCTTGGTTGACCCAGAGCAGACCACGGCCCCGATGCCGGGTCAACGCGGCCGGCCCATACCCGGAACATCCTCCATTAACGGGAGTAGGCTCATGAGTCACGCCAACGATATCGTCTTCCTGGCGGCAACCCGCACCCCCATGGGCGGCATGCTGGGCAACCTGTCCTCGGTGGAGGCCCCCGAGCTGGCGGCTACCGCCATTCGCGCCGCCATCGAGCGGGCCGGCATCGCGCCCGACGCCATTGATGAAGGCTTCATGGGCTGCGTCCTACCGGCTGGCGTCAAGCAGGGCCCGGCTCGTCAGGCCATGCGCCAGGCCGGCATTCCAGACACCATCGGCGCCACCACCATCAACAAGCTCTGCGGCTCGGGCATGAAGAGTGCCATGCTGGCCCATGACCTGATCCGCGCCGGCAGCGGCGAGATCATGCTGGCCGGCGGCATGGAGTCGATGTCCAACGCGCCGCACCTGCTGCCGCGTGCGCGCACCGGCTATCGCCTGGGCCATGGTGAACTCAAGGACCATATGTTCTTCGATGGGCTGGAGGATGCCGAAAGCGGTCAACTGATGGGCGTCTTCGCGCAGGATATCGCCACGCAGCGCGGCTACACCCGCGAGCGCCTGGATGACTTCGCCATTGCCTCGCTGGAACGCGCCATGGAAGCGACCCATGCCGGTCATCTCGACGCCGAGATGGCCCCGGTCACGATTAGGGACCGCAAGGGCGAAACCCGGGTCGAACACGATGAGCAGCCCTTCCAGGCCCGGCTCGACAAGATTCGCGAGCTGCGCCCGGCGTTCACCCGGGACGGCACCATCACCGCCGCCAACTCAAGCTCGATTTCCGACGGCGCCTCGGCGCTGATCCTGGCCAGCGGTGCCGCCGCTCAGCGCGCCGGCGCCCGGCCCATCGCCCGGATGCTGGGTCACAGCACCCACTCGCGTCACCCGAGTGAGTTCACCATTGCCCCGGTGGGCGCCATCGACAAGCTGATGAAGCAACTAGACTGGAGCGTCGCGGATGTCGACCTGTTCGAGATCAACGAGGCCTTCGCCGTGGTCACCCTGATGGCCATGGACGACCTGGGGCTGCCCCACCACAAGGTGAACATCTACGGCGGAGCCTGTGCCCAGGGCCACCCCGTCGGCTCCACCGGCTCGCGCATTATCGCCACCCTGATCCACGCCCTGCGCAGCCGCGGTGGCAAGCGCGGCATCGCCAGCCTGTGCATCGGCGGCGGCGAGGCCACCGCCGTGGCCGTGGAATTGAGCGATTGAGTCGATACAGGAACGGGAAGACCTCGCGGCCTCCCCGTTCACTCACAACGACTGTCTTGTAATCAGCTCGCAGCCATCAACCATAGCGGCCGGTGATGTAATCCTCGGCCTTCTTGGTTGCCGGATTGGCGAACATGGTCTTGGTGTCGTTGTATTCAACGACTTCCCCGAGATGGAAGAAGGCCGTGTAATCCGCCACACGCGCCGCCTGCTGCATATTGTGCGTCACCGTGATGATGGTATAGCGCTGCTTCAGCTTATCCATCAGATCCTCGACCGTGGCAGTGGAAATCGGGTCCAGTGCCGAGGTCGGCTCGTCCATCAGAATCACGTCGGGGCTCACCGCGATGGCACGCGCAATGCACAGGCGCTGCTGTTGGCCACCGGAAAGCGAGGTGCCGGGGTCATTGAGCTTGTCCTTGACCTCTTCCCACAGACCGGCGTCCCGCAGAGCGCGTTCCACCAGCTCGTCGGAGTCCGACTTGCGGCTGACCAGGTCGTGCATGCGCGGCGCATAGGCGACGTTTTCGTAGATCGACTTGGGGAACGGATTAGGCTTCTGAAAGACCATCCCGACCCGACGACGCAGGGCCACTTCGTCCATCTTCTTGCCGTTGATGTCGCGGCCGTCCATCTCGATCATGCCCTGAATGCGCACACTGGGAATCAGATCATTCATGCGATTGAGGCAGCGCAGGTAGGTGGACTTGCCGCACCCCGATGGCCCGATCAGCGCCGTGATGTTCTTCTGGTAGACATCCATGTCGATGCCGCTCAGGGCCTGGTTGTCGCCATACCAGAGGTTGAGATCACGAACACGGATGCTCAGCTCGTGATTGGCGTCTTCGTTTCGTGTCACCGGCTCGCCGGCGGTATGACCGGTCATGGATGTCGTACTCCGCTGGGCAACTTGCATATTCATCATGGCATTTCCTGTTTCAGGCCGCGGGATTACCAGCGACGTTCGAATTTCTTGCGCAGCACCACGGCAGTCGCATTCATTAAAATCAGAACCGCCAGCAACACCAGGATGCCGCCCGAGGTCTTCTCGATGAAAGCATGGTCCGGCTCACCGGCCCAGGTGAAGATCTGCGCAGGAAGGACCGTCGCCGCCTCGGTAAAGGACCCGGTGATATCCGGAATAAAGGCCACCATACCGACGATGATCAAGGGCGCGGTTTCCCCCATCGCCTGTGCCAGGCCAATGATAGAGCCTGTCAGGATTCCCGGGAAGGCCACCGGCAGCACGTGGTCACGGACCATCTGCCAGCGCGAGCAGCCCACACCGAACGCCGCATGACGTATGGAGTCCGGCACACTGCGTAATGCCGAGCGCGTCGAGATGATGATCACCGGCAGGGTCATCAGCGCCAGGGTCAAACCGCCTACCAGTGGCGACGAACGCGGCACACCGAAGAAGCCGATGAAGATCGCCAGACCCAGCAGACCGAACAGGATCGAAGGGATCGCCGCCAAATTGTTGATGTTGATCTCGACCAGTTGGGTAAAACGGTTGTCCGGAGCGAACTCTTCGAGATAAACCGCCGTCATCACGCCGATGGGGAAGGCCACGGCCAGGGTTACCAACAGCGTCATCATGGTACCGAAAGCCGCCGAGGCAATACCGGCATACTCCGCCATCTTGGAGTCGCCCTTGGTGAAGAAGGTGGTATTGAACTTGAGCTCGGCACGCCCCTGGGCTTCGAGGCGGTCGACCACTGACTTCTGGCTGGCGGTCAGTTCTGAGTCATTACCCTTGAGATACTGATCCACGGGGCTGTCCGCCAGCACCCACTCGGTGCGAGTAGTGCCCTCAAGCGCCGGATTGTCTTCCATTCGCTGGGGTATCAGGCGCAGGTAGCCACGGCTGACCAGGGGGCGCATTTCCTCGTCGAGGGCCGCCAAAGGAATCCGGCTGGCCTGTTCGCTGTATTCGATCTCGACCTGGACCTGCGCCTGCTGAAAGGCCGGCAGCCCCTTGACCAGCATGTCGGCGAAGAACAGCACCAGGAACAGACCCGCCAGGCCCAGGGCGCCCATGGACATCCACTTCAGGCGCGCCGACTTGCGGTGGCGCTTCTTGAGCTGGGCGCTGATGTCATCGAAGGATTGGTTCATCGGTCAAGACTCCCAGCTTAAAGGTTGTTGATACGATACTTTTCGCGGAACCGGCGAATCATGATCACCGACACGAAGTTCAGCGACAGGGTCACCACGAACAGCACCAGCCCCAGGGCGAAGGCCGAGAGGGTCTCGGCACTGCCGAACTCCAGGTCGCCGGTCAGTGCCGAGACGATACGCACCGTGACCGTGGTCATGTCCTCGAAGGGGTTGGCGGTCAGGTTGGGGCGCATGCCGGCCGCCATGACCACGATCATGGTCTCGCCCAACGCACGCGAGACGGCCAGCAGCGACGCCGAGATAATGCCCGGCATGGCCGCCGGCACGACCACATCGCGAATCATTTCGCTCTTGGTCATGCCGAGTGCCAGGGCACCCTCGCGCATGCTGCCCGGCACCGAGCTGATGACGTCATCGGACAGCGAGGAGATGAACGGGATGATCATGATACCCATGACGATGCCCGGAGCCAGGGCATTGCTGAATGATGCCTCGATGCCGAAAAAAGCGGCAACTGCCACAATGATCGGCGCCACCGTAATGGCGGCGAAGAAGCCATAGACCACCGTGGGAATGCCGGCCAGCACCTCGAGAACCGGCTTGGCCACGGTACGCACCTTCTCGGGCGCGAACTCTGCCATGTAGATCGCCGAAAGCAGTCCCACCGGAATGGCCACTAACATGGCGATAAAGGTGATCATGAAAGTGCCGGCAAACAACGGCACCGAGCCGAACTGCGCCGCACTGGTGGCCTCACCACCACGCCCTGCCGCTACCAGAAAGCTGGCGCCCGGATCCCAGGTCGTGCCGGTGATGAAGTCCCAGAAGCTCTGCATCTGGAAGAAGCGAATCGCTTCACCCACGATGGAGATCAAGATGCCAAAGGTGGTAAAGATCGACACCATGGCCGCGCCGGCCAGCATGAAACGGACGACCGCCTCGATGGCCTTGCGCGCATGAAAATTGGGTTTGACCAGGTAGATACCGGCCATCAGACCGACACAGGCCACAATCAGGCTGCCGGCCAGCAGATAGAAGGACGGGATGTCGCCCCCCATCCACAGCATGAAGAAGGCGCCCACGGCACCCACCAGCACCGCCGGACCCGCCGTGGAGAGCACGGTGAACCAGCCATACTGATCGGGCTGAGCGTGCATGGAGGTTCCCGCCGCACGCACCCTGGACGCCTTGGAGCGCCCCAGGAAGAAGGCTATCAGACCCAGCACCAGGAGTGTGCCGCAGAAGGTGGCGAGGATTTGATTGGTCTGCATAGGATTCTCTCGAAGGAATTCACGCGGAGCATTCGCTCTAACGCGAGCCGGCCGACAGCCTGACTGCCGGCCGGCTCAGGGCATCACCAGGGAGGCTTACTTCTCGAGGTCAGCCAGTTCGAGCTGCTCCTGGTTCTTGAGGCTCTTGCGCTGCTCGGCACGAACATCTTTGGGTGCCGGGATCAGACCCAGGCCCTTCAGATAGCCCATGTCGCCGATCATCTTCTCGCTCAGGAACAGGTTGGCGTATTCCATCATTGCCGGCACTTCTTCGCTGTGCTGGTTCTTGGTGTAGAAGTACAGTGAACGCGACACCGGGTACTCACCGCTGCCGATGGCTTCCGGCGTCGGCTTGACGCCATCGATGCTGGAGCCCAGCAGTGCATCGGCATTCTCTTCCAGGAAGGAGTAACCGAAGATACCGAAGGCATCGGTATTCTCGGACAGGCGCTTGACGATCAGGTTGTCGTTCTCGCCGGAGTCGATGAAGGCACCATCGGAACGGATATCGGTATAAGCTTTACCGCCATAGGCTTCCATGTCTTCGGAGGCATGTTCCATGACCAGTTCCTCGAAGGCATCACGCGTACCGGAAGTGGTCGGCGGACCATAGACGGTGATCTCGCGGTCCGGCAGCGAACTATCGACGTCACTCCAGGTCTCGTTCGGGTTTTTGACCAGCTTGCCGTCAACAGGCACCTTGGCGGCCAGTGCCTTGAAAATCTGCTCGCGAGTCAGCGGCATCGGGTCATTAACGCTGGACTGAGCGAAAGCAATGCCGTCATAACCGACCATGACTTCGGTGATATCGGTCACACCATTTTCCTGGCAACGCTTGAACTCGGAAACCTTGATACGACGCGAAGCGTTGGTGATGTCCGGTGTATCGTTGCCAACGCCGTTGCAGAACAGGCGCAGACCACCGCCCGAGCCGGTGGACTCGATAACCGGGGTCGCGTATTCGGTGGTGGCACCGAACTCTTCAACCACGTAGCTGGCAAAGGGGTAAACCGTGCTGGAACCCACGATGCGCAGCTGCTCGGCCTCCTGGGCCTGGGCGGCGCCCGCCATGCCGATGGAAGCAGCAATGACGGAAGTCTTGAAGATGCGGCTATTGAGGATGCGATTCATGGAGATGGCTCCTGTTCATGGAAGTGTTCATCCTTCGCACGACACAAGATGCCCCACAAAAATGACAGCTTCATGACACCGCGTCATTTGATGCAAAAAATCATGAAGCGCCTTTCTGTTCCGTCTCGCTGCGGGCGTCCGGCTCCCCCGAGCGCGCCGGGGATGGCGCGCCAAGCGCATGCCCCGCCAGCATGCGCAACGCGATATTGCCCGATAGCGACACCACCAGCATGGTCAGCACCATGGGCCAGGCGCTGTCGATCTCGAAGGCACTGACGATGACACCCGCCAGCGAGCCGCAGGTGAACTGGATGCTGCCCAGCAGTGCCGTGGCCGTGGCACTCATGTGGCTGAAGTGTTCGAGCATCGACGACATGGCATTGGGCGTGATCAGCCCCACCATGCCCATGAACACCATGATCAGCGGCACCACCGTATAGGGCGAATCCAACCCGGTCGCCACCAGCCCGATCAGGCCGACGGCCACCGCCAGTTGCACTCCCATGCCCAGGCGCATGTTCTGCTGCGGACTGCGCCGCCGCAACAGACGGATATTGAGGCGATTCGAGCCCGCCATGACCACCACATTGGCCCCGAACACGACCGGATAAATGGCCGGCGAGATGCCGTAATGGGTGATATAGAGAAACGGCGAGGCCGTGATGAAGGCGAACATGCCGGCAAAGGTGGTCGCCACCGACAGCACATAGCCCATGGCCTCGCGATGGCGCAGCACGCTGGCATAGTTGCGCAGTACCTGGCGCGCCGAGGCCATCGGGGCATCCACGGGCCGCGTCTCCGGCAGGCGCGTTCCCATCAGCCACAGCAGGAAGGCGGCATACACCGCCAGGAAGACGAAGATCAGCCACCAGTCGGCCAGGTACAACAGGCCGGAGCCCACTGCCGGCGCAGCCAGTGGCGCCAGCATCATGATCATGGCCATGGTCGACATGACCTTGGCGGCCTCGCGACCACTGAAACAATCCCGCACGATGGCCGCCGAATTGACCACACAGGCCCCGCCGCCCAGCGCCTGGACGAAGCGCAGCCCGAGCAGCTCGGTCAGGGTATTGACCTGGGTGATCAGCAGGCTGGCAATCAGGAAGATCACCAGCCCGCTCAGCAGCACCGGGCGCCGACCGAAGCGATCGGACAGCGGCCCCCCGGTCAACTGGCCGAGCGCGAAGCCCAGCAGGAAGAAACTGATCGACAGCTCGGTATGATGCACGCTGGCATCCACGGCCTCGGCCAGTGCCGGCATGGCAGGCAGATAGGCATCAATGGCAAAGGGCGCCAGCGCGGTATTGGCCGCCACCAGCAGGGCGGTTCGTCGAGCATCGAGTTTCAAGGGGCCTCCACAAGCTTGCGGGTCGAAGCCTCCATGATAACGTCATTCGACGTCGCGTGCCGGCATGCCAATGCCGGCCCAGTGTTGTCAGCGTCGCTGGCTTGGTAGAGTGAAGGTCACTTCCAATGCTTTCGACCGAGGAAACCGCATGGCCGACGACCAGCTCTCACAGCTCAAGCAAATGACCACCGTGGTGGCCGATACCGGCGACCTGGACGCCATTCGGCGCTTCCAGCCCACCGATGCCACCACCAACCCCTCGCTGATCCTTCAGGCCGCCCAGCAGCCGGAACGCCGCGCCCGCCTGGCCGACATCGCCCGCCGTGCCACCGATATCGACGCGGCCCTGGACGCCGTGGCGGTCGAGATCGGCAGCGAGATCACCCAGCTGGTACCGGGTTATGTCTCCACCGAGGTCAGTGCCCAGCTCTCCTTCGACACCCAGGCCACCCTGGCCAGAGCGCGCTCACTGATCGAGCGCTATGACCGCCAGGGCGTGCCGGCCGAGCGCATCCTGATCAAGGTCGCCGCCACCTGGGAAGGCATCCAGGCCGCACGCGTGCTCGAACGCGAGGGCATCCACACCAACCTGACGCTGCTGTTCAGCTTTGCCCAGGCCAGGGCCTGTGCCGACGCCGGCGTCACCCTGGTCTCGCCGTTCGTCGGGCGTATTCTCGACTGGCACAAGGCGCACGACCCGCAAGCCGACTTCAGCGGCGACCGGGATCCCGGTGTGCAGTCGGTTCGCCACATCTACGAACACTTCAAGGGAAACGGCTACGAGACCGTGGTAATGGGCGCCAGCTTCCGCAACAGCGGCGAGATTCAGGCATTGGCGGGCTGCGATCGCCTGACCATTTCGCCGGCCCTGCTCGAGGAGTTGTCCGAGACCCGACAACTGCTGGAACGCCGGCTGACACCACTGGACGCCGAGACCCAGGCCCCTGCCCCGCAGGACGACGCCGAATTCCGCTGGGACCTGAACGAGGACGCCATGGCCACCGAGAAACTGGCCGAAGGCATTCGCAAGTTCATGGCCGACCAGCGCAAGCTGGAAGCCCTGCTGGCCGAACTGCGCCAGGGCTGATGAGCAAGGCGAACGCGACCGCTACCGCGAGGCGTCGGTGAGGAAGGCTATTCGGAGGAGCTTGAGGAGCGCTGCGCCTCGAGCATATCCACCAGTGGCTGGAACTGTTCGCGATTATGCTCGCTCATGTGCATCAGGATGCGATGCGCCTCGAGCACACGCTCACGGGTGTCGGCCTCACCCGCAGGCACGGCGTCCAGGTCATGCAGTTGGTGAGGCTCGGTGACCGGCGACTCCAGCAGGGTGTAATAGCGCGCAAACCCCATGACATCGAGCATGCGGCGTACATCCGGGTTGTCGACCACGATGGTCGGCGCCTGGTCGAGGCGATCACGCAACGCCATGGCCACCTTGGCCAGAAAGCCGAGCGCCGTCGAGTCCACATTGGTGGCCTCGCGCAGATCGACCATCACGGCCTCCAGCCCCGGCGTGGCGGCCAGTTGCTGAGCCTGCTGGTCGAGGGTCGCGCACAGCGTCAGGCGCACATCGCCACTCAGCTTGAGCACGAACACCCCGGAATCGAACGCCGCCTGAATACGGCCTTCATGCATTATCATCGCCAAATCCGCTCAACATCATGATCGTCAGGTCATCCGGCAGCTCATCGCCATTGGCATCATCCGCGGCCACCTCATTGCCCTCCACCCGCTCGCCAAGCGACAGGCTGTCGCGCAAGCCGGCCAGCGTTCGGTGAGACCGGGCCCGTTGCATGAGCACCTCCAGGCGTTCATCCAGCGACGCCCCCGGCAGGCAATCGAGAATGCCATCGGAACACAGCCACAGCCTGAAGTCGTCCGGCAGGGCGCAGCCCAGACGCGGGTACTCGACATCCGGAAACAGGCCCACCGGCATACCCTCGCCGGCCAGCGTCAACGTGGTGTCGTCGACCACCAGCAGCGGCATCGGGAACTGCGAGCCGAGCGAATAGTGAAGATATCGCTGCTCGCGGTCAATCACCCCGACGAAGAGGGTGGCATGCTTGCCAATGCCGGTATCCAGCAACTCGCGATTGAGCGCTGCCAGCCAGCCCGGGGCCAGCGCTTCCGGGTCGCGGCCGTCCCACTCGCCCTGCCAGCGGTTGAACAGGTACTTGAGCAGGACGGTGACGAAGGCCGATGACGCGCCATGGCCGGATACATCGGCGAAATAGAAGATGGTGTAGCGTTCGTCGAAATGCTGGAAGTCAAGAAAATCCCCGGAGAGATAGAGCGACGGCGCCAGCCAGTAATCGCAGCGCACGCTGCCCGAGTACTGCGGGCTGGGCGGCAGCAGCTTGCGCTGGATCTGCCCGCCCGCCTGCTGGTCGAGACGCAGCATGGCCAGATGCGTCTCGAGATGCTCATTGAGCTCGGCGAGCCGACGCCGGTCGCGCTCCTGCTCCCGGGCCAGGTCATTGATCTCGATGACCCGGCGAATCATGCGACGCAGCAGATGGCCGTGGCGCAGAGGATCGACGACATAGTCCACCAGACCCGCGTCCACCGCCGAGAACAGCTCGCTGTCCTGACGATCATCGCTGACGACCAGCGTCGGCAGACGCCGGCACAGCTCCGGCCAGTCGCCGGGCGAGACGGCGCGGGAGTGCACCACCACCAGCACCGTCTCCTCCGGAAGCTGGTCGACATCGCCCGCGGCCAGGACCGCGAGACCGTCCTTGGCGATGGTACTGGCCAGGGCATCACGTTCGGCACCCGGCCGGTCGACCACGCCGATCAACGCATTGTCGCTCGACATCCTGTCACCGCCTCACTCGGCGAAGGCATCATCAAAATCACTGCCTTCCAGGTCGAAATCATCAGTGGCGAAGGGATCTTCGCCCAGCTCACCGTCGTTGACCTCGAAGTGTCGACGCTGCAGCCAGCTATCACGGATGAAGGAATAGCGATCGCCCTGAATCAGCTTTTCCTGATCCAGCAGACCGGCGCGCGTGTCGATGACACGCAGCCCGGTCAGCGAATAGCGCACCGCGTCGTCCTCGATATAGGTCGTCGGATAGGTGTACATATCCACCGGCAGGCCACCGGTATCACGCAGCGTACTCGGCCCCAGCAGCGGCAGTACCAGGTAGGGGCCCGAGGCCACACCCCAGCTGCCCAGGGTCTGGCCGAAGTCTTCCTCGCGTGCGTGCAGGCCTATCTGAGAGGCCACGTCGAAGACACCGAGCACACCCACCGTGGAGTTGAGCAAAAAGCGGCCGGTCGAGGCACTGGCATTCGAGCCCTTGCCCTGCAGCAAACTGTTGAGCGTGGTGCGAATTTCACCCAGGTTCGAGAAGAAGTTGCCGACCCCGGTTTCCACCGGATCCGGCGTCACGAAGCGATAGCCCTGGGCCACCGGCTTCAAGGCATAGCGATCGAGGGTCTCGTTGAAGGCGAACACCCCCCGATTGAAGCCCTCCCAGGGATCCTCGGGATTGGCCGGTGCAGAGCTCTGGGTCGTCGCGCAGCCGGACAGCACGACCAGCGCCAGCCCGGCCAGCAAAGGCCGCGCTGCCCGGGAAAAAGTCGTCGTGAATGGTCGATTCATTGCTTCAAGGGTCTCCTGCCAGTTATATCACTCTATCGTCAGCGGCGACGCACCACGACATTGCCGGCACTGTAGCCCGCACCGAAGGAACACACCACCCCCAGCGACCCCGAGGCCAGGTCATCGCGATGCAGGTGGAAGGCGATGATCGAGCCGGCCGAACTGGTATTGGCATAGCGGTCGAGAATGATCGGCGCTTCGCCGGCCGCAGGCTCGCGCCCCAGCACCCGACGCGCGATCAGATCGTTCATGTGGCGATTGGCCTGATGCAGCCACAGCCGCGACAGATCATCTCTGCTCAACTCGAGCTGCGCCAGATGCTCGCCGATCAGGCCGGCCACCATGGGGCAGACCTCCTTGAACACGCGCCGCCCTTCCTGAACGAAAAGCTTGTCCGCCGCCAGCGGATCCGCATCAGACACTCGGTTGAGGAAGCCGGCATTGTTGCGAATGGCGTTGGAGAACTGCGTCACCAGTCGCGTGCCCAGCACCTCGAAACGCGAGTCGGCGGTGGCCACGGCATCATCTTCCAGCACGATGGCCGTGCAGGCATCGCCGAAGATGAAATGACTATCGCGATCGCGAAAATTCAGATGGGCCGAGCAGATCTCCGGGCTGACCACCAGAACGCGACGCGCCGCACCCGCGCGAATGGCATTACTGGCCGCATCGATGGCGAAGGTCGCCGACGAACAGGCCACGTTCATGTCGTAGGCATGCCCGCCGGCACCGAGCGCCGCCTGCAGCTCGACCGCCACGGCCGGATAGGGGCGCTCCAGATTGGAACAGGCGACGATCACCTGGTCGATGTCGGCGGCCGACACCCCCGCCGACGCCAGGGCCTCGTGCGCCGCGGCAAGCCCCATTTCGGCCTGGACCGACAGCTCATCATTGCCGCGCACCGGGAGGTTCGGTCGCATCCGCTCGGGATCCAGAATGCCCTCGGCATCCATCACATAGCGACTGTGAATGCCGGACGCCTTGACGATGAAGTCCTCGCTGGAGGCCGCCAGCGGCTCACATTGCCCCGCCTCGATGGCACCGGCCAGGCGTTCGTTCTCGGCCGCCACCCAGGTATTGAAGCTCGCCACCAGGGCAGCATTGTCGATGGCATTCGGCGGCGTGAATAGCCCCGTGCCGGTCATAACCACTCGGGTCATCTGACTCTCCCTATCTCGCCCATTGACACCGATGAGCCTCAGCCGCGCCCGGTGATTTCCGCCCAGCGTTTTTCCAGGCGCTTGGCCGACACCGGCATGCGGGTTCCCAGCTGCTGTGCGAACAATGACACCCGCAATTCCTCGATCCACCAGCCGAACTCGACCAGTGTCGGATCCTCGACCTCACCGCGGCGCTCGCTCTCGCGACGCGCGGCCAGACGAGCTTCCAAGTCCTGTATTTCCTGCATATGCATCTGGTCACGCATGCGCTCGCGTGGCGCCTTCTCCAGACGGATGCACGCGGCTTCCATGTAACGAGGATACTCCTCCAGCCAGTCGCCTGCCTCACTGACAAAGCCGGGATACACCAGCCGCTGCATCTGGGCCTTGAGATCACTGTATACCAGCGCCAGCGAAAGATTCAGATTGCCCTTCAACGCCTTGGTCACTGCCAGATGGCCTTCCAGGGCCTTTTCCAGGGTGGCCAGCAGCGCTTCCGCCCGCGGCACCACCTCAGCGCGACACTCGCTGACACGCTGCTCGAGCTCGTCGGCCGAGCGTGGCAGCGGATCCACCGCCACCACCTGACGGAAGGCCGCATCGATGACGTCATCCGTGAGCTGACGCTTGCTGCCGACCTTGGTGAACAGCAAGGCACAGGGCTTCATGCCCGGCAGGCGCTCGATGGCCCGGGCCTGATCGGGCAGCCGCGCCCGGGCCGCCCAGACGACGCCGCGCCGGTGGGCCTCACGGGCCTTGTCGGGGTGATCGAAGAGCTCCACATCCAGGGCCTCGCCACGCGGCACCACCGCCGGAAAGGCCTCGACCCGGATGCCCGCCTGGGTGGTGACACGCGATTCCGGCAGGGCCGAGGCTGGCAGTGTGTCCAGTGCCTGCCCCTCGCTGGCCTGCTCGGCCAGCGCCTGAGCGCCCTGCCCGGCGGCCTTCTCGAAACGCCGCTCCAGTTCGCGCACATCCCGGCCCTGGCCGAGTTCATTGCCCTCATGGTCGACCACCTTGAGGTTCATGATCAGGTGCGGCTCGAGCTGGTCGAAGCGCCAGTCATCCGGGTGGGGGCGTGCCCCGGTCTTGCGCCGCAGGAACTCGCCCAGCGCCTCGGTCAGTGGCGTATCGTCGGGCGTCATGGCCTGCAGGGCGGCGTCCACCCAATCGGGGATCGGCACCACCTGGCGGCGGATCGACTTGGGCAGCGACTTGACCAGGCTGATGCACTTCTCGCGCAGCAGCCCCGGCACCAGCCATTCCAGACGCCCGGCCGGCAGCTGCGGCAGCATCGCCGCCGGCACCGTCAGCGTCACGCCATCATCCGCCGCCCCCGGCGAGAAGTGATAGGCCAGCGGATAACGCACCCCGCCCAGCACCAGCTCATCGGGGTAATCCGCCTGGGTGACTTCCTCGGCCTGGCGAGCGAACAGCGCCTGACGATCGAACTTGAGGATATCCGCGTCGTCACGCTCGGCCTTCTTGCGCCAGGCCTCGAAGCTCTTGCCGTTGTAGACGTCCTCCGGAAGCCGCGCGTCGTAGAAGTCGAACAGCGCTTCTTCGTCGACCAGGATGTCGCGCTTGCGCGCCCGATCCTCGAGATCCTCGACTTCCTCGACCAGGGCCCGGTTATGGGCGAAGAACTCGCCCCGCGTCCGGAACTCGCCCTCGACCAGGGCGCGACGAATGAACAGCTCGCGGGCCTCCTGCGGCGCGATGGGCCCGTAATGCACGCGGCGGCGCGCCACGATGGGCAGGCCGAACAGGGTCACCTGCTCGAAGGCCACCACCTGGGCACGTTTCATCTCCCAGTGCGGCTCGCTGTAACTGCGCTTGACCAGGTGCCCCGCCGCCGGCTCGATCCACTGCGGGTCGATGCGCGCCACGGTGCGCGCGAACAGCCGCGATGTCTCGATCAGCTCGAAGGCCATCAGCCACTTGGGCGTCTTCTTCGACAGTCCGGAACCCGGATGGATCATGAACTTGCGATTGCGCGCCCCGAGGTACTCGCGATTCTCGTGGAACTGCCCCAGGTGCGAGAGCAGGCCCGGCAACAGCGCCTTGTGCAGCTGCACGGCGTTGTCGCGTTGCGCCTGCCGCGCGCTCTCCCGGTCGGATTCGGTGACCACCACCGGCTGTGTCGGCCGGGCCGGGACCTCGATGTCCATGTCGCGCAGCAACTGACGCAGCTGACGAAAGGTATCGTGCCACTCGCGCAGGCGCAGATAATTCAGGTAGTGGTCGCGGCACCAGCGGCGCAGCCGATTGCCGGACAGCTCCTCGCGGGCCTCTTCGAAGCCATTCCACAAATTGAGCAGGGTGACGAAATCGGAGTCGGCATCCTGCCAGCGGCGATGCGCCTGATCGGCCGCCTCGCGCTTCTCGGCCGGCCGGTCGCGCGGGTCCTGGGTCGCCAGTGCCGAGACCACGATCAGGACCTCGCGCAGGCCGCCCTGCTCGGCCCCCGCCAGCAGCATGCGCGCCAGCCGCGGGTCGATCGGCAAGCGGGCCAGGCGCTTTCCGGTGGGCGTCAGGCGCTGGCCATCATCCACCGCGCCGAGCTCGTAGAGCAGCCGGAAACCATCGCTGACAAAGCGCGAGTCCGGTGGATCGACGAACGGAAAGGCCTCGATATCCCCCAGCTTCAGCGACAGCATGGAGAGGATCACCGAGGCCAGGTTGGTGCGCCGGATCTCCGGGTCAGTGAATTCCGGCCGTCCCAGGAAGTCGTCCTCGTCGTAGAGGCGGATGCACACGCCCTCGGCGACACGCCCGCAACGCCCCTTGCGCTGGTTGGCGCTGGCCTGACTGATCGGCTCGATGGGCAGGCGCTGAATCTTGGCGCGATAACTGTAACGGCTGATGCGCACCAGGCCGGGGTCGATCACATAACGAATGCCGGGCACGGTGAGCGAGGTCTCGGCGACATTGGTCGAGAGCACGATGCGCCGCCCCTTGTGGGGCGCGAAGACGCGGTTCTGCTCGGCATTGGACAGGCGCGCATAGAGTGGCAGGATCTCGGTGTCGCGCAGATCGGCGCGCCTCAATGTGTCGGCGGCCTCGCGAATCTCGCGCTCGCCGGGCAGGAAGATCAGGATATCCCGCGGCCCGTGGAACCAGCGCTTCTCGCGTTCGATGCTCTCGATTTCCTCCACCGCATGCAGGATACCTTCCTGCAGGGTGCGGTCCTCTTCCTCGTCATCCGCGCGCACCAGGGGGCGGTAGCGCACGTCCACGGGATAGGCACGCCCGGACACCTCGACCACCGGCGCCGGCACGGACTCGCCCTCGGCACCCGAGCTCGCGAAATGCTGGGCAAAGCGCTCCACGTCGATGGTCGCCGAGGTAATGATGATCTTCAGGTCCGGCCGCCGCGCCATCAAGCGCTTGAGGTAGCCCAGCAGGAAATCGATGTTGAGGCTGCGTTCGTGGGCCTCGTCGATGATGATCGCTTCGTAGCGTGTCAGATCCGGGTCATGGCGCGTCTCGGCCAGCAGGATGCCATCGGTCATCAGCTTGACCCGAGTGCTGTCCGCGGTCTGGTCGGTAAAGCGCACCTGGTAACCGACCTGCTCGCCCAGTGGCACCTGCATTTCCTCGGCCAGACGCGTGGCCACCGAGCGTGCCGCCAGTCGGCGCGGCTGGGTGTGGCCGACCAGGCCGCGCTGGCCGAGCCCGAGCTCCAGGCACAGCTTGGGCAGCTGAGTCGTCTTGCCCGAGCCGGTCTCGCCGGCCACCACCACCACCTGATGATCGCGCAGCGCCGCGAGAATATCCTCACGCCGCTCGGCGACCGGCAGTTCCGGCGGATACTCGAGATGCACCGAGCCGGCGGCACGCGCCTCGACCCGGCCCCGCGACCCGGCGATCTCGCGGCGCAGCTCGTGGAGCCCGCGATCCACGGGCTTGCCCTGCTGCTGCCGGCGCATCAGCCCCGTCAGGCGCTTGCGCAGGCGCGGCTCATCGCGCGACTGCACACCGGACAGCTCACCCTGCAAGGCGCGCAGGGCATCGTGATCGGAAGCGGAAACGTCGGGGGCGGTGTCGGTCTGGGGATGGCTACTCACGATGGCTCGATGACTCCGGTGATCGTTGGTGCGACCGGGATTGTAACGTGAGCAGGCTTTCGGCTCCTAATCGGGGTGTCAGGCGTCAGGCGTCAGGCGTCAGGCGTCAGGCGTCAGGCGTCAGGCGTCAGGCGTCAGGCACTATCCTGGTCGCGCAACTCGCGGCGCAATACCTTGCCGACATTGGTCTTCGGCAGCTCGTCACGGAATTCCACCTGGCGCGGCACCTTGTAGGCGGCGAGTTCCTTCTTGCACCACTGACGCAGGGTCTCGGCATCCAGGTCGGCATCCCCGGCAACGACGAACAGCTTGACCGCCTCGCCGCTTTCCTCGTCCGGCACGCCGACCGCCGCGACTTCCACGACGCCGGGATGACCGGCCACCACATCCTCGATCTCGTTGGGGTAGACGTTGAAGCCGGAGACCAGAATCATGTCCTTCTTGCGGTCGACGATGCGGATATAGCCATCGTCCTGCAGCTCGGCGATGTCGCCGGTATGGAACCAGCCCTCGGCGTCCAGCACCTTGGCAGTCTCCGCCTCGCACTGCCAGTAGCCCTTCATGACCTGGGGGCCGCGTACGCACAACTCGCCCGCCTCGCCCATCGGCAGATCATGGCCGTCGAGGTCCACGACCTTGACGGAAGTTCCGCCCACGGGCTTGCCGATGGTACCCAGCCGAATGCCGTCGACCGGATTGAAGCTGACGATCGGCGAGGTCTCGGTCAGCCCATAGCCCTCGGTAATGGCACAGCCGGTCACCTCTTCCCAGCGCTGGGCTGCGGCCCGGGTCAGGGCCATGCCGCCGGAGATGGTCAGGCGCAGCGACGAGAAGTCCAGGGCCTGGAAGTCGTCGCGATTGCACAGGGCATTGAACAGGGTGTTGAGGCCGATGAAGCCAGTGAAGTCCAGCGACTTCAGCTCCTTGACGAAGGCATCCAGGTCGCGCGGGTTGGTGATCAACACGCTGTGGTTGCCGCTTTCCAGCATGAACAGGCAATTCACCGTGAAGGTGTAGATGTGGTAGACCGGCAGCGGCGCCACCACCACCTCACAGCCCTCGCCCAGTCCCGGGCCAATGGCCTGGCGGGCCTGCAGCATATTGGCCACCAGGTTGCCGTGGGTCAGCATGGTGCCCTTGGCCGGCCCGGTGGTGCCGCCGGTGTACTGCAGGGCAGCGATATCCTCGGGCCCTGGGGTGACATCCTGATGCGACAGGCCACTGCCGCGCTTGAGCGCCTGGCGCAACGTCACGGCCTGCGGCAGCTGGAAGCTCGGCACCATCTTCTTGACGTACTTGACCACGGCATTGATCAGATGGCGCTTGGGAAAGCCGTGCAGGTCGCCCAGTTCGGTCACCACCACATGCTCGATATCGGTGCGATCGAGGATGCGCTCCAGCTTGTCGGCCATGTTGGCCAGGATCAGGATGGCACGCGCCCCCGAGTCCTTGAACTGATGGGCCATTTCCCGCTCGGTATACAGCGGATTGGTATTGACCACGACCATGCCGGCCCGCACGGCACCGAACACCGCCACGGGAAACTGCAGGGTATTGGGCAGCTGAATGGCCACCCGGTCGCCGGGCTGGAGCTCGGTCTCGTGCTGCAGCCAGGCCGCAAAGTCACCGGACAGGCGATCCAGCTCGCGATAGCTGAGCGACTGGCCCATGCAACTGAAGGCGGTCTTGTCGGCGAAGCGCTCGGTGCTCGAGTGGAAGACCTCCAGCACTGATTGATACTTGCCGGTGCCTTCCAGATCCGGGCCATGCAGGATGGCGGAGTTGGCGTGCTCGTTCATGGCATTCTCCACGATGGGCGCCGACGCCGGGTCGGCCCTTGTTGTTCTGGTTTGCGATCTTGCCTGTCGGGTCGCTGGGTAAAGCGTCGATCGTCTGCCTTGTCGGGTCAGCTTATACCAGTCAGGGCCGGATAAAAAACAGTCGATTGAAACTCACGTTTTAAATCGCCCCTGGATTTCCCCATCACGCCACACCAGCAACTCACCGGGCTCCATGCGCACCCAGTCTTCATTATCGGTCAAGGGCTCGGTGGCTATCACCGATACCACATCATTGGGCGTGGTATGTTCCGCAAAGTTCACGTTCAGCTCGGCATCGGAGAGACTGGCCTGGCCAAAGGGGGCTCGCCGGGTGATGTGTGCCAGCTTGGAAGAACAATAGGTATACAGATGCTCGCCATCCGCCAGCAGCAGATTGAAGACGCCCAGCCCGCGCAGCTGTTCACACAGGCGGTGCAGGTGGCACCACAACGACTCGGGGTCCTGCGGCGGCTCGGGAAAGGCCTGACGCAGCTCGCCCATCAGCCAGCAGAAGGCATGCTCGCTGTCGGTGGTACCGACCGGCTGGTAGAACGACAATGGCAGCTCCTGCCAGGCCTCGCTGAGCTGACCATTGTGCGCATAGCACCAGGGTCGTCCCCACATCTCGCGGGTGAAGGGATGGGTGTTGGCCAGCTTGACCTGGCCGACATTGGCCTGGCGAATGTGGCTGATCACCACATGCGACTTGATCGGGTAATCGCGTATCAAGCGCGCGATGGGCGAATCCACGGACGGGTGCGGGTCGCGAAAATCCCGATAGCCGCCAGCCTCGTAGAAGGCGATGCCCCAGCCATCACGATGCGGGCCGGTCCCCCCGCCGCGGTGCAGAAAGCCGGAGAAACTGAAACAGATATCGGTGGGGACATTGGCACTCATGCCAAGCAGTTCACACATGCGGTTCCTTCCTTGTGGTACCCGAGGCGCGCCGCCGGCGACGCCAGCCGACCCCCGCCAGCACGATCAGCGCCAGGGCCGCCACGGCGATCCAGAGCCGCGGGTCCTTGGCGTGCCGGGCAGCCGTCCGCTCCACACCGGGCCAGCCGGCCTGCCAGCCCTGCTGCAGCAGCTCCGGCAGGGCATTGACCCAGTCGACGAAACGATCGGCCGGCCCCACCGACGGCGACGGCGGCGGGGTCTCGTCCTCCCCGGCAAAGCGTTCCGTGGCAAGCGTCGGGCCCGCCATGTCCAGGCGATCAATGCCGACCACGCTGTCGGCGTTGAGCGTCACGGTGGGCAGACGCCATTCATGCGTTTCACCATCCAGCTCGGCGCGGGCACTGAGGCGCAGGGGCTGACTCACGTCCTCCTCGACCTCGGGCAGGGTCAGCCGCCAGCGGCTCTCGCCCACCGCTTCGACGCTCAGTTGCCGGCCCTGGAAATCCGCCTGGATACGCGTGTTCCTACGATTGAGGCGGGGATGTTCGGCGACAAAGATCAACTGTCCTGTATCGGGCTCATGCGCCACCCCGATGGACGGCAGGATGTTCACCGCCTGGCTACGCTGGCGTGCGAAGCTATCCGCTCGGGCACGGATCAGCAGGCGGGCGTTGCCGGTCTGCTCGGGGGCCGGCAAGACCCCCTGGAAATGGCCATCGCGCTCCATCGGCTCCAGTTGCAGCGATGCCAGAGGCCGATCATCCTCTCCCGTCAGCGTCACGGAAAACTGCAGCTCGGCGGGCATGACGGCACTGCCCTCCGCATGGCTCAACCAGGCCTCGAGAGGCACCGGGAAGCCGCGATACAGGGTAGTCGGCAAGGCCGAGGTGCGCAGCCGCCAGGGCGAGGTCACACTGATGCGGCTCTTGGCTCCCACCGGCCCCTCGATGCGCCACTCACCGGACACTGGCTGTGGCACGCGGATCAGATCGAAGCGCGGTTCGACCTGCCAGCGCCCCCCTTCGGGCGCGGTCTCGGCGGTATAGCGGGTACCATCCGGCGCCACCAGGGTCACCGGCCCCTCATCCGGCCCGTGAAAAATCAGTGCGGACAGGTTATCCACGCTGTCATCGATCATGAAACGGTTGTTATCGTCCAGCGGCACCTGATCCGACGGGAAGATGCGCTCGACAATATCCAGAAAGGTACCCAGCAACTGCTCCGGCGACTGGGCCAGCGCCGCCAGGCCACCGGTACGCTGGGCCAGCTGCTCGACCAGGGCCAGATCGGCATCGTCGGAAAAGGCAATGGCATGCACCACCACCCCGTTATTGGCGAAACGCTGAGCCATGTCGTCGACCAGCCGCTGCCGCGAGGCCTCGTCGATGGCCGGCTTGCTGCCCCGGGCGGGTGGCAGGTCAACGACGCCATCGGTCATCAGGATCAGATGCCGCCAGCCGTTGGCCTCGGCATCCGCGGCCTGCGCCAGCGCCGCCTCGATATCGGTATATTGCTGGTAGTCGCGCAGCGCCGGCGGCAGAGCCAGGGCCCGGTCGCGCCATTGCTCGGAGACTTCACCCAGGGGCAGCGGGTTCGCGACACTCTCGCCGAAGGTCCAGACCCCAGCCCGGGTACCGCTCGGCAGCACCGAGACCAGCAGCTCCATGGCACTGGCGGCCAACTGGTCGGGATCATTGCGCTTCATGCTGCCGGACACATCCACCACCACCCGCACATCGGGCTCCTGCTCGGGCACCTGGGCCACCGCCGCAGGTGCCGGCAGGCACAACAACACGGCAAACGCCAGTCCCGCCAGCAAGTTCCGGCACCCGAATGCTGCCATGAAGGAATCCTCAGCCGACGACGGGCTCACGGCGCGCCTGGCCATCCTGTTGGTCATCCTGACGCCCCTTGGCCGCGGCCCCTCGTTGGGCCTTGCCGCCCTTGCGACGCCACAGCAACACGCCCAGCAGCCCACCGATCACCGCCGCCACCGCGACCAGCAAGAGTGACGAGCCCATGCCGGCAGTATCACCCTCGAGGAACGCCAGACCGGCAACGACCACCGCCGGCGCCACGCCAGTATAGATATCCCCCTGGTCATTGATCGGCGTGCTGAAACTGGACGGCACCCACATGATGCCGGCGACCATCCAGGTAATCACCAGCCGCGGCAAGCGCGGCAGGAACGCCAGGCCCATATAGCCCGTTCCCAGTACCACCAGCGACAGCACCGCATAAATCAGCCACAGTAGCGGCATGGAATCTGAAATCAGCATCGATCACCTCATTCGCGTATGGTAGGTCTTAACCAGTGACGCATCTTAGGAAGCGCTGAAGAAATCGCCGAGCATAGCGAAGCACAGGGCGGCCGGAGCACAGAAAGCGAGACATAACAAAAGGTTAGGCGAGCTTTCGAGCACCGAGTCACGCAGCGATTCGCATGCACAGGCATTAATCCAGTGTTTTCCTTATTGAATTTACTCCGTTTATGGTACATCCCGCAGCATGAAAGCACAGCCGCCACATGGCCAAAACCCCGATTCGCGCCCATCCTGCCGCCCGATCGATCATTTCCGACGCCCCGATGACCCGGCCTGGCAATGGCTGGAAGCGAGTGACGACCCTGAGGTAACGGCCTTTATCGAGGCCGCCAACGACGAGGCCAGCCGTTGGTTCGCCCCTCTCGAGCCACTCACCGAAGCGCTTTACCAGGGGCACCTGGCACGCCGCGAACTGGCCGAACGCAGTCTGCCGGTGCCGCTGGACCATTTCACGCTGTGGCACGAGACCGCCGCCGATGCCGACCACCCGGTGTGGTGGCGTCACCCCAATGGTGACCCCGAGGCCAGCGAAGCCTTCTTCGACACCCAGGCCCGCGCCGCCGACCGGGTCTTCTTCGAGGTCGGCGACATGGCCCTGTCCCCGGACGAAGCCTGGCTGGCCTGGACGGAAGACACCACGGGCGACGAAGTCTTCAACCTGTGGCTGAAAGCCCTGCCGGATGGCGAGCCGGCTCGACTGCTCGAGGATGTCGGCCCAGAGCTGTGCTGGGCGGAAGATGGCACGACACTGCTGTTCACGCGCTTCGACACCACCCAGCGACCGGAAAGCATCTGGCGACTGCCGTTGACGCTCGGCGCCGCGCCGAGCGCCGGCAGCGCCTCGCTCGTCCTGCGCGAAGACGACCCGGAATTCTGGCTGGGCATGGGCAAGACCCGCTCGCGGCAATGGCTGGTACTCGAATCCGCCTCCAAGGACACCAGCGAGACCCACCTGGTTCCCGCCAGTGCCCCGCAGACGCCGGCCTGGTGTTTCCGCCCGCGTGAAGCCGGGGTCGAATACGCCATCGACCACCGTCCCGGCCACTTCTACATGCTGCACAATCGTCAGGCCCCGCACTTCTGCCTGACGCGCCTCGACGAAGCGCAGCCGGATAGCGACGGTGAACGGCTCATCGACCACCGTCATGACACCACCCTGGAGGGCGTCGACGCCTTCACCTGGGGCCTGGTGCTCAGCGAACGCGACCATGACCAGGCCCAGGTACGCCTGCGTGTGATCGAGCTGGATGACCAGCATGGTGTGCAGCGCGATGAATGGCTGCCCCTCGGCGAGCTACCCTGCAGCCAGGGTCTGGACGCCACGCCGCACTTCGACACCCGAGAGTTGCGCCTGCGCGAGGAATCCTTCACCCGGCCGCCCAGCTGGAGCGCACTGGACCTGGACAGCGGCGAACGCCGCCTCCTCAAGCGCCTGCCGGTGCATGGCGACCTGCAGCCCGAACAGCTCACCTGCCGGCGGCTCTGGGCCAGTTCCCATGATGGCGAACAGGTGCCGGTCTCCGTGGTCATGCGCGCCGACCTGGCGGGCACTGCCCTGCCGACCCTGCTCGACGGCTATGGCGCCTACGGCGAAGTCCAGGACGCCTGGTTCTCGGCCGCCCGCCTGGAACTCCTGGCGCGTGGCGTGGCCTTTGCCGTGGCCCATGTGCGCGGCGGCGGCGAGCGTGGCGAGCCCTGGTATCTGGCCGGCAAGCTGGCCCACAAGACCAACAGCTTTCATGACTTCATCGCCGCCCGCGACGCCCTGGTCGAGCAAGGCATCAGCGATGGCCGACGCATCGTCGCCCACGGCGGCAGCGCCGGCGGTCTGCTGGTCGGCGCCAGCCTCAACCTGGCCCCGGACAGCTTCTGCGCCGCCGTGCTCGATGTGCCCTTCGTCGACGTGCTGCGCACCATGCAGAACCCAGAGCTGCCGCTGACCACCGCCGAATACAGCGAATGGGGCGATCCGCGCGACCCCGAGGTCTTCCAGCGCATCGCCGCCTACTCGCCGCTCGACAACCTGCCCGAACGCCCCTGGCCGCCGGTCTTCATCCAGGGCGGCTGGCACGACACCCGCGTCTCCTACTGGGAACCGGCCAAGCTCTACGCCCGCCTCAGCGAACGCACCGACCCGGCAAGCACCCCGCCCCCGCTGCTGCGCACCGACATGGACGCCGGCCACGGCGGCGCCTCAGGACGCTTCAAGGCCTGGCGCGACCATGCCCGCGAAGACGCCTTCATCCTCTGGGCGATGGGGAAGGCGTGAGGTTGTGAAAGTACGCGGCTTCGCCGCTCGAAGAGGGAAGAAGGAAGAGCGGCACCAAGTGCCTTCAAGGGGCAAGATGCTATAGTCTTCTTTGCCTTCCTTCTTCCCTCTTCTTTCTTCCCTCTTCAAAGCTCCCGCCGGGCAAACGCCACACTCCGAATCAGTGCGGTAACGTGCTGGCCTTCGACCAGGCCGAGCTGGTCGAAGGCGTGGCGGGTCAGGCGGGCACGCAGCATCTGCTCGCCGAGGCGCAGCCGCAGTTCCATGGTGGTGGGGTCGCCGGGGGGTGCCCAGGCCTGGTCGATGACCGCGGCGAGCTGGTTGCGGTAACTCAGCTCGGCGCTGGGCGAAAGGGCCAGGGCCACATCACGCACCGGCACGCGCAGCCGCACTCGCTGCCCCGGCTCGGCCTGCAGGGTCGGCACGCTGAGCGGCTGACCATCATCCAGGCGCAGATGGGTGAGCCCATAGGCCGTGTCGTGGTCTTCCACGCGGGCCTCCAGACGCATCGCGGCATCGAAGCCGCCCAGCGCCTCGCTCAGGTCGCAACGCTGCAGCAGAGCATCCAGCTCCCCCTGTGCCAGCACCCTGCCCGCTTCCATCAGCACCAGGGTATCGGCAATCTCCAGCAGCTCCGCCGGCTCATGGCTGACGTAGAGGATCGGCACCTCGACTTCCCCGGCCAAGCGCTGGATGTAGCGCAGCAGTTCCGCCTTGCGAGCGCCATCCAGGCCGGTCAGCGGCTCGTCCATCAGCAGCATGCACGGATCACTCAAAAGCGCCCGACCGATGGCCACGCGGCGCGCCTCGCCACCGGAAAGCGTGGCCGGATAGCGCGCCAGCAGCGGCTCGATGCCCAGCAGCTCGACCACGGCCTCGAAGCGACCCGCCAGATGGCGCGGCATGCCGTAGGTCAGGTTGCCGCGCACGCGATAGTGAGGAAACAGCCGCGCCTCCTGGAAGACCACGCCCAGGCGCCGCCGATGCGCCGGCACCCAGGTACGCCGTGCCGTGTCCACCAGGGCCTCACCGTTCAAGCGGATACGACCCTGCTCGGGGCGGTCCAGGCCGGCCAGCAGGCGCAACAGACTGGTCTTGCCACTGCCCGAGGGGCCGAACAGCGCCGTGACACCGGGCTCCTCGATCGCCAGGTCGAGCTCAAGGGAGAAATCCCCCAGCCGCTGACGCACCTCCAGCTCGAGCAGGCTCATGCGTCACGCCCCTGCAGTCGCGCCCGCGCCCGGCGTGCCAGCCACTCGGACGCCACCAGCGAGATCATGGCAATGACCACCGAAATGGCACACAGGCGTGCCGCTGCCGCCTCGCCGCCGGGTGTCTGAATCAGCGAGTACAGCGCCAGCGGCAGGGTTCGGGTTTCCCCGGGGATGTTCGAGGCGAAGGTGATGGTCGCCCCGAACTCCGAGAGCGCCCGGGCGAAGGCCAGCACCCCGCCGGTCAGCAGGCCCGGCAGGGTCAGCGGCAGCGTAATGGTCACAAACACCCGCCAGCGCCCGGCGCCCAGGGTACTGGCCGCGGCCTCAAGACGCGGATCCACCGCCTCCAGGGAAAGCCGCACGGCCCGCACCAGCAAGGGAAAGGCCATCACGCCTCCGGCCACCGCCGCCCCCTGCCAGGTAAACGGCAGACTCACGCCCCAGGCCGCGTTCAACCACTGCCCCACCACACCCTGACTGCCCAACGTCAGCAACAGCAGATAGCCCACCACCACCGGCGGCAACACCAACGGCAGATGCAGCAAACCATCCAGCAACGCCTTGCCGGGAAACTCCCGCCGCGCCATCAACCACGCCACGCCAATACCGGGAATCAGAATCCACGCCAGCGCGACACCCGCCACCTGAAGACTGATCAGAATCGCCTCGATTTCAGCATCGGTCAGCATGGGGTCCTCGAACGGAGCTAGGTGGGAGGTAAGAACGGTGCTTCCGCGCCTGGAAGAGGCAAGAACGCGGCTCGCGCCGCTTGAAGAGGGAAGAAAACCCTTGAAACCACAATTCCGAGACTAGCCTGGCTTCTTCCTTCTTCCTTCTTCCTTCTTCAGCGGAAGCCTTGCGCCTTGAATATCTCCATCGCTTCCTCACTCTCCAGCCAGCCTCGCAGTTCCAGTGCCGCCGGCGAGGGGGCTGCGCCGATGGTGGCGATCGGGTAGGTGATGGGCGGATGGGCCGATTCCGGGAACAGGCCCAGCGAGCGCACGGCGTCGCTTGCCAGGGCATCGGTGCGGTAGACCACGCCCAACGGGGCTTCACCGCGGGCGACCAGTGCCAGGGCGGCACGCACATTGGCGGCGCGTGCCAGGCGCGGTGACAGGGCCTGCCATTCGCCCAGCGACTCAAGGGCCTGTCTGGCGTAGATGCCGGCCGGCACATGGGCCGGGTCGCCGACGGCCAGGCGTTCGCCGTCTGCCAGCCGGTCGGCCAGCGACTCCCCCTCGCCAGGCGCCAAATCATCGAACGGCGAATCCTGCGGTGCAATCAGCGCCAGGCGGTTATGCAACAGAGCGGTGCGTTCGCTCAGGATCACACCCTGCTCGCCCAGCCAGTCCATCCACTTGACGTTCGCCGGGATATACACCTCGGCCGGCGCGCCATGGGCAATCTGCCGCGCCAGGGTGGAAGATGCCGCATACACCGGCACCACGTCCACGTCGTGGGAGGCCTCGAAGCGGACCAGGGCCTCGTCGATGGCATCGGTCATCGAGGCCGCCGCAAATAGCTCGACCCGCGCCTCGGCCACGGCGAACGTCGGCAGGCAGGTCAGCAATGCCAGCGCGCCCCCGCAGAGCCCGCAGCGCAGCCGCCGCACGCCGGTCTCAATCCTCGACGGGAATAATGGCAATGATATGGTCCTCGAGTTCCTCGTCCGAAATGCCCTGCTGGGAGACGGCAAAGCTGCGCACGCTGATGCCCTTGCGATGCACGCGCTGCGGATCGCCCGAAATCAAGGGATGCCAACCAGCCAGCTTGCGCCCCTCCGCCAGACGACGATAGGCGCAGGAGCCCGGCAGCCACTTGAACTCCTCGACACGCTCCGGCGTCAGCTGCTGGCAGTCGGGCACACGCGCGAAGCGGTTCTCGTAGTCACTGCACCGGCAGCTGCCGATATCCAGCAACTCGCAGGCCACATTGAGCACCGCCAGATCCCCATCATCATCCTGCAGCTTGACCAGGCAGCACTGCCCGCAACCATCACACAATGCCTCCCACTCCTCACCGGTCAACTCACCCAGCGGGAAACGCTCCCAGAAACGCTCTCTCATGAAAATCCGGCCAATCAAAGAGGGCCTTCCGGCGACCAATCTTCGCGAGGGCGCTGTAAACCCTTCCGTGGGCGCTACATCTGCCATCCATGGCAGATGACCCTCGCTTCGTTTGGTCCCCGTCGCCCTGAGTTCAACGGGGGGGGTGCCCTTGACTTACCGCTTACGGCTTACAGCTACGCCCCTCTTCCCTCTTCCCTCTTCCCTCTTCCAGCTTACTCAATACCTCCCCTCCGTCGGGGTGCGATACAGATCCAGCAGATACTCCTCCTTGGCCGGGGGCATCTGCAGGTAATAGCCCTTCTCCTCGATGGCCGCCATGATCGCCGCCCCGGTGGTCCTCGCCAGTGACTTCTCCGGCGTCAGCAGCAGGGTCATGGCCGACACCGGCTCGCCGAAACGCTCCAGCAATGCTTCGGGAACCTCGTCGAGCCCCTGGCGCTTGTCGACGAACAGATACATCCCCTCCTTGAGCGGGCTCTTGAAGACGTCACACAGCAGCTTGCCACTCAGATAGCTCATGAGCTCACCACCGTCTCGTCGAGGGCTTTCTCCAGGCGTTCGGCCAGGCGTTCGCCGCGCCAGCCGCCGGGCAGAGGCAGGTTCTCGCCACGCAAGGCGGCGCCCACCAGCGCCTCCATGTCGCGCCGCCGCAGCAACAGCTCCGGGGCCACGCCAAGGCTTTCGGCCTCGTTGGCCACGACCTTCTTCAGCGCCTTGTGGCGCTTCTTGAAAGCCGCATCCATCGGCGACCAGGGCGGCGTTGGCAGATCGGCCTCATCGAGGTGCTTCGTTTCGCGCACCAGGCGCAGCAGGGTATCGCCCTCGCGCTTGACCAACGGCGGCTTGACGCCCTCCACCTCGGCAAGCTCATAGCGATTGTCCGGCATGCGCTCGGCGATGGCGTACAGCAACTTGTCGCTGGCCAGCCAGCCACGCGGCAAGTCACGACGCCGCACCTCCCCCTCGCGCCAGATGGTCAGGCGCCGATAGGCCTCGACCTGGCGCGGCGAGAGCCGCCACAGCTGGCGTTGCCGCAGGTACCACTGGCCATAACTCTGGGTGTCGCGGCTCGCCTGCTCGGCCAGCTGCTGGCACTCCTCCTCGAGCCATTCCAGTCGCCCATGACGCAGCAGTGATTCCCGCTGGGCCCGCCACACCGCGACCAGATAGATCACATCCAGCGCCGCGTATGTCTTCTGCGTCTCGCTGAGCGGGCGTTCCAGCCAGTTGGAACGCGTCTCGTCCTTGGGCAGAGTCTCACCGATCCAGAATTCCACCAGCTTCTGATAGCCCATGGACGGCACTTCGCCGATCAACGCCTGGGCAATCTGTGTATCGACCAGCGGCGCGATGGTCACGCCCGACCACAGGGCGAACACCTCGAGGTCCTCACTGGAGGCATGCAGCAGCTTGAGCGGCCCTTCGCCCAGCAGTTGGCGAAACGTGTCGGTGCACGCCAGCACCGTCGGATCGACCAGATAGGCGGTGTCGCCGGCACAGAACTGAACCAGGGCCGGTACGGGATAGAAGGTCCGTTCACGGAAGAACTCGGTATCCAGCGCGATGACATCGGCCTGGGCCACCTCGGCACAGGCCGCATCCAGGGCCTCGGGCGTATCGATCCAGCGAATTTCGGGGGTCAGGGGCATGCAAGGGTCCGGTGGAAAAGTGGGATCACTCGCTCTCGAACGGCAAGCGACCATTGAAGGCGCGGCTCAGGGTACCACCATCGACGTATTCCAGCTCGCCGCCCATGGGTACGCCATAAGCCAGGCGCGACAGTTTCACGCCGCGCGGCCCCAGCTGAGAGGCAATATAGTGCGCAGTGGCCTCGCCCTCCACCGTCGGATTGGTGGCCAGGATCACTTCCTCGACCCCCTCTTCGGCCACGCGTCCGTCGAGGAGGTCGAGGCCGATATCCTCGGGCCCCACACCATCCAGCGGCGACAGATGGCCATGCAGCACGAAGTAGCGTCCCTGATAGCCGCGCGCTTCCTCGATGGCCAGCAGGTCGGCCGGCGACTCCACCACGCACAGCACGCTGTCGTCTCGGCGGGTGCTGGCACACAGTCCGCAGATGGTCTCTTCGGTCAGGGTACGACAACGTTGGCAATAACCGACCCGCTCCAGAGCCTCGCCCAGCACCTCGGCCAGACGCTGGCCACCCTCGCGGTCGCGTTCGAGCAGATGCATGGTCATGCGTTGCGCGGTCTTGGGCCCCACCCCGGGCAACACCCGGAATGACTCCATCAACCGCTCGACCAGTGGAGAAAAGCTCATGTATTGCCCAGTTCCCAGTAGAAAAGCGCCTGACCCGCGATACAACCCGAGGCGGGCTCGTGGCTGGCACGCACCTGACCAGCCAGTCAAGCTTCAGGCTTTACAGGATATGCCACATCCGGACCACAAAGCTCCGCTTCAAGCTTTAGAGGATGTGCCACATCCGCAGCACAAAGATGATAAGAGCCGCATCCAGGCAGAAGCATCAATGCTGTGCTAACTCATGCAGCCGCTTCAGGCTTGAAAGGATATGCCACACCCGCAGCGCAAGGTTGACGGACTCAACCCTTTGCAAGCCCAAGGGAGCGCTGTATAAATAGCCGAGCAGCGTAAAGCGCAAGGCGTAGGAGCACAGAAAACGAGGCATAACATATAGTTAGGCGAGTTTTCGAGCACCGCACAACGCAGCGATTTACACGCGCAGGCATTTAGACAGTGTTTCCTCAGAAGGGCATCTTGAAACCTGGCGGCAAATTCATCCCCGACGTCGCCTCTTCCATCATCTCCTTGGAACTGGTCTCGACCTTGCGTACCGCGTCATTGACGGCGGCCGCCAGCAGGTCCTCGAGCAGTTCCTTGTCTTCCTGCATGACGCTCGGGTCGATATCCACCGAAATGACATCATGACGACCGTTCATGGTCACCTTGATCATGCCGGCACCGGCTTCGCCCTGGACCTCGGCCTTGGCCACTTCTTCCTGGGCCTGCTGCATCTTTTCCTGCATTTCCTGGGCCTGCTTCATCAGGCCGTCCATTCCACCCTTCATCATGGCGGTATCCTCATCGTTCAAATGGTGGCGTCGTCGGCCGGTGGGGCCAGCGCCGCCAGGTAATCTGTCGCCCTTCCCTGCAGCGGAGCACCTGCTCTGCCTGAACAGGGCCTGTTTCAGCGGCGGGCAGGCTCCGTGACCGGCTTGACGGATGCCTCGATCAGTTGGGCACCGAATGCCTGCTCCAATTTCTTGACATGGGGGTCGGCGCGCAAGGCTTCAACCGCCTCGCCATGACGCTCGGCCGCCAGGCGATCGGCCTGCTGCTTGGGAGTCTCGCTGCCCGCGGCCAGTTCGCCATCGGCGATTTCCAGGCGACGCTCGAAGCCCGCCGCGGCCAGTGCCTCGCGAATCCGCTCGACATGCACCTCGGCTTGCATCGCCGCCTGGCTCGGGTCCAGGCGCAACTGCAGCGTCTCGCCGTCATCGTTTTCGACCATGCAATGCGCTGCCAGGTTGCGCGTCAACCCGGAAAGCCCCAGGGCATCGAAGCGTGCCAGCCAGTCCTCATGCGTCAGCCGGCTGCCGGAAGCCTCCACGGAGGCGGGCTCTTCGTCTGCGGGCGCAGCGTCGGCCACCGGCGTTGCCTCGGGCTCTACCGCGCTGGCCGGCTGGGGCTCGGGCTCGTCAGCGAGGCCGGCCGCCGGCTCGGGCGCGGCTTGCCCCGCCGAATCCGCCACGGGTGTGGGGTCGGCGTCAGGCTCGACTGCCGGTTGAGTATCGTCCAGAGCCGCCGGTGCATCGCTCGGCTCCAGCGGCGGTCCGGCGTCCGGCGCTTCATCGGCGGCCGCCATGCCGATTTCCGCCATGTCCTCCGCGGGCGCTGCCACGGCCTCAGCCGGCGAGGCATCCGCGTTCGCCTCCTCCGGCAGATCCTCCCAGGGCGGCGTGGTCGCAGGCGGAGCAGCTTCGGCGGCAGGGGCGGCCGGCTCGGCTTCCGGCTCCGGCGTTCCCTCGGCCTCGGGCTCCGTAGTGGATGAAGATGCCGACGGCGCCTGCGGCTCGGGGGCTTGCGACGACGGCTGCGCCTCGGCCGGCGTCTCGCCGCCTGAAGCGCCGCTAGCCGGCGCCGTCTCCCCGCCAGTGGACGACCCACCATGCGAGCCACTGCCCCCCTCACCACACATGGGCAGCGGCGTCTGCGCCGGCTTGGGCACGCCCTGCGGGCGGAAAGCCAGCATGCGCAGCAGCGTCATCTCCAGAGCAGTGCGCAGATCCGGCGCATGGCCCATGTCGCCGCGGCCCTGAACACCGATCTGGTAATACAGCTGAATATCCTCGGCGGTAAAGCGCGCCGCCAGTGCCAGCAGGTCATCGCGATCGCCATGGCCGTTATCCACGGCATCCGGCACCATCTGGGCAATCGCCAACCGATGCAGAATGCCCGTCACGTCATCCAGCACGGCGGCAAAATCCGGCCCCTGTTCGGCCAGGGCCGCGACCTCGGACAACAGCCGGGCGGCATCCGCCTCGGCCAGCGCCTCGATCAGCGCCAGCACATGGCGATGGTCCAGGGTACCCAGCATGGCCGCCACATCGGCGTGACGAATCTCGCCCTGGCCGAAGGCAATCGCCTGATCCGTCAGGCTCATGGCATCGCGCATCGAGCCTTCCGCCGCCTTGCCCAGCAGCCACAGGGCACTCTCCTCGAAGGACACGCCCTCGGCCTCGAGCACCATGGAGAGGTGGCCGACGATGCGCTCGGGGGGCATGTGCTTGAGGGTGAACTGCAGGCAGCGCGACAGCACCGTGGGCGGCAGTTTCTGCGGGTCGGTGGTGGCCAGCAGGAACTTCACATGCGGCGGCGGCTCTTCCAGCGTCTTGAGCAGCGCATTGAAACTGCTGGTGGAGAGCATGTGTACCTCGTCGATGAGGTACACCTTGTAGCGCCCCTGGGTCGGCGCGTACTGCACGTTGTCGAGCAGCTCGCGGGTATCCTCGACCTTGGTGCGCGAGGCCGCATCGACCTCGAGCAGATCGACGAAGCGGCCATCATCGATGGCCTGGCAATTCGAGCACTCGCCACACGGCTGCGAGGTCACCGCCTCGTCGCCCGGCCCGCCCGCCGTGCAGTTCAGGCACTTGGCCAGAATCCGCGCCAGGGTGGTCTTGCCCACCCCACGGGTGCCGGTGAACAGATAAGCATGGTGCAGCCGCCCCTGATCCAGCGCATTGACCAGGGCACGTTGCACATGCTCCTGCCCGACCAATTCATGAAAGGTGCGCGGCCGCCACTTGCGGGCCAGTACCTGATAGCTCATGCGGCTCGGAATCCTTGCAGCGGGGCTGGCTCACAGCCAAGTACGATCTGACCCGCCGACCACGGCGAATCGCGAGTAAGTCACGGCATTCTACCGGGTGGCGACCGGGGCGCAAAGCATCACAGCCGAACACCAGGGCTATCGCAGTTGGATCTGGCGAGGAGCGCCGGGTACAGCCCGAGCGACAATGCTTAACGGCGATAGCCCTGGCCCGAACACTACCCGGGTTGAAAAATCGCCTGGCTATCCATTCAGTGGTTGCATGGGCCGGCCTGTATTAGCACTCGGAAACTCTCATCTTCTGCTTCATGCTGAACTTTGATGGACAACAACTCCTAAGGAAGCTACTTATCGCGGTTCTTGTCGATCTCCGCCTGCACTGCCTGCATCAGCTCCTCGACGTTATAAATGCCCTGCGCTTCGAGCATGGCGTCAAAGGGACTGCCTCGGCCTCGTCTTGGATTTCTCACTTCGCGCTTGGCCACGTTGGCGTCGCGCTCCACCTTCGAGCGCCCGCCGCGGCGAAAACCGGCCTGGATATGCTCGAGCATGAAGTCGATCTCGTCTTCATCCAGTAGGTACGGGTCGAAGTGGTCTTCCAGAGCTTCCAGTACCATCTTGCCATGCTCGTCGTCTCCCCCGGCGGCGGCGATCTTGAGCGCTTCATAGCCGGGGATACCGCCGATGTCTTCCAGCGGGCAGGCCATGGCGCCGTCGATCAATCGCGGGCAGGGGTCGGTTTCTTCAAGGCCGGTGGCTTCCACCGTGATGCGGTGTTCCCAGCCATCACCGAAGTCGTACATGTAGTGGAAGGTGTTGTCCGGAGCCCGGGCGGCGATGCGCTTGAGCTGAGCGTTGCGCGCCATGGCGATGGGCCTGTCACCCCACTCGTCGGGCTCGCCGTAATATCGGCCATTGCACTCGAACTCGAAGAGATGGTAGTCCTCCCAGCCCATGGCGGCCTGGATCACGGTGTGCAGGCGTTGCAGGGTTATCTGCTCGGGCACGAGGATGCGCCGCCAGACCAGTGGGTCGGTGTCGAGCAGCTCGATGCGAAGTTGGATATCCGGCATGGTAGTAATCTGTCTGGTTGAACTTGAACTCAGTATTCCACAGGCGCGGTGGCGGGGCCAATGACCAGAGCGCGCCCCTGCGGGTTGGCGCATGCCAGGGCGTGAGCCGGTAACGCTTTCTACCGCCAGGCGGCCATTGCATGATGGAGACCACTGGCGACCGATGAGGCAAATGTGCAGCATTGAATTATATTTTTGGGGACTTCCTGTATCCACTTATATGCATAAGTTCAGGATGAGCACCATTCTAGACCATCCTGCTTTAAGCCAGCTCAACACACCGAACTAAATCTGGTAGCTTGAATGGCTTCGCCAAACGCCTTGGATATGTGGAAGAATCCTGCATGCCGCCACGCCTCGTCGCCCATTAACTCCAGCTGAGCTTGCAGGACTATCTGCGTGCGACCGGCCAAACTTAATGTGCGTCAACGAGGGTGTCATCCCCGCCCGCTACACTGTGCGAACCGAAGATCCGGTGGAGAAACGACAGCGTGAAGTCAATGAACGGGCCCTGCTGCACGTGGCTGCCACCCGGGCCATCAAGCATCTGTCCATCTCAAGTCACGGGCAGCCCAGCCCGTTTTTGATGTAAACCCCAACGTCGCTGACCCACACAGAACCACGCAAGGACCGCACTCATGTCGCCTATACTACTCTGGACCCTCGTCGCACTGGTCGGGACCGCCATCATCTGGTGGGGCAGCGGCCTGCTCGAACGCGCCAGCGAGCGGCTTTCGGCCTACTACCGCCTGCCCGACATCGTCCAGGGCGCCATCGTGGTAGCGGTCGGCTCGAGCTTTCCGGAGCTTTCGACCACGGTGATCTCGACACTGGTGCACGGCGAGTTCGAGCTGGGCGTGGCGGCTATCGTCGGCTCGGCGCTGTTCAACATCCTGGTGATCCCGGCGCTTTCGGGCCTGGCCAGCCGCCACAAGCTGACTGCCAATCGCGACCTGGTCTACAAGGAAGCCCAGTTCTACATGATCGCCGTGGCGGTGCTGACGCTGACCTTTGCCTTTGCCGCCATTTATCATCCGGTCAAGAGCAGCGGCGGTGTCATTATTGGCGAGATCACCCCACTGTTGGCACTGATTCCCGTCGCCCTCTACGGTCTCTACCTTTTCGTGCAGTATCAGGACACGCTGGATTATGAATCCGACGTGGATGCCAGCGACATCCGTCCGGGGCGCGAGTGGCTGCGCCTTGGCCTGTCGCTGATCGTCATTGTGGTTGGCGTCGAGGCGCTGGTGCAGGCGGCGCTGAATTTCGGTGAGATCTTCAACACGCCGAGCTTCCTGTGGGGTATTACCGTGGTGGCCGCGGGTACGTCGATCCCCGATGCCTTCGTGTCGGTTCGCGCCGCTCGTCAGGGGCGCGGCATCACCAGCATCGCCAATGTGCTGGGCAGCAATACCTTCGATTTGCTGGTCTGCATCTCCGCCGGGGTGCTGATCGCCGGCGGCGCCCTGGTCAACTTCTCGGTGGCCGCGCCCATGCTGGGCGCCCTGACCGCTGCCACCGTGGTGCTGTTCCTGATGATGCGTACCGGGATGTTGCTCTCGAAACCGGAATGCGCAGTGCTGTTGACACTGTATGTGGCCTTCATCGTGTGGATATCGGCCGAGAGCTTCGGCGCCTTGGACTGGGTGCCCCACCTGCCACCGGCCTGACGTCGCTCGGCTGATGCTTACACCGCATCAGTCGATCAGGCCATTTCGGCGGCTTCGAAACCCTGCAGGACATTGACGACATTGGTGCCGATCGCCTCCACGGCATAGCCGCCTTCCATGAGGAAGGTGGTCGGTACACCCAGGCCGGCCAAGCGGCGGCCCATCTCGCTGAAGTCGTCGCTGGTCAGCTTGAACTCGCTGATCGGGTCATCCTCGAAGGCATCCACGCCCAGCGAGACGATCAGCAGTTCACACTCCGCCGCGCGGAGGCGCGCCAGGGCGTCGTCGAGCGCCTGCACCCAGACGTCGAACGCACTGCCCGGTGCCAGCGGATAGTTGGCGTTGAAGCCATCTCCCCTGCCGCGTCCGGTTTCACTGGCATGCCCCAGAAAGTACGGGAAGCAATGGCAGGGATCGCCGTGAATCGAGGCGAAGAAGACATCATCCCGCTCGTAGAAGACCTGCTGGGTGCCGTTGCCGTGGTGAAAATCGACATCGAGGATGGCCACGCGGCGCTTGCCGCTGTCCAGGGCGTACTGGGCGGCCACGCCGGCATTGTTGAAGAAACAGTAACCGCCGAACTGATCGCTGGCAGCATGATGCCCGGGTGGCCGGCACAGGCCGAAGGCCGGTTCACCGGTGGTCAGGCTGTGGCGCACGGTGGAAAGCGCGATGTCCTTGCTGGCCTGGGCGGCCTCGAAGGTCCCCGCACAGATCGAGGTATCCGCCGAAAGCGCATAGTGGCCGAGCCGGCCATCCAGATGATCCGGGATGACATCCCCCGGCATGGTGCGCGTCGGCCAGATCCAGGCGATCGCCTCGCCCTTTCGCCCCAGGGCACACCACTGCTCCCAGCACTCGGCGAGAAACTGCACATAGTCCGGGTCATGAATGGCCAGCACCGGCTCGAGACCGAAGGCCTCCGGCTCACGCACCTCGCCCAGGCTGGCTTGCTGAATGCGCTTGAGCACCAGGTCGACCCGCTCGGGGCACTCGTAAGGGGCAACAAGAACGCCGCCATCCAGCTCGGTGCGCGCCTGGCGCAGCTGGGTGGCGGCGGTGTGAAAGGTCAACATCGGGGCAGGCGTCCTTCAGGGCTGATTCATCGGCTCACAAAGCCCTATAGGATAGCGCCACCGGGGGAATTCAGGAAGCGACCGCCTGCTGTTCGAGCTCCTGCTTGAGCGCGTCGTCGAGGTTCAGGGCCGTGGCCAGCTGGTCGAGCCAGGCCCGCTCCATGGCATTCTGGTCGTCGATGATGGCGACGCTGACCAGGTACATCTCGCGCGCGGCCTGCGGCGAATCGGCCTGCTGCGCCAGGGCCTCGGCATCCAGCGGCGCCTGCAGTTGCTGCTCGACCCACTGGTGCAGTTCGTCGTCGGCGCCCAACTCGTCGATCTGTTCGGCCAGCATGGCGCGCTCCTGGCCGTCGATATGACCATCGGCCCGGGCAGCCATGATCATCGCCTGAAGCAGCTCCAGGCTGCGCTCCTCCTGCTGGTTGGCCTCGAGCTGCTCCACCGGCTTGCCCTCGCGGGTTTCGTCACCGCCGGAACCACCCCGGGAATTCTGCCAGGCCTTCCAGGCCAGCATGCCGACACCGGCGATGGCGCCATACTTGAGCGCCTTGCCGCCCATCTGGCGGCCGCGCTTGGAGCCCACCAGCATGCCCAGGGCCCCACCGCCCAGCAGTTGCTTGGGGTCGAAGCCGCCGGACTGGCCGCCACTCTTGCCGCTGCCACTGCCGCTGCCACTCAGCTGAGACGACAGGCTGTCGACCATGCCCTTGAGATCATTGCCGCCGGACGACCGGGAACCGGAACCGCTGCCGGCCTGCTTCATCAACTGCTTGAGAATCATCTGGGCGTTCATCACGTCCTCCATCGGGGACTGCGGATTAGGGATTCACTACTGCCTTGGATAGTGAGACCGCTATTTCGTTGCATCAAGGCTGGCTTGGATGGTTGCCGGTGACGCGCGCCACCGTGGACGAGACAGGCATCAAGCATCGCTCTAACAGAACAGAGGACTGCCAACGCAGAGGGTGTCGAGTAAAAAGTCAGGTAAACGAAAGCGGGTAGCCATCGGGGGATTGAAGCGGCACCGGGGAGTGAAATAGCGCTTCGGTCATTCAGTGGCCCAATATGGAGGCGGCCCCGACAGCCACATCCCGGCACACGCCTCCATCACTACCGTTGCTCCCTTCCGGGCCTGGCGGGGTTTGCGATTTCGCGTTGCGGGAGGACCGACGGGGCCACCACAGACGACAGATTTTTGATGTCGAACTCGTCGCGGCATCAGGCCGTGTCGAGCGGTGCGCAATATAACAAGCGTGGTGCCCGTGGGCAAGCCATCGGCGGCAGAAATCGCTGCGTTGACGGCTTCGGCGGTCTTTCCCCTCCGAACACACTATGCTGGATATTGGCAAATACCCGCCGCAGAGACGGCATCGTGTTGTTAACACCGTGGAGGTGTCTATGCAGAAGGATCCCAACAAGGGGTATATCGCCCTGCTGGGCTGGAGCCTGAATGCCATCGAGGCCGCCGAGAAGTTCGATCGTCGCTACGTCATCGTCGCGCCGGACTGGGCCGAGGAATACTGCCAGAAGCACGACCTACCCTATGTGTCCTGGAACTTCGAGCGCTTGAACGACCGCTCCATGGAAATCGCCGAAACCCTGCGCGATATGGGCGTGAATGTGGCCATTCCGCTCTATGAGGAAACCGTCGAATGGGCAGGCGCCATCAACTCGGTGCTGCTCGACAACCCGCGCCTGTATGGCCAGTCGCTGTTGCTGCGCGACAAGGCCCTGATGAAGCGCCGGGCACAGCTTGGCGGCATCCGCGTGGGCATTTTCGAGGAGGCGCACGACAAGGACGATGTCATCCGTTTTCTCAAGCGGGTCAACCAGACCCTGCTCAAGCTCGACGGCGATCCCAATGACCCCATTCACCTCAAGGCCTTCGACAAGGCCGGCTGCCTTGGCCATCGCGTGATTCGTACGCCGGACGAGGTCGATACCATCCCCGACGAGGAATTCCCGGTGTTGATGGAGTCCCACCTGGATGGCTGGGAGTTCGCCGTCGAGGCCTGGATTCACGACGGCAAGATCGCCTTTCTGAACATTTCCGAGTACGTCACTCTGGGCTATTCGGTGTATGTGCCGGCCTCTCCCGAGCTGGAACGCTATCGCGAGCAGATCACCCGGCAGATCGAAAAGCTGATCAAGACCTTCGACATCGACTTCGGCCTGATCCACCCGGAATATTTCGTCACCAGCGACGGCGAGATGTATTTCGGCGAGGTGGCCTATCGTCCACCGGGCTTCAAGGTCTTCGAGCTGCTGGAGCGGGTCTACGGCTTCAATGCCTACCAGGCCAGCATGCTGGTCTTCGATCCCAAGACCACGCCTGAAGAAGTCGCCGCCTTCTTCCCGAAAGAAGTGGTCGACGCCGATGGCTACGCCGGTTGTTTCGGGGTCTATCCGCGCCTGCGCGTGGTAAGCCGCCTGGAAATCCCCGAGCAGGTCGAGGATCACCCCTACTTCGAGTCCCACGAGCTGACCCCGCCCGTGCAGGAAACGGTCACCAAGCGCACGGCCTTCGGCACCCACTGGGGGCTGACCTACTTCAAGGGCGATGACCCGCACCGTCTGCGTGACCTGCTCAAGAGCCTGGAAGAGCTTGATTTTTACGTATAAAGCAGGCTTGATGCGCCAATTCAATGATCGGGAGTCTGCGTGACGACGCCACCTAATCCCCAAAACGGCGAGCCCAGTGTCGATGAGGACAAGCTTGCCGGCCTGTTGGCCAAGCTGGACAGCGCCATCGATCAGCTGGACCAGGCCGCGGCATTCGCCAAACCCGGCAAGCTGGCGCCGGTGCTCGATACCGCCCGCCGCACCATGCTGCAGAATGGCGGCTGCGCGGCGGTAGAACAACGCACGGCGGCCATGGAGGCCGCCGGAGTGTTCGTGGGCTCGGACTGGGAAACCCCCCAGTTTCTGCTGCCCTCGCTCACCGTCCAGGCCCTGCAGAGCGCCGACCCCAACACCGTGGTCATCGAGGCACTGAGCGAACTGCGCCTGCTGCCCGTGGCCAAGGGCGAAACCGCCCATACACAGATCACCACCGAACAGGCCCATCACTATCTGTCACAGACGATGGCGCTGAACCTGTCGCTGCTGTTCAGCGCCCCCAGCGAGGCCGAGCGGGCATCCCAGGGGCGTCTGGCCATGTTGCCACGGCAGCTCTTTCAGCACCTGGCGCGGCGCATCGGCTACGAGCACATCATCGACCAGCTGATCGAGGAGATCTGGCGCATCCTCAACCAGAGGCCCATCCAGGTCGAGCCGGTCAAGCGCATGATCACCCAGATCGCCATCTGTCAGGCCGACCCGGCCATCGACCTGGGCAGCAGCGGCCAGGGGGCGGACCGTCTGGTCAGCTCGTTGTTCGGCCCCACCCAGGCATGCCGCGAGGACCCCGGAATAGCCATCTATGGCGAGCGCCTGGCGAGCATGGACACCACGGCCCTGCAGGCGGAAGCCACCGGCTTTGCCCGGGCCATGCACGACACCGGCCTGGTTTCGCCCTACCACGCCGTGCTGCTGCAACACCTGAACACCCAGCGCAACGACCACCTGCTCAGCGAGGCCCTGGGGCTCTCGGCCACGGGGCGCGATTGCCTGCTGTGCTATCGGCAGCTGACGCATGCCCTGATCCACGATGCCATCCTGCCGCAAACCGCCCAGGCGGCCTATGGCATGGCGCTGATGCTCGAGCGTGGCGTGCTCTATCAGCCCCCAGTGGCGCCCGCCATGTGGCGCCAGCTCGGCCTGGTGCTTTCCGAGTGGTCACAGGCGCGCCTCAACCTCGCCTTCGGCGATGAGGTGGCGCCGCAAGCCCGACTGCTGGAGGGCGTGCTGTGCATGCTGGGCCTGCCGCTGGGCGTGGGTCAGGGCAACAACCCGACCTGCCAGTCGGCGCGGGCCCTTTCCATGTGGGCCTACAACGATCCGGACTACCTGCTGCAGATGATCGCCTGGGCCGCCCGCGACGATGACATCATCATGCACTTCGAGGGTCAGTCGATCTCCTCCATGGCCTGTCTGTCGGGTGTGGCCACCGAATTGCCCATGGACCTCGACCCGGTGTCGCTGATCGTGGTGCCGCACCTGGATCGCATCTATGCCGAGATGGGAAGGCGCTGTGTCGACCGCGAGGGTGACCCCCACCGCTGGGTGAACCCGGAGTTTCATGGCTGGTGGTCGGGGCGCGGCTTTCGCATCAATGTCGACGTAGCCAGCGGCCAGCTCAGCGAGCTGGAGCATTTCCTGCGCCACTTCTATGCCAGCTATCACCCGGATTACAACGGCAATCAGCCATTGATTCATCCCCAGCCGGCAGGCATCGCCGTGACCGACAGCGCGGCCCGCTTCATCGGCTGGCATGCCATCAGCATCCTGCGCGCCGGGCTCGACCCGGACGGCGTCACGCGCATCTACTTCTACAACCCCAACAACGACAGCGGCCAGAACTGGGGAGACGGTGTGATGGTCAGCACCGCCGGACACGGCGAACGTTTCGGTGAAGCCTCGCTGCCCTTCGACCAGTTCGCCTCACGGCTCTACATCTTCCACCACGACCCGCTGGAACGCGGCGAGCTGGCCCAGGTCCCCGAAGAAGAACTGACACGCGTCATCGGGTACGTCGAGCGCAGCTGGGGCGCCGACCGCCTGCCGCCAGGTGGACTGCAGGCCTCGGCGGGCACCGGTTCGCCGGTGTAACGCCACCTGCCCGGAGGGCGTTACCGCCCGTCCGGGCTTATCACGCTTGTCGCTTGTGGCATAATCGCGCTTTTCCCGGACGAACCCGACGCTCATCATGCCTCGCCTCGATCAACTCCTGCTCGGCCAGGGTCTGGCCCGTTCCCGCACCCGCGCCCAACGCCTGATTCGCCATGGCCGGGTGCGCCGCGCCGATGACGGCAAGGTGCTGGCCCGCCCCGGCGAGAAACTGGCCGAGACGGTCACCCTGCTGGTCGAGGACGACCCGGAAGAGCGCTATGTCTCGCGAGCAGGCCTCAAGCTGGAAGCCCTGCTGGCCAGCCTGGCGTTATCCTTGGAGGGCCGCGACGTGCTGGACGTGGGCCAGTCCACGGGCGGCTTCACCGACTGCGCCCTGCGCCATGGCGCCCGGCACGTCATCGGCGTCGAGGTCGGTCGCGACCAGCTGGAAGCCGGCCTGCGCGACGACCCGCGCGTGACCTGCCTGGAAGGCCTGAATGCCCGCGCCATGCGCGACGATGCCACCCTGCAGCACGCCCTCGGCCAACACTCGGTGGATATGGCCGTCATGGATGTGGCCTTCATCTCCCAGACCCTGATCCTGCCCGAGCTGGCAGCCATCCTGCCGGCAGGTAGCGAACTGCTGTCGCTGGTCAAACCCCAGTTCGAAGTCGGCCCCGACGGCGTCAACGCCCAGGGCCTGGTCACCCAGCCCCACCGCTACGCCGATGTCGAAGCGCGCCTACGGACCGCCTGCGAGGCCAGCGGCTTCAGGGTCCATCACTGGCAGGAAAGCCCGATCCGCGGCGGCGACGGCAACCGCGAGTTTCTGCTGTATGCCAAACGGGGTGGTTGAAGCGCAAGGCTCTAGCCCGGCATGGCGATACGCGACAACTATCGTCCGCCCCCGTCGCCACCACTGACATCACCGGGATCACCGGGCGCGCCCGGGGGCGGGTGACTGGGCGGCTTTGTGCTCGACGAACTCGCGGATGGCCGGGACTCCAGTCGCGCCCTGGTGCCGTCGCTGCGGTGCAGCCAGACATCCATCTGATTGAAGGCGATGTTCAGGTCATGCTCGGCCAGCAGCTGGCCGACCCGCGAGTTGATTTCGTCGGTGGCAAACAGCCGATCGCCGAGGCTGTTGACGTAGACACGCAGCTCATACTCCATGGCGCTCTCGGTATAGCGCATGAAGAAGATTTCCGGCGGCGGGTCACGCAGCACGCGCTCGTTCTCGTCGGCGGCCTGCTGCAGAAGTCGCTGCATCAGCTGCGGTGGCGTGCCGAGTTGCACGCCATAGGTCAGGATCACTCGGGTGATGCTGTCCGACAGCGACCAGTTGATCAACTGGTCGGTGACGAAGGTCTTGTTGGGGATGATGATTTCCTTGCGATCGAAGTCGGTGACCGTGGTGGCTCGGATGCGAATGCGGCTGACGGTGCCGGTGAGATTACCCAGGGTAATGGTGTCGCCGATGCGTACCGGGCGTTCGAAGAGAATGATCAACCCGGAGATGAAGTTGGCAAAGATTTCCTGCAGGCCGAAGCCGAGGCCGACACCCAGGGCAGCGACCAGCCACTGCAGGTTGCTCCAGGCCACGCCGAGCGCGCCGAGTGACATGACCACGCCGGTACCGACGATGGTGTAGGACAGCAGCGAGGTGATGGCATAGGCGCTGCCCTGCTTGAGCTCGAGCCGCGACAGCACCATAACTTCCAGCAGTCCGGGCAGGTTGCGCGCCAGCATCAGGGTCAGGCCGATGATCATCAGGGCCACGATGATATCCGCGACCGACATGGCACCACCGACGATGTCGGCGCCCTGCCCTTCATCCGCAAACAGCATGACCTGTTCCAGATAGCCGAAGACCGTCAACAGATCCGCCCAGACCATGTAGAGCGCGACCAGGAAGCCGATCATCAGCCCCAGCTTGGCCAGCCGCAGGGATTGCTGGTTGACCTGCTGCATGTCCAGCGGCGGTTCCTCGACGATATCGAGGCCGCTCTCCCCCTCGTGTTCCTGCTGGGCGCGGCGTCGTGCCAGGGCACGCCGGTAGGCCAGCCGACGGGCGGCCACGGCCAGGCCGCGCACCACCGCCGCCTCGACCAGAATCCAGCCCCCCAGCAGATAGAGCGTCATGACGAAGCGGCTGACCAGGCTCAGGGCGGTGTAGGCATAGCCGGAGACGACCAGGCCCGTCAGCACCAGCGGCACGGCAGCCATGGAAAGCCCCAGCACCAGGCGGAACAGCTTGACGCCGAAAAAGGGCGTGTGCGCCAGGATCAGCTTGCCGAGCGACACACTCATGCCGACGAAGCCGGCGAGCAATATCAGCATCGCTACCGGCCGCAGGTTGAGGTTGATGCCGGCCTCTCTGGCCGGTGGGGCAATCAGCAGCACCGGAATCATGGCGACCAGCAGCCACCACAGCCAGCGCCGCAGGCGCGCCACATAGCCGGCAGGCCAGTAGAAATGCCGTACCGCCACGCCATCCGGCACCAGCAGGCGTCGTGCCATGGCGACCACGGCCCCGGCCAGGGCGACCTGAACCAGAGAGCCGCCGATCACCGGCGCGGCGCCCTGCCCGCCCCACGACAGCACGGCCGCGACACCCGCCAGCAGCAGTGGCATGGGGGCCGCCAGCAGGGCATTGAGCAACACCGCCTGGGGCGTGTGGGCCTGACTGTCCGAACGCAGATGGCCGATCTCTTCATGCAGGCGCTGCAGCCGACGCTTGAGCGAACGCCGCAACAGCAGCAACACGCCGCTCATCAACAACGGCACAATGGCGATCAGGGCGCCGGCATCCGGCAGGGTCCAGCGATGCGGCAGAAGCTGGCGCCACTCGCCCTCTCGCCACTCGGTAAGCAGATGCTCGGGCAACTTGAGCAGCCAGGCAAGGTCGAGCGGCCGCGCATTGGCAATCCAGAACAGCTGCTTGTCGATGGTGTCGCGCAGCGAACGGCTGGTAGACAGCAGCTGCTGCTGATGCAGCTGCAGTTCGATGGCCGAGCTGAGCATTTCGCTGTAGGTCGGCTCCAACTGGTCCATGAGGTCACGACGCGCCTGCAAAAGCTGAGTCAGGGGCTGCACCAGTGCCGTCGAGACATCCGTGACACCCGCCTCCTGAAGACGCTGGCGCGCCTGTGCTTCGGCATCCTTGAGCACATCACTCTGGCGCTCCAGCTCGAACTGGCGCAGTCGCCAGTCGGCGATTTCATCCTTGAGGCCACCGCGCACCTCCACCTGAGGCAAGGCCTCTCGTTGCTCGCGCAGAATCCGCGACAGCAAGGTGCTGCCACGGATGGCATCGACATGCTCGTCCAGGCCACGTTGCAGTTGACGTACCTGCTCGAGCTGACGGCGAACGTCCAGCCCCTGGCGCACCAATTCATTGGAGCGACTGGTCATCCGCAGCAGTTCCAGGCTCAGCTCGCGATTGATGCGCTGTGCCTCGCTGATCTGCGGATGCCGTGCCACCTCATCGGGCTCGTCCTGCACGGCATCGGCAATGGCCTGCTCGGAGCGCTCGCGACGGCGCTCGTCGATCAGGCGTTGCAGCGACAGCAGACGAGCTTCCTGACTGGCGACCTGGCGCTCCAGCAGCGCCCGCCGCTGCCGCTCCAGCTCACGCAGCCGGGTGTTGGTGGCCAGCTCGCGTTGATGCAACGCCAGGCGCTGCTCGGCCAGGGCGCGCTTGACGCGGGCCTGCAGCAAGCGCGGATCGCGTTCTTCGACATTCTGTGCGTTCAGGTTTTCGAGGCTGCGACGACTTTGCTCGGCCAGCTCGGTGGCCTCGGCGATGCCCTGTTGTGCACGCTCGGGCAGTGTCTGGGTGCCCAGCAGACGCGTCTCGACCTGTGACAAGCGTTCCTGATCATTGCGCAGCGCCACGCTGGCGGCCTCCAGCCGCTGCTCGAGGGTCGCCAGTGGCAGGGATTCCAGTGACGACAGCGAATCCGCAGGGGTATCGTCTTCGCTATCCTGCAGCGCCTGCTGCAGCGCTTCGATCTCCTCCGGCGCCTGACCGATCCGCGACTCGAGCTCGGCGAGACGCGCCCGCGTAGCCTCCAGCGTCGCCAGCTCCTGGAGGGTCGCCTGGAGAATATCGAGCTTTTCCTGGGTCGCCGCATCGACCTGCTGGCCGTCGGCGGGACGCAATTCCTCGAGGCGCTGTTCCAGCGACTCGCGTGTCGGCAAGTCAGCCGCCCAGCTCGTCGAGGCCATCAACAGCATCAATAGGCAAACAATGTGCAAGACTCGCTTGCCGGCACGGCGGGAGACTCTGTTCACGGACACCTCGTCATCGGTGACATCACCAGGTTGATTGGATTCTCGGCGCATCGGGTCGGCAAAGCAACGCTTCTCGTCGCCATACCGCCACAGTTGACTTGCCCTGTCGTCATGGTAGAAACGAGGGCCTATATCCCAATCAAGCAGGCGGCGCATGAAGCCATCTCGACTCCTCGTTGTTACCCTGATGCTGGCCGGCCTGTCGAGCCAGGCCCAGGCGGCGGAACCCCTGACCGAAGCCGAGCGCGAGGCCATCGAGTCGCGTATTCAGTCGCTGCAGGCCGAACTCGGCAAGTTGCGCGGGCGCCTGCAAGACGAGCGTGCCGCCGGCTCGCCCCAGGCGGCCCCCACGTCCGCCCGGGTCGATGCAACATCCAGCCAACACTCGGCGCAGGACGCCGGGGGCCGTCAGGTGGAAGCAGCCGGGACGGCGGAGCCGGAACAGCCGCTGGAGACGTCCGTGGTCACGCGTCGCCTGTTGGAGGAAGAGTCCGAGCAGAATCCCTATGCCATCACGACCCATCGGCGTAACTACCTGTTGCCGTTGAGCTATACCAATAGCCCCAATGAGCCGGCCTTCAACAGTATCGACAACGACGCCGATGCGGATCACATGGAGGTCAAGTTCCAGTTCAGCGCCAAGTTCCAGTTGGCGGAAGACCTCCTGCCGGCAGACGGCGACCTGTTCTTCGCCTATACCCAGCAAAGCTGGTGGCAGGCCTATAATACCGACGCTTCCTCGCCCTTCCGCGAAACCAACTACGAGCCCGAGATCTTTGCCGACTTCAACGCGGACTGGACATTCGCTGGCTGGACCAACATCAACAACCGCCTGGCTCTGAATCATCAGTCCAATGGCCGCTCCGGCGAGATGTCGCGCAGCTGGAATCGTGTCATCCTGACAAGCACCTTCATCAAGGATGGCTGGGGTGTCTCGCTGCAGCCTCACTGGCGGATACCGGAATCGGCCGAGGAAGACGATAACCCGGACATCGAGGAATACATGGGCTACGGCGATATTACTGTGGCGCGGCGTTTTTTCGGGGACCATGAAGCGAGCCTGATGGTCCGCGGCAACCCCGCCCATGGCAATCTGGGGGCCCAGTTCGACTACTCCTGGCCGCTGTTCGGCAAGATACGCGGGCACGTCCAGTATTACACCGGCTACGGAGACAGCCTGATCGACTATGATCGCAACGTGCATCGCCTGGGGATCGGCTTTAGTCTGAATCCGCTGTTCTCGTCGGGTCTTCTGGGACGCTGACGCCACAACACCCGAGGTTGCGGGGCAAGCAAAGTGATTGCACCGCTAACGCCAACTTCATATGCTGGACACGATCGACACCCGGAGGAAGACGTCATGATGGAAGAAACATCAAGCGGCAGCGGAACACCTGAGAGCTCGCGTACACAGCGCCAGGAGGCCTCCCAGCAACTCAAGGATGACCTCCATCACCTCTCGCGGACGGTCGAGGAGCTGGTCAACGCCACGGCCGATGACTCTCGACAGAACGTCAAGGAAATGCGTGCGCGGGCCGAAAAACGCCTCCAGGATACCCGCAGCCGTCTCGAGTCGCGTGGCGAACACGCCTATCACGAAGCGCGCGACCATGTGACGCGTCGGGCCGACAGCGCGGACCGCTATGTGCATGACAACCCCTGGACCAGCATCGGCATCGGCGCCGCCGCCGGCGTGGTCATCGGTCTGCTGATCGGACGGCGCTGATGTCGGAGAGCCAGGGACCGGCTCAGCGGCTGTTCGATGCCGGCAAACGGATACTCGGCAGCCTGCTGGCCACCGGCGAGACGCGCCTGCGACTCGCCGTTCTCGAACTGGAAGAGGAACGCGCGCGGCTGGTGGGCATACTGCTGCTCGCCGGGCTGAGCATGATCCTGCTGCTGCTCGGACTCGGCGCGCTGACTACCCTGGTCATCGTCGCCTTCTGGGAAAGCCACCGCCTCATGGCCATTGCCGTGAGCGCGGGCGTGCTGTTGTTCGGCGGAGCCGGCCTGGCGGCCTGGGTCATGCATCTGGCGCGTCGCCCCACTCTGCTGGCCAGCACTCTCAAGCACCTGGCCCTGGACCGTGAACTGCTGGAGTCACAACGTGAAGCGCCACAACGCCAGCAATAGCCGGGACGCATCGCCGTCTCGCCGACAGCGCAAGGCGGCGCTGGAAGCCACCATCGAAGACCAGCGCCTCGATACCCTGATGGCCAGCGAGCAGTGGCACGATGCCATCAGCCCGCTGGACGACAGGTGGGAGATGCTGAACCGCCTGCGTACCCCGCTTCTGATCGGCAGTGGCATCCTGCTGACGGTGGTCCTGCGTCGTCCCGGGCCGGCCATCAAGGCCGCCAACCGTGTCGCCATGGGGGCCCTCACCCTGAAACGCCTCGGCAAGCTGCTTTCCTGATGCCGGAGGCGGCATGCATCATCTGGTCGTAACAATTGTTTATGTCATTCTTGTTATGATGCGGTGTCAATTAACCAACATATTAATGACACATCAGGGAGCCGCTCACCATGCGCATGCTGGCGCTTTATAGCATCAAGGGAGGAGTCGGCAAGACCGCCTCATCGGTCAACCTCGCCGCTCAAGCCGCGCGTGCCGGCAACCGTGTATTACTCTGGGACCTGGATCCGCAGGCCGCCACCAGCTTTTACCTGCGTACCAAGCCCAAGGTGCGTGGGGGCGTGGAAAAACTGGTCAAGGGCAAGGCCGATCTGGACAAGGTCATACGCAATACCCAGGTCGATAACCTGGATGTACTGCCTGCCGCCCTGGCATCACGGGACATGGACAACCTGCTGGCCAAGCGCGGCAACAGTCACCTGCGCCAGATTCTCAAGCCGGTGCGCAAGGACTATGATCTGGTCATCCTCGACTGCCCCCCGAGCCTGTCCCACCTGTCCGAGAACATCTTCTCCAGCGTCGATGCCCTCTTGGTGCCGGTGGTTCCCACCACGCTCTCCATGCGCACTCTGGAACAGTTGCGCGACTTCCTGGATGAACAGGAGCTGCCCTGCACCTTCTGGCCCTTCATCACCCTGGCGGACCGGCGACGCAAGCTGCATGTCGAGATGATCGACGAGATGCAGAACGGCTGGCCCCTGATGCTGTCCACGGTCATTCCCGCGGCCAGTGCCGTCGAGCGCATGGGGCTGGAGCGTGCCCCGCTGCATGCCTTCGCGCCCCGCACCACGGCCTCCCGCAACTACCAGGCCCTGTGGAACGAGATTTCCCAGCGGCTCCAGTAGCGATGCCCCCTGCCGCCAGTGTCATCACGCTGGCCCGCCTGACCAGCTCATTGACGCATGGCCTCGGCGGCTCTGTTCAAGTGCACCGAAAGGGCATCGATATTTGCCACGCCACCGGCACCCATGGCGTCATCATAGTGTCGCAGTAACCGGGTCCGGTGTGCACTCAGCAGATCCATGAAACCGCGCAGGTGAGCGGGGGCCGTGGCACGCCCGGCCTGGCCTTGTGCGGCCTGGGTCAATCTGGCATCGAGTTCCTGGCGGCCCTGTTCAAGAGCGGCCGAATGCATGGCAGCCTCGCGCACCAGGTCGTCGTGGAGGACGCCGAATGCATCCTGAAAGTCCTTCATGGCGCGCTCGGCCTGATGGCAATCCGCCGATACCCTGCGCCACGGGCGCAATAGATAGCGAATGCGCTTGCCGGTGATACGCGGGCGGTGCAGCGACTCGGCGTCTTCCACCGAGCCCACGGCCGCGACTTCGGCTTCCAGACGCTCGCGCAGCGCGTCCAGCACCTGGGCACTGGCCTCTCCGAAACGCGGCGGGCCTCCTCCCCGACCTTTCGCCCGCTTCTTCTTGCCACTTGCCTTCCTGTCGGAATCGCCGTCCCGTATCGCCTCGAGCTGCGCGATGAGACGCTGCTCCAGCTCGGGGAAGCGCGACTCGATGGCCTCATGAGCCTCTGTGTAAGCCTCTGCCACCTGTGCCTCCAGGCGCTGCTGCCACCAGCCGGCCGCATGCCGCTCGCGCACCGACAGCTGCGGCTGGATGGTTTCGAGCCATGCCAGCATCACCTCGCCGTCGCGGGCCGCATTGGTGGCCCTGGCCAGGTCGCGCAGATCACGACGCAGCGACTTGGGCACCCGAATGCCCGGTTGCTGCCGATAGGCCTGCAGCCAGACGCGCAGACGACGCAGGGCCACCCGGAAATCATGCAGACCCTCGGGATCTTCGGGGTCCATGACACGCGGCCGCGCACGCCGCGCCTCCTTGACCAGATCCAGCCCGACATCTCCCACCACGCGCCCAAGGCGCCGTTTCTGCAGCGATTTCCCCATGACGCAGACTCCGTGCCGTGACGCCTTCAGTATAGAAAGCCCTGCCAGGCACGACAGTCCGCATCAGCCCTATCGCCTCACACCGCCTGGCCACAGGCGACGCCAGAGGCCCAGGCCCACTGAAAGTTGTAGCCCCCTAGTTCGCCGGTGACGTCCAGCACCTCGCCGATGAAGCGCAGCTGCGGCAGCCCCTGAACTTCGAAGGTTTTAGAAGATATCCCCTGGGTGTCAATACCGCCCATCGTAACCTCGGCGGTCCGCCAGCCCTCTGTACCAGCGGGTTTGAGCTGCCAGTCGTTGAGGTAGGCGGCCCAGGCCGACAGGGTGGCGTTGGAACACTCCGCCAGGGGCGCATCGCCACCATGCCATTCCACCATGGCCTGGGCGAGCCGACGTGGCAGGCGCTCGGCCAGCCAGGTACTCAAGCGCCGCTTGGGCGCGTCGCGGCGCGCGGTGATCAGCGCCTCGAACGCCTCAGTACCAGGCAACAGATCGATGGAAAGCGCGTCACCGCTATGCCAGTAGCTGGAAATCTGCAGCATGGCCGGCCCGGACAGCCCTCGATGGGTAAACAGCATGGGCTCGTGGTATTCGCCATCGCGACAGCGTACCGCCACCTCGTGGCTGAGGCCGGCCAGCGAGGCGGCACGCTCCTTCCACTGCGAGGTCAACGTGAACGGCACCAGCGCCGCGCGTGTCTCGGTGACCGCCAGCCCGAACTGGCGCGCAATCTCATAGCCGAAGCCGGTGGCGCCCATGGTCGGGATCGACAGGCCGCCGGTGGCCACCACCACCGCCCCGGCCTCGATCGGCCCCAGGCTGGTCGCCAGCCGCATACCCTCGCCCTGCCGTTCCAGCGAGTGCACCGACGTCTTGAGGCGTATATCGACCCCGGCCCACTCGCACTCGGTGAGCAGCACGTCCAGAAGCTCCTTGGCGGAGCCGGCGCAGAACAACTGGCCTGGCGCTTTCTCGACATGCTCGAGGCCATGCCGCTCGACCAGCTCGACGAAATGCTCGGGCCGATAGCGCCTCAGAGCCGAGATACAGAAATGCGGGTTACGCGAGAAGAAGTTCGCCGGCGTGGTCGCCATATTGGTGAAGTTGCAGCGTCCGCCCCCCGACATCAGGATCTTCTTGCCGGGCTTGCTGGCGTGCTCCACCACCAGCACCCGGCGCCCGGCATAGCCTGCCGTCAGGGCACACATCAGGCCCGCAGCCCCTGCACCGATCACCACCACATCGTATGTCATTGCCTTGCCTTCGCCCCTGGCCGCCGCTGTCATGAGCTCGTTTGCTGCCGCCTGGCCGATGCGTTCATCGACCAGGCGAGCGCGCATTCTAGCAGAGCCGGCTGTCGACAGGCGGAACGCAACTTGTGCATTGTTGCCACACTCTTGCCATCCCTTGGGCACCCCAAACAGGGTACCCTGATGCGTGTATTGCTCGACCCGGTGCCATGTGAGTTGGCACCGGTACCACCAGGGCGGGATGCCCGGTGACACATCCGCTGGATCAAGCGAGCCTGACATGACCTCGAGACCTCAATTCCCTCCCTGGCGCCGTGCTGTTTGCCTGTTGCTGTTTGGCCTGAGTCTGGCGTCGCCATTGCTGGCCCAGACACCCACTGCCCGCGAGCCCACCGCGGTCATCGCCTCGCGGGTGGAACAGGCCCGCTGGAGCGATCCTCTGGAAGCCCTGGGAACATTGAAGTCCGACGAGAGTGTGACGATCTCGGCCACGGTAACCGAGACCATCCAGAGCCTCGAGTTCGAGGGCGGCGAGCATGTCGAGGCCGGTGATGTCCTGGTACGCCTCTCCAACGATCAGGCACAAGCCGACCTGCGTGCTGCCAAGGCCTTGAGAGATCAACGCCAGGCTCAGGTGGACCGCTTGAGCCAGCTACAGCAGCGCAACCTGGGCACCCGGGCCGAGGCCGAGGATAGCCGCGCCCAGTTGCGTCAGGCCCAGGCCGAAGTCGAGGCACTGCAGGCCCAGCTCGAGGACTACACGATACAGGCGCCGTTTTCCGGGGTAGTCGGCTTCCGCCAGGTCAGCGCCGGCACCCTGGTCTCTCCGGGCACGGAGCTTGCCACGCTGGACCAGCTCGATCGCATGAAACTCGACTTTCAGGTGCCGGCCACCGCACTGGGCTCACTCGCGCCAGGCATGTCACTGACCGCCACCAGCGCCGCCTACCCCGAAGCCAGCTTTCAAGGCGAGATTGCGGCCATCTCGCCCCGAGTGGATTCCGTCACTCGCAGCGCTTCGGTGCGCGCGATACTCGACAACCCCGAGCGGCAACTGCGCCCCGGCATGCTCATGGAAGTCACCGTGGCACGCCGACAGCGCGAGACCCTGGTCATCCCCGAGGCCGCGCTGATCCCCGAAGGGGAGCGTCACTATGTGCTGGTCATCCAGGAGGGAGAGGATGGCAAAACCGTCGAGCGCCGTCGGGTACGCGTCGGCGAGCGCCGCCCCGGCGAAGCCGAGGTGCTCGAGGGCCTGACAGCCGGCGATCTGATCGTCAACCATGGTGCCGAACGGGTGCGTGATGGCGATGCAGTGCGCCTGCTCGGCATCACCGATGACGAGACTTCGGTTCGCGAATTGCTGCGTGCCAATCGTGATGCGGGAGATGCCTGATGCGTCTGTCCGATATTTCCGTCCAGCGGCCGGTCCTCGCCACGGTACTGGCGGCTCTCATCGTGGTCTTTGGCTTGCTCGCCCTCGACCGCTTGCCATTGCAGGAATATCCGTCCATCGACCCGCCGATCGTCAGCATCGATACCGACTATCCTGGGGCCTCGGCGAGCGTAGTGGAAACCCGCATTACCCAGGTACTGGAGGATCGCATCAGCGGCGTCAGCGGTATCGAGCTGATCACCTCCTCGAGTTCCGACGGCAGCTCCAGCATCACCGTGGAATTCAGCCTGGACAAGGACATCAATGCCGCCGCCAATGATATTCGCGAGCGCATCGCCGGCGCCCGGGACAACCTGCCCGATGCCGCCAACGCCACCGAGGTGCGCAAGCAAGACTCCGGCTCGGACGTGGTCATCTGGCTGTCGCTGTCCGGCAGTGACTATGCCATCGATGAGTTGACCGACTACGCCGAGCGCTACCTGACCGACCGTTTCTCGGTGTTGGAGGGAGCCTCCCAGGTGGTCGTCGGCGGTGGCGAGGAATACGCCATGCGGATCTGGCTGGATGCCGATGCGCTGGCGGCGCGGGGCCTCACCGTGAGCGATGTCGAGGACAGCCTGCGCGAAGAGAACGTCGAGCTACCCGGCGGCTCGGTGGAGTCCGTGGATCGTCAGTTCATGGTACGCCTGCCCCGGGATTTCTCGACGCCCCAGGACTTTCGCGATCTGGTGCTCGCCGAGGACGACAGCGGCTACCTGGTGCGCTTGAGCGATGTGGCAGAGGTCGAGATCGGCGCCGTGGAAGAGCGTTCGATGTTCCGCGGCAATGGCGTGCCCATGGTCGGCCTGGGCATTCGCAAGCAGTCGACTGCCAACGTCCTGGCGCTGTCCGAGGCCGTGAAGGCCGAGATGGAACGCGTGGCCCCCAACCTGCCCGAGGGCATGGAGCTCAAGCTGCACCACGATGCCTCCACCTTCGTTTCCAACGCCATCGCCGATGTGGTGAAGACGCTGTTCATCGCCATGGGGCTGGTGGTGGTGGCAATCTTCATCTTCCTCGGCAACCTGCGTACCACCCTGATCCCCGCCGTTACCGTGCCCATTGCCTTGATCGGTACCTTCGCCGCTCTGGCCGCCATGGGCTTCACCATCAACCTGCTGACGCTGCTGGCGCTGGTGCTGGCCATCGGCTTGATCGTCGATGATGCCATCGTGGTGCTCGAAAATATTCACCGACGCATGCAGGAGCGTGGCGAAAGCGCCCTGGTGGCGGCCTATCGTGGCAGCCGCCAGATCGCCTTCGCCGTCATCGCCACCACCCTGGTACTGATCGCGGTCTTCGTGCCATTGAGTTTTCTGCAGGGCGACATCGGCCGACTCTTTTCGGAATTCGCCCTGACGCTTGCCGCTGCGGTGGCCATTTCCACCCTGCTGGCCCTGACGCTGACGCCGATGATGGCTTCCAAGGTGCTCAAGCGCGACATGCATGAGGGGCGCGTCGCCCATGCCGTGCATCGTGCGCTGGATGCCTGTCGCGGAGCCTATCGCAGCCTGCTGGAGCGCGTGCTGCGCTGGCGCTGGTCGGTCATGGTGCTGTTTGTCGCCCTGCTCGGTGCCATGGTCTGGATCAACGACCAATTACCCCGCGAGTATACGCCCCAGGAGGATCGCGGCACCTTCTTCATCGTCGTCAATGGTCCACCCGGCGCGACCTACGACTACATGAAAGACTACATGGATGAAATCGAGGCGCGACTGCTGCCGATGCGCGAGAAAGGCGAAGTCGAGCGCATCCTGGTTCGTGCGCCAATGGGCTGGGGCGCCATCGAAAACTTCAACAGTGGCATGGTGATCGTCAACCTCAGCGACTGGAGCGAGCGCCGTCCGGCCTGGCCGATTATGGCCGAGGTTCGGCAACGCCTCGCCGACCTGCCGGGCATAACGGCCTTCCCGATCATGCCCCAGGGCTTTGGCGGTGGCAGCAGCTCCGAGCAGGCCCTGCAATTCGTGCTGGGCGGCAGTACCTACGATCAGCTCAGTAAGTGGCGCGACACCCTGATCGCCCATATCCGCGAGGACAACCCAAATCTGCTCAACCTCGACAGTGACTACGAGGAGAATCAGCCGCAGCTCAGAGTCGACATCAATTACGAACGCGCCGCCGATCTGGGCGTGACCGTCACCGAGATCGGCAGCACCCTGGAAACTCTGCTGGGGGGGCGCAGCGTGACGCGCTATGTCGACGATGGCCAGGAGTATGATGTCATCCTTGAGGCCGAACGGGGCTCCCGGCCCAGTCCGCGCTCGCTGGAAAGCCTGATGGTGCGCTCGTCGCGCTCCGGCGAGCTGGTGCCCCTCTCCAGCATGGTGACCCTGACCGACTTCGCCGGTCCCAGCACGCTGAACCGTTTCAATCGCATGCGTGCCATCACCATCCAGGCCAACCTGGCCGATGGCTATTCCATGGGCAAGGCTCTCGACTACATGAACAACGCCGTCAGCGAGGTATTGCCGCCTGAGGTGCAGACCGGCGTCAAAGGCACGGCCCGCGACTATCAGGAAGCCAGTGGCGCCACGACCTTCCTGCTGGGCATGGGCGTGCTGGTCGTCTTCCTGGTGCTGGCCGCTCAGTTCGAGAGCTTCGTTCATCCGCTGGTGATCATGATCACCGTACCTCTGGCGATGATCGGTGCCCTGCTGGGTCTGTGGTTGAGCGGTCAGACGCTCAATACCTATAGCCAGATAGGGCTGGTCATGCTGGTCGGGCTGGCCGCCAAGAACGGCATCTTGATCGTCGAGTTCGCCAACCAGCTGCGCGATGCCGGACACCGCTTCCACGAGGCTCTGGTCGAAGCCGCGGTGACTCGTCTGCGACCGGTCATCATGACCGCGGTGACCACCATGGCCGGGGCGATCCCGTTGATCCTGTCCAGCGGCGCCGGTGCCGAGACACGCCTGGTGCTGGGCACGGTCATCTTGTGCGGCCTGGCCACCGCCACGGTCTTCACCCTCTTCGTGGTTCCGGTGGCCTATGACCTGCTGGCTCGCCGCACCGGTTCCCCCGGCGCCGTGGCACAACGCCTGGATCGCGAAATGGCCGAGCACCCAGCGGGCCATTGAGGGCGCACATTGCCGCCCCAAGGGCCGTCAGCGTGGCGGCCCCTGGCGTTATGCCCCCAGCCATCAGCGTTGACACCACCAGGCGCCCTGGCCACGACACTACCTGGCCGAGTAACGTCCGCACCCGCTAGTCTGTGTGTGGCAACGACTCTGTCGGGGCGTGCGTCGTGATTGCGACACTGGCTGTCGCACGAGCATCTTCCCTGCCATGAGGAAATCCATGATGCTGAAATGATCAGCACACCTGAACGAACAACAAGGAAACCTCTCATGATCGATTCTCTGCCACGTCGCGCCTTGCTGTGCTCTCTCGTCGCCGGCCTCGGCGCAGGCGCCCTGGCCTTCAATGCCCAGGCCGCGACCACCATGGACTTCTCCAATGAATACAATGCCAGCTCGATCCACGCCGAGGGCGATGCCTGGTTCATCGACCGGGTCGAGGAGCTGACCAACGGTGAGGTGGATATCACCCTTCATACGGGGGCTTCTCTGGGCTTCCGATCCGGCGACCATTTCTACGCCGTGGCCGACAATGCCGTCCAGATCGCCGACAGCCTCTCGGGGACCCTGGCCGGCATCGATCCGATCTTCCTGCTGTCCTCGCTGCCGTTCCTCGCCGACGACGTGGAATCCGCCAAGCGGCTCTACGAGATCGCCAGGCCGGAATACGCCGAGGTATTCGAGAATAACAACCAGATCCTGCTCTACGCCTCGCCCTGGCCGGCCAGTGGTATCTGGTCCAAGGAGCCGGTCACCGACATGGCAAGCCTTCAGGACCTGAAGATTCGAACCTATGACCGCAACGGCACCGAGATCCTGCGCAATGCCGGGGCGGCCCCGGTCAAGCTGTCCTGGGCCGACGTGGTGCCGCAACTGGCCACCGGTGGCATCGAGGCCGTGCTGACCTCCGCGGAGTCCGGTGCCAATGGCAGCTTCTGGGAACACCTGAGCGACTTTAGCGCCATCAAGTACGCCATTCCGCTGAACATGGTGCACATGAACCGCGATGCCTTCGAATCGCTCAGCGAGTCCCAGCAGGACGCCATCCTGCAGGCCGCGGAAGAGACCGATGCGCATAACTGGGAGGTAGTCAAGGAGCGCGTGGCGCAGAACTACCAAACACTGGAGTCTCACGACGTCGCCATCCACGACCCGATTCCCGATGACTTCCGCGCCGGCCTCGAGGAAGCCGCCACGCCGGTGGTGGAGAACTGGCTGGAAGATATCGGTGAACGCGGCCAGACGATCATCAACGAATTCAACCAGACCAAGGCCTCCGACTAATGTCCCCGACTCCCGCACGGCCCAGCGGCCTGCTCGAGACGTTCAGCCACCGACTCGGCCAGCTCGCTTCCGGGCTGGCCCGGGTCGGCGCCTGGCTGGGCATGCTGCTGATCATCTACATGCTGGGCCACATCCTGCTGGAGATCGGCATGCGACTGTTCGGCCGTTCCACCTTCGTGCTGGATGAGTTCATCGGCTACAGCGTGGCCGCCATGACCTTCCTCAGCCTGCCCTATGCCCTGGAGCAGGGCGGGCTGATCCGGGTATCGCTGGTGCTCGAACGCTTTCCGGAACACCTGCGCTGGCCCTTCGAACTCTTCGCCAGCGTCTCGACGCTTCTGGTCTTCGGCTGGCTGGCACACTTCTGGACCATCGCCGTGCAACGCAGTTTCGCCCGCGGCATCGTCAGCCAGACACTGGCCGAAACACCGCTGTGGATTCCCCAGGGCGCGGTGCTAGTCGGTCTCTACCTGCTGTGTCTGATACTGGTGGCGCGCACTCTGCGCATCCTGATTCAACGCACCACCTTCAAGAGCGGAGCCTGACGGCATGGATATTCTGTTTATCGGCCTCGGGGTGCTGGCCATTCTGCTCGTCGTGCTGGCGCTGGGCAGCTGGATCTTCGCCGGCCTGGTGATCGTCGCCGTCCTCTCCCTATGGGGGCTCGGCGATTTCGGTTTCGACCGCATCGGCCTGATCCTGTCGAAGATTCTCTTCCGGGCGGCCAATAGCTGGGAGCTCTCGGCGATCCCGTTGTTCATCCTGATGGGCGAGCTGATCTTCCGCTCGGACATCGCCGAACGCCTGTTCAAGGGGCTCACGCCCCTGACCCGTCGTTTGCCCGGCGGCATCCTGCATACCAATGTGCTGGGCTGTACCCTGTTTGCTGCGGTCAGCGGCTCCAGCGCAGCGACCACGGCCACCATCGGCAAGATCACCACCCGGGAGCTCGCCGAGCGCGGTTATCACCGTGGTCTGTCGATCGGCTCGCTGGCCGGCGCCGGCAGCCTGGGGCTGCTGATCCCGCCGTCGATCGTCATGATCGTCTACGGCGTTCAGGCCGAGGTCTCAATCAGCAAGCTGTTCATGGCCGGTGTCATTCCGGGACTGGTGGTCGCGGTGCTGTACATCGGCTATGTCATGTTGCGCTGCCTGCTCAACCCGACTCTGGCGCCACGCCAGACCGCCGACGGTACCACCCTACTGCAGGCCCTGCGCCTGCTGGCTCCAGTACTCGGCCTGGTGTTCGTGGTGCTCGGCGCCATCTATACCGGCATCGCCACGCCCTCGGAAGCCGCGGCCATCGGCTGTGGTGCCACCCTGGTACTGTTGGCCATGGAGCGCCAGCTGAACCTGGTGTTGCTGCTCGACGCCCTGCGCGGCGCGCTGATCACTTCGGTGATGGTCTGCAGCCTGCTGGTGGCCGCGGCCATGCTGTCAACGGCCATGGGCTACCTGCACCTGCCCCGCGAGCTGGCCAGCTGGATCGCCCAGCAAGGGTTCTCGCCGATCGCCCTGCTGCTGGCCATGGCGCTGTTTTATATCCTGCTGGGGCTCTTTCTGGACGGCATCTCGATCACCGTGATGAGCCTGCCGATCACCCTGCCGATCATCATCCAGGCCGGTTACGACCCACTATGGTTCGGCGTCTTCCTGGTGATCATGGTGGAGCTCGGCCAGATCACCCCGCCGGTGGGCTTCAACCTCTTCGTACTGCAGGGGCTGACAGGCGAAAGCATCAGCCGGGTGGCCATCGCCGCCGCGCCCTTCTTCGCCCTGATGTGCCTGGCAGCGCTGATCATCAGCGTCTGGCCGCAGCTGGCACTGTGGCTGCCACAGTTTCTATCGGGCGGATGAAGCCCCCACCCTGTATGCGCCTTTCCGGATAACAGGTTTTCAACCCGAAACAAAAGCAGCCTCCCAACCGACAGGGTCAGGAGGCTGCCGACGTGACGCCGCGATGAAAAGCGAGCCGAGAAGGAGGAGCAGCACGCATGGCGTTTTGCCGCGTCACACTTCGAGCATGGTTCAGGCCGGCCATCTTGACCGTGGGATTTCTCCCCGCCTCGATGTAAGACATCACGGACAGCTTGAGCGAAGCGCCTGTGCAGGCGCTGTGCTGCATCCGGGGGCACGTTCGACATGACGCGCTGGCGACTCCCTCGCTGTAGCGCGTACAATGCCGGCCTTACCGGTCGGCGCCACTGGCAACGCCCGATGCCCTCATTCATGACCCTCCCGCGAGATGCTCACCTTTGCTTTCTACTGCCAACATCACCATGCAGTTTGGCCCCAAGCCGCTGTTTGAAAACGTTTCCGTCAAATTCGGCCAGGGTCATCGCTATGGCCTGATCGGCGCCAATGGCTGCGGCAAGTCGACCCTGATGAAGATTCTCGGCGGCGACCTGGAGCCCACCAGCGGCCAGGTCATGAAAGATGCGACCACGCGGCTCGGCAAGCTGCGCCAGGACCAGTTTGCCTTCGAGGATGAGCGCGTCATCGACACCGTGATCATGGGCAACGAGGAGCTCTGGCAGGTCTCGGCCGAGCGTGAGCGCATCTATGCCCAGGCCGCGATGAGCGAGGAAGACGGCATGGCGGTCGCCGACCTCGAGATACGCTTTGCCGAACTCGAGGGCTATACCGCCGAGGCACGCGCCGGCGAACTACTGCTGGGGCTGGGCATTCCGCTGGAACAGCACGACCAGCCGATGAGCGTGGTCGCCCCCGGCTGGAAACTGCGCGTACTGCTGGCCCAGGCGCTGTTCAGCGACCCGGACGTGCTGCTGCTGGATGAGCCGACCAACCACCTGGACATTCACACCATCGGCTGGCTGGAGGATATTCTCAAGGCCCGCTCGTCGACGATGATCATCATCTCCCACGACCGCCACTTCCTGAACAGTGTGTGTACCCACATGGCGGACCTGGACTACGGCGAGCTGCAGCTGTTTCCCGGCAACTATGACGAGTACATGACGGCCGCCACCCAGGCACGCGAACGCCAGCATGCCGAGAACGCCAAGAAGAAGGCGGAGATCGCCGAGCTCCAGCAGTTCGTCAGCCGCTTCTCGGCCAATGCCTCCAAGGCCAAGCAGGCGACCTCGCGCCAGCGCAAGATCGACAAGATCCAGCTCGAGGAGATCAAGCCGTCGTCGCGCGTCAGCCCCTTCATTCGTTTCGAGCCGCAGCGCAAGATTCATCGCCATGCCCTCAACGTCGAGGACCTCACCAAGGCCTGGGGCGACAATCTGCTGTTCGAGCGCCTGGGCCTGCGGGTCGAGGCCGGCGAGCGGGTGGCCATCATCGGGCCCAATGGCATCGGCAAGACCACCCTGCTCAACTGCCTGGTCGGTACCATGGCGCCGGATGCCGGCGAAGCCAGGTGGACCGATGCCGCCGAGGTGGGCTATTTCGCCCAGGATCACGCGGCGGATTTCGACGGTGGCGAGACGTTGTTCGAATGGATGCAGCAGTGGACCACCGGCGGCGAGCAGACGGTGCGCGGCGCGCTGGGACGCATGCTGTTTTCCAACGATGATATCGGCAAGTCGGTGAAGGTCATCTCGGGGGGCGAACAGGGACGCATGCTGTTCGGCAAGCTCATCCTGCAAAAGCCCAATGTGCTGGTCATGGACGAACCCACCAACCACCTGGACATGGAGTCCATCGAGTCGCTCAACCTGGCACTCGAGCACTATGCCGGCACCCTGATCTTCGTCAGCCATGACCGGGAGTTCGTCGGCTCGCTGGCGACCCGCATCATCGAGATGACCGAAGATGGCATCGTCGACTTCAGCGGCAGTTACGATGACTATCTGCGCAGTCAGGGTCTGTATGCCTGAAGGCACCCACAAACGGCAGATATAACAAAAGACGCCCACCATGATCGGTGAGCGTCGGGGTTGAGGGATGGCTGCCGGGCACGCCCGACAGCCCCTGTCAGGCCTTACAGCAGCCCGCCCTGGTCATCAGGCTGGATACCCATGAGGCCGATGTCGTCGCCCACCGGGGCGTCATCATTGGCCGGTTCCGATGTAGCACCGGGTTCCTCGTCGAGGTTCAGCATCGACATCATGCTGGCCATGCCATCGGCCACCCCATCCGGTTCACGAGTCATCTGGAAAGATGCCAGGTCCATCGAGCCGCCGTTGAAGGTCACGCGCAGTACCTGCACACCTTCCTCCAGGTCCAGCGTCAAGGAGGGTCCGTCTGCATAGACACCCCAGGCACCGGTGTTGGGCACCGCACCGCTGTCCTGCTCGTAGAAGCCACCCTCCTGCTCGACCGCCGCGGTGATGGTGCGTCCATCATTGGGACTCGAAGTGGAGAAGGTCAGGGTATGAGTACCCGCCTGCTCGACGTCGATGGTGTACTCGAGCCATTCGCCCTCGTCCACCCAGCCCACGGCCTCTCCTTCGCCGACGATATCCACGCCATCCCCGGGACGCACGTCCGTGCCGATCTGGAAGGCATCCGCGTCGTTGTAGGCAACGCCCTGACCACCCTCGTCATAGTTCACCGCATCGAGGTTGAGGCCGTCGTCGGCATCCACCTGCCAGGGCACACCTCCGGCACTGAAAGCCTGCTGACCATCCCGGCTCATGGTGAACGAGGCCAGATCCATGGAGCCACCGTTGAAGGTAACGCGCATGACCTGCTCGCCCGCTTCCAGAGCGACCTGGGCGTTATCAGTGGGCTGGAAGTTACCCCAGCCACCCGTCGGTGATACCGTGACCGGATCCATCTCGGTGTAGGGCGCCCCATTGTCCTTGGCGAAGGTCGCGGTGATGGTGCGCTGTGCCCCACTGCTGTCGCCCAGAGCCGCCAGGAACGACAGGTCATAGACGCCGGCCTGCTGGATGTCGAGGGTGTATTCCACCCATTCACCATTATCCACCCAACCGATCGCCTCACCGTCACCGACGATATCCACTCCGTCTCCGGGACGTACCGCGGTGCCGATCTGCGCGGCGTCGGCATCGTTGTAGGCGACATCCTGGCCCCCTTCGTCGTAGTTCACGGCATCGAGGCTGAAGTTGCCACCGACCTGCCAGGCCGAGCCATCCGCGGTGAAGGCCTGCTGGCCATCATTGGACGGGGCCTCGGTCACGTTCAGATTGAAGCTGGTCTGAGCACTGGCCTGGCCATCGGAGGCCGTGACGCTGACCTCGAACTCGCCGGTCTCGTCCGTGGTACCGGCGAAGATGCCATCACTCGACAGGCTCAGCCCCGCTGGCAGGCCACTGGCCGTGTAGCTGAGCTCATCCCCATCGGCATCCGTGAAGGCATCGGCGAGCGCCAGCTCGATGGGTTGGCCTTCGACCAGGCTGACATCCTCGATGCCCGACGCCACCTCGGGCGCCTGGTTGGTCGGTGTCAGCATGAACGAAGCCAGATCCATGGCCCCACCATTGAAGGTAAGCCTCAGCACCTGTTCGCCGGCTTCAAGCGCTACCTGTGTGGTGTCGGTCCGGGTGAAGTTGGTCCAGCTACCTGTCGATGATACCCCGACCGGTGACGCCGTTGCATAGGGCGTGTCCCCCTTGGCAAAGCTGGCGGTAATCGAGCGGGCCCCCGGGTTGGACGAGTCCATCGACGTCAGGAAGTCGAGGTCGTAGACACCGTCCTGCGCCACATTGATGGTGTATTCGACCCACTCGCCGTCCGCAATGAAGCCCAGCGACTGAGATGGCGTCGAGATGTCGACGGCCTCGTCGGAACGGAATCCATCGCCCTGGTGTGCCGCGTCGGCGTCGTTGTAGGCAACGTCCTGACCGCCGTTGTCATAGAAGCGCGCTTCCAGGTTCAGCCCGTCACTGCCCACCTCCCAGGCAGTCTGAGTATCGTTGAAGGCCGTCTGGGTATCCTCGGGCTCGACGAAGTCCATGCTGAAGGAGGCCAGATCGAGCTGTCCGCCATTGAAGGTCAGACGCATCACCTGCTCGCCTTCTTCCAGCTCAAAGGTCAGCGGACCCACGGTCTGGAAGCTGGTAAAGCTGCCGGTATTCGGCAAGTCCTGCACCTGAGCCGGCGTATAGAAGCTGCCATCCTGTTCGAAGGCCGCAGTGATGCTCTTGCCACCCGCGACGGCCGAGGTCGAGAAATTCAGCGTGTAAGTCCCCGCCGTCTCGACGTTCAGGGTGTACTCCACCCACTCGCCGTCCGCAATGTACCCTAGCGCCTCGGTACCGTTCGAAATATCCATCGCTTCACTGGAGCGGAAGGCGGCGCCGGAGTGGCCTGGCGTGGTGTCGTTGTAGGCCACACCCTGCCCGCCGTTGTCGTAAAACTTGGCCTCCAGCTCCAGACCATCGTTGCCCACCGCCCAGGCAGTTTCGTTGTCATTGAAGGCGGTCTGGCTCACCGGCCCCGGGTTGTCGAGGAAGTTCGGCACGCCGTCGTTGTCATCGTCGTCGTACAGGTCCACCCGGCCATTGTCATCGGCATCTTCCGCCCCTGCAGGGTCATAGGTGGTGACATTCTCCACCAGGAAGATGTTGTCGTTGTAGTCGTAGTTAACCCCCGCGTAGTCCTGGATCACGATATAGGTGTCCGGGATCACTTCACCGGCGGCGTCCTTGGCCACGTAGACGCGAATCAGATGACCATCGTTCTCGTCCCAGTTGAGGTTGGTGCCCGGGTTGCCGATGGCATCGATGGTGTCCTCATAGAGGTTGGCGTCCGGATCAGACCAGGAAATGTAGCCCTGACGGCCCGATATCTCGGCGAAGAAACCGAAGGGCGCATCGCGATCCAGCGTGGTGGTGGTCAGGGCGTCGCCATTGTTGAGGGTGCGCGGCAACAGCGTCTGGCCATCCGCCTCGTCGTGAGCCACGATCTCATCGAGATTGCGGCTGTCGACATCGTGCACGAAGAGTCGCGCCACATCGCCCTGGGTGTGGTAGGCCGCCAGCTGACTGATCTTGATCGGCGAGCTACCGTCGGCGCGCTGGAAGTACGGGGACAGGATCTCGTCGCCGTTGGCTTCCACCAGGCCGCCCTGGTTCATCTGGCTCTCGGCCACATTGGTCGAGTAACCGAAGGCATTGACGATTTCCTGGACCGCCGGCTCCTGCCCATTTTCCGACTGGTTCTGGGCCAGGCCCGCCAGTTGGATGACCTTCTCGCCCTCATCGGCATCGCTTGAGTCGATGACCAGGCTCGCCTCGTAGAGACTGCCGTCGTCGGGGTCGTCGGCAATGAAGCGTACACCCACCTCCACGGACTCACCCGGCGCCAGGCTGACGGCGGAGAAGGTCTCAGTCAGCTCGAACAGCGTCTCGTCACTGACCGCGACGCTATTGATATCGAGGTCTTCGAAGCCATCGTTGCGCAGCGTGATGGTGACTTCGTCATGTACCTCCTGAGCCGAGTTGGCCGGATTCTCGATGCGCGACATGACCAGACGATCATTGGACGGCACGCCGTCATTGTTGATCACCGTGAGCTCACCACCGGCCACTGGCGTCACACCCTCGATGAGGAACATGTTGTCGTTGTAGTCATAGTTGATGCCGGTGTAATCCATGATGCCGAGATAGGTGTTGGGAATCACGTTACCCTCGGCGTCCAGCGCCCGGAACATGCGCACCGTGTAGCCACGCTCGATACCCTCGGCATCCGCCGGCGGGGTATCGCCCCCCTCGGGATTGAGGGAGGGGTCCGTGGACAGGTTGGCCATTTCGATACCGAAGACACCGTTCCCGGTCCAGCCTCCCGGAATGTCGTTGCCGCCGAAGGTCATGGTGGCGAACTCGCCGTTCGACTTCACCGGCAGTATCGTCTGGTTGTTATCCCCGGCATGGTTGCTGAAGATCACGTCCTGGTTCACGTTACCCGGATTATGGATCCCCAGGGTGGCCCCGCCACTACCATGATAGGCCGCCAACTGAGTGATCTTCGCCTCGCCAGCGCCGTCGGCGAGCGACCAGTAGCGCGACAGTACTTCGTCGTCATTGACCGGCCGATAGAGGTCGAAGTCATCCAGTACCGAGTTCTGACCGGCACCGACGGTCGGCAGGCCATCGATACGGTTGCCGAAGCCGAAGACTTCCCACACCTCATTGACGTTGGGTTCCCAGCCGCCTTCGTCTTGAGCCTGCCAGAAGCCCGCCATGTGGACCTCGGCGATCGGCGAGTCGGCATCATTGGTGGTCAGGCGGATACTGCCCTCGAAGACACCGTCTCCCGCATCGTTGGTCGGCGCCGTATAGGCGTCACGATCGAACAGTACGGTCACATCCAGCGACTCACCGGCTGCCAGCGAGAGGCCATCGAAGATAGCCGGATCGGCAAGCTCGAAGGGACCCTCGACCAACGCATCCAGTACCTCCAGGGCCTCACTGCCGGTATTGGAGATCGTGACCGTTGCACTCTCCTTGAAGTCACGATCGTCGTTCACGGCACTGTTATTCTCTAGATAGCTGAAGTGCAGGCGATCAGAGTAGTAGGCCGCATCACCGCTCTCGACCGCGATATCGGCATTGTCATTGCCGGCCAGCGGCGTCACATCGAGATAGTCAAGGTCATCGGCCCCATCGGCGCCGGCCACCGCCCGCAGGTTGTACTCGACCCCTGCCTGGAGCTCGACATAGGTGCCTTCCTCGCCAGCATCGCCTTCACCCGGATAACTCAGCACCTCGACCGGCTGACCATTGAGCGTCAGCGTCAGGTTCTGCCCGTCATCGGCCCCTGCATTGGCGGCCAGGTCAAGACGATAGAGACCATCCGCGTCCACCGTGAAGTAGAAGTCCGCCGTCAACTCGTTGATCGTCCTCGCGCTATCGCCACTCTCCAGCTCGATGCGAGCGCCGTCGGAGACATCGGCATACACCGGCATGAAGTTGTCGGAAGGCACATCCGGGACTCTGAGCAGGTCAACATTAGGCCCATTGGCTTCGGGAGCCGTCACGCTGACGGTATTGCTGCCCGCCTGCAGATTGACCAACAGCTCCTGGAAAGACCACTCGTTTTCATCCTCGTTGCTCTGACCTGCAAAGTTGACCTGGCCCAGGTTGACGCCGTTGATACTCAGCTCCATCGGGCGGTCGGCCTTGCTCGCTGCCAGCGCATAGCGGAAGCCGATCTCGTAATTACCCGTCTCATTGACATCGATGGTCCAGGTGATGGTCTGATCGCCCGTGCCATCGAAATCGACGAAGCCATCGCCGGAGGCATTGCGGTCATCGACACTCTCCGGCACCACCACTGGCCCATCAAGCGAGGCATTTTCTGCCTCATAGTCGGTGAAGCCCGGGGTAGTATCCGGCGGTACCTGCAGCACTTCGAGCTGGTCGATATTGGGGCCGGTATTATTCGTGGCCTGCAGGCGCACGGTGTTTTCACCGACCACCAACGACGCCGCCACATCTTCGGTCAGCCACTCGGCCCAGGCCGCGTCGTCGGTCAGTCCTAACGGTGGGCTGAAGTCGAACACGCCGACACTGACGTTGTTGACGAACACCTCGAGCGGACGATCGGTATCGCCGCCGTTGGCATAGCGCAGCCGCAGGACCGACTCGCCGGCTTGTTCGGCGTTCAAATTGAAGCTGAAGGTCAGGAAGTCGGCATTGGTCGAGCCATAGTCGGCGTAGCCGCCCAGGATGCCGTCGTCGGGATTGGTGTTGCCATCCACGCCGAAGGAGCCGGGACGCAGGCCATTGGGCAGCCCTGCGGTCGTTTCGGGATTATCGATGTCACGGATCTGGATTTCAGCGCCGTTGCCATCGGCCATCGTCACCGAGGTACCGTCGTTCGGGGTGTTGTCTTCCGCCTGGATAGCCAGCAGCGATACCAGATCGTCGCCCGGTTCCGGATCGGGGTCGACCGGATCCACTACCCCGCCTGGTGCCGGATCAAGGCGGATGATCTGGCTCTGACCGTTGCCGCGATTGAGCGTCAACAGATAGAGCTGGCCGGTCACCGGGTTCTCGATGATGTCAAGCGGGTCGACATAGCTGATGACATTGCCGTCGGGATCACGCAGTACGTCATCGCCGATCACGTTGCCATTGGCATCCAGCGTGATAGAACGAATGTCATCACCACCCGAGTACTCGGTGAACAGCACATTACCCTGCAGGTTGCCGCCAAATATGCCGCTGGTGTACTCCACCGCGCCATTGGGCGAGCGGTTCTCGCCGAGTGAATAGACACCGGAAATGTCGTAGGTGCCTTCGGGGTCGATGCCACTCGGATATTTGGTGACCTGATTGGGGTCCGTGCCTCCAGTCGGGTTACCACCGTTCAGGATGTATTCACCGCGTAGCGGGTTGGGATGGCCGTAGTAGCCGCCTTCGACGATCTTGAACAGATAGTCGTCCTGCTTTTCGACATTGGTATAGCGTTCGTTCTCCGGCGTGGTGGGATCATCCGGCACACTGCCACCCGCCGCCGAGCCGTTGGTTGGCACATAGAGGAAGCCGTTGGAGTGCCAGACCAGGTCGTAGGCATTACGCGCCCCGGTGGCAAACAGCTGGAGCACCGCATCCTCGGCGAAGGGGTCGTAGTAACTCTGCAGCACCGTACCGCTGGCGTCCTGTACCGTGGCGACGCCGCGCTCATCGAACACCAGGAACTCCCCGTTGCCCATGGGGATGGGGTCATCCTTCGGGTGACCGTCCGGGTCATCATAGCGGGTGTTCTGGCCGTCATCGGGCACGGGTTCGGTGGACACATCAAAGCCACCGGCCGGCGCATCCCGGGTGGGATCGATCTCCATGACAGACGCATTCAGCAGGCGTTCCGGGCGATTGCCCCAGGCACTATCCGGCTCGCCCATGGCCGAGTTGGAGCCCTGGATGAGATACAACAGGTGCGTCGGCACATCGGGATTGGTGGTCGCGTCGTAGTCCGGGTTCTCGCGGAACTCGAGGCTGTTGGTGACGTGGTCGCCATTGGAGCGTGGCAGCCCGGTGATGTAAGTCTCGGCAGTCCCCGAGAAGTCGTTGCCGCCATCCAGGGTGATCTTGGTGATCCGGCCACTGAAATCCGGCACACCATTATCTCGCCCATTGAGCGGGATCGGGTAGTTATCGGTGGCCCACAGCACGTTGGGATCATTCGGATCGACCACCAGGCCGATAATGCCGCGCTGCTGGCTTTCTCCCGGCTGGTCGAAGTAGTCGTTGGGCAGGCTCAGTTGCTGACGATTGGACAGCGAGCCGTCGTTGGGATCGATATCGTAGCGCAGGACCTCCCCACTAATGGTCGCCACGTACATGGTCGAGCCGTCGGAGGTGATCTCAAGCGACGTGAAACCAAAGGCATTGTCGGCAGCGCCGTTGAGCTCGACCACATCGTTGAAGGCCACGTCCCGGGCGACCACTTCGGGTGCTTCACCGGTCACGAAGGTGTTGGTGTATTTCTGGAACTCGCGGGTCGGCGCATCACCGTCATCATTGGGGCCACGATCCCGGAAGCCATCGATCACCAGGGTATAGCTGGTGAACGGCTTGAGCGCCTGACTCGGCGAGATGGTCAGTGAGTCGAAACCGCCGGTCGTATTGGCGTTGTAGGCAACTTCTTCGCCAGTGACCGTCTCGATCAGCCGCACCGAACCGTCATTCAGGCTCTCGAGCAAGGCACCGCCGCGACCATCAACCACCGAGATACCCACGAAGATATCCGATGTCGGGTCAACGCCGGTGGGGATAGCGCCGTCCTCGGGATCGAGATTGACCTCGACCTCGTTTTGCCCCACGCCGGCGATCGCACGAGCATCGGTGAAGACAGCGTAGTCTTCCGGTGCGGCGCGAGCGTCATCCGGCGTCAGATCCGGCAGTGACTGGATCTCGAGGTACTGGATCTCGGTGTTTTCGTTGTCGAGCCCCAGCGAATCGAGTGTCAGGCGGCCGTCGGTGACCTGCACGACACGGGTCACCAGATCGGATCGAGCCCCCTCGGTGTCATCCCCCGGATTACCGTCTTCCGGAAAATCATCCGGCCGGGAGGGGGTGAAGGGGTCGTTGAACAGCTCGCCCTCGGCGTTCAGGACGTTATTGCTGTCATAGGGGCCAGACGTATCGCCGATGGAGACCGTCACCTCGTAGTAGCCGTTCTCCAGCTCCATTTCCCAGCCGGCGCGCACATAGGCGCTTCCGGGCTGGTCGAAGTGGGCATAGGTGCCCTGACGCGGATCGAGACCGGCGATATCATCGGTACGGTCGTTGACCGCGACGCTGGTCAGACTCGAGATATCCAGCGGGGTCGTGCCGGGTTCGCCATCGTAGATAGACGCCTCGGTCACCCAGCCATACTGGTAGGTCTGACCGTCGATGGTCACCGATTGAGTGCCGAACGCCTTGCCGTTGTCGGCGATATAACCGTCCGGCACTGCCACGCCTTCGGGCTGGAAGTTGACCTTGACCGAGAACCGGTCCACGGGTTCAACCACATCCGGCGGCTCGACACCCTCGCGCGTGACACTCAGACGATCGATATTGGGGCCAGCGTTACCCAGGTTCTCAAGCCGGATAGTGTTACTGCCCGCCTCGAGTTCAACCTCGATAGTGGCCTCTTGCCAGTTCAACCAGCCGTCATTGCCGTTGCCGGTAATCGGGAAGGCCATCTCCCCCTGGGACTCGCCGCCCACCAGTATGTCCATGGGCCGATTCGCGCCACCTCCATCACCGTTGGTGTAGCGCACGCTCAGGGTATAGGTGCCGGCATCCTCGACGTCGACTTCGAAGGACCCCGCATCACCGGCCTCACCGCCCATATCGAGGTAACCGCTGCCGGTATAGCCATCCCATAGCCCATCGGGGCCCGCCGCTTCGTTGGTCTCCGGATTGCTGGCATCACGCACCACTGTATCGGGCGTCGGCTCGTCGTCATCGATCGACAGCGTCTCGCCCTGAATCTCGAAGTTGAAGGGCGTCGGTCCGGTATCGTCACCATCCAGCGCGAAGGTCACCTGGTCGATGTTAGGGCCGTTGGCCACACCACCGTCAGCCGCCGTGGGGATGGTCAGCGAGAAGGTGTTGTCACCCTCTTCCAGGGTCACTTGCACCTCGAGCTCGAGCCACTGGTCCCAGGGATCATTGACGCCGTCATCGGCCGCATTGGGGAAGGCCACCTGAGGCTGGGAACTGCCATTGACGGTCAGGTCCAATGGTCGTGGTGTTGCACCACCGTTGGCATAACGGATGGTAGCTGTGTAAGTGCCAGCGGCTGGCGCATCGACGTTGAATGTTATCTGGTCGCCGGCATCGGTGCCGAAATCCAGGTAAGCGTCACCGACTCCTCCTTCTCGGTAGTTGCCGAAGTCATCGGGGTTGTTCACGTCCACCGTACGTGTAACGGCCCCTTGGGCGGTGCCGCCGACATCGGTAACGCTGGCGTCTTCGCCCTGCAGAGTGAAGGGTTCCACCACGACGTTGCCATCGTCGATAGTCACGCTGTCGCTTGCCTGGGCCTCGTTGCCGACCGCGTCGGTGACGATCAGGGTCACCTCGACACTGCCGCTCTGGCCGCTGAGGTCGACGCTGATATCGCCACTGGCATCAGGCGTCACCGTGCTGCGGGTCGTGCCACCATCCAGGCTGACTTCATAACTGACGATGTCATCATCGGCACCGGCGACATTGAACATCGCAGCGGCAAGCTGACCGGGTTCCAGGCTGTCATCGGCCGCCGTCAGGCTCAGGTCGCCGTCTTCATCGGCGCTGCTATCCACCGGAATCGGCCCACTGCCACCCTCGGTGACCTCGATGCGATCGATATTCGGGCCGGTGTTGGCCCCCTCAGGAATCGCCAGCTCGATGTTGTTGGTGCCAGCTTGCAGGGTCACGGTCACTGTCTCGAACAACCAGTTGTCGAATCCTTCCTGCGGACCGGTACCATCCGGGTCGGTGGCCAGCATATCGAGCACGACGGGGGAACCGTCATTGACCACCAGGTCGAGCGGGCGATCGGAATTGGTGGCATAGCGCACACTGATGTCGTATTGCCCGGCCTGGGTTACATCGACCTGCCAGGTCACGTTATCGCCGGCGGTGTCACCGAAGTCCAGATAGCCGGTACCGGTAAAGCCGGGACGCAGGCCATCGACCAGGTCATCGTTGTCCTCGGGATTGCCGGCATTGCGGATCGTGGTATCGGTCTGGTTGGCATCGTCATCGAAGCTGGTGACCGTGCCATCCTGAATCTGCAGGCTAATAGGCGTGAAGGGGGCTTCATCGACATCGTCCACGCTGACTTCCAGGGTCTGGACGTCGCTAAGGTCGCCGTCAGTAACGGTCACCTCCACCTCATAGACACCATCTTCGTCATCATCCACCGCCAGTTCGAAGTCACGGGCGCTGGTAAAGCTCAGCACGCCGGTCGCCTCGTCGATGGTAAACAGCGGCGCATCAACGCCTCCCGTTATGGCAAACACCGGCGCATTGAGCCCTGTGGTTACACCATCTTCATCTATCAGCGGGATAGCACCGATCTCGGTCAGATTTTCGTCCACCGAATAGGCGGCCTGATCGATGGAAATGCTCTCGTTGAGATCCGCCACCGTGATCAAGGTGTCCTGGGAGATACTGTCTTCGCCGTCGGATAAGGTCACGGTCAGCTCGTAGACACCGTCTTCATCGCTGTCGGCCGCCAATTCCGCATTCGGCGGGTTGACGAATGACAGGCCTCCGCTTGTCTCGTCGTAAGTGAACAGTGCGGCATCGACACCGGAGAGTGTCACGGTCAGGCTGTCGCCATCGGCATCATCTACCACCAGGCTGGCCACGGCTGCGCTGTTCTCATCAACGCTGACATCGGCCGCCAGGCCTTCTAGCGTCGGCACGGCGTTGACCGGTTCTTCGATGCGCTCGAACACCAGCGAGTCGATGCGCATCAGCTCACCACCGGCTCCGCGCAGTTCGAGGCTTGCCAGGTCACCGGCGGTGACCTCGAAAGGTGTTTCGAAGACAATTTCCTTGCGGTTGCCGCTCTGACCGGCGTTACCCCGCGCACCGCTTCCCACGATGGAGCCGAATTCATCGCTGAGTACCACATCGGCGCTCAGGCTATCACTCGCGGTATTGCGTGCTTCGAGCACGCTATCGCCAATGGCCAGGGTCAATGCACCTTCACCATCGCTTTCATCAAATACATACAGTCGCGCGACGTACCAGCCAGGCTCCACACCACCGGCCGACAGATCGGTACTGATGGTGGCGGGCGTATTGCTGGTGAGCCGAATCAGCTGTTCGTTCGATGCACTCGCGCTGCCGGTCACGATCAGGTTGGAGGCATCGAGGTCGGTGAAGTCTTCCGCCTCGATGGTGATGGCATCTCCCACCTGGGTACCTTCGATGACAAAGCTCAGCGCCTGGGTGACGGAGAGCCCCTGTGGATCTGTGGCCCGAATCACCGCATCGAAGTTGCCTCCTTGATTCGGAATGCCTTGAATGACGCCATCCACCACCTCTAGACCCGCTGGCAGATTCTCGGCGGACAAGGTCAAGCTATCGCCATCGGGATCGGAGAACAGCCCGGCGAAGTCCGCCAGTGGAATCTCGATGAAGTTCTCGCCCACCTCACCAAAGTACGGCTCCAGCGCGACAGGCTCCACGACCGGGGCATCGTTGACGTTCTCGATGCTCAGAGCAAAGTCAGTATCGGTGCTGGTGGTGCCGTCACTGGCGGTGATCGTGACGGTATAACTGCCAGGCGCCAAGCCATCGAGACTACCGGACAGCACTTTGCCGTCGACGCTCAGGCTATCCACGTCAACCGGCTGGCCACCTCCATCGGTGACCTCGAAACTGAAGTTGAGGGCATCGCCATCGTCATCGACGAAGGGCAGGTCCACCTCGAGGTTCGAGCCTTCATCCAGGCTGAAGTCGGCGATACCACCGCCGACTACCCGTGGGGCGCTATTCGTGTCGTCGGCGTCGGCTTCCGACAGGCTCACGACACTGAAACTCGCACTCCCCTTGGCACCCAGGTCATCGTCGTTGACGAAGACCAACGAATCGACAGTCGTGCCCGCATGCGCCGACAGGTCGATGGTGAAGCGGGAGGTACCATCACCGTTGTCCACACCCTGCCCACGCAGGTCCACGAAACCGCCCTGGGACTGGGTCCCACCGAGCTGATAGACGCTGTTGCCGCCATTGAAGGGGTTGTCATCGGCATCGAAGCCGATCGCGACAATTTCCGAGGCCGGCGAGCTCGAAATGGCCAGATCCAGTGTCAGTAAGGTATCAGCGGTGATCGTGTAGCTGCTCGGCAGTTCTGCCCGTTTCCAGACGTTATCGTTCAGCGTGAGCGTGGCGCCGTCGTCTTCTACCGCAACGCCGGTACCATTTGCCGGGTTATCCTGAGTGTCGTTATAGGCACTGATGGTCGCGTCATCGAAGGTGACATCGAGCAGTATCGGATCGGCTGAACCCGCCAGTGTCACGGTATCCGCTGCGCTGGCTTCGTTACCGGCCACATCCGTCACGATCAGCGTCACGGTCACCTCGCCCGGGCCTTGCCCCGACAGATCAACCGATAGAGTATCGCCATCACTGGTAGCGGCCTGGCGAGTGACGCCGCCGTCGAAGCTCACCTCAAGGGTCGAGTCGGCGTCGATGCCCACCACGCTGAACACCACTGAGTCACTAGCATCCGTGGCGATCTCGGCATCCGGGCCGTCCAGCGCCAGGTCGGCGTTTTCATCGGCGGTGGTATCGAGCGTAAGGTCCAGTGTCTGCTCGGCACGGTTGCCATAGGCATCCATGGCAATTAGCGTGGAGGAAAGGTCGCCATCCGCATACCCGGACAGGTCCAGGGTAAAGTTGCCATCCGCATTCGGGGTGACTTCCTCGACACTGACGCCACCATCCAGAGTCACGCCGACGAACACAATATCATCATCACGCCCGGTCACACTGAATTCGGCAGCCCCGGCGGTGGCACCATTGATAATGGTATCGGCCGCACTGAAGGTCAGCGATGGCGCATCCACATCGGCAACCACATCGTCCACAGGTCCGGAGCCAGCGGTGGTCACCTCGAGCCGGTCGAGGTTCGGACCTCTGCCAGCGCCAGCGGGGATACTCAGGGTAATGGTGTTGTCGCCGGCCGCCAGCTCGACGGTCTGGGTCTGGTATCCCCAGACATCGAAACCTTCGGGGTCGACGTTGTCTGCATTGGTATCGGTCGAGACAAACGCCTGCTCGGCCAGGGGCGAGCCGTTGACGGCAAGGCTCATCGGACGATCGCCGCTGCTGGCGTAGCGGAAGTTGAGGTCATAACTGCCCGCCTCGGTGACATTGACCGTAAAGCTCAGGCTGTCTCCCGGCTGGCTACCATAATCCACATAGCCCGTCCCCGAGTAGTCGGGGCGCAGGCCTTGAAAGCTCGACCCATCCTCGGGGTTCTGCGCATCGCGAACCAGGGTGCCAGTGTCGTTGTCGATACCCAGTTCGGCATCCTCGGCCTGCACGACGATAGGGTCGATGACCGGGCCGGTGGGATCGACCGCCTCGGCGACCAACGCCACCTCGATCTTGTCGATATTGGGGCCATCGTCACCGCCTCCCAGTCGCAGGGTATGACTCCCCGCTTCGAGGGTGATGTTCAGGGTTTCGGTCGACCAGCCTTCCCATTCGGTTTGACGCGTCGGGTTTCCGCCACCAGCTGCCGCCGGTTGATTAGGCGCTGGCACATCGCTGACATCATCAGGATAGTAATTGGGCTCCGCAACCGGGCCAAACTGGAAGACACCAATCTGGCTTGGCGTACCATCCTCGACCAAAGACAGGTTCAACGGACGTCCAGAGCTGGTCGCATAGGTCACGCTGATGCTATAGGTGCCGGCAGTCGCCACATCCAGGGTAAAGTCACCGTAGGCATCGACATTGCCCTTGGCCCAGTCGAGGTAGCTTGCGCCTTCTGCTCCGACCCGAAAGGTTTCCTCGCCACCGGTGAAGCTGGCGATATTGTCGACCGTCACCACCCGATTGGTTCCATTATCATTCGGGTCCGTTGACGACAGCGCCAGGTCTTCGCCCTGTACGACATGGACATCAGGATCCGGTGCGCGCACTTCCAGGTAATCGACATTGGGACCACTGGCGCCGTTGGAAGTGAAGGAAACCGTATTCTCGCCCTGCTCCAGCTGCACGCGAATCGTACGCTCGCCGAAGTCACTGAAATCGGCGGCATCACCGGTCAGGGTCGTGCTCGGCAGGTCGAACATGCGGTCCTGGAGCTCGCCATTGACATCGAGACGCAGCGGTCGATTGCGCTCGGCTCCACCATCATCCTGGCTAAGCGCATAGCCAAGGGCGAGCTCGTACTCACCGGCCTCGTCGACCGAGAAAGTGAATGCCAGGGTTTCGCCGGTCGCATCGCCGTAATCGGCATAGGCGCCACCGGAGGCATTCACCGCATTGTCGCCATCGGCCACCAGCGCGATGCTGCCCCCGCCAATGGTGGCCGAATTGCCATCAGTGTCGTCCTGGTCCTCGGCTTCGATACGGATGGTGGCAAAATCGCTCGGCGCGATGGCAGCCGCGGCCATTTGCGGCGCATCCTCGGTATCGGCGAGCAAGGCTGCTGCAGGTGCCGAGTCATCCATCGGTGTCTCTTCAGCGATGGGCGGTGCCACGGAGAAATCAAAGTCCTGACGGGAACCGGGCATGGTACGCCCGGCCTCGTCCATCGCTTCCAGCCACATCTTCAGTTTGCCGGGTCCGGGAGTCGGCAGATCACCAAATACGAAGGGCCTTTCAAAGCGTTCGAAAACGGATTGATGGTGGTGCTCGTCTTCCAGTGTCATTCGCATGGCCTGGACCGAATTGCCCCAGTCAGATGGAAACGGCGTAACCCATAAATCGTTGTTCTGGAATCTCTCCCCTGCCAGTTGATCGCCGTTACTGATACGACCCGAAACGCCTTTCAGATGATTCGAAACGAATGACATGAAATACATTTTCCCACCCCGCAGCCATGTTTTTTCTCAACCCAGCTATCTCGTCATCCGCATTGTTAAAGAAACCGTGACAGCTGAGCATCGGGAATATTAATCACCTAGCATTCAGGGCCATCTCCGACCCCACAACATTCTCCACACCAAAGCTGGAGAACCACAACCGAGTCTAGAACAGCCTCAAAGGAGAAAAAACATTTTTTAAAACAATAAAACACCTCACAAACCGCCTACAAAAAAACGATAAAAAAACCACAATAAAATCAATAATATAAAAACAAAAAAATCTTACCCCAATGAAAAAATCATACTCAAACACTAATAATTAGTGCTTCACCATTAAAAAAGTGCTACCTAAAAAACCAAAAAACCATCTCGACAAAACCAAAAACTCGGCTGCTTATCTA
>NZ_BJOC01000011.1 GCF_006540005.1 Halomonas halmophila | reverse complement strand
TTGTCCTCGCTTGGTTCAGTCTCGGAACCGGATAATGGCGAGGCGGACCTCGCTCGCCAGGAACTTCACGATAGTGGTTCCTGGAACCGATCGACATACTCTTATATGTTTCAGGCAAGCGTTTATCAGGCCTGGCCACCAGAACCCGGATAATGTGCCATAGCCGGGATGAACGCCACAATCCCGGCGGCTCCAGCAAATTGCGAATGACGCCGACCATCGCAACGCAGGCCTCATTGCCGCTATCATGCCCGGCATGGAACATCCTAAAATCCAACAATCAATTACATTGGCATGGCAACCAGGGTTGCCCGCCACGGGTGACCCCGTGCAGGGCATCAGTCAGGAGGAGACCGGATAATGACAGAACAGCTTGAGCGCGACAGCATGGAAGTCGACGTGGTCATCGTCGGCGCAGGGCCGTCGGGCCTGGCCGCCGCCTGCCGCTTGATGCAGCAGGCCAATGACGCCGAACAGGAACTGACCGTGTGTGTGGTCGAGAAGGGGTCGGAAGTCGGCGCACACATCCTCTCCGGTGCGGTCTTCGAACCCCGGGCGCTGGATGAGCTCTTTCCGGACTGGGCGGATCGCGGTGCCCCCCTGACCACACCCGCCATACGCGACGAGCTCTATCTGCTCAAGGATGCCGACAAAGCCCAGAAACTGCCCAATGCCCTGGTGCCCAAGACGATGCACAACACGGGCGACGGCACCACGCGCTATGTGATCAGCGCCGGCAACCTGTGCCGCTGGCTGGCCGAGCAGGCCGAGGAGCTGGGGGTCGAGATATTCCCCGGTTTCGCGGCCCAGGAGGCGATCGTCGAAGACGAGGTGGTCAAGGGCATCGTCGTCGGCGACATGGGCGTCGGTGCCGACGGCCAGCCGAAGGATGGGTACATGCCGGGCATGGAACTGCGCGCCCGCTATACCCTGTTCGCCGAGGGCGCGCGCGGCCATATCGGCAAGCAGCTGATCGAGCGCTACCAGCTCGATGCCGGCAAGGACCCTCAGCACTACGGCATCGGCCTCAAGGAACTCTGGGACGTGCCGGCCGAACAGCACGAACCGGGCCTGGTCCTCCACGGTTCCGGCTGGCCGCTGGACAAGCACACCCATGGCGGCTGGTTCCTCTATCACGCCGAGAACCAGCAGGTGGTGGTCGGACTGATCATGGACCTGGCCTACCAGAACCCCTGGATCTCGCCTTTCGATGAATTCCAGCGCATGAAGCATCACCCGGTGCTCAAGCCGTATCTCGAAGGCGGATCGCGCGTGGCCTACGGCGCCCGGGCCATTGCCAAGGGCGGCCTCAACTGCCTGCCGAAGATGACCTTTCCCGGTGGCCTGCTGATCGGCTGCGACGCCGGCACCTTGAACTTCGCCAAGATCAAGGGGCTGCACACGGCCATGAAATCCGGCATGGTCGCCGCCGAGAGCGTCTTCGAGGCCATCGCGGCGGCTGACGAAGGCGACACGGGCGGCGCCGAACTGACCGCCTTCGAGCAGCGCTGGAAGGCCAGCTGGGCCTACAAGGAGCTGGAGGAAAGCGCCAGCTTCGGCCCGGCGATTCACAAGTACGGCACCGTCGGCGGTGGCGCCTTCAACTTCCTGGACCAGTTGACCGGCGGCAAGCTGCCACGGGTGCATGACACCACGCCGGACCATGCCCGACTCAAGCCGGCCGCCGAGTGCGAGAAGATCGAATACCCCAGGCCCGACGGCAAGATTTCCTTCGACAAGGCTTCCTCGGTGTTCATGTCCAACACCAACCATGAGGAAGACCAGCCCACCCACCTCAAGCTGACCGACCCCGAGCTGCCGATCCGCGACAACCTGCCCGAGTATGACGAACCGGCCCAGCGCTACTGCCCGGCCGGTGTCTACGAGGTCGTCGAGGGAGATGATGGCCAGCCGCAGTTCCGTATCAACTTCCAGAACTGCGTGCACTGCAAGACCTGCGACATCAAGGACCCGGCCCAGAACATTACCTGGGTAGCCCCCGAAGGCGGCGGCGGCCCCAACTACCCGAACATGTAAGGGGACCGCCCGTTGCACCCGCCAGGGGCCCGTTCGAGCGGGCCCCTTTTGGCTGCCACCTTCGGCCTTTCAGTCACCGAGATAACGGCGCCCGCCCCGCATGACCGCCCCACGCACCGGCGTTGCGTCGCTGTCTTCGGACAGCGTGAGCTCGTGCCATGCGACCAAGTCCAGCCAGTCCCGCTCGGCCAGCCAGGCGGCCAGACGAGCCGGCTCGTATCCCCCCTCCAGCTCACGCCCCGACGCATCCACCAGCACCGGCAGACGCGTCCCGTATGACGCCACCAGGGCGTCATCCTCGGCGACCTCCACCCGCTCGAGCCGTACCTCGGCGTTAGCCAGCCGGGCCAGCCAGGCCTCCAGCGCCTCACACAGGTGACAACCGGCTGTCGTGTACAGCCTCAGCTCGATCATCCGCTAGCCCCCTCACCCCTCACTATTCACCCCTCACCATTCACCCCTCACCCTCAAGATGCCGAATCAAGAAGCAATGGTGCAGGTCCGGACGGCGCTGGAAGTCAGGGTCAAAGGTCTGTGCCGAGATGTCTTGAACGTCGAAGCTCGCCGCCAGGTCGGCATCCAGCTTGAAGCGCCGCTGGTTGTTGGAAAACACCAGAGTGCCGCCGGGCTCCAGGCGGGCCATGGCGAGCCTGACCAGGCGGCCATGGTCGCGTTGAATGTCCAGGCTCTCGGCCATCTTCTTGGAATTGGAGAAGGTGGGCGGGTCCAGGAAGATGACGTCGAACATGCCACCGGCGGTTTCCAGCCAGTGCAGGCAGTCATCACGCACCACGCGGTGACGGGCGGGATCGAGCCGATTCAGGCTGAAGTTGTCCCGCGCCCAGTCGAGATAGGTGTTGGACAGGTCGACGCTGACACTGTCAGTGGCCCCGCGTCCCTGTTCCTTGCCGAGAGCCGCCTGTACAGAGGCCGCCGCGGTATAGCAGAAGAGGTTGAGGAAACGCTTGCCTTCGGCCATCTCGGCCAGCATGCGGCGTACCGGACGATGATCGAGAAACAGACCGGTATCCAGGTAATCGCGCAGGTTCACCCACAGGCGTGCGCGGCCTTCCTGGACCTCGAAGCGTTCGCCACTGGCCGCCTGCTTCTCGTACTGCGCCCGGCCGGACTGTCGCTGACGACGCTTGATGACGATCCGGCCGGGGTCGACCCCCAGCACCTCGGGCATAACCCCCAGCGCTTCGTGCAGACGCTTCTGGGCCTGGTCGGCATTCACCGAACGCGGCGGGGCATATTCCTGTACGTGCACGCGATCGGCATAGATATCGATGGCCAGGGCATACTCGGGCATGTCGGCATCATAGAGCCGATAGCAGCTCTCCCCGGAACGCTTCAGCCATTTCTTCAGACGCTTACGGTTCTTGTGCAGCCGATTGGCAAACATCTGCGCCCCTTCGCTGCGCGCCGGCCGGGCCGATGCCGTGGGCTTGTCAGGGGCCGTGTCCTTGTCGGACGCCGGGGATGGCGCGGCATCGTCCGGCACCTGCATCAGCAGCAGCCGCGCATCCAGGGGACCGTTCTTCAGCGAGTAATGCTTGTGGGCCCGCAGTCCGGTACGGTGCCCCAGATCCGGATTGGCCGTGAACAGGGCCAGACGCCAGCCGGGAAATGCGTGGCGCGCCCGCTCGCCGAGCTGGCCGTAGAGTTCGACCAGCTCCGGCAGCTCGCCCAGCCGCTCGCCATAGGGCGGATTAGTCATGAGCAGGCCATGCTGACCCTCCGGCAGATCGGCGGGCCGTTCCAGTTCGCCGAGGGCCGCGCCTTTCAGCTCGATCAGGGCCGGGATGCCGGCGCGCATGGCATTGGCCTTGGCGGCCTCCAGCGCGGGCGGGCTACGATCGGCGCCGAACAGCTGATTGCGGCAGCGCTTGCGCCCGATACTGGCACGCGCCTCGGCCTCGCGCTTGAGCTCGCGCCAGCAGGCAGCGTCATGGCCGACCCAGCCTTCGAAACCGAAGCGCTCCCGGTGCAGGTTGGGCGCCATGTCGGCGGCCATCAGGGCCGCCTCGATGAGCAGGGTTCCGGCGCCACACAAGGGATCGACCAGTGCGGCCCCCTGACGCGCCATGTCCGGCCAGCCGGCGCGTATCAACAGCGCCGCGGCCAGGTTCTCCTTCAAGGGGGCATGGCCCGCTCCGCGACGATAGCCGCGTCGATGCAGGCTCTCGCCGGAGAGGTCGATACCGATGGTCAAGCGGCCGCGATGCAGCAGGGAGTAGATTCGCAGGTCCGGAGCTTCGGGGTCGACCACGGGCCGTGGCCGCCCTTCTGCCGCGAAGCGCTGGACGACGCCATCCTTGACGGTCTGGGCGCCGAAGCGGGTATGGCGGATGGCATCGCTGCGACCGTGGAAGTCCACCGCCAGTGTCGCACCAGGCCTCAGCTGGGACGCCCAGTCGATCGAGGCGCTGACGTCACACAGTTGCTCCGGGGTCTCGACCCCTTCCTCACGCAACAAGCAGAACACCACACGGTTGGCCAGCCGTGACCACAGGCAGGCGCGATAGGCGGCGACCAGTTCGCCCTCGAAATGCACCCCGGCCACCGTGGTCTTGACGGGGGTCGCTCCCAGGGCGCTGAGCTCGTCACTCAGCAGGCCTTCCAGGCCCTTGGGGCAGGTGGCCAGGAAAGAATGAGGCGTCGTGGTTGATTTCTCGGTCATGGATCGTCCATCGGCGTTGCCGGGCAACCGGCTGGTTCATGTCAGGATAATGTAGGCTGGATGACAGATTTCGGTCGACAGAATCGACCCCATTGGTCTATCCATAAATGAGTAGCCACCTTCGCGGTGCTACTCAATATTCAACCTGATGGTCTTGTTTACGAGCCACGCCCCATCGACATCCATCACGGGCGCGCTTTCAGGCTCTCTACTCGGGTTCGACGAAGTGGTTCGCGGGCCGCTGCGTAAAACCCAATTCGGCACCTTCATCACGAGGTAGACCTATGAAACGACAAAAACGTGATCGCTTCCAGCGAGCTTATGTGCATGGCTACAAGGCAGGTGTTTCAGGCCGGTCGCGGGATGATTGCCCGAGCCAGGACATCGATCTACGGGAATACTGGATGAGCGGTTGGCGTGAGGGTCGCGGGGACCAGTGGTCGGGCATGACGGGTGTGTCCGGCATTCACAAGAACCCCATGGTGGCCGGGTAACCACCACCATTTCGTCCGACATGATGACGACCCGTCGAGCCCATGACAATGTCATGGGCTTTTTGCTGCCTGCAGAGCCCTTGCGCATTCGCCGATCAGACCGGGCCCGCGATAGATGAAGCCCGAGTAGAGCTGTACCAGGTCCGCCCCTGCCCGCTGCTTGGTCACGGCCGCGTCACCGCTGTCGATTCCCCCCACGCCGATCATCGGCAGATCCGGAAGGTGCCCCCTCAGCACCCGGAGAATGGTATTCGAGGGCTCGAAGACCGGTCTGCCCGACAGCCCACCGGCTTCCTCGGCATTGGGCAGGCCGGCCACGGCCTCTCTCGACAGCGTGGTATTGGTGGCAATGACGGCATCGATGTCATTGGCCTGCAGGCAATGCGCCAGGGTGTCGACCTCTGCCTCGCTCATGTCGGGGGCAATTTTCACGGCCAGTGGAACCCGCCGCCCGGCGGCCTGGTCGAGTCGACTGCCTGCCTCGCGCAAGGTGCCGAGCAGCCGATTGAGCTGCTCGCCAAACTGCAGATCCCGCAGCCCCGGCGTGTTCGGCGAGGACACGTTGACGGTGATGTAATGCGCGTGGGCATGAACATGACGCAGACAATACAGATAATCGTCCACGGCCTGCTCGACCGGCGTGGTCAGGTTCTTGCCGATATTGATACCCAGCACACCGGGAAAGCGCGCGCGTCGGACACGTTCCACCAGGTGGTCCACCCCGGCATTGTTGAAGCCCATGCGATTGATGATGGCGCCCTGCTGCGGCAGGCGGAACAGGCGCGGCTGGGGATTGCCGCTCTGGGCCCTGGGCGTCACCGTGCCCACCTCGACGCAACCGAAGCCCAGCGCCCCCAGGGCCTCCAGGTGATCGGCGTTCTTGTCGAGCCCGGCGGCCAGCCCGACTCGATTGGGAAACTCCAGGCCCATCCGGGTGACGGGGTCCGACACCGGCGTGCCCCCCAGGTGTCGCGCCAACCCGGCTCGATGGGCCATGTCCAGGGTGGAAAGCGCCAGGCCGTGGGCTTTTTCCGCCTCGAGACGGAACAGCAACGAGCGAGCAAGCGAGTACATGGCAACTCCTGACAAGGGGCGAACAAGACGGGCGCGCAGTATAGCGCAGCCACCCCCGCGGGACGAACCCGCTCGGCCGGCCACGCCATGACACTGCCACGTCATTGCCCTTTTATGGTCTACTGGGAGGATCGGGCGGGCCGGACTCGCCCTCCAGATGATGGGCCTCCAGGGAGATGGACATGACCGATACGACCGAGACACTGGAAAGCCGCCTGTCGCGCATCCACCTGGCGCTGGAGCAGGAACGACTGGAATGGGTCGATGACGTCATCGCCGACCTGGAACCGGCCGAGGTCGCCCTGCTACTCGAGTCCCTGCCGCCCAATGAACGCATTCGCCTCTGGGAGCGCGTCCCCCAGGCCGTGGACGGCGAAGTGTTGCTGCATGTCCATGATGAGGTGCGCACCACCCTGCTCGAGGACATGGACCACGAGGAAATCGTGGCGGCCACCGCCGGACTGGATACCAGCGACCTGGCCGAACTCTTCGAGGACCTGCCGCGTCAGGTCGCCGAGGACATGCTGCGTTCCATGGACGAACTGCAGCGCGCGCGGCTCAAGGAGACCCTGGCCTTCGAGGAGGACAGCGTCGGCCGCCTGATGCGTACCGACACCATTGCCGTGCGTGCCGACGTCAGCCTGGAGACCGTGCAGCGCTTCCTGCGTTGGAAGGAAGACATCCCCGACAACACCGATGCCCTGATGGTCGTCGACCGCAACGGACACTTCGTCGGCGTGCTGTCGCTTGCCCGCCTGGTCGCCAATGACCCGGACATGGCCGTAGCCGACCTCATGGACCCGGATGTGGACAGTATCCAGGGCAGCATGAAGTCGCGCGACGTGGCCACCCTCTTCCAGACCCACGACCTGGTCTCGGCGCCCGTGGTCAACCAGAGAGGCATCCTGCTGGGCCGTATCGTCATCGATGACATCGTCGACGTCATCCGCGAGGACTCCGAGCAGGCCCTGATGAACATGGCCGGCCTCGACGAGGAAGAGGATCTCTTCGCCCCGGTGCTGCCCAGCGCCAAACGGCGTGCCGTGTGGCTCGGCATCAACCTGCTGACCGCCTTCCTGGCCGCCTGGGTCATTGGCCTGTTCGAGGATGCGCTGGACAAGGTGGTCGCCCTGGCCGTGCTGATGCCGATCGTTGCCAGCATGGGAGGCATCGCCGGCAGCCAGACGCTGACCCTGGCGATCCGCGGCCTGGCACTGGGTCAGATCAGCCGTACCAACAGTAACTGGCTGCTGCGCAAGGAGGTGGGCATCTCCGCTCTCAACGGCGTGTTGTGGGCCATGGTGGTGGCCCTGCTGGCCGTGCTGTGGTTCGGCAACCTGGCCATCGGCGCGATCATCGCCGCTGCCCTGATCATCAACATGCTGGCGGCAGGGGTCGCGGGCATCGTCATCCCGCTGGTCCTCAAGCGCATGGGGATCGACCCGGCGCTTTCCGGCTCGGTGGTGCTGACCACGGTGACCGACGTGGTGGGCTTCATGTCCTTTCTGGGGCTGGCAACGGTATTCCTGCTGTAAGGCAGGAATACGGCTACCCTACCGACCAGCCCGACCGACACACAGCAGGGGCGCCATTGCGGCGCCCCTGCTGTCGTTTGCACCCGGTATTTATGCCGGGCTTATTCTTCGCTGTTGCTATCGGCCAGGTCGACCAGCTCGCGGACCGCCACGGCAAACAGCGGGAAGCCGCCCTGGCTGCCACCGCCGACCTCATCGAGCAGATGCCGCCAGCGATCATGCATGGCCTCATGTTGGCCCAGCCACAGACTGACGCGTTCGGCGCTATCGCGCGGCCCGCCCTGCATGCCCAGCACACTGGCGGTCAGTGCCAGCTGCTGACGATCGATGTCGTCACGGAAGGTATCCCGTGCCTTGGCCTGCCAGCTGTCGCGCACCTCGAGCTGCGTGACCTGCTGAATGATCCAGGGCAGTTGGAGACGGGCCCCGACCTCGTAGAAGACCTCCGCCACACGCTGTGGCTTCTCGTCGGTCTGGCGAGCCGTCTGGATGATGCCGAGAGCCGTGTACAGGCTGGCCGAGGCGGCGACGCTGGAGGCCAGGGCATCCGGCACACCGGCCTGGGTCAGCTCCTTGCGACGGGCCGACCAGTGCTCCTGTTCCTCGCCGCGCAGACGCTTGCCGATGTTGTCCTGCAGCTGAGTCAGGCGCGACGAGAAGTAGTCGATGGTGTCGCGGGTGTTCATGCCCATGCGTTGCCGCAGGAACCAGCGCGTGGCACGCCGGATCAGGCGCATCAGGTCGAGCATCATCGAGTACTGCACCTGAGTCGAGACCTGGTTGTCGAGCGCCTCGACCTGCTCCCAGAGACGCGACAGCTGGAAGCTGTCACGGGCGATGACGTAGGCCCGGGCGATGTCCGCACGACTGGCCCCGGTGGAGTCCATCAGGCGACGCACGAAGACGATGCCCATGTAGTCCACCAGATCATTGGCCACCTGGGTGGCGACGATCTCGCGCTTCAGGCGGTGCTCGTACATCTCGTCGTGATAGCGCTCGTTGAGCACATTCGGGAAGGCACGCTCGACGAAGCGGATGATGGTCGGGTCGTCCGGCACATCCGAGGCGATCAGGTCGCCCTTGAGCACGCTCTTGGCATAGGAGATCAACACCGACAACTCGGGCAGCGTCATGCCCTGGTTGTTCTGGGCCCGTTCCTGGAGAGCCTCGTCCGAGGGCAGGAACTCGAGCTCGCGGTCGATCTGCCCGGCCGCTTCCAGCTCGCTGATGAAGCGACGGAAAGGCCCCAACCCCTGGCGCGAGAGGATCTCGGCCAGATCCAGCGCCTGGGTCTGACGATAGTTGCTGTGCAACACCAGCTCGCCGACCTCATCGGTCATGTCGGCCAGCAGCTGGTTGCGCTGCTTGCCGGTCATGTCGCCACGCGTCACCACCTCGTCGATGAGGATCTTGATGTTGACCTCATGGTCCGAACAGTTCACGCCGCCGGCATTGTCGATGAAGTCGGTATTGACCCGCACGCCGCGGGCGGCGGCTTCCATGCGACCGAGCTGCGTCAGGCCGAGGTTGCCGCCCTCGCCGACGACGCGGCAGTTGAGCTCGCTGCCATTGATGCGCAGGGCATCATTGGCCTTGTCGCCGACATCGGCATCGCTCTCCTCGGAGCCCTTGACATAGGTGCCGATACCGCCGTTCCAGAACAGGTCGACCCTGGCGACGAGCATGGCATGGATCAGGTCATTGGGCGACAACTTGTCGGCCGAGATGCCGAAGGCTTTCTTCATCTGCGGCGTGATGGTGATCGACTTGGCGCTGCGCGAGAAGATGCCGCCACCTTCGGAGATCAGCTCGGCATTGTAGTCTTCCCAGCTGGAGCGCGGCTGATTGAAGAGGCGCTGGCGCTCGGCAAAGCTCGCCGCGGCATCCGGGGTCGGATCGACGAAGATGTGCAGGTGGTTGAAGGCCCCCAGCAGACGGATCTTGTCGGACAGCAGCATGCCGTTGCCGAAGACATCGCCGGCCATGTCACCGACGCCCACCACGGTGAATTCGTCTTCCTGGGTGTTGATGCCCAGACCACGGAAGTGACGCTTCACCGACTCCCAGGCGCCCTTGGCGGTGATTGCCATGCCCTTGTGGTCATAGCCGTTGGCACCACCGGAGGCGAAGGCATCGCTCAGCCAATGGCCGTACTCGATGGAAATCTCGTTGGCGATATCCGAGAAGGTCGCGGTACCCTTGTCCGCGGCCACGACCAGATAGGGGTCGTTGTCATCATGGCGCACCACGTCACGCGGCGGCACGACCTCGCCGTCCACCAGGTTGTCGGTGACATCCAGCAGGGCGCGGATGAAGATCTGATAACAGGCGATCCCTTCCTGCTGAGTGGTCTCGCGGTCGGCGCCCTCCGGCATGCGCTTGCAGACGAAGCCGCCCTTGGCGCCCATCGGCACGATGACCGCGTTCTTGACCTGCTGAGCCTTGACCAGCCCCAGCACTTCGGTGCGGAAGTCTTCCTGGCGATCCGACCAGCGCAGGCCGCCCCGCGAAACCTTGCCACCGCGCAGGTGAACGCCCTCGACCCGTGGCGAGCCGACGAAGATCTCATAGGCCGGGCGTGGCTTGGGCATGCCCGAAACCCGCGACGGTTCCAGCTTGAAGGACAGGTAGTCCTTGAAACCGCCGGCGCTATCGCGCTGATAGTAGTTGGTGCGCAGCGTGGCCTTGATCAGCTCCATGTACCGACGCAGCAACTGGTCATCATTGAGGCTCGGCACCTCATCGAGCAGTGCCTGGATGCGGGCTTCACAGTCCTCTGTGTCACCCTCATCGGGCCGTTCGAAGGGGTCGAAGCGCAGTTCGAACAGGGTGACCAGCTCGCGGGTGATGGCCGGGTAGCTGCCCAGCGTCGTGGCAATGTACGCCTGGGACATGCCGAAGCGGATCTGCTTCAGGTAGCGCGCATAGGCCCGCAGCATGGCGACTTCGCGCCAGTCGAGGTTGGCCCCGATGATCAGCCGGTTGAAGGGATCGTTGTCGGCGGCACCAGCCCAGATACGCTGGAAGGCTTCGATGAAGGGGCCCCGCATTTCCTGCAGGTTCATCTCGACGCTGGTGTGATGCTCCAGGGTGAAGTCATGAATCCAGTAGTCACCATTGGTGGCCTGGACTTCGTAGGGGCGCTCGCCGAGGACCCGCAGCCCCAGGTTCTCCATCATCGGCAGGACATCGGACAGCGGAATGGCCGCATCACGATGAAACAGCTTGAGGTTGACACCACTGCCCTCTTCCTCGATCAGCCGGTAGAGCGACAGGGCCAGGGGCGCGCCGTCATCGAGTTCACCTATGTGCTGCAGGTCATAGACGGCGGTGCGCGCCGAGAAATCCTCGCGATAACTCGCCGGGAAGGCATCGCGGAAGCGGCTCATCAGATGATTGGCGCTTTCCTCGCCGAAGCCTTCGATGGCCGCGTTGTGGAGGTCATCGCGCCAGTTGCGGGCCAGCTTGGCCAGTTTCTCCTCGATGCGCTTGATGTCGTAATCGCTCGGCGTATCGCCATTGAAGCGCAGAATGAACTGGATGCGGGCCAGCACCGACTCGGACAGATAGGTATTGAAGTCGCCGGAGGTGGCATCCAGCTCTTCGCACAGCAGCGCCTGGAGACGTACGCGCAACTCGGTGGAGAAGACATCCCGCGGCACGAACACCAGGCATGAATAGAACTTGCCAAAGGTATCCTCGCGGATGAACAGGCGCACGCGCCGACGCTCGCGAATGTCGAGAATGCCCAGGGCCGTCTGGGCCAGCTCATCGGTATCGATCTGGAAGAGGTCGTCGCGCGGATAGACCTCCAGGATCTGCAGCAACTGCTTGCCATTGTGGCCCTTGGAGCTGAAGCCGGCGATATCCATCACCGCCTGCAGCTTGCGGCGCAGGATCGGCACGTTGCGCGGCGATTCGTTGTAGACCGTGGCGGTGAACATGCCCAGCAGGCGTCGCTCGCCGATCACCCGGCCCTGCTCATCGTACCGATCGATGGAGATGTAATCCGGATAGGTCGGCCGATGAATCCGCGAATGATACGCGCTCTTGGCGAAGGACATGAGTTGCGGTAGCGGCACATACTGGTCTCCCTGGACCCCCAGGTCGGTGCGAATGCGCTCCTGATAGCGGGGGCTGTCGAGGCGGAATACGCCGAGCTCGCTGTTCTCGACCTTGTCGAGACGCGGCCGTCCCTGGTCTTCGATGACCGCGTATTCGTCGTAGCCCAGGAAGGTGAAATTGTCTTCCAGTACCCAGTTGAGGAACTCGATCGCTTCGCGTTGATCCTGCGCATCGATCTGCGATGGCCGCATCGCTTCCAGTTCGGCGATAGCCGCCCGGACCTGGTCACGCATGGGATCGAAGTCGCCGACGGCGGTGCGCACTTCGTGCAGGACTTCCTGCAGGCTGTGCTCGATGGCCTCGAGGTCGGCCGGATTCGAGTGGCGATCGATCTCGATGGCAATCAGGGATTCGCGGCTGTCCGCCGCGTCGGCTTCCTCCGGGTTCACGACCCGCGTCAGGCGATGTTCATCATCCCGCCCGGCGGCCAGGACCGCATTGTGGATGGCGTGAATCGTCATGCCACGCCGATTCAGCTCGACCCGCACCGAGTCGACGAGAAACGGCATGTCCTCATGCAACACGGCGATGAAGGTATGCGTCGACTGCCAGCCATGCTCCTCGAAGTCCGGATTGAGCACCCTGACCTTGGGCGCATCAGGGTCGAACTGCTGGATGAAGTGCCAAACCGAGAGCGTCGCGCCGTAGAGGTCGTCCATGCGCCGGTCGGCCAGGTCCTCCAGGGGCACCGACGCATAGAAGAGGTGAGCAAAGTCGTCGACCGCATCGGCCTTGTCCTTGTCCAGGCGGGCTTCCAAGCGTTCCTTGAGCTGCTTGAGAAGATCCTGCCGGGTCTCCTCCTGTGTGACGTGTTGCATCAATCACCTCGACTGCCAGAGGCCACCGTCGGCGGCCGAAAAAACATTAGTCGCTGGGAGCATCAGGCTCCACGGAACCCCGAGATTACGCCAAACATCGCATTCTCCCCAGTCGCATGCCTGCTTGCTCATGGTGCATGTCGGTTGCGCATCCCGCTTGACAAGCTCGCGCCCTTGTCAGGCCGAGCAGCAACGCCAACGGGCCGCACGGCCATTGGCGTCGACGGCATCAATCAGCGCGTCGTTCCAACAGTACCCCGCATTCGCAATGGTCCGTCCAGGGAAACTGGTCGAACAGAGCAACACGGCTCAGGTCATGCGTCTGTACCAGTATCTGCAGATTCTGCGCCAACGTATCCGGGTTGCATGAAATATAGACGATACGCTCGTACTCGCTGAGTTGATAACAGCTCTGCACATCCAACCCTGCCCGGGGCGGGTCCACCAGGACCGTCGAGAAGTCGTATTCATGCAGGGCCCAGGACTCGACGCGGCGCCCCCCCTTCTCGCCCTTCAGGGCCTGTGAGAATTCCTCGGCCGACATGCGCCCTATCGTGACGTTGTCGACGCCGTTGGCCCGCAGGTTTTCCCGGGCACTGGCCACCGAGGTACGCGAGATTTCCGTGGCCATCACACGGCGAAAGTTGCCAGCCAGTGCCACCGTAAAATTGGCGTTACCACAATACAACTCGACGAGGTCACGGTCCTGGCTGCCAGCGGTGACCTCCTGGGCCCAGGTCAGCATGGCACGACAGATCTCGGCATTGGGCTGCGTGAAGCTGTTCTCGATCTGTTGATAATGCAGGTCACGTCCGTTGACTTCCAGACATTCCCAGACATGGTCCCGGGTCAGCACCCGGCGCTGCTTGCGGGCCCGGCCGATGATCATGATGCCCAGCCGCGACTCGAGTTCCCGGGCCGCCTCGTCCCAGTCTTCATCGAGCTGGCGATGATAGATCAGGGTGACCAATGCTTCGCCGTCCAGGGTCGTCAGGAACTCGACCTGAAACAGGCGATGACGCAGCAGAGGCCGGTCGCGTATGGCCTCGATCAGGCGCGGCATCAGCTCATTGATGCGACGGCCGGCCACCGGATACTGATCCAGCCGCACGACACGCTTCTTGCCGGGCTCCTCGGGATCCGCGTCGAACATGGCGTAGTAGAGATCATCGCCGTCATGCCAGAGCCGGAACTCGCAGCGCTGGCGGTAATGACTGGGCGGCGAGGCATGGACCTCCAGGGGCGGCGGCGAAAAGGCAGCGAAGGTCTCGATGATATGGTCGCGCTTGGCGTTGAGCTGTTGCTCATAGCGCGGAGGATCGACAACGGGAATGGCCACGGCGGCTCCTGGGATCGAGTAGTCGGATGGTGAAAAATCGGGGCCACAAGGCCCGGCCCATCAAGGCAGGGACAGGGTCCGCGTCCGCTGAAAGCCGAAGCGACGCAGGCCATGCTGCAGCGCGGCGGAGGGGGCCGTCACCCAGCCGACCTCGTCCTCCGTCCGGGCGGCGTGACGCGGCATGATCTGGCCGGCACGCCGGGCGATGGCATCACCGGAGTCAACCCAGCGCAGTGGACGCGGCGCGGCATCGGTCAGCGCCTGTCTGAGCAGCGGAAAATGGGTACAGCCGAGGACCATGGTGTCCAGCTTCGGCGTGTCGCTCAGCACGGCCAGGCTGTCCCGCAGCACCTCGGCGTCGAACTGCCCCTCCATGACCCAGCGCTCGGCCTCGGCTACCAGCGGGTCGGCCGCGATGCGAGTTACCCGGCAGTCGCCAGCGAACTGCTCGATCAAGCGCCGGGTATAGGGTCGCGCCACGGTCGCGCTGGTCGCCAGCAGACCGATATGACGTGTTTCGCTCATGCCGGCGGCGGGCTTGATCGCCGGTACCGTCCCCACCACCGGTACGGCGAGATGCTCGCGCAATGCGTCCAGCGCCAGGGTGCTGGCCGTGTTGCAGGCCACGATGAGTCCGGCACAGCAACTGGCCTCGACCGCTGCCTGGCAGACCCGCAGAATGCGCTCCACCAGCCAGCTGTCCTCGCGCACCCCGTAGGGCAGCATGGCATTGTCGCAGGCATAGGCCAGACCGGCGTCGGGCAGCTGCCGACGCAGCGACTCGACGACCGACAGCCCGCCCACACCGGAGTCGAATACCAGTATGGGCCCCGCGCCCGGCGCGGCACCACTGCGCCACGGCTCCTGATGAGCCGGGGACACAGTGGCGGGTCGAGGTCGATGGGGTGAGTGAGGGGAAGATGGCATCGCGGCTCCTGATCGGCTGCGATGCATTCTACCTCAGGGCAGGGTCAGGGCTGAAGGCGATCAGGCTGTGGGGTCGGGTGCTTCCCGGAGTTCGGCGTACAGCTCCGGATAGGCCGCCTGCAGGCGCTCCAGTTCCGCTGCGGCACCCGCCGGCAGCGCCTCGGCCAGTTTATCCAGGTCCTCGTCATCGAAGTGCTCGCGAATCAACGGGAAGAGATGCTCGCGCTCGTTGCGCAGATAATGACGGTGGGCCTCGAGATAGCCCTTGAGGTCATCGGCGAAGGTGTCCATGGGGACCACCGCATCCATCAGGATCATGTCCAGGTCATTGGACAGGCGCTTGAGGCGTGCCTTGAGGGCACGATAATCCTTCGACAGGCTGTCGGTGATCTCCTCGCAGTGCGGGGCACGCTCGCGCAGCCGCTCCGAGCAGACCTCCTCCAGCGGCAGGGTAAAGCCGGCCATGTAGTCGAGAATGTAATCCACCACCTCGCGTACGAGCTGGAAGTTGGGACGCTCACCGTCGGCCAGGGTCTTCTGCTTGATCTGCAGAACGTGCAACATGCGCGCCATGTTGGCATGATCCTGGCGCAGTTGGTTCAGCATAGGCATGGCGAAGGCCTCCTTTTGATTGGCCATGAATCGAAGGCACAAGGAATTGGACTGTACCTTACGGTCAGGGGTTCCCGATCGCCGAGATCCCAGGACGGACAACGCCATATCAAGCTAGACCCTGACAGCCAATCTTGCCCACTTTGACATATCATGTCTTTCAATCGGCCGCTCAAGGAGCTCGACATGGATCTGTTCCAGCAAGCCACCTCCGATCAGAACGCCCCCTTGGCCTGGCGCATGCGACCTCGGCGGCTTGCCGACTATGTAGGCCAGCAGGCACTGGTCGGGCCGGAGAAACCCATACGTCGCATGGTCGAGACCGGTGTGGTGCGCTCGATGATCCTCTGGGGGCCACCGGGCACCGGCAAGACGACGCTGGCCGAGATTCTGGCGGAAGAATCCAATGCCCACCTCGAAAGGCTCTCGGCTGTGATGGCCGGTGTCAAGGACATCCGCGAAGCCGTGGAACGCGCCCGCGCCGCACAGGGCCAGGATCGCCATACCCTGCTGTTTCTCGACGAGATTCATCGCCTCAACAAGAGCCAGCAGGATGCCCTGCTGCCGCACGTGGAGTCCGGCCTGCTGATCCTGATCGGGGCCACCACCGAGAATCCCTCCTTCGAGGTCAACTCGGCACTGCTCTCCCGCGCCCGGGTGCATGTCCTCAAGGCCCTGACCGATGACGACGTCGCCGAGGTGCTCAGACACGCCCTGGCCGACGCAGACCGTGGACTGGGCGAACGGCACATTCGGGTCGATGACGAGATACTCCAGCTGCTGGCCAGGGCCGCGGCAGGGGATGCCAGACGCGCCCTGGGGCTGCTGGAAACGGCCTGCGACTTTACCGAACCCCACGGCGACGGCGAACACTTGCCACGCGCCGCCCTGGAAGACGTCATCGGCCATCAGACCAGCGCCTTCGACAAGCAGGGCGACCACTTCTACGACCTGCTGTCGGCGATTCACAAATCGATACGCTCCTCACGCCCGGATGCCGCCCTGCTCTACATGGCGCGCTTCATCCAGGGCGGCGGCGACCCGCTGGACGTGATTCGCCGCCTGACCGCCATCGCCTCCGAGGACGTCGGCAACGCCGATCCCAAGGCCCTGCCACTGACCATGGCCGCCTGGGACGCCTATCTGCGCCTGGGCGACTACGAGGGGCAGCGGGCCATTGCCCACGCCGCCACCCATCTGGCAGTAGCGCCCAAGAGCAACGCCGTCGACCAGGCCTGGAACCGCGCCAGGGCCTTTGCCGCCGCCCAGCCACGCCTCGAGGTGCCGACCTATCTGCGCAACGCGCCGACCAGCCTCATGGAGTCCCTGGGTCATGGTGAAGGTTATCGCTATGCCCACAACGAACCCAACGGCTACCCTGCCGGCCGCGACCACGACTGCTGGCCGCAGGACCTGCCCCGCGAGACCTTCTACCAGCCGACCGAATACGGCCAGGAGAAACGCTATCGACAGATGCTCGACTGGCGAGCCAGCCTGGATGACGCCGCGGATCAGGCCTGAGCATGGCTCAGCGAAGTGCCGTCAGGAACTGCCTGGCTCGAGCATCCTCGGTGTAGGCCACATTCAGGCGCAGCCAGGGAGTGTCCCCCTCCGCTGCCAGAAAGACGTCGCCCGCCGACAGGCGAATGCCGAGCTGGCCGGCGGCCTCCACCAGCAGACGAGAGGAATGCACCCGGGGATGGCGTATCCACAGGAACATGCCGCCCTCCGGCACCGTATAGACCTCCCAGCCACCCTGCTCGAGCCAGCGCAGTGCCCGGGCCGACTGCTCACCGAGACGCATGCGCAGGCGCTCCATCATCTTGCGATAGCCACCATTGCGCAGCAGGGTCGTCACCAACTGCTCGGCAAAGGGTGACGTGGCGATGTGGCTGAGCATCTTCACGTCGACCAACGACCCGATCAGCCCGGGCGCCGCGGCGATGTAGCCGACCCGCAGGGAGCACGACAGGCTCTTGGAAAAGCTGCCCACGTAGAGCACCCGATCGATGCCGTCCAGCGAGGCAAGCCGTGGTGTGGGATGGTGCTGAAAGTCCGCATAGATATCATCCTCGATGATCTGCATGTCGTGACGTTCCGCCAATTGCAGCACCCGATGGGCCACCGCAGGGCTCAGCGTCGACCCGGTGGGGTTGTGAAAGACACTGTTGCAGTAGAAGGCCCTGGGGGAATGTTCCTCGATCATTGCCTCGAGGTGTTGCGTATCGGGCCCGTCGGCGTTACGTCGCACGCCAACGACCCGGATCCGGTTCAGGTGCAGCAGACCGAACAGATTGTAATAGCCCGGCGTCTCCACGAGCACCGTATCCCCGGGCCGAAACAGACACCTGACAATGATATCCAGGGCCTGGGTGGCGCCGCCGGTCATGAGTAGTTGGTTGGCCTCGACATCGATCGCCAGCCCCCGCAGGCGTTCCTGCAGCACGGCGCGAAGCTCCGGGGCGCCGAGCGGCGTGCTGTAATCGAAGAGGCCACTGGCCGAGTGGCGGGTCACCTGGCGCACGGCATGTGCCAGGACCGCGTCGTCCCGCCATTCGATGGGCAACCAGCCACACCCCAGCCGCAGGCCGTCGCCGGGGTCCTGGAAGAGGTCCCACATGGCGCTGGACACATCGGCCATGCCATCCCGCGCTCCCTGCTCATGGCGATCGACATCGCGTGCCGCCACGAAGAACCCGGCGCCCTGACGCGAACGCACCCTGCCCGTGGCCACCAGGCGCTCATAGGCTTCGATCACCACGTTGCGGCTCACGCCAAGCTCGGCGGAGAGCCGGCGAATCGACGGCAACCGGCTGCCCGGCGCCGAAGGTTGGCGGATGCCACTCTCGAGCTGCTCGACCAGCTGTTCCACCAGGGGCCGCTGATGATCGAGTTCAATCTGCCATTGCATGTCGATGCCCACTGTTACGGAAAAAGCCTGCACAGTTCCTGCAAAACTGTCGGGGATTGTACCTTACTCTGCGATACGGCCAGTGAGAGCCTTGCCTTTTCCACCCTGACCACGGAGCTTCGATGCGCTCTCCTGCTGCCTTGCAATTGGCGATCGCGCTGTGCGTGATCACCTCGGCCGTCAACCTTCAGGCCCCTTACTATGCGGCGCTGGCCGCCCATGACGGGCTTGGCCACACGGCTACCACACTCGCCTTCGCCACCTATGTGCTGGGCATCCTGCCGGTGCTGATCATGTTCGGCGGGCTGCCCGAACGCACCGGACCACGTCCCCTGATCCTGGCAGCACTCTGCCTGTGTGCGACGGCCACCGCCCTGACCTGGATCGCCCCCGGCATCATCAGCCTGGCAATAGCGCGCCTGGTGCTGGGCGTGGCAGCCGCCTTGACCTCCATTGCCGCCCCGGGCTGGATGCTGGCCATTGTCGGCAGCCGGGACAGCCGCCAGGCCACCACCTGGGTTACCGCCAGCACTTCCCTGGGATTCGGGCTGGGCGCCGCCCTGACCAGCCTGTGCCTGCTGCGCGCTCCGAGCCTGGCACCACCCAGCCTGCCCGGCTACCTGGTGGCCGCCCTGTTTGCCCTGTTGCTGGTCGTCTGCCTGGCACCACAGCGCCACGACAGCAGCACGCGCTCGCGCCTGTTACGACTGCCGGCCTTCCCACCCGGTAGTCTGCCCTTCAGCCTGGCGATACTGCTCGCCTGGGCCAGCGTGGGGCTGGTGATCGCGCTGTTTCCCGCCACTCTGGAGGGGCATGGCCTCTCGGCCTGGTCGGGATTCGCGACACTCGGCATCTGCAGTGGTGGTGTGCTGTTTCAGCCCCTGGCTCGGCGCATGTCGGCAGCGGCCGCGGTACGGCTGGGCCTGCTGATTCTTCCCCTGGCCTATGCCCTGCTGGTCTGGGGAGCCCTGACAGCCAGCCTGATGGTCATGTTGGCCGGCGCACTGGCGGCGAGCAGTGCCTGTTATGGTTTCATCTACCTGGGTGGGCTGAGTGGTGTGCTGGATGCGGGCGACGGTCAACATTCGCGAGCCAGTGCCGGCTTCTTCCTGATGGCCTACCTCGGCTTCAGCCTGCCGGTGGTGATCACCGGTCGGCTCATGGACGCGCTGGGCGAGGGGCCCGCACTGCTCATCTTCGGCGGGGTCCTGCTGAGCGCGACCCTGCTGCTCAGGGGACGCCTGGCGCATCGGCTGTAACGATGGGCCGTATACGACATCACCCCCGCCGAGCACACTCGACGGGGGTGATGAGCTGGAGGCTACTGTTGCTAGCTGCGTGTCTGTTCGATCACATCGGTGCCTTCGGGCAGCTCCAGGGAGAAACGGGAATCCGCGATCTCGACATTCTGCTCGACATTGTCGAATTCGATGGCAGTGCGCTGGCCGGTGCTGTCGGTCATCTGCAGTCGGCCCAGGGTCTCACTGTAGAAAGTCATCTTCAGGGATTCGAAGAGCGTATCCGGGTTGTTCGGTATCAGAGTGAAGGTTTCGGCCGTGCCCTGCTGGGAACGTGTCACCTCATAGCTTTCGGTCAGTTCATCGGCACTTCCCGAGAGCAGTAACGCCGGGGTGTGGGTCACACGCTCGTCCAGCGGCTGAACCGTGGCCTGCTCGAGGTCCGGGTCATAGAGGGTCATTTCCTCGCCGTCCGAGACCACGATCTGTTGATAGGGCGCATCCACTTCCCAGCGGAAACGTCCCGGGCGCGCCAGCCACATCTGGCCGGAGGCTTCCTGAAGGCGCTGACCACCACTGTCGAGGATCTTCTGATCGAAGTCGGCGGTGTAGGTCGTGACTTGCTCGAGCATGCGGGTCAGCCGCTCGGCTCCCTCATTGGCAAGCGCCGCCAGCGGAGATAGCGCCAGGAGGGCGCCGGCGGCGAGGCTGGTGTTCCATTTCATGATATAGGCTCCCAGAGCAGATCCTGTAGGCGTCCGTGTAACATTCGGACTCCAATCCTTCGGGCGAGTTGCCGTCCCGCCCGAGCTTGCATGGTGATTGCACGATCCGGCCGGTCAGTCTCCTGAAGGCGGCCCGGCCAGTACCTCACGTGCCCCGTTGCTGCCCATGGTAGAGACAACACCGGCGGTTTCCATGGCCTCGACCAGGCGGGCTGCCCGGTTGTAGCCGATCTTGAGGCGCCGCTGGACCGCGGAGATCGACGCCCGGCGACTTTCGGTAACGAACTGTACGGCCTCATCATAGAGCGCGTCCTGTTCGGCATCGCCGCTATCGCCGCCCTCCGACTCCAGACCGGTCAGCGCATCCGCCGAGACCCCGCCGGACAGGATCTCTTCGATGTATTCCGGCTCGCCACGCCGCTTCCAGTCCTCGACGATGCGATGCACTTCGTCATCATCGACGAAGGCGGCGTGAACGCGCGTCGGCATGCCGGCGCCGGCGGGCAGGTAGAGCATGTCGCCATGCCCCAGCAGGTTCTCGGCGCCCCCCTGATCGAGGATGGTGCGCGAGTCAACCCGCGAGGAGACCTGGAAGGCCATGCGGGTCGGGATATTGGCCTTGATCAGACCGGTCACCACGTCCACGGAAGGCCGCTGGGTGGCCAGGATCAGGTGAATACCGGCGGCACGTGCCTTCTGGGCCAGACGCGCAATCAGCTCCTCGACCTTCTTGCCGACGATCATGAACATGTCGGCGAACTCATCGATGACCACCACGATGTACGGCAGTTTTTCCAGCACCGGGGGATCCTGGTGCATCTCCCAGGGTTGCGGCTCCCAGAGGGGATCCGCCACCTGGGCGCCGGCCTGTTCGGCTTCGTCGAGTTTCTCGTTGAAGCCGGCGATGTTGCGCACGCCCATGGCCGCCATCAGCTTGTAGCGGCGTTCCATCTCGGCCACGCACCAGCGCAGGGCATTGGCGGCTTCCTTCATGTCGGTCACCACGGGCGCCAGCAGGTGCGGAATACCGTCGTACACGGACAGCTCCAGCATCTTGGGGTCGACCATGATCATGCGCACATCTTCGGGCTGCGCCTTGAGCAGCATGGACACCAGCATGGCATTGACCCCGACCGACTTGCCCGAACCGGTGGTACCGGCCACCAGCAGGTGCGGCATCTTGCCCAGATTGGCGACCACGGAGCCACCGCCGATGTCCTGACCGAGGGCCAGCGTCAGGGCCGAAGCCTCGTTCTGGTAACGATCGGAGTCGATGACCTCACGCAGGCGAATCATGGCGCGATGCGGATTGGGGATCTCGATACCCACCGTGGGTCGCCCCGGGATGACCTCGACCACCCGCACGCTCTTGACCATCAAGGAGCGCGCCAGGTCCTTGGCCAGGTTGCTGATCTTGGAGACCTTGACCCCGGCCGCCGGTTTGATCTCAAAGCGCGTGATCACCGGCCCCGGCCAGGTGTCGACGACCTCGGCCTTGACACCGTACTCGCGCAGACGGGTCTCGAGCAGCTCGGCCATGTCGGCCAGTTGCTCACTGGTGTAGTTGGGCTGATGCGGCTCGGCTGGCGTCAGCAGGCGCAGGCTGGGCAGCTCGCCGTCGGGCTCGGAGAATTCCTCGTAGGACGGTCGCTGATTCTGCAGGTGCTCGACCGTCCACAATGCCGGACCAGCACTCGACGCCGCATCACGGCCCTGCTCGGCCGTTGCCGTCTGCGGCGAAGCATCATCCTGCTTGCCGTTGGTGGCGTGCGGTGCAGCGGGCCGACCGGCGTCGGCCTCCCCTGCCGGCGTCGCGTCGTCTGCGCCCGGTGCGGTGTCGACGTCATGCGTTCCCTGGTCCGAACGCCCTGCTACCCGGTGCTCGGTGGCTGCACGGCCGGCGGCAGCGGAAGACGCTGACGACGTGGTGGCGCCGGGCATGACAGCCGGCAGGTCATCATCGTCGGGCAGAATCGGCTCGGGGACCACTTCCGGAACGCGACGTGCGTCTGGCTCCCGGGGCGCCGTGGCAGCGGTTTCATGCTCGGCTGTCGACGCTTCGCTGCCATCGCCCGCAGCGTCGCTGCTCCAGGGTGCATCCTGGTCCGACGCGGCTGGCGTCGCGGTCGCCGTTTCACGCGGCTCGGCCGTCTGGTCAAAACCGTCGGACGCCCGAGCGGCAGGCGTCTCGGGCGCTGATGGCCCGTCTGCTGCCGGGGATGCTGGTTCCGCCGCGGCCTGCTCGCCAAGCGATGACGCTGGCTGCGCCGTGCTCGGTTCATCCGCCTCAGGCGCCCGGGGCTCTGCCGGTTGCCGCGCGTCAGCCGGGGCCTCGGCTGGCTCGCTGGCAGTATCGCGTTCCTGTACGCCCGCACTGCGACCCGACGCGACGGCCGGGGATGCTGCCGCGTCCGCCTGCGCCCTGCTGCTATCCGCCGAGTCGGCGGCGCGGGCCGTTGCGGCCCCGGCATGCTCGGACGCGGTCGGCGCGGCCCCGTTGCCAGCCGGTGTGGCCGGCGTGTCGGCGGACTCGCCGGCGGAGGTCCGGGCCGCGCCGGACGCTGCCTCGTCCCGGGTCGCGCTCAGCGACATCCCACGGCTCGCGGGCCCGGCGTCGTCGGAAGTGGCGGACATCGACAGCGTCGGCTCCTGTGGCTCTTGAGCCGTATAGGCCGCTTCCGGCCGCTTGGCCGATGGCGTGCGCTCGGGCACTTCCCAGGGAATATCGGTCTCGCCGTCATTGCCGAAACCGGGATCCCGCCGCCCCGCGGACGCCAGCTCCGGCCCCCGCTCGGCACTCAGGCCCGGCACCAGACGGCGCCACCAGGCGCCACCCTGGGTATCGGCGGCATGCTCTGCTTCCGCCTGTGGGGTATCGGCCGGGGTCGGGTCGGCATCTGCCGCGGGCGCCCGACGCGGGTCCGAGGCGTCGGCGTCACGCTCTTCCGCTTCGCGTCTCGGGGCGAAGCGCGCCACCAGCCACTGCCAGACCGCGACGGCGCGCACCCCGACTTCATCCATGATGAACAGCCAGGAAAGCCCGGTGAAAAGCGGCACGCCGCAAAGGATCGCCGCCATGGCCACCAGCGAGGTACCGCCACTACCCACCAGGGGCAGCAGGGCCCCGACCAGACCCTCGCCGAGGATGCCACCGGCTGCGTAAGGCAGGGGGCTGTCGGGACGATAGAAATGCAGCGCCCCCAGCGTCGTGGTGCCGAGCAACAGCAGCAGCAGGCCACCGCAACGCACTGCCAGCAGGGTGGCATCCCACTGAAAGGTGACCTGGCGCGAGCGAATCAGCCACCAGGCGGCATACCCCAGCATGGCGGGCCACCAGAGGGCGCTGGCGCCCAGCAGCGAATACAACACGTCCGCCAGCCAGGCGCCGATGGCGCCCATCCAGTTGCTGACTTGCGTCTCCGGGCCACTGCGCGACCAGCCAGGGTCCGCCGGGTCGAAGCTGAACAGGGCCAGCAGCAGAAACACACAGGCCGCCAGCAACAGGATGATCACACCCTCACGCACCGATCCTTGCAGACGCAGGCCAAAGCGCCTGGCCGTTTCCTTGGCATTCGCCGCACGACTCTGCGGCGTGGTCTTCTTCTTGGCAGTCAAGCGGGCATCCCCTTGCGCTCATGGCGTCTTCCAGATTCCATAGGCGCCAATCATACCGAGCCTGGCCGCACCGTCACAGGGGGCTTGCGACTTGAGTCGCGCTTTTCGTCGCGTCACACTGGCGAATTTACAACAGGAAAGATTTCCCATGCTGCCCTGGCTTCCCGAGCACCCCATTGGTTTTCCAGCGGTCGAGACGGCACTGGATGAGCCGGATGGCCTCCTGGCGGCCGGTGGCGATCTGAGTCCAGACTGGTTGCTGGCGGCCTATCGACGCGGCATCTTTCCCTGGTACAGCGACGGCCAGCCGCTGCTGTGGTGGAGCCCGAATCCCCGCATGGTGCTCTTCCCGGAGCGCATGAGGGTGCGCCGCAGCCTGGCCAAGCGCCTGCGCAACGCCGGCTTCGACGTGACTGCCGATCGCGCCTTCAGGGACGTCATCGAGGCCTGTGCGGCCCCTCGTGATGGCGAGCCCGGCACCTGGATCACCGAGGCCATGCGTGACGCCTATTGCCGACTCCATACTCTGGGTGCGGCCCATTCCATCGAGGTCTGGCACGACGCCCGGCTGGTGGGCGGGCTCTATGGTATCGCCCTGGGACCGGTGTTCTTCGGTGAGTCGATGTTCTCGCGCACCGCCGATGCCTCCAAGGTTGCCCTGGTGTCACTCGCCGGCGCCATGCAGCGTGGCGACGGTCGCCTCATCGACTGCCAGATGCACACGCCTCACCTGGCCAGTCTGGGCGCCGAGGACATCGCTCGATCGACATTCGTCAGCTATCTTGATCAGTGGCTGGACGCGAATCCCGGCGAGGCACCCGGGCGGCAGGCGGCCATGCCCGCTGCGTCCTGGTCCTTCGCGGAAATCGACGCCACCGGCTGATGGCGCCCGGGCCGACAGGAGACACTAGCGTTGAGCAGTAACTCACCCCGACAACCCGTGCGCGACCTGCGCTTCTATCTGACCGTGCCCCATGCCTGCAGTTATCTCGAGGGGCGCGAGGCCACGACGCTGTTTCTCGATCCCCAGCAGTCGCCCGGCGAGAGCGTCTATGACGCCTTGACCCTGCTCGGTTTTCGCCGCAGCGGCCAGCACCTCTACCGTCCGCACTGCGAGAACTGCAGCGCCTGCGTTTCGGTGCGCGTGCCGGTCGAGGAATTCTCCCCCAGCCGCACCCAGCGCAAGCTGAGAACGCGCAATGCCGATCTCAGCGAGCATGTGCGCCCGGCGACCTTCGATGCCGAACATTATTCGCTGTATGCGCATTACATCCGCACGCGACACCGCGATGGCGACATGTATCCGCCCAGCTATGACCAGTACCGCACCTTCCTCAACCTGGACCAGGACTATGCCAGATTGCTGGAACTGCGCCTGGGCGACCGCCTGCTGGCGGTATCGGCCTTCGACCAGCTGCAACACGGCCTGTCGGCGATCTACACCTTCTTCGACCCTGCCAGCCAGTTCGACCGCCGCTCGCTGGGCACCTATGCGGTGCTGTGCCTGATCGAACGCGCGCGTCGGCTGGGACTGCCCCATGTGTACCTGGGATACTGGATACAGGAATCCCGCAAGATGGCCTACAAGCAGAACTTCCGCCCCCTCGAGCGGCTGGATGGCAGGCACTGGCGGCGCCTGATCCTCGATTGATGACGCGCATTTTTTGCCTTGACGGACGGCATGCGGCACAATATCGCGCTATCCTTTATCGGCATAGGCGACACCGAACGTGAATCGTGTCGCATTGTTTCGTCATCATCAGCGAGGAATTGCCTATATGGCACGCGAAGACCATATCGAAATGGAAGGCGTCGTCGTCGACACCCTCCCCAACACCACCTTCCGGGTCGAGCTCGAGAACGGCCACGTAGTCACGGCCCACATCTCCGGCAAGATGCGCAAGAACTACATCCGCATCCTGACCGGGGACAAGGTCAAGGTCGAGTTGACACCCTATGACCTCTCCAAGGGCCGTATCGTCTACCGTTCCCGTTGAGGCCTGCCTGATTCACGGCCACCCGTCGCCCTGAATCAGTCGCTCCCCGAGGGCGCGTGCCCGACCCACCGAATGCGCCCTTCGGTCGGCAGTCCCTGCCGATCCGACAGCCGCCCCTGACTGACGGCTACCCGACCGACCAGACGCCCGACATGAAAAACGCCCCATCCGAAGACAGGGCGTAGCGTTCCGGTGCGATGGTCGGTGCCGGTTATCAGGGCGCATCGGCCAGCTCCGATTCCGCGGCGAGATGCAGTTCGTCGCCCTCGACGCTGACATGCACCACCCCACCATGCTCGGCCAGATCGCCGAACAGGATCTTCTCTGCCAGCGGCTTCTTGAGATGCTCCTGGATCAGGCGTGCCATGGGACGTGCCCCCATGTCCGGGTCATAGCCACGCTTGGCCAGCCAGTCACGGGCCGCTTCATCCACATCCAGCTGGACTCGCTTCTCGTCCAGTTGCGCCTGCAGTTCGACCAGGAACTTGTCCACCACATTGCGGACCACGTCGACGGGCAGCGAATGGAACTGGATGATGCCGTCCAGACGGTTGCGGAACTCCGGCGTGAAGGTCTTGCGGATTTCCTCCAGGGCATCGGTGGAATGGTCCTGGGTCTGGAAGCCGATGGAACGACGGGTGGTCAACTCGACCCCGGCGTTGGAGGTCATGACCAGGATGACGTGCCGGAAGTCAGCCTCGCGACCATTGTTGTCGGTCAGCTTGCCGTGGTCCATGACCTGCAGCAGCAGGTTGAAGACTTCCGGGTGCGCCTTCTCGATCTCGTCGAGCAGCAACACGCAGTGCGGCTGCTTGGTGATGGCCTCGGTCAGCAGGCCCCCCTGGTCATAGCCGACATAGCCCGGCGGCGCGCCGATGAGTCGCGACACCGTATGACGCTCCATGTACTCGGACATGTCGAAGCGTACCAGGTCGATGCCCATGATATGCGACAGCTGACGCGCCACTTCGGTCTTGCCCACACCGGTGGGGCCGGCGAACAGGAAGCTGCCGACCGGCTTGTCCGGCGACTTGAGCCCGGCCCGCGACAGCTTGATGGCGGCGGACAGGCTGTCGATCGCCTCGTCCTGGCCGAAGACCAGCATCTTCAGGTCGCGCTCGAGGTTCTCGAGCAGCTTGCGATCCGAGCTGGACACGCTCTTCGGCGGAATGCGCGCAATGGAGGCAACCACGGCCTCGACTTGGTCGACATCGATGTTGTCGACACGCACCTCGGCGGGCAGCAGGCGCTGATGGGCGCCGGCCTCGTCGATGACGTCGATGGCCTTGTCGGGCAGGAAGCGATCGTTGATGTAGCGATCCGCCAGGCGCGCCGCCGTCTCCAGCGCTTCGTCGGTGTACTTGAGCTGGTGGTGCTCCTCGAAGCGGGCGCGCAGCCCCTTGAGGATCTTGATCGTATCGTCCACCGAGGGCGCCATGACATCGACCTTCTGGAAGCGACGCGCCAGCGCACGGTCCTTCTCGAAGATGCCGCGGAACTCCTGGAAGGTGGTCGAGCCGATGCAACGCAGCTCGCCGGAGGACAGCAGCGGCTTGAGCAGGTTGGAGGCGTCCATGACGCCGCCCGAGGCCGCGCCCGCACCGATCACCGTATGAATCTCGTCGATGAAGAGGATGGAATTCGGCTGCTTGCGCAGCTCGGCCAGCAGCCCCTTCAGGCGCTTCTCGAAGTCGCCGCGATACTTGGTGCCGGCCAGCAGCGCGCCCATGTCCAGTGAGTAGACCACGGCGTCCCCGATGACATCGGGGACATCCTCCTCGACGATGCGCTTGGCGAGGCCTTCGGCGATGGCCGTCTTGCCGACCCCGGCTTCGCCGACCAGCAGGGGGTTGTTCTTGCGCCGCCGGGCAAGGATCTGCACGACTCGCTCGAGCTCGTGATCGCGGCCGATCAGGGGATCGATCTTGCCGATCCGCGCCTGCTCGTTGAGGTCGGTCGCATAGCTGGTCAGCGGGCTGTTGCTGGAATCGCTGCCGGCCTCCTCAGCCTCCTCGGCGTCGGAGGGCGAAGACGAGGAGCCATCATCATTGTGCCCGGAAACCTTGGAGATGCCGTGGGCGATGTAGTTGACGGCGTCGACGCGCGCGACGTTCTGCTGCTTGAGGAAGTAGACGGCCTGACTTTCCTGTTCGGAAAAGATGGCCACCAGCACGTTGGCGCCGGTCACCTCACTCTTGCCGGAAGACTGCACATGGAAGACAGCCCGCTGCAGCACCCGCTGGAAGCCCAGCGTGGGTTGCGTCTCGCGGTCTCCCTGATCCTCGGGAATCAGCGGCGTGGTGGAATGAATGAAATCCTGGAGGTCCGTCCGCAGCTTGTCGATGTCGGCCCCACAGGCCTTGAGCACATCTGCCGCCGAGGCGTTATCCAGCAAGGCCAGCAGCAGGTGCTCCACGGTCATGAACTCGTGACGCTTGGAGCGCGCTACGGTAAAGGCCGTGTTGAGGGTCAGTTCAAGTTCTTTGCTCAGCATGGCAGTCCCCTTCTCGCCGCTTAGGGCTTGCGTCGGATCTATATCGGCCCGGCATCTTTAACAATCGGGTACAAATGACGGCATTGCAAGTCGCCTCACCAACGCAACTTCGCCATTCATTCCGGACAGAGGCCGCGATCAGTCATCCGCCGCCTCGATATCGCACAGCAATGGATGCTGGCACTCTCTTGCATATTCGTTGACGAGATGACTCTTGGTTTCCGCGACATCCCGGGTAAAGATACCGCAGGTTCCCTTGCCCTGGGTGTGTACCGCCAGCATGACCTGGACGGCACTTTCACTGTCCATGTAGAAAAAGGTCTGCAGTACCTCGACAACAAAGTCCATGGGGGTGAAGTCGTCGTTATGCAAGACCACCTTGTACATCGGTGGTCGAGCCAGCTCCGGCTCGGACGACTGAACGGCGACATCACCGTCATCCTGGTCAGGCTCCGGGGGGCGCGTCATGCCGGCATGCATCGCGGCCGACAGGCCACCTCGGGGCGTTGGTCGTATCTTGAACATAAACGTCACTATCGTGAGGGACAAGCCGCACGGCGCCTGACTACTGCTTCAGACACCGCGCGGCTCGATCGGGTTCATCCTGAAGGCGACGGGATCACCCGCCGGCCCGTCCGATCAGTCGGCCGACACCAGCGCCAGGGCGGTATTCAGTGTCTGGCTGGGCCGCATGGCGGTCGCCGCCAGATCACCATCCGGATGATAGTAGCCGCCGATGTCCACCGCCTGGCCCTGCACCCCATTGAGCTCTTCGACGATCTGCGCTTCCTTGGCCGTCAATTCATCGGCCAGCCGGGTGAACAGACGCTTGAGTTCGGCGTCGTCGTCCTGGGCGGCCAGCTCCTGGGCCCAGTAGAGCGCCAGATAGAAGTGGCTGCCGCGATTGTCCAGCTCACCAACCTTGCGCGACGGCGACTTGTTGCTGCGCAGGAATTCGCCGTTGGCCCGGTCGAGGGCCGAGGCCAGCACCCGTGCGCGGGCATTGTCGAAGCTCTTGCCCAGGTGCTCCAGGGACGCCGCCAGCGCCAGGAATTCTCCCAGCGAGTCCCAGCGCAGGTGGTTCTGCTCGAGCAGTTGCTGCACATGCTTGGGGGCACTGCCGCCGGCCCCGGTCTCGAAGAGGCCGCCGCCATTCATCAGCGGCACGATGGACAGCATCTTGGCGCTGGTGCCGAGCTCCACGATCGGGAACAGGTCCGTCAGGTAGTCGCGCAGCACGTTGCCGGTGACCGAGATCGTGTCCTGCCCCTGACGGATGCGCTCCAGGGAGAACTGCATGGCCTCCACCGGTGCCATGATACGGATATCCAGGCCGCCGAGATCATGCTCCTGGAGATAGGCCTCGACCTTCCTGATCAACTGGGCGTCATGCGCGCGCTCGGCATCCAGCCAGAAGACGGCCGGTGTCTCGCTGTCACGCGCACGGTCCACCGCCAGCTTGACCCAGTCCTTGATCGGCGCGTCCTTGGTCTGGCACATGCGCCAGATATCGCCCTGCTCGACGCGATGTTCGAACAGCACCTCGCCGGCGGCCGTGGTGACGCGCACCGTGCCGTCGCCGGGAATCTGGAAGGTCTTGTCGTGGGAGCCGTACTCTTCGGCCTTCTGGGCCATCAGGCCGACGTTGGGCACACTGCCCATGGTCGTCGGATCGAAGGCGCCATTCTCCCGGCAGTCCTCGATCACCGCCTGATAGATGCCCGCATAGCAACGATCGGGAATCACGGCCTTGGTATCATGCTGAGCGTCATCGGCGCCCCACATCTTGCCGCCATCACGAATCATGGCCGGCATGGACGCATCGATGATGACGTCACTGGGCACGTGCAGGTTGGTAATGCCCTTGTGGGAGTCGACCATGGCCATGCTCGGGCGCTCGGCGTACAGGGTCTCGATGTCGCCCCGGATCTCGCTCTGCTTGTCCTCCGACAGCTTGCCGATGACGCTGTAGAGATCGCCGATCCCGTTGTTGGGGTCGAAGCCGACGCTGGCCAGATCATCGGCGTGCTTGTCGAGTACCTCGCGATAGAACTCACTGACCACGGCACCGAAGATGATCGGGTCCGAGACCTTCATCATGGTGGCCTTGAGGTGCAGCGAGAACAGCACATCCTGCTGTTTGGCATCGGCGATCTGCTCGGCCACGAAGCCACGCAACGCCTGGCGGTTCATCACCGCGGCATCCAGCACCTCGCCGGCGAGTACCGGGATGGATTCCTTGAGGACGCTGACATCACCGTTGTCGGCGGCCAGTTCGATGGTCACACGGGTATCGGCATCGAGGCAGGCCGACTGCTCGCTGCTGTAGAAGTCGCCCTGGGTCATGTGCGACACATGGGAGCGCGAATCTCCCGCCCATTTCCCCATGCGGTGCGGATACTGACGTGCGTAGGCCTTGACCGAGCCCGGCGCACGACGATCGCTGTTGCCTTCGCGCAGCACCGGATTCACGGCGCTGCCCTTGGCGCGGTCGAAGCGCTCCTTGATGTCGCGCTGTTCGTCACTGGCCGGCTCGTCCGGATAATCGGGCAGTGCGTAACCCTGGCCCTGGAGTTCCTTGATGGCGGCCTTGAGCTGGGGCAGCGAAGCACTGATGTTGGGCAGCTTGATGATATTGGCTTCGGGCGTCTTGGCCAGCTGCCCGAGTTCGGCGAGGTGGTCGCCGAGTTGCTGATCTGCCGTCAGCACATCCGAAAACTGCGCGATGATGCGACCGGCCAGGGAAATATCGCGGGTCTCGACCGAAATGCCCGCCGAGTCGGTATACGCATCGATAATCGGCAACAGGGAATGAGTCGCCAGGGCCGGCGCTTCATCGGTAAGCGTGTAGATAATTTTCGGCGTTTTTGACATATTGACGTAGAATCCTCTTATCAATGCGGGACATGGACCCGGCAGGCATTCGCCCAGCCACCCATGCAGGTAAACAACCCGGCACGGCCCCTGATCAGCAGCCTTCAGCGTGAACGGCGCCATGCACAAAAAATCTCGCCATGCCGGCTCTATCGGCCTTGCGGGCGCTCCGAAGAGAAACGCCATCATACCAGCCCGCAGCCAGGGACGCATGAGTCAGGACATGCAAGACCGGTCCAAACGACTGCCACACAAGCCAATGCACGAGGGTGTTCATGAGCGGGCTGTATCTTCTGCACAAGCCTTATCGGGTGTTGTCCCAGTTCACGGACGAGCCATCCGCGGGGACGCCCTCCGGCCGTGCCACCCTGGCGGATTATATCCCGGTCAGCGGCATCTATCCCGCCGGACGCCTCGATCATGATTCCGAAGGCTTGTTACTCTTGTCCGATGATGGCGAGCTCATTCACCGCATCAGTCACCCGCGACACAAGCAGCCCAAGACCTACTGGGTACAGGTGGAAGGTCGCCCGGATGACGCGGCCCTGACCGCCTTGCGCTCGGGCATCGAACTCAAGGATGGCGTCACGCGACCGGCTCGGGTCCGCCGCCTGGCAGGCGTGACGCCCGCGCCGCGTCATCCGCCGGTCGATCCCCGCCGGCACCCCGAGACCCAATGGCTGGAACTGATCATCAGCGAGGGACGCAACCGACAGGTACGCCGGATGACGGCCCACGTCGGCCATCCGACACTGCGCCTGATCCGTACGGCAATCGGCCCCTGGACACTGGAGGGCCTGGCACCGGGCGAATGGCGCTACGCGCCCCTCAACGCGCCACGTCGCAAACCTTCACGCCGGCCACCCAAGAGGAGACGCCAATGAGTCGCTGGCAACCCTTCGTCAGCGTCGCCACCGTGGTGGAACGCGCGGGCTGTTACCTGATGGTCGAAGAAGCCATCGATGGTTCGCCGACGCTGTTCAACCAGCCTGCCGGCCACCTGGAGCCCGGCGAACGCATCCGTGACGGCGCACTGCGCGAATTGCGCGAGGAGACGGCCTGGCAGGTCGGCATCACCGACTACCTCGGCATGTATATCTATCGCACCCCTGACGGCAAGACCTTTCACAGTCACGGCTTTCACGGCATGGCCCTGGCACACCTCGGCAATGCGCTGGACGCCTCCATCGTGGCGGTTCACTGGCTGTCCCTGGAGGAGCTCGAAGCGCTGGATCGTGAAGGACGCTTGCGCAGCCCGCTGGTCATGCGCCGCATCCGCGACGCCATGGCCGAACGCTTCTACCCCATGGACGTGATACACGAGCTCTAAAGAAGGAAGAGAGAAGAAGGAAGAGAAAAGAACCAACCGACGACATAGCGACTGCCCTCTTCCTTCTTCAAGGCGCGAAGCGCCGTCCTTCCCTCTTGCCCGGGGCGGCGCAGGCTTTTCACCGGCGCAAAGCTTCGAGCTTCGATTTCAAATCAGGTATAATCCTGCCCCATTTGCGACCGATTCAACCCGAGAGCGCCATGACAGCCACCAACGGCAAGGTCATCGTCGGCATGTCCGGCGGTGTCGACTCCTCTGTTTCCGCCCAGTTACTGATCGAACAAGGCTATGACGTGGAAGGCCTGTTCATGAAGAACTGGGACGAGGACGACGGCACCGAGTATTGCACCGCCAAGGAAGACCTGGCGGATGCCGAGGCCGTGTGCCGCAAGCTGGGCATTCACCTGCACACGGCCAACTTCGCCGCCGAATACTGGGACAATGTGTTCGAGCATTTCCTCGCCGAGTATCAGGCGGGCCGAACCCCCAACCCGGATATCCTCTGCAACCGCGAGATCAAGTTCAAGGTCTTCCTCGAATACGCCGAGATGCTGGGCGCCGACTGGATCGCCACGGGCCATTATGTACGCCGAGGCGAGCGCGATGGCCGCGCCCGGCTGCTCAAGGGTCTCGACGTCAACAAGGACCAGAGCTACTTCCTGCACGCCGTTCCGGAAGCCGCCATCGCCCGCAGCCTATTCCCCGTCGGCGAGCTGGAAAAATCCGAGGTACGGGCCATCGCCGAGCGCCATGAGCTGGCCACGGCACGCAAGAAGGACTCCACCGGCATCTGCTTCATCGGCGAACGCCGCTTCCGTGACTTCCTGCGTCAATACCTCCCGGCTCAGCCCGGCAGCATCGAGACACCCGACGGGGATGTCATCGGCGAGCACATGGGGCTGATGTATTACACCCTGGGGCAGCGCCAGGGACTGGGCATCGGCGGCCTGGCCAACTATCCGGATGCACCCTGGTATGTGGCCGACAAGGACCTGACGCGCAATGTGCTGACCGTGGTTCAGGGCAAGCATCATGCGCTGCTGTATACCGATAGCCTGGTCACCGAGACCATGGACTGGGTGGCCGGCGCGCCCCCTATCGACCAGGGCCGTTACATGGCCAAGACCCGCTACCGCCAGGAGGATGTGCCCTGCACCATCCGGGTCACGCCCGGCGGTGAAGTCGAGGTGCGCTTCGACGACCCGCAGTGGGCCGTCACACCGGGCCAGTCACTGGTACTCTATGACGACGACATCTGCCTGGGCGGCGGTGTCATTCGCTCCATCTGGAACGCCTCGGAGGCCGCTGCATGACGACATCCACGCCGATCCATCCGGCCCCGGAATCCGCCACCGGGCGCCAGGCGCTGGCCCTGGCCGGCGTCTTTCAGGCGGCCAGCCTGGTGGACGAGCTGGCCCGTACCGGCCATGTCGAGCAACGCGCCTGGGAAACGCTGATGCACGCCACCCTGGAGACGAGTCCCGCGAACTTCGAATCCATTTACGGCGGCCATCCCAACAACCTGCGCCCCGGCCTCGACGCCCTCGACAGCATGCTGGGGCGTCGCCAGGCCAACCCGATGGTGATGCGCTACGGTTTCGGGATGCTGATGCTGATGGGCAAGTTGCGTGGCAACACCGGCATGATGGACGACCTGGGGCAGCGCCTGGCCCGAACACGGGCCCAGGCCGAGCACTTCGGCGAAACCCATGAGAACATCATCGCCAGCCTCGGCGAGGCCTATCAGCAGACGCTCTCGACCCTCAAGACCCGCATCGTCGTGCAGGGCGATCCCTCGCTGCTGCAGAGCCGCATGATGCCCGAGCGGGTACGGGCCTGCCTGCTCGCCGGCGTGCGCTTCGCCCTGCTCTGGCACCAGCAGGGCGGACGCCGCTGGAAACTGCTCTTTCAGCGCGGCGCCCTGAAGAAAGCCCTCGACACCCTGTAATCGTTCACGTCCACTCGGAACCCGATCATGCAACCAAGCCCCCTCTCCTTGTCAGCCCTCACCGCCATTTCGCCTGTCGATGGGCGTTACGGCAACAAGGCCGACATCCTGCGCGAGCATTTCAGTGAATTCGGCCTGATTCGCGCCCGTGTCACTGTCGAAGTCCGCTGGTTGCAGCGCCTCGCCGCCCATCCCGATATCCGCGAGGTGCCGGCGCTATCCGCCGAGGCTACGCAAGTGCTGGACGCGCTGGTCGACAATTTCTCGGTCAGCGATGCCGAACGCATCAAGGACATCGAGCGCACCACCAATCATGACGTCAAGGCGGTCGAGTACTTCATCAAGGAACGCATCGCCGACACCCCCGAACTGCATGCCGTCACCGAGTTCGTTCATTTCGCCTGCACCAGCGAGGACATCAACAACCTCTCCTATGGCGTGATGCTGACCGAGGGTCTCGCCACCCTGCTGCCGATCATGCACCGCGTGGCCGACGCTATCGCGCGCCTCGCCGCCGAGCATGCCGAGCAGCCGATGCTGTCGCGCACGCACGGCCAGACCGCCAGCCCGACGACCCTGGGCAAGGAAATGGCCAACGTGGCCTACCGCCTGCGTCGTCAGCTCAAGCAGATCGAAGCCGTCGAGATTCTCGGCAAGATCAACGGTGCGGTGGGCAACTACAATGCTCACCTGACCACTTACCCGGAAATCGACTGGGAAGCAAATGCGCAGACCTTCGTCGAGGCCCTGGGCTTGACCTTCAACCCTTATACCACCCAGATCGAACCCCACGATTACATCGCCGAGCTGTTCGATGCCATCTGCCGCTACAATACCGTGCTGATCGACTTCGATCGCGATATCTGGGGCTACATTTCACTCGGCTATTTCAAGCAGAGCACCGTCGCCGGCGAGATCGGCTCCTCGACCATGCCGCACAAGGTCAACCCCATCGACTTCGAGAACTCCGAAGGCAACCTGGGACTCGCCAACGCCATCCTCGGCCACCTGGCCGAGAAACTGCCGATTTCACGCTGGCAGCGCGACCTGACCGACTCGACCGTGTTGCGCAACCTGGGTACCGGTCTCGCCTATGGCCTGATCGCCTACCAGGCGTCGCTCAAGGGCATCGGCAAGCTCGAAGCCAATGCCGCGCGCCTGGACGCCGACCTCGACGCCAGCTGGGAGGTGCTCGCCGAGCCGATCCAGACGGTGATGCGGCGTTACAACATCGAGAAGCCCTACGAAAAGCTCAAGGAACTGACGCGCGGCAAGCAGATCGACCAGGCTGGCTTTGCCGCCTTCATCGACAGGCTGGAGCTGCCGGATGACGTCAAGGCAGAGCTCAAGGCGCTGACGCCGGGCACCTACACCGGCAATGCCAGTGAGCAGGCGCGCAAGCTGTAAGCTGCCCACGCGAGTGACGAGAGACGAGTAACGAGTGACGAGAAACGAGTTGTTGGCAGCCAGGCTGCCGGTTTGGGTGGCTCGAAGCTTGAAGTTCGAAACCCGAGGCTCATGGCTCGTAGCTCGTAGCTCGTAGCTCGCAGCGCGTGACTCACCTCCATCACTCAAGTTTTTATCGACTCAGGTGGCTTTATGTCTTCCGATACCCCGTTACCCATGCTCGGCGGCCTGACCGCGACGGAATTCCTGCGCGACTACTGGCAGCAGCAGCCACTGCTGATTCGCGGTGCCTTCCCGGATATCGAGAGCCCGCTGTCCCCCGATGAGCTGGCCGGTCTGGCCTGCGAGGACAACATCGAGGCGCGCCTGGTCGAGGAAAACGGCCCCGAAGGACCCTGGCAGGTCAGTCATGGCCCCTTCGACGAGGCCACTTTTGCCCGCCTGCCCGAACGCGACTGGACCTTACTGGTCCAGGCGGTGGATCACTACGTACCGGAGGTCGCCCAGCTGCTGGAACGCTTCACCTTCCTGCCCCGCTGGCGACTCGACGACATCATGATCAGCTACGCGCCTCCCGGTGGCAATGTGGGCCCGCATGTCGACCAATATGATGTCTTCCTGCTGCAGGCCAGCGGTCAGCGCCAATGGCAGCTCGGCGGACAGGTGCCGGAGGATGCGCCGATCATCCAGGGCATCGACTTGAAGATTCTCCAACGCTTCGAGGTTCAGCCCGACAAGGACTGGATCCTGGAGCCCGGCGACATGCTGTATCTGCCCCCCGGCTGGGCCCATCACGGCATCAGCCGCGCCGATGACTGCATGACCTTTTCCATCGGCTTCCGGGCCCATTCGGCGGACGAGGCCGTGACCTCCTACGCCGACTACATCGGTCAACAACTGCCTGGCTCGCAGCGCTACGCCGATGCCGGCATGGCCGCCCCCGCCGACCCCGCCGAGATCGATGACGCCTCCCTGGCGCGCATGAGGGCACTGATTCTCGAGTCGCTGGACGACCCCGATCAGATGGCGCAATGGTTCGGCCGGGTGATGACCCAGCCCAAGTACGTCGACCAACTGGTCCCCAATGACACCCCGACCGACCCGGACGAGCTTGTCGCCGCGCTACACGCCGGCGAGGCGCTGGAGCCGAGCCTGGGCTCACGTCTCGCCTGGCGTGCCCTGGATGATCAGCAGGCCACCCTGTTCGCCGATGGTGACGGCATCAAGTGCGCCCTGCCGCTGGCCCGCGACCTGGCCAACGCCAGCCTTATGGATGCCGGACTACTGTCCCATGCCGAAGCCCCGGCACTGCTGACCCGCCTGCTGGATGCCGGCAGCCTGGACTGGGTCCAGGACGACGAGGATTGATGCCATGTCCCATTCCCTGAACATTCGGCAAGGCAGCTGGAACGAGTTGGGGGACGCCGCCGGCGAGATTCGTCGCAGCGTCTTCATCGACGAGCAGCAGGTGCCCATCGAGGAGGAATGGGATGGCCGCGACCCGGAGTGCCGGCATTTCCTGGCGCTGGATGCCACTGGCCGGGCGCTGGGCACCGCCCGGCTGCTGCCCGATGGCCACATCGGTCGGGTGGCGGTTCTCCAGGAGTCCCGCGGCCGGGGAGCCGGCCTCGCCCTGATGCGGGCCGCCATCGACGCGGCGCGCCAGCGCGGGGATGCACAGGTGATGCTGGCGGCACAGATTCAAGCCCTGGCCTTCTACGAGAGACTTGGATTCATCGCCGAAGGCGAGACCTTCATGGAGGCCGGAATTCCGCATCGCAACATGGTGTTCTTGCTGAAGAACTGACCCTCTTCCCCGCTTCCTGCCACGAAAAATGACTACACGAATGCCACCCGAGATGCCCTTCCTGTAGTCAAGTTACAACCTGCCCTTCCCCCAAATGACAATGGCTGATTCGCGTCATACGGGGCCATAGTGATCCACAAGACAGGCGTTGCCGCCAGTTGAAGACGACGCCAGCGTCGTTCGGCAGAGCTTGATGATGCCGTATGCCGAGTCGGTTCATGCATTCCAGCAACCGCATCAATGGCCCGGAACGACCAGCAGATTTCGCAATTGCAGCAAAGACGCGACACCCCGGTATTTTCTGCATGAAGGAGAGGATCACTCCATGGCCAATTTTCACGATGAACGTCAGACACTGTCCCAGGAACGTGAAGCCCGTGACGGCAAGTGGGCCAATATCAACCCCGAACACGCTGCGCGCCTGCGGCTGCAGAACCGCTTCCGCACCGGCCTCGACATCGCGCGCTACACGGCAGGCATCATGCGCGAGGACATGGCCGCCTACGATGCCGACACCAGCCGCTATACTCAGTCGCTGGGTTGCTGGCACGGTTTCATCGGTCAGCAGAAGATGATTTCCATCAAGAAACACTTCGGCGAGACCCAGGGCCGCTACCTCTATCTTTCGGGCTGGATGGTGGCCGCCATGCGCTCGGAATTCGGCCCCCTGCCCGACCAGTCGATGCACGAGAAGACCAGTGTGCCCGCCTTGATCGAGGAGCTCTACACCTTCCTGCGCCAGGCCGACAGCCGCGAGCTCAACCAACTCTTCCGCCGGCTGGATGAAGCCCGCCAGGCCGGCGACGAAGTCAAGAGCCGGGAACTGACCAGGCGCATCGACAATTTCGAGACGCATGTGGTGCCGATCATCGCCGATATCGACGCCGGCTTCGGCAATGCCGAGGCCACCTACCTGCTGGCCAAGAAGATGATCGAAGCCGGCGCCTGCTGCCTGCAGATCGAAAACCAGGTCTCCGATGAAAAGCAATGCGGTCACCAGGACGGCAAGGTGACCGTGCCCCACGAGGACTTCATCGCCAAGATCAATGCCCTGCGCTACGCCTTCCTGGAGCTGGGTGTGGAAGACGGTGTCATCGTGGCGCGCACCGACTCGCTCGGCGCCGGCTTGACCCAGAAGATTGCCGTCAGCCACGAACCGGGGGATCTCGGTGATCAGTACAACGCCTTCCTCGATGGCGAGGAAATCACCTCGGCCGACGAGATTCACAGCAGTGATGTGGTCATCAAGCAGCAGGACAGGCTGGTCAGGGTCAAGCGACTGACGTCGGGCCTGTACCAGTTCAAGCCGGGCAGCGGTGAGGACCGCGTGGTGCTGGACTGCATCACCAGCCTGCAGAATGGGGCCGACCTGCTGTGGATCGAGACGGAGAAGCCGCATGTCGGCCAGATCAAGGGCATGGTGGACCGTATCCGCGAGGCCTGTCCGGATGCCAAGCTGGTCTACAACAACTCACCATCCTTCAACTGGACCCTGAATTTCCGTCAGCAAGTGTTCGATGCCTGGGCGGCAGAGGGGCAGGACATGTCGGCCTATGAGCGCGACGACCTGATGAGTGCTGAATACGACGACACCCGGCTGGCGGCCCTGGCCGACCAGTGGACGCGTGATTTCCAGCGCGACGCCGCCCGGGATGCCGGCATCTTCCACCACCTCATCACCCTGCCCACCTACCATACGGCCGCCCTGTCCACGGACAGCCTGGCCCGAGGCTACTTCGGCGACATGGGGATGCTCGCCTATGTCGAGGGCGTGCAACGCCGCGAGATCCGCGAGGGCATTGCCACCGTCAAGCATCAGGACATGGCCGGCTCGAACATCGGCGACGATCACAAGGAATTCTTTCATGGCGAAGCCGCCCTCAAGGCGGGGGGCAAGGACAACACCATGAACCAGTTCGGTTGATCGGCATCGCGTTGATGAAGGGAATAGACGGGGAGGTCCGACCTCCCCGTTTTGCCATGTCAGCATGGCAGCTAGACTGAGGCCCGTCTCGAGTGACAGGCTTGGCAAATTGCAGTAATGCCGTTAGTATTTTTGCGAACAGCGTTTTAAAACCTGGGGCAACAAGCAGACAAGGAAAGCGACAGCCTGCAACACCGATCTCGCTGTCCAGATGACATGACCAATGGATGAATGAGCCTAGGAGGTTCTCAACATGCTGAAACGTCTACTTCCCGTACTGGCCTTGAGTGTTCTCACCCTTGCCGGGTGCGCCAACTCCAACCCCTACTCCGGCAATGTCTATTCAGGCGACAATGCCAAGACATCCCAGAGCGTGACCATCGGCAACATCACGGCGCTGCGTCCGGTGCAGATCCAGGCCGAAAGCCGTGCCGGCGGCATCCTGGGTGGCGGTGGCGGCGCCATCATCGGCGGCCTGCTGGGGAGCCAGATCGGCGGCGGGTCCGGTCGTCAGCTGGCGACCGTCGCCGGGGCCATCGGCGGTGCCGTGGCCGGCAGCAAGATCGAGGAGTCCTCCAACCTGATCGATGCCGTGGAAATCGAGGTTCGCAAGAACAATGGCGAGCGGGTCGTGGTGGTGCAGCGTGCCGAGCAGAATCAGCAGTTTCAGGTCGGCCAGAAGGTCCGCCTGATCGGCAGCGGCCGTAACGTCAGCGTCGCGCCTTACTGACCCGCGGGCGGCATGGCGCCCCGGCGGCCTCCGCCAGCGCCATTGATCCTCATCGGGAGTGGGATCGGCGAAACAGCCGCGACGCCCATAAAAAGGGCATGGCCGGTTACAGCCATGCCCTTTTTTACACTATTCCGCCGACGCCTTGACTAGGCAGGTTCCAACGCCACCGTCCAGGGGACCAGTAATTGATGCGACTGGCGCACAGGAGTGGTGAGGACACGGGGCAAGCGACTGGTGAAAGTCCTCCGAGCCCTGGAGACGGCAGGAAGAGCACAAATCAGGCAACGAACAAGGGGGAAGCCCCCTCGTTCAACGACGTGAATATAGTCAGTGCAGGTCGACCTTGTTCATGGCCCAGCAAGCCAGCTTGCCACCGACCAGGGCCAGGATGCCGATGACCAACAGTGTCAGCAGGAGATCGACCGGACGAACGATTGCCGTGGCCAGCAGCACGGCAATGGCAGGACTCCAGACCCAGCGGTCATCTTCGCTGCGCAGCAGGCTGGGAACCAGCTTGTCCAGTGCGCCACTGACGGACGCCTCCCAGCGTTTGATACACAGCGTCAGGATCACGGCAAAGGCGATCAACCAGATCACGGTCACGAGCATGGCGGACTCCACAAAGGTCGGCAGGATGGTCATTCAGTCAGTCCAGAGGGTATCCCTGAGCGGCATCCCACGCAACCGGATGGCCAACAAGTGAACGTGGCTCAGGCACAACCGGATTAACCTGAAAAATGTCCAGCACCACTGACAGAGGCCAATAGCTCACGTTACCATGGTCTTTTACACGCACTCACCAATAGGTTCATCAATGCAAATTGCGCAGAATTCAGTTGTCGCGTTTCACTACACCCTGACCAACGACTCAGGTGAAGTGCTGGACAGCTCCGAGGGTCGTGAGCCGCTGACCTATCTCCACGGCGCCGGCAACATCATCCCGGGTCTCGAAAAGGAAATGGAAGGTCGTGCGCCGGGCGAGAAGCTGCAGGCACAGGTCACCCCTGAAGAAGGTTACGGTGAAGTTCAGCCGCAGCTGGTTCAGGAAGTCCCGCGCGATGCGTTCCAGGGCGTTGAAAACGTCGAGCCTGGCATGCAGTTCCAGGCCCAGACCGAAGGCGGCCCGCTGATGGTCACCGTGACCCAGGTCGAGGGCGACACGGTAACTGTCGACGGCAACCATCCGCTGGCCGGCCAGCAGCTGAACTTCGACGTCGAGATCGCTGAAGTTCGCGAAGCCAGTCAGGAAGAAGTCGAGCATGGCCATGTTCATGGCGAAGGCGAAGGCGAAGGCGAAGGCGACGAGCAGTGAAGCTCGCCGCATCGCCAGCCGGTGATGCTTGAATATCGGGAGCGGCCACAGGGCCGCTCCTTTTTTATGGTGACTAGTCTTGCCGGCGAGCGGGGCTCAGCCCTCTCCCGCCTCCGGGTCAGGCGACGTTACCAGCCCGGCAAGCGTCCTGTAGCCGCCCCAGAGCCTGGTTGCGGTGGTCAGCAGGCATGCCGCACCGAACAGCGTGGCCAGCCAGGGGAAGAGCCCCGGCCACACACAGAAGGCCACCAGGGCCAGCACGGTTTCGGTGCCTTCGGTCAGGCCGTGCAGGTAATAGAATGACTTGCGCTGGAAGTGAGGCCGCTCCAGCCCATGCCGGGATGCCATGATGGCGAAGGCCAGGAAAGAGGTGCCCGTGCCGACGAAGGCGAAGAGGAGAAAGGCCCCCGCCACAGCATTGGCGTCCGAGTCGGCCAGCACGAACCCCAGCACCACGGCCGCATAGAAGACGAAATCCAGCCCGATGTCCAGGAAGCCTCCGGCATCGTTTTCCTGACCACAATGGCGCGCCAGGGCTCCATCGAGGCCATCCCCCAGTCGATTCAGCAGGATGACCGCCAGTGCGGCCCAGTAGGCCTGCCAGGCCAGCAGGGGAACCGCCAGCATGCCCACCGCAAAGGCAGTGCAGGTTACCTGGTCCGGCCGAATGTGCCAGCGAGCCAGTAACCGAGCGACCGGTTGCAGAGGGCCTTGCGTCAACGGCATTGTCCAACGATCCAACATGCGCGCTCCATGGGTGAAGAGAAGAGACGATGGGGTCGAGGCGAAACCCGGGGCGAGCGAACGACGTACAAGGGCATGAGACCCGCCCGGAAAACGTAAAGGCAGACACCATCATCCGGAACCTCGGGCGTGCTTTGCCATCCTATCCTTAACAGAGCCGTTATTTCAGGAGCGCATATGCTGTCCCTCTTTCGCTGGACGACTCTCTGGCCATTGCTGCTGGCCACCAGTCTCTCTCCCTCGACCCTGGCCGAAGACCGGAACACCGCCAGCGCCGTATTCGCCGCCGGTTGCTTCTGGTGTGTCGAGGAAGCCTACGACAAGGTGGAAGGCGTCGTCGCCACCACCTCCGGTTTCAGTGGCGGTGATGTCGCCAATCCCGGTTATGACCAGGTCGTGACCGGCGGCACCGGGCATGCCGAAGTGGTCAAGGTCGAGTACGACCCCGACACTGTCGACTACAGCACGCTGCTGTATGTGTTCTGGCGCAATGTCGACCCCTTCGCCGAAAACCGTCAATTCTGCGACCAGGGCGCCTCCTACCGCAGCGCCCTCTTCCCCATGAACGAGGCCCAGCGTCAGGCCGCCGAAGCCAGCCGTGCCGAAGTCGCCGAGCGCTTCGAGCGAAAGATTGCCACCGAGATCAACGACTTCAAGGCCTTCTACCCGGCCGCGGAATACCACCAGGATTATTACGACAAGAACCCGCTGCGCTACCAGTTCTACAAATCCGCCTGCGGACGCTCGGAGCGACTCGAGGAAATCTGGGGCGACGAGGCCGAAGCCAGCCGCCAACCATGAGCCGGGCAGCTCAGCAGGTGACGCGAGGCGTGACCGCCGCGAGCCGGAAAAGGCCACGACGTCCATTGCCGGGGTGTGGTGTCAGCCCTCGCCGGTAACGCCCGGCTGCAGGGGAATATCCAGGCGCTGGGCCAGATGCTGTGTCTCGAGGGGGCGACGACTCTGCCAGTAGTAGCGCTGCCAGTACTGGTTGTCCAGCGAGGAGAGGCGCACACCACTCGACGAGGAGGCGTGCATGAAGCGGCCGTCACCTACGTAGATACCGACATGCCGATAGGCGCCGGGCGGCCGGAAGAATACCAGGTCACCGGGACGCAGCTCGGACTGCGCCACACGACGCCCTTCATGCACCTGATTGGCCGTGGTGCGCGGCATGTCGAGCTGAAAGGTGTCGGCGAAGACATTCTGCACCAGCGCCGAGCAATCCACCCCGCGACGGGTCGTGCCGCCCAGGCGATAGGGCGTGCCCAGCCAGCGTTCATGCTGAGCCATCAACGCCCGGCGTATCAGGGCCGGCGGTGGACTGGCATTGTTGCGGACATGCCATCCAGCATCCTGAGCCGGCGACATCATCGGCTCATGGTCGCCCGGCATGCCCGGCAGATCCCGGGCGAAGTAGTCATCGGGTGCCGCTTGCGACGCCATCGAGGAAGAGGAACTGCCCGAGGAGGCACAGCCTGTCAACAATCCACACGCAACCACGGTAAATGCAAGACGGCGGGACGTCGGGTTTAACATCCTTGTTCCCTCACACTGTACTCCTCTTGCTGGTGTGTCCCGGGACACTGTCAGTCATGTACGCGATGAGACATCGTGCATGTAAAACGGTTCAATACCGGCCGGAGATCGGCGGTTGGCGCCGACTTTAATCGGCTTATAAGGACTCAGGATAGACATTTTCGTCATAATAACCAAGAAGTGTCTGGATTTTCAGACACTCAGTGAAGGATGCGCTCGTCTCCCGGCAGCGTATCCACATGCATGGGGGCCCAGTGTCGTGGCCGGGTTCCCGGAAACTCCAGGCTCGCCCAGGGCCCGCACAGGGGCGGGGCGGCGGCCAGCCAGCTCGCCAGGGCCTGGCCCATGCTGGCCAGGAAGTCCTCACGCTCGGGAGTTTCGCCCATGAAGAAGGAAAAGCCGGCATAGAGCCCGCGGGCATAAGCTTCCCAGCCACTGTAGTGTTCCGCGGCCAGCGAGTAGGCGCGTTGCAACCTGGCGACAAACCGCTCCTGCTCGAGCCAGCCCAACTGACGTCCGGCAATCGCCAGGTCGACGGCCTGCGCCAGATCCCAGGCGATCAGGTCGATCTCATTGCAGCCATCACTGCCATCCCTCACGCGCTGCAGGCGCAGCAGATGGTTGCGTTCCTCCTCCCCGCACTCACCGCTCTCGATGATCGAGATCTCGGCGGCCAGGCGTCCCGAGTTCAGGGTGTAGGGCGCATAGTTGATCTGGTACTCCTGGCGGTCGCCCACTTCCAGTAAGTAATCAATGAACTCGATCAACCCCTCCGTGCCCTGGACACCGTAGTGCCCGTCGACCCATTCGCGGATCGAGGCACACTCACGCTCACTTTCCGGTTGCGGCAGGCTCCAGATGGCACTGTTCAAGGGACCCACCAGCGCCATGGCGGTGAAATGGGTCAAGCCCGGACGCATGCCGGGCTCCTGCCAGCCCTGCCCTCGCCAGTCGAGCCAGTGAAACAGACTACCGGGGTCGTCGCGATGCCACAGAATGAGCGTTGCCAGTGAGGCCTGCTCCGGCTCGGGCAGGACGGCCTCCCATTGCGCCCAGGCAGCCAGCAGTCGTCGCGAATCGGCATAAAACCGGCACAATGAGCCCTGAAGCGCACCGGCCAGGGCCGCCAGCTCGGATGCCTCGAACCACTCGCTGTCCATGGCCATCTGCAGATGAAAGGCAAACTTCTCGGCCATGTGAATGGTCGCGGCGTGACGGCTGGCATTGCCCAGCGCATTGCGTGCCTCGAGATCATGCTCGGCCACCGGCCCGAAGGGTGTCCGCGACGGCGGCAAGGCACCATGCGCCGCGTCGGCGGCCAACTGATTGAGGTGGTGCGCCTGGGCAGGCAACCAGTAGCGCCCCAGGGCTTGTGCTCCCTCATCGGCATGCAGATCGAGGGTCTCGGCCAGATAACCGCGGGCATCCTCGCGGCGGGCGTCGCCCAGTTGAACGGTCACTGCCTGACGCAATGCCAGCTCGGGTTCACGTATCGAGGCCAGCGCCAGGACCCAATGACTCGGATCCCGACGCAGATCGCGGATGAAGGTCCGCGAAGCGTCGATCAGCTCCGGCGACAGCAGCTCCTGCAGTTCCGGTTTCCAGGGACTCACCGGGGAATGCAGCAGGAGGCGCCAGTCGGCCTCGACGTCCGCCAGCAAGTCGCGTCCCTCGAAGAGGCTGCGGCCGCGCTGATAGGCACGGGTCAAGGCAGGCCAGTCATGATAGCGACGCAGAATCAGATCCGCGCCATGCAGCGCGAAAAGTCTGGCTTCCGACACACCCAACCAGCCGATGCAGGCGCCGGCCCAGGCCAGATCGATCAAGCGCAACCAGTCCCAGGCGGCCCATTCCAGGGGCTCCCCTTCTTCCACGAAGCCTAGCAGCACTCGTCCGAAATCCCGGTCTCGCGGGTCCAGGCCGGCATGCCAGCGCCGCCGTGCTTCGGGCGTCGCCTCGCCGAGTCGTGCTGCATCCAGATCCCAGCCCTGGCGATCCCCCTGCGAGGCCAGCCACAGCAGCACGCGGATCAGGGCGTCACGACCCTCGATCTGCCAGGACTGGGACAACCAGGCGTCCAGGCCATGCCAGTCCATCGGGTCGGGCTGCGCCTCGAGCACCGGCTGAAAGGCAGCGCGCAAGCGCCAGACCCGGGACTCGGCTTCATCCGGCCACAAGGGGGGTCCATCGCTCGGGGCATCGAGGCTGTCATTCAACACCGGCCAGGTCACCCCCTCGCCGTCATGTTCCAGGGCAGCCAGCGCCTCGCAGGCTTCGGCAAAGCCATCATCGCCCTTGACCCAGCCTTCGGCACTCCGCGCACGGCACAACGCCGACAGCCATTCATCAAGGCTTGCATGCTGCGTGCGGATCGCCTCGGCCAGGCGACGCGCCCACTGCCGGGCTCGCGGGAGCGACAGCCATGTCGCCGCACCGGCCAGCGCCACGTACTCCAGGGCCGCCAGGAGTCGTGCCGGATCCGGGTGTCGACCATCCAGGGCTTCCACCAGGCGCCAGGCAAGTTCACCACGATCGACCACGCCGAGACTGACCAGGCGCTGGCACGCCTCGTCCCGCTCGAGTGTCAGCGGGTCAGGATCAAAGGCCCAACCGCACAACACCAGTTGTTGCGCCCACCAGGCATTCAAGGGATCGACCACGGCACACCTCGCCACACATGAGGATCGGGGCCTGTCGCCTGCGCCCCGGTGAATTCGGCGACATAGTGTAACGGAAAGCAGCCCGCGAGCCGATCATCAAATCGACGATGGGGGCCGGTCGGCTTGTGCCTGCGGCCAGTGACCCCGGGTTATGCGGGCCGGCCGGAGTTGTGGCATGGTGATACGCAGGAGCATACAGCCGCTCCGGCCGCTACCCGCGGTCGGCACTCGAGGCCGCCTTGCGCTAGGCTTTGACTGTGTCAGCGACTTGTCATCGCCGTCGAACTCTGCCGATTACAGGAGATGTCCATGAACAACGCCCAACTCAACGAACTCAAGCAACGCTATGTCGCCAGTGGTGCCGCCAGTCCCGCCACGGCATTCGCCGAGCGAGCGGAGAACGCCGAAGTCTGGGACGCGGACGGCAATCGCTTCATCGACTTTGCCGGCGGCATCGGCGTGCTCAACGTCGGGCATCGCCACCCGAAAGTCGTGCAGGCGGTGAAGGACCAACTGGACAAGGTCATGCATACCTGCCAGACGGTGATGCCCTATGAAGGCTACGTGAAGGTCGCCGAGAAGCTCAGCCAGGTCACGCCGGTGCGCGGCCATCCCAAGGTCATGCTGGCCAACTCCGGTGCCGAGGCACTGGAGAATGCCGTCAAGGTGGCTCGCGCGGCGACCGGCAAGAACAACGTCATCTGCTTCGATGGCGGCTATCACGGCCGCACCTTCATGACCATGGCCATGAACGGCAAGGTCGCGCCCTACGCCACCGATTTCGGCAGCATGCCCGGTAACGTCTTCCGCGCCCCCTTCCCTGTGCCCTATCACGGCGTCAGCGAGGATGAAGCCCTGCGTGGCCTGAAGATGGCACTCAAGACCGATGCCAACCCCCAGGACACCGCGGCCATCGTGCTCGAGCCCGTGCTGGGTGAAGGCGGTTTCTACCCCGCCCCGCCGAGCTTCCTCGAAGCCATCCGCGAGATCTGCGACGAGCACGGCATCATGATGATCATCGATGAAGTGCAATCCGGCTTCGGGCGGACCGGCAAGTTGTTCGCCATCGAACACAGCGGCGTCGAGCCGGACATCATGACCATGGCCAAGAGCATGGCCGACGGCATGCCGATTTCCGCGGTGGTCGGCACCGACAAGGTCATGGATGCCTCCGGCGGCAATTCCCTGGGCGGCACCTATACCGGCAGCCCGGTATCCTGCGCCGCCACCCTGGCCGTGCTCGAGGTCTTCGAGGAAGAGAACATCCTGGGCAAGAGCCAGGCCCTGGGCGACAAGCTGGCCAGCCGCTTCGAGTCCTGGCAGAACGCCTTCGACTGCATCGACAACGCTCGCAACATGGGCGCCATGGCCGCCTTCGACATGGTCTCGGACAAGGCCAATCACACGCCGGACGCCGCTCTGGCCGGCGCCCTGTGCAAGAAGGCCCGCGAAAACGGCCTGATCCTGCTGTCATGCGGCATGTACGGCAACACCATCCGCTTCCTGATGCCGGTGACCATTCAGGACGAGGTACTGGAAGAAGGGCTCGACATCATCGAACGTTGCCTCAAGGAGCTGACCTAACAGCAGGCAGCCGTGCCGTGACGGCTTGCACACGGCAGCGTCCGGCCATTGGCCGGGCGCCCTCCGTGTATCATGAATCATTTCGATCGTCACTTGAACGCGATGTTGCGATTGACGCGAAAACGGTTGCCCGGATCCCAGCAGCGCTTGATTTCGGCGAGACGGTGGAGAGCCGGCCCAAGAGCTGCTTCGACACGCCCCTGACTTTCGTCTTCGGTCAAGAAGTTGATGTAAGTACCGCCAGTGGAAAACGCCTTCAAGTCATGCCAAGCCTCGCGGGCCCAAGCGATGTTAGGGGCGTCGTCCTCTGGGTGTTCCCAGGCACCCCCAACATTGATGATGTAACGCGCATCACGGTTGCCTACAGCCGAGTGGTCGCTCTCGAGCCCATTCAAGGCGCCCCCGAGTTGAAACAGGATCACCGACGAATGGGGCGAACGGATACGCCCGGCATGCTCGATGGCTTTGTCGCATAGCCCAGTCTCGACACCCGGAAGATATTCACTCTTCCAGTAGTAACGCCGCCCACTAGGCTGGGTGGCATCGAGTAGCTTCTGCAACTGCGAATAAGGACGGCGCACCATCACGTCACCGATGGGTTGACCAAAGGTCTTGATTGGCGCGACTGCCGCCTCACCCTCCTCTGGGCTGCCACTATGGCAAGCGAGCAACGCCACAACCGGTTTGCCATGGTATTCCTCGGGCAACCAGGGCACCTTGGGAGCTGGCCGCAGCAAGGCCACCAGGGTCAGCTCGGCAGGCGCTTGCTCGGCCAGGTGGCGATAAAGCTCCAATACCGCCGGCGCTTCACTGGCCGGCCAGACCACCAGTCCGCCTACAACCTCCGGCCCAACGGGATGCAGCTGATAGTCAAAGCCGGTCACCACGCCAAAGTTGCCACCGCCGCCACGCAGGCCCCAGAACAGGTCGGCATGCTCCTCGGTACTGGCATGCACCAGTTGGCCATCGGGCGTCACCATCTCGACGCCCAATACATTGTCGGAAGTGAAGCCCCAGCGACGACTCAGATAGCCGAAGCCACCCCCCAGGGTCAGCCCGGCGATACCGGTGGTAGAGATAAAACCCAGCACAGTGGCCAAGCCATGTACTTGGGTCTCGCGGTCCACATCACCAAGCCTACACCCCGCCTGGGCATGCGCCACGCGGTGCTCGCGATCGACCCAGACGCCACGCATAAGTGAGAGGTCAAGCATCAGTGCACCATCAGCCACCGCTAGCCCGGCGATGTTGTGGCCGCCCCCCTTGATGCATAGCAACAGGTCATGTTCACGGGCGAAACGCACCCCTGCCATCACATCAGCCACTCCCAGGCAACGCACCACCATGGCTGGCTGTTTCTCGATCATGGCATTCCATAAGCTGCAAGACTCCCAGTAGCCTGGATCCTCGGGTATCAACAACTCGCCTTGGAGTTGCATCTGCAAACCGGCAAGCGTGTCCGGCGTCAACTCGATTCCGCCCCCTGTAAGGGTTATTGCTTTGATGGTCTTCATGGTCAGCCCCCTTTCGCTACCAGCAGTCGAGGCGTATGTCCCCGTCCACGCTCGCCTAAACGGCCATGTGCAGTGGCCATGCCTTGACACCGTGTCACCCGGAACATACGGATACGTCACACTGCTAAACTTAGAGGAGTCGTCGGAAGATCGGGAATTCACAATCTGTACTGCTCCAGACAACCGAGCAACGCAGAACAATGCACCTCGCCCTCCCTCCGAGGAGACCCGCTCATGACGGATTGGGGATATAAGCAGTTCTGCCCCGTGGCCATGGCCTCTGAAGTATTGGGCACGCGCTGGACCCCGCTGATCATCCGTGAGCTCTTATGTGGCAGTCATCGCTTCAATGACCTGCGACGGGGGCTTCCGCACATCTCACCGGCGCTGCTATCGAAACGCCTGCGCGAACTTGAAGAGCAGGGGATAGTAAGCCGCCAACACGACTCCGAAAATGGCTCGCCCTTTTATCGGCTGACCGACTCAGGTGAGGCATTGCATCCAGTGATCATGGCGTTAGGCTGCTGGGGGCAGCGCTGGCTGGAGGCGCAACTCTCCATGAAGAACCTCGACCCCTCGCTGCTGATGTGGGACATGCGCCGCCACCTTGATCCCTCCCCGCTACCGCCTCGGCAGGTAACGATTCAAATTCTGTACCACGATGTGACACCACGCCACTCGAAGTGGTGGCTGGTCATCGACAAACTCGGTACAGATGGCGCCGTCGACCTCTGCAGGAAAAACCCAGGCCACGATATCGACCTCTACGTGGTCAGCGACCTGCGCAGCATGACGGCCATCTGGATGGGCCTGATGACCGTGAAAGAGGCTGTTGACAGCGGCAAGCTCCAGTTGACCGGAGCTTCTCACTTGAAGACCAGCATGCAGAACTGGCTGGGGCTGAGCCCCTTTGCCGGCGAATCCGGGCATGTCAGCAGCTGATTCCATTCAAAAAAACTGGCCGAACACACGTCGCCCGGCCAATGGCCGGGCGACGTGTTCCTAGCATAATCACTTTTCAGGTCATGCCGTGGGGGAGTCAATGCACTTTGCCGACACAGCTAAGCCTTTTTGACCTTGGCGATGACCCACAGCAGCACCACGGCACCGACGACGGCCGTAACCAGCGAGCCGATGAAGCCGCCGGAAGACAGCCCCAGCAGGCTGAACAGAAAGCCGCCGACTACGGCACCGACCACGCCGACGCCGATGTTACCCAACAGGCCAAAGCCGCCGCCGCGCATGATATTGCCGGCAATCCAGCCGGCCAGCCCGCCAATGATCAACCACACAATGATACCCATGCCACTCTCCTCTCGGATTGATGCTACCAAAATGGTGCCTTTCCACGGCCTCAGAAGGAAGACCCTGGCTGTTCGAGAAAGGCCAGTTCCTCAGGGGTCGATTCACGACCGAGGATGGCATTGCGATGCGGGTAACGCCCGAATCGCTCGATGATACCGCGATGCCGCTGCTCGAACCCGAGTTGACTTTCCAGTCCCGGCTGGGCAAAGAGCTCGACCGCCCGGTCGTGGATGGACAACGACTCGCTGTGCATGAAGGGCATGTACAGAAAGGCCCGCCGCGAGACGTCGAGCGCTCGATCCACGCCCCGGTCGATCGCTTCCTGGGCGAGAATCAGCGCCAGCGGGTCGGCAGCGAAGGCCCCGGGAGTGTCGCGATGGATGTTGCGCGAGAACTGATCCAGCACGATGATCTCGGCCAGGCGCCCCTCGGCCGAGGTTCGCCAGACGTACAGCTCGCCACGCAACGCCGCAGCCAGCACAGCGGCAAAACGCTCGGTAATGTCGGCATCCAGCGCCGGGTCCTTGCGAAACCAGTCACCGGGACCCAGGTGCCCAAACCAGTAGCCGGTTACTTCCTGTGATGTTGCCATGCAAACCTCCTCTGCCAGCCGAACGGCCTTGCCGTGTACACGGGTTCGGCGCCTTCTTTCATCATCCGCCTGAAGTCAGCTACACAATGCTAGACCAAAGGCGTATGGCATAATATACATAGCCTCCTAAACTCCCGACGTCGCCGTAAATTTACGAAACTTACCAACTTAAATTGCGCGCGACACGGCAATACACTCCGCGATCTACGGAATCTTCTGACATGCATGCCCTGACTCTCGTATCCTTCCTGTTCTTCACGGGACTGGTGGCCTTTGTGACCTGGCGCCTCACGCGACAGGATGACCACAAGAGCACCACCGGCCTCTTTCTGGCCGGACGCAGCCTCACCTTCCCGCTTATCGCCGGCTCACTGCTGATGACCAATCTGTCCACCGAGCAGATGGTCGGACTCAATGGCTCGGCGTTCAATGATGGATTGAGCGTCATGGCCTGGGAGGTCGTGGCGGTCATTGCGCTGGTACTGCTGGCGCTGTTCTTCCTGCCGCGTTTTCTACGCAGCGGTATCGCCACGGTACCCGAGCTGCTGGAGATCCGCTTCGACAAGGGCACCCAGCGCATCACTAATGTGATTTTCCTGCTTGCCTATGCCGTCATCCTGCTGCCGATCATTCTCTATTCGGGTGCCATGGGCCTGCAGGGCATGCTGGATCTCGAGGGGATGACCGGTATTCAGTCTCCCACCCTGCTGTTGTGGATGACCGTCTGGCTGGTCGGCCTGATCGGGGCTGTCTATGCTCTGTTCGGTGGCCTGCGGACCGTAGCCGTATCCGACACCCTCAACGGCATCGGCCTGCTGGTCGGCGGTTTCGTGATCGTCTACTTCGGCCTGCAGGCTGTCAGTGATGGCGGCGGCATCATGGCCGGCTGGGAGACGCTCAAACAGAGTAACCCCGACAAGCTCAACTCGATCGGCGGTGAGGATCAGCAGGTGCCCTTCTTCACGCTATTCACCGGCGTGTTCCTGATCAACGTCTTCTACTGGACGACCAACCAGCAGATCATCCAGCGAACCTTCGCTGCCAAGAACCTCGCCGAAGGCCAGAAGGGCGTGTTGCTGACCGGCTTCTTCAAGCTGCTCGGCCCGATCTATCTGGTGCTGCCGGGCATCATCGCCTATCACCTCTATGCCGACCAGGGCATCCAGGCCGACGAAGCCTATGGCCACCTGGTCTTCAATGTCCTGCCGCCCTATCTCACCGGCTTCTTCGCCGCGGTGATGGTGGGTGCCATCCTGTCATCCTTCAACTCGGCCCTGAACAGTACCACCACCATGTTCAGCCTGGGTATCTATAAAGGCGTACTCAACCCCGAGGCTAGTGAAGCCCAGGTGGTGCGCGCCAGCAAGATCTTCGGCTGGGTCATGGCCGTCATTGCCATGACCATTGCCCCGCTGCTGGCCGGCCAGGACAGCCTGTTCGGCTACCTGCAGAAGATGAATGCCATCTACTTCATCCCGATCCTGGCGGTGGTGCTGGTCGGCTTCCTGACCCGCCGTGTGCCCGCCATGGCCGCCAAGATCGCCCTGGTCGGCGGCTGCCTGATGATCTTTGCCGGCTACTTCATCCCGCCGTTCAACAAACTGCCGACGGTCATGCACGAATTCCACTTCGTGGCCTCCGTCTTCGTCCTGCTGGTCGTGGGCATGTTGATCATCGGCAAACTGCGCCCGCGTACCGAAGCCTGGACGCACGAGGACAGCGGCGCCGTCGACCTCACGCCCTGGAAGGGTGCCGTGCCCGTCGGCATAGTGCTGGTGATCCTGGTGGTCATCATGTATGCCGCCTTTGCCGGCTGACGCCGCCACCTTGCCACGGCAACCTCGACGCCCCGCCCTCCAGCGGGGCGTCGTCGTTGGGGCATTACCATGTCCTTTTCAGTGGGATATCGGTCATTGTAGACACCGGCGCCGTCCGCCAGACTCCAGAGCATGCCGTTGAGCCCAGGAGTCGCCATGCCATCCCCCTCATCCCCTGCACGTCGTGTCGCCCTGCTCGCCTATCCCGACTGTCAGGTGCTGGATATCGCCGGCCCCTGGCAGGTGTTCGCCAGTGCCAACGCCCTCGCCGGCCAGCCACTCTACGCGCTCAACCTGGTCGCCCGCTCCCCCGGGAACCTGATCACCAACGGCGGCCTGGTGATGCAGGCCGACCTCGACTGGCAAGGCCTGGCCTCCCTCGGCGCCCCGGACACCCTGTTGATCGCCGGCGGCAGCGGGGTCTTCGACGAGTGCCGTGCCGGACACCACCTCGAAGAGCTGGGCGAGATGGCACCGCGGGTCCGGCGCCTCGGCGCCATCTGCACGGGTGCCTTCCTGCTGGCCCGGGCCGGGCTGCTCGATGCGCATCGCGCCACCACCCACTGGCGTCACGCCGAAGCGTTGGCACGAGCCCATCCGCAGGTACTCGTCGAGCCCGATGCCCTCTACATCGAGGATCGCGGCCGCTATACCAGCGCCGGAGTGACCGCTGGCATCGATCTTGCCCTGTCGCTGGTCGAAGCCGATCAGGGCGCCGGCCTGGCGGGCCGCGTTGCCCGCGAACTGGTGATGTTCCTGCACCGCCCCGGTGGCCAGGCCCAGTTCAGCGAGGCGCTGTTGCATCAGCAACGCACGACCGGCCCCTTGCGCGACCTGCTCGACCGACTGCACGCCGACCCCGCCGCCGATCATGATCTCGACGGCATGGCGGCCCAAGTGTCGGTCACGCCGCGCCACCTGTCACGACTCTTCCGGCGGCATCTGGATACCACGCCAGGCGCCTACCTGACCCGCCTGCGACTGGAAGGCGCGCGCATGCAGCTGCTCGATGCCTGCCCCGCCCCATCGCTGGAACGCCTGGCCGCCCGGTGGCGCCTGGGCCGCGCCGAACAACTGCGGCGCCTCTTCCACCGGCGGTATGGCGTCTCGCCATCGGTCTATCGCCAACGCTTCGGCGCCCGATCCCACACCAGCCCCACCGAGGAGGCCCCATGCCCCTGACCGTTTCCCTGCTCTCGCTCTGCCAGGCCCTGCTGGTCAGCGGCAATATCCTGCTGATCGCCGTGTCTCCCTTGATCGGGGCCATGCTGGCACCGTCTCCCGGCTGGTCCACCGCACCGGTGGCGACCCAATGGCTGGGGCTGATGTGCGCCACCATCCCGGCGTCCTTGATCATGGCAAGGCTGGGACGCCGGCGCGGCTTCATGCTCGGCAACCTGATCGGCATCGCCGGTACCGGCCTGGCCATTGTCGCCCTGCATACCCAGCGCTTCGGCCTCTTCCTGGTGGCCACCTGGATGATCGGCATCGGCATCGGTTTCGGTCAGCTCTACCGCTTCGCCGCCGTCGAGGCGGCTCCTGCCGGCGGGCGCGACCGGGCCATCGGCCTGGTCATGGGCGGCGGCGTGGTGGCGGCCTTTTGCGGGCCCTGGCTGGCTCGGCACAGTCATGATCTGGCCGCCACCCCCTACCTCGGCAGCTTCATCGGTCTCGGCGTGCTGTATCTCGTCGCCCTGGTGCTGCTCAGCTTCGTGCGCATGCCGGCGGAGCAGCAGGGGCAGGACGACGGTCCGCAGCGCCCACTGACCGAGATCATGCGCCAGCCGGTGTTCCTGATCGCGGTCATCAGCGCCATGGTCGGTTACGGCGTCATGAACCTGGCCATGACGGCGACCCCGCTGGCCATGGCGGCGGCCGGGCATGAGTTCGACCATGTGGCCGCCACCATCCAGTGGCATGTGGTTGCCATGTTCCTGCCGTCCTTCGTCACCGGACGCCTGACCGCACGCTTCGGCGCCTCGCGCATGATCATGGCCGGCTGTCTGCTGCTGATCGCCAGCGCCCTGGTGGCGCAGTGGGAAGCCGGTCTGGCGGGGTTCCACGGCGGCTTGATACTGCTGGGCCTGGGCTGGAACTTCACCTTCCTGCCGGCCACAGGCCTGCTCACCGAGGCCCACACGGTGGCCGAGAAGGCGCGCACCCAGGCCGCCAACGAGTTCCTCGTGTTCACCACCGTCGCCCTCACCGCCCTGCTTGCCGGACCGGCGGCCTCAGCGCTCGGCTGGTCACTGCTCAACCTGGCCGTGGTCCCGCTGTGTGCTTTGCCCATCTTGCTCTTCGGGCTTGCCTTCCGCGGCCAGCGCCCACAGATTAGGGAATGATTCGGCCATCAAACGGACCCTTGAATGCCCCAGGATTTGACGCGCGACCTACACGACCTCCTCGAACGCGGCCGCGACCGCCAGCTGCGCCTGGCGGTCACCGGACTCTCACGCGCCGGCAAGACCGCCTTTCTGACGTCATTGGTCGACCAGCTTCGCCACGCCGGGCTCGAGGCTCGCCTCGACCTGCTGAGTGCCGCGCGTGAGCAGCGCCTGCTGGGGGCGCAGCGTGTTTCCCAGCAGGACCTGGGCGTGCCGCGTTTTCCCTATGACCAGGCCATGCAGTCCCTCGCCGGGGAGCCACCCGAATGGCCATCGCCGACCCGCGGCATCAGCGAGCTGCGCCTGAAAATCCGCTTTCGCCGAGCCCACGCCAACTGGTGGCGCGGCAACACGGCCGAACTCACCCTGGATCTGTTCGATTACCCGGGAGAATGGCTGCTCGACCTGCCGCTGCTGGAGCACGACTTCATCGGCTGGAGCCGTTCACAGTGCGAGGATAACGGGCCGCAACGCCAGGCCCTGTTCGCCGACTGGCAGAATGCCGTCAGCGAGCTTGCTCCCGACAGCGAGGTGGACGAGGCGCAACTGGCCGAGCTCGCCGAACGCTATGCCGAGGGGCTGCGCGGCGCCCGCGAGGCTGGCTTCTCCGACCTGCAACCGGGACGCTTCCTGCTCCCGGGCGATCTCTCCGGCGCCCCGGTGCTGCAGTTCTTTCCGTTGCCCGGTCTGGCCCAGTGGAGTGCCGAGGCGCTTGCCGCCCTGCCCGAGGAGAGCCTCTACGCCACCCTCAAGAGGCGCTTCAGCTATTACCAGCAGCACATCGTGCGCCCCTTCTATCGCGATCATTTCCGGCGCTTCGATCGCCAGATCGTGCTGATCGACGTGCTGGGGGCCCTTAATGCCGGGCCGGAGCGCTTCGAGGACCTGTCCCGCGCGCTGTCGCGACTGATGCAGAGCTTCGACTACGGTCAGCGCAGCCTGCTGTCGCGCCTGTTCACGCCGCGCATCGACCGGCTGGCAATTGCCGCCACCAAGGCCGACCATGTCACGCCCGAGCAGCACACCAGGCTGGTCGCTCTGCTCGAGGCCCTGTTGGAAGAGCCCCTCAAGGACTTGCACTATGCCAATGTGCCGGTCAAGGCGCTATCGCTGGCCTCGGTACGCGCCACCGAGGTACGTGAGGTCACCCAGCAGGGGCGCAGCATGCCGGCCCTGCGCGGCACCGACCTGGCCGGCGAATCCGTGCTGACCTTCCCCGGCGAGGTCCCGAACCGCCTGCCGGATGCCGAATTCTGGGCGCGACAGGGTTTCGACTTCACGGGCTTTCGCCCCTTGCCGAAAGAACCCGGCCCGCTGCCGCACATCCGCATGGACGCCGCGCTTGACTGGCTGATCGGAGACAAGCTGACATGAACGATGCCCCTCGCCACAACCCGGACGACCCGCGTCCCGGCATGCGCTTCACGGCCGAAACGCCGCTGCGCGATGCCGATCCACGGCCGGCACATCACTTTTCCGGCGAGGTGTCGAGCAAGGCGCTGACGCCGAGCGATACCACGGAGCCCACCACCCGGGCGGACCCTGCCGCCGCCCTGGGGCGGCCACGCAAGCGACGCTGGGGATTGCTCGGGATAATGGTCGGCACAATGGGGCTGGGAGCCGCAGAGCTGGTCAGCGGTCTGCCCACCAGCCTGGCTGGCGGCGACTGGCTGAGCGCCGGCTGGCAACTGCTCGGTCTGGGTGTCATCGGCCTCGGCGGCCTGGCCATCCTGCGCGAACTCTGGCGGCTGCGCCGGCTCGGCCGACACCATCGCCTGCGCGAGGCACTCGCCGAGCTGCCCGAGTGCTCGCCCCAGCAGGCAATGGCGCTGGCCCGACGCCTCAAGACCCAGCTCGAGCTGCATGACGATCATCCTCACTGGCAGGCCTTTCTCGAGGCGCGCCAGCCCCACCATGATGGCAATGACCTTGCGCCGCTGCTGGCCCACCACCTGCTGGGCCCGCGCGATCGCGAGGCGCGCCGGCTGATTTCGCGCATGAACGGCGAAACGGCCATCATGGTGGCAGTCAGCCCGCTGACGCTGGTGGACATGGGCCTGGTGGCCTGGCGCCACCTGGCGATGATCGACCGCTTGTGCCGCCTCTACGGGCTCGAGCTAGGCTATGCGGCCCGCGTCAGACTGCTGCGCGATGTCTTCCGGCAGATGGCCTTTGCCGGGGCCACCGAGCTGGCAAGCGATGCCGGCATGCAGATGCTTTCCATGGACCTCGCCGGCCGGCTTTCCACCCGAGCGGCCCAGGGACTGGGCGTAGGCCTGCTGGGCGCCCGCCTGGGACTGCGTACCCAGCAGCTGACCCGACCGCTGACCTTCGCGGACACCGAGCAGCCTCGCCTGAATGACCTGCGCCGCGAACTCTGGCAACAGCTGCGCCGGATCGACGACAAGGGCGCAAGCCCTCGCGAGTGACCCGGCTCGCTGGAGCCTCCACCGCTTCAGGCCAGGCGGGTATCGCTGTCGGCGGCGAAGAGCACACCGCGCCGCATGTCGACCCGCAGGTCCAGCCGCTCGCCCGGACGCACCCGACAATCGGGGCCGACCCGAGCCGTGACCTCGCCATCGCCCAGCGGCAACTGCAAGAGAATATCGGCTCCGGTGGGCTCCACCACGCTGACCCTGGCCGACAGCAGCGTGCCCTCGGCCCGATCGCCCAGCCGCGCGTCTTCCTCGGCGAAATGCTCCGGGCGCACGCCGAGAGTGAGCGTGCCGCCGACATGCTCGGCCAGCGCCGGGGTCTCGCGCTCCGCCGGCCAGGGCAGGACGAGCTCCTCCTCGCCGTCGGTGATGACATGCAGCCGGTAATCACCGGCCTGCCCTTGCAGGGTCGCGTCGATGAAATTCATCGAGGGGGAGCCCATGAAGCCGGCGACATACTTGTCAACCGGATTATTGTAGACCTCATCCGGCGTACCCAGCTGCAGAATGCGTCCTTCACGCATCACGGCGATGCTGTCAGCCAGCGTCATGGCCTCGATCTGGTCATGGGTCACATAGACGATGGTGGTGCCCAGCCGTTGGTGCAGTTTCTTGATCTCGGTGCGCATCTCGACGCGCAACTTGGCGTCCAGATTGGAGAGCGGCTCATCGAATAGATAGATCTGAGGCTCTCTCGCCAGGGCACGCCCCATGGCAACGCGCTGGCGCTGCCCGCCGGAGAGCTGTGCCGGCTTGCGCTCCAGCAAGTGCGAGATCTGCAACAGGTCGGCGACCCGCTCCACGGCGGCTTCGCGCTCGGCCTTGGGGACCTTGCGCATTTCCAGGCCGAAGGCGATATTGCCGCGCACGCTCATGCTGGGATACAGCGCATAGGACTGAAAGACCATGGCGATATCGCGCTCGGCCGGCGTGCGCCAGGTGATATCCTCGCCGCCCACCAGGATGCGACCCGAGGTCACCGGCTCCAGGCCGGCGATGGCATTCATCAGGGTTGACTTGCCGCACCCCGAGGGGCCCACCAGGATCAGGAACTCCCCGGAGTCGATGGCCAGGCTGACCTCCTCGAGCACCCGGGTCGTACCGAAATCCTTGCAGACATTGTCGATTTCCAGAGCTGACATGGCGAATTACCTCGCGTTGTTATCCTTTTACCGAACCGGCGGTGAGCCCGCGGACGAAATACTTGCCGGCCAGCACATAGACCACCAGGGTCGGCAGCGCGGCGATCATCGCGGCGGCCATGTCGACGTTGTACTCCTTCACCCCGGTAGAGGTGTTGACCAGGTTGTTGAGCGCCACGGTGACTGGCTGAGCGCCATATCCGGAGAACGCCACCCCGAAAAGGAAGTCATTCCAGATCTGGGTGAACTGCCAGATCACCGAGACCACGATGATCGGCTTGGAAACCGGCAACAGGATCCGCCAGAAGATGCGGAAAAAACCGGCGCCGTCAAGCTTGGCCGCGGATACCAGCTCATCGGGGATCGATACATAGAAGTTGCGGAAGAACAGTGTGGTAAAGGCAATGCCGAATACCACGTGCACGAATATCAGGCCGGCTCGTGAGCTCGAAAGCCCCAGCCAGCCCAACGTCTGCGCCATGGGCAGCAGGATGACCTGAAACGGAATGAAGCAACCGAACAACATCATGCCGAACAGCAGCTCGGCCCCCTTGAAGCGCCACTTGGTCAATGCGTAGCCATTCAAGGCACCAATCAGGGTGGCGATCACCACGGCGGGGATCACGATGGCGAAGGAATTCCAGAAATAGCCACTCATACCCTCGCACCGCATACCGGTGCAGGCCGAGCCCCAGGCCTTCAGCCAGGGCGCCAGCGTAGGGTTCTCGGGCAATGCCAGCAGGCTGCCGGCGCCGATCTCTTCGAGTGGCTTGATGGAGGTCAGCACCATCACCGCCAGCGGCAGCAGATACCACAGCGCCGCCAGCAGCAGCGTGGCATGCAGCAACAGGCGCCAGACACGCGCCATCGGCGTCCTGGAGCGGATCACACTATCCATGGCGACGGCTCCGCAATTCCGAATACAAATAAGGCACCAGAATGGCCAATACACCGCCCAGCATCAGGATGGCACTGGCCGAGCCCAGGCCGACTTGAGACCGCGAAAAAGCATGGGCATACATGAAGGTCGCCGGCAGGTCCGAGGAGTACCCCGGCCCACCGCCGGTCAGCGCCACCACCAGGTCGAAGCTCTTGATAGCAATGTGCGACAGGATCATCACCGCACTGAACACAACCGGCCGCAGACAGGGCATCACGACTCGCCAGTAGACCCGCGGTAGACTGGCCCCATCGAGCTGGGCGGCCTTGAGGATGCTGTCGTCGATGCTCCGCAATCCGGCCAGGAAAAGCGCCATGACGAAGCCCGAGGCTTGCCACACCGCAGCGATGACCAGGGTATAGACGGCCATGTCCGGGTCCACCAGCCAGTCGAAGTCGAACGACTCGAAGCCCCAGCCGCGTACCATGGCCTGGATGCCGAGACCGGGATTGAGCAGCCATTTCCACACCACCCCGGTCACGATGAACGACAGGGCCATGGGGTAAAGATACAGGGTGCGCAAGACGTTCTCGCGGCGAATGCGCTGGTCGAGCAGGATCGCCAGGCCCGCGCCCAGTACCAGACAAAGGCCGACGAAGAGCCCCCCGAACACACCGAGGTTGGTAGCCGCCACCCACCAGCGTTCGTTGTTCATCAGTCGCGCATACTGCGCGAAGCCGATGAAGTCATAGCTCGGCAGCATGCGCGAACTGGTCAGGGAAAGAACAAAAGTCCACAGCATGAAGCCATAGATGAAGCACAGCGTGATCACCACTGACGGCGCCAGCACCAGTTTGGGCAACCAGGCCTGGAGATGACCCGCCATGCTGGGACGCGTGTGTGTTGCGTCCCCGGGAGTCGATACAGGTTTCATGGATCTACCTCAGGCTCGAGAGAAGCATGGTGCCCGCATCAGCGGGCGCCATACGGTCATTCACATGGCCAGCTTGGCGGCCTGCGCCAGTCGCTCGGCAGCCTGCTCGGCGGCCATATCGCTCGAGTTGAAGTAGTTGGTGATGATGTCGAAGAAGGCACCCTGCACATCGCTACGCATGGCCATGCGGTGCGCCATGCTGGGGACCAGGGTGTTAGCGTCACGCGCCGCCTGGAAGTCTTGCATGGACCGTTTGGCACAGCTGTCGAAACCGCTCATGTCGAGATCGGGACGCGCCGGAATGGATCCCTTGATCTGATTGAAGGTCTTCTGGAACTCCGGCTCGAGAATCAGGCGAGCCAGGGTCTTCTGCGCCTCGCGCGCTTCCTCATCGCCAAGCTGGAACATGGCGAAACTGTCGATATTGAAGGTAAAGGCGTCCTTGGTGCCCGGTACCGGTGCGCAGACATAGTCCTCGCCGGCCTTCATGCCGGCGGCGGTGAATTCACCCTTGGCCCAGTCGCCCATGATCTGCATGGCGGCCTCGCCATCGATCACCATGCCCGTGGCCAGGTTCCAGTCACGCCCCGGCATGCCCTCGTCCATCAGCTTGCGCAGGCGCTTGAAGGTCGTCAGAGCCTCGATCATGGTGTCGCTCTGCAGGGTCTTTTCATCGAGATCGACGAAGGCACGGCGATAGAAATCACTGCCGCCGAGACTCAGCACCACGCTCTCGAAGATGGTCGCATCCTGCCAGGGTTGACCGCCGTGAGCCAAGGGCACATAGCCAGCATCGCGCAGGGTCTCGCCGGCGGCGAAAAGTTCATCCCAGGTGGTCGGCATCTCGACACCGGCGTCTTCCAGTACCTCGGGGTTGGCCCACAGCCAGTTGACGCGGTGCACATTCACCGGCACCGCGACGTAATGGCCGTCATGACGCATCATGTTCGACACCACCTCGGGCAGCAATTCGTCCCAGTTGCCCGCTTCGGCCACGCCGTCGAGATTGCCGAGCAGCCCCAGCTCCCCCCACTCCTGAATCGAGGGGCCATTGATCTGTGCGGCGGCGGGCGGATTGCCTGACATGGCGCGTGATTTGAGCACCGTCATGGCACTGTCTCCGGCGCCTCCGGCCACGGCGAAGTCCTTCCATTCATGGCCCTCCGCCTCGAGCAGGTCACGCAGCTCGCCGACTGCCTTGGCCTCGCCACCGGATGTCCACCAGTGCAGAACTTCCACTTCACCGGCTTGGGCCTGCCCCGCGGCGCCCAGGGCACCTGCCATGGCCAGGCCCAGTAATGTCTTGCGAAGTGGTGAAAACGTCGTGAATGCGCGCATGATGACGGCTCCTGAAGTGTTGTGGTTATCGTCTTCATCATCCAGATACGCCGCCTGTGGCGGCTCATGACACGCTAACGCACTTCAGGGTCCGGGCGGGGTTACCAAGTACTGGGTAGTATTGCCGGACCCTTGCAATGTCGAAACAATGTTTCAGGCCAGTAACATCATTTCTCGTCTTCAAGTCCCAAGCCATGGCAGACAGGGAGAACCGGCCCGGGGCTGATCCGTCGACAAGCCTGCGAGGAGGCGCTGTGAATACCTCCCTGTACGCTACCGACGCCATTCGTGGCGCCGGACCTCCTCTTCGGCTTGTCCCCGGCGCCCCTGGTTGTATGGTCCTGCCGTCAAGGTCGCCATGGCATCCTGACAGGCCCCCATGGTGTGATAGTCGACCTTGCCCGCCGGGCTCTTGAGATCCGAATAGCGGCGATTGTCGGCATCGAGGATGCGGTACCAGGCGCCATGGCGATGGTCGATCATGTGCTGCCAGCTGAACGCCCAGAGCCGCCGATACCAGTCCCAGTAAAGGTCCCGGCCGGTGCGTTGGCCCAGCATGGCCGCCGCCGCGAAGCTCTCGGCCTGCACCCAGAAATACTTGTCGGGATCACTGATCCGGCCCTCCAGGTCGAGCCCGTAGACAAGCCCGCCGGTCTCGGGGTGCCAGCCGGCCGCCACGCTGCTCGAGAATAACCGTTCGGCGGTGGGCAGCAACCAGTCTTCCGGCCGATGGCGTTCGAGCATCAGCAGCAACTTGGCCCACTCGGTCTGGTGACCCACCTGGTAGCCCCAGGGGCGAAACAGGTGGCTCGGGTCATCGCGGTTATAGTCCAGGTCGCGTTGCCAGTCGGCATCATAGTGTTCCCAGATCCAGCCATGCTCATGGTCACGGTTGGCACCGACGACAGCTCGGGCGATGGTCATCGCCTGCTCCACGAAGGCCGTGTCGCCAGTGGCCTCATGGGCCGAAATCAAGGCCTCGCAGGCATGCATGTTGGCGTTCTGGCCACGATAGTCGGAGACTTGCCAGTGTCGATCGGCTTCATCGGCGAAACGCCCGTGCTGCGCTTCCCAGAAGCGCCGCTGGAGCATGTCGTGAGTCATATAAAGCCCCTGCCGGGCCCCTGGCACATCGGCCTTGAGCGCTTCGGCATAGGCCAGCAGCACGAAGGCCAGCCCGTAGCAGTGGTTGGTGTCGTCCTCCACCTCGCCGTTCAACAGGGTCCAGGCATAGCCCTGGTACTCCGGCTGAAAATGATGCGCTTCCAGGTAGTCCAGCCCGTGTCGCGCCCATTGCCGATACTCTTCCTCTCCACTGTGGCGAGCAAAGCGCGCATAAGTCACTACATAGCGAGTACTCGATACCAGGTGGCGATGCCGGCGATCCACGATCTCGCCATCATCACGCAGGTAGTGAAAGAAGCCCCCTTGGGGGTCGATGGCGCGGGGGTGATAGAACGCCATGGTGTGGCGTACATGGGCATCGAGAAAGTCGGGATCGAAGATGTTCAAGAGACTAGCTCCCTCCAGATGGTGGCTCGGAACCGGGGTACATGCCTGAACCACTTTAAGGCGCCGCGGCGCTGCCGCCATCTTTCCTGATATTGCAAAGTGTTACACGGCGGCGTCATCGTCCCGCGGCAGTGTCAGTGTCACCACCAGCCCTTCACGGGCATGATTGTTCAGCATCAGTTGCCCGCCATGGGCCTGGATGATGTGCCGGGCGATACCCAGCCCCAGCCCGCTGCCGCCGGTATGCCGGCTCCGCGATGGTTCCAGGCGCACAAAGGGCGCGAAGACTCTGTCGTGCTGGTCCGCTGCGATACCGGGGCCATGATCGCGGATTACCACCCGCAGAAAGTCGTCGGAGTCCTCCAGCTGGACCTCCGCTCGCTGGCCATAGAAGACCGCATTTTCCAGCAGATTGGCCAGGCAGCGTTTGAACGCCAGAGGCTTGACCGCTATCGGTTCGCCGTGACCGGCAATGTCGATGTCGCCGCCCTGCAAGGCCAGTTCCTCGGCCAGCCCCTCGAGTAACCGCCGCGGCTCGATAGACTCCACGTCTTCGTGCATGTCGAGGCCCTTGACCGAGTCGAGGGCGCCCCTGACCAATTGATCCAGCTCATCCAGGGAGTGGGTAAAACGCTCGCGCAATTTTGGATCCTCGAGCATCTCGGCACGCAGACGCAATCGGGTGATGGGCGTCTTGAGATCATGGGAGATCGCCGAGAAGAGCCGCTCGCGTTCTTCCACCTGATGCTGGATACGCTGCTGCATGCGATTGAAGGCGACGGCGGTAGCAGCCACCTCCTGCGGGCCGCCCTCGCTCAGCGGCGGGCTGTCCAGATCATGGCCCAGCCGCCGAGCGGCTCGCGACAATCGCGCCAGAGTGCGGGTTGCACTGCGAATGCCCAGCCAGGACAGGCCGATGACGGTCAGCAACACCATCAACACCACGAACAGCCGATCACTGGACAGCCAATCACCATCCTGGAAGACGTCTGGCATCGGCAACAGCGTCGCTACATAAAGCCATTGCTGGCCCTCCAGCGGCAGCTGAACCACCAGGATGGGTTGCGACATGGGTGCGCTCATCAGGCTGTGTTGCCCCCAGCGCGGCGGCATGTCCTGCAGTAGCACCTCATTGTCGAGCAGGCGCAGTGTCACCGGGTCGGAAAACTCGACGACCGCATTGGAGATGCCCAGCTCCCTGTTCAGCACCGCACCGAAGGTATCGACCACCAGCGCCTTGCCCGGCCCATCGCCGATATCCGCCACCGGAATCCGGTGGTCATTGACGCTGACGAAAAAGCGCGTGCCGCCCATGTCGCGTAACTGATCGAGCACGATATGGCGGTAGTCATACGGCAGAGAGCGAAAGAAGCGCACCGTGGAGGCTACGCTATAGGCGATGTTGCTCGACAGTTCATCGAGCCGCGCGAGCTGTTCGTCCCGGGCCTGGACCGTCCAGATGGCATAGCTGGCCAACTGAGCACCCAGTACCCCGGTTACCATGATCAGCAGGAAGCGGCCGCGCAGGGAACGTGGCAACAGGCTTGCCAGTGAGCGGCGCCACTGCCGCCAGTCGACTCGCTTCACGCGACGGGATCCACCCGCGTGGCCAGCACATAGCCCATGCCACGCACGGTGCGAATCAGCTGCGAGTGTTGAGCGTCCTCGCCAAGCCGCTGACGCAAGCGGCAGACATGCACATCGATAGAGCGGTCCAGGGGTGGTGCCGGGCGGCCTCGGGTCAGGTCGAACAGGGCATCCCGCGAGAGCACTTGTTCGGCATGCTCGAGGAAGACCTGCAACAAGGCGAAATCGGCCCCGGAAAGCGCGCTGCGCTGCCCTGCCCCGTCGATCAGCTCGCGGGTGACACGATCCAGTTGCCAGCCACCGAACGCCACGATGCGCGTCATGCCCGCGCCGCTGGTCTCCCCATCACGCGGCCGGCAGCGACGCAGTACCGCCTTGACCCTGGCGAGCAGCTCACGCGGATTGAAGGGCTTGGCGACATAATCATCGGCCCCCAGCTCCAGGCCGAGGATTCGATCGGTCTCGTCGGGGCTGGCGGTCAGCATGATCAAGGGGAGGTCACTGTCCCGCCGGATTTCGCGGCAAATGGCAAAGCCGTCATCGCCAGGGAGCATGAGATCGACGATCAGCAGATCCGGCTGCTCGGTGGCAAGCAGCGCGCGCAGGGCAGCGGCGTCCTCGGCCACCCGGGCACGATAGCCGTGCCGGGTCAGGTAGTCGGCGAGCAGTTCGCGAATCTCCGGGTCATCATCGACCACGAAGAGAGTGGTGGCGGGGGTCGTCATGAGTGGCTGTCACCCGTCTGCAGGGAAGTCGTCCCATCCTGGCCGAGGGTCATGCCACCTACTCTAGGCGTGCGACAGGACGCTGACGATACCACCAAGGTGGCACCCTGCCCCGGGCTCACAGGGCGAAGCGTTCCATCAGATGACGCGCCACCGCAGCCTGGTCGTGGGAACCGATCCGCATGGCATCGGGCACGGCATCCATCAGGGCCGGATGCGCATTGGCCAAGGCATGGGCTTCACCGGCCAGCTCGAGCATCTCGATGTCGTTGAGATTGTCGCCGAAGGCCAGGCAGCGTTCTACCGGGATGTCCAGTTGCGCCAGCAAGGCATTCAGGGCCGTGCCCTTGTTGACCCCAGTCGCCATGATCTCCAGCGAGTTCTCCAGCGAATAGGTAATATGCAGCGACTCACCGGCAAGCTGGCGTATCTCGCCCTCGAGGACACCGAGGGCCTCCGGCTCACCGATATACAGCACCTTGCCGACTCCCTCTCCGTCCAGGGCGTGCAGGTCGGCGACACGATAGCCAAACCCCGTATGCGCATGCAGGGCCAGTAACTCGGGCGCCGCCGCATCGATCAGCCACTCATCCCCGTGATACAGATTGAGCCGCACCCTGTCCGGGCGCGGCAGGCGAATCAGCTCGCGTGTCAGCGCTGCCGGCAAGGGACGGGCGTCCAGCAGGGCGTCGTCCGGTGCATGGGTATAGGCCCCGTTGGTACTGATGATGTGCGCCTCGATCCCCAACTGATCACGAAACGCCAGGATGTCGCGATAGTGCCGCCCCGAAGCCAGCACGATGCGATGCCCACGCGCGGCGAGCGTGCGAAAGGTGTCGATTGTCACCCCGGCCAAGGCGTGGTCGGCACCCAGCAGGGTGCCGTCGAGATCCGTCACGATCAGATGGGGCGACATGCGGTGTCCTCACAGGTTGAATGAGCCGCCAGTCTAGCAGGCCGCTCAGGGAGATGCCCCGGACGGGAAGACACACATGCACCGACGGCGGCTCACTGACTGGCCGGCGGGGATGACAGCGACGCCGCAACGGTCGCGGCTTGCGGACCGACCACCAGATGCCAGGTACGCTCACCGACGGCCATGGAACCCAGGCACCCCAGTGCCTTCAGCGCTGGCGTGTCGAGGCTTGCCTCGTCATGCAGCTCGACACGCAGCCGGGTCCCGGCCCGGGCGGCAAGGTCACGCAGGTTGTCACGTCCGCCAAGTGCGGCCAGCCAGGCGGCGACTTCTTCGTCGGGCAGCACTGCCTGGGCACTTGCCTCCTCCAGCCGATGCGCCGTGGCGGCCTCCGGCATCGACGGCTCGACGCCGGCCTCAGCCGCGGCAGCACGGATCTCGTCGGCCACGCTATCGGCGATCGGGCCGAGGATGACCTGCAGGCCACCGCCGCCAAGACGCATCACGCCCCTCGACCCCAGCGCCTTGAGGGCCGGCTCGTCGACGGCGTCGGCATCGCTGAGCACCAGGCGCAGCCGGGTGGTGCAGGCCCCGATACGCTGCAGGTTCTGCGCCCCACCCAGAGCGGCCACAAAGGCCGGACCACGCTCACCTGCCCCGCCCTGTGGGGCGTCGTGTTGTGCGGCAACGGGCTCATCGCGACCGGGCGTGGGCAGATCGAAGCGCTGAATCGTCCAGCGGAAAACACCATAATAGATCACGAACATGGCCAGCCCCACGGGCAGCATCAACCAGCCGTTGGTGGACAGGCCATAGGACAGCGCATAGTCGAAGGCACCGGCCGAGAAAGTGAAGCCGAGCTTCACGTCGAGCAGTTGCATCAGCGCCATGGACAAGCCGGTCATCACCGCATGGAACACATACAGCAACGGCGCCAGGAACATGAAGGTGAATTCGATGGGCTCGGTCACCCCGGTCAGGAAGGCGGTCAGCGCCAACGACATCAGCAGGCCACCCACCTGGGCACGCCGATCGGGTGCGGCGGCGTGATACATCGCCAGGGCCGCCGCCGGCAGGCCGAACATCATCACCGGAAAGAAGCCGGCCATGAAGCCCCCAGCGCTGGGGTCGCCGGCGAAGAAGCGATTCAGGTCACCGGTGGCGCCCTCGAAACTGCCGAACACGAACCAGACGAAGCTGTTCAGCACATGGTGCAGCCCGGTCACGATCAAGAGTCGATTGATCGTTCCATAGACGAACTTGCCGAGGGCGCCGGCCTCGATCATCCAGTGCCCCAGCCCGTCGATACCGGCCTGCACCGTCGGCCACAGCCAGCCGAAGACGATGCCCAGCGCCACCGCCGAGAGGCCGGTGGCAATGGGTACGAAGCGCCGCCCGCCGAAGAAGGCCAGATACTCGGGCAACTGGATGGCCTTGTAGCGGTTATAGAGTAGCCCGGCGACCGAGCCGATCACCACTCCGGCCAGCACCCCCATATTGATATCGGGATTGAGGGTCGTGAGCACGGCATCCAGCACCAGATAACCGACTACCCCGGCCAGACCGGCAGCACCGTTGCCGTCATCGGAGAACCCCAGCGCCACGCCGATGGCGAAGATCAGGGCGAGATGATCGAAGATCGACTGGCCGGCGGCCGCCACGAAACCGATATCCAGCAAGTCGGGCTGCCCCAGGCGCAGCAGCAGACCGGCCACCGGCAACACCGCGATGGGCAGCATGAGGGAGCGGCCGAGCAACTGCAGCCCGGCCATGAGACGGGAACCCGCTTCACGCATCATGATGAAGTCCTCTCGGAGATTGTTGTTGTGCTATCTGAGATTGTTGTGGCGGCATCCGAGTGTCGCTCGGCGAGCCGCCGGCGCACGCTTTCGGCATTGGGCATGGCCAGCAAGGCCGGCACTTCTCGAGCCAGGGAGGCCGCATCGAGCCGGCGAATCTCGGCCTTGACGGCGGCGACCCGGGCCGGTTCGACAGACAATTCATCGACGCCCATCGCCACCAGCAAGGCGGCGGCCAGTGGATCGCCCGCGGCCGCGCCGCATACACCTACCGGGCAGCGGCCGGCGGCGCCCTCCAGGGTGGCCTGGATCAGGCGCAACACTCCGGGATGCAGGACGTCGGCACGACTCGCCAGATGCGGGTCCTCACGGTCCATGGCCAGGGCATATTGCGTCAGGTCGTTGGTGCCAATGGACAGAAAATCCGCCGTTTCTGCCAGGCTGGCCGCACACAAGGCGGCGCTGGGAATCTCGACCATGGCCCCCAGGCGCGGCCGCTCGACTACCCCCAGTTGGGTCGCGATCGCCTCCAGACGCTCGCGTACCCGGGCCACTTCTCCGGCTTCGCTGACCATCGGCAGCATGATGTGCAGGGTCGACAAGGGCTCGACCCCCAGCAGGGCACGCAGTTGGGTATCCAGCAATTGCGGCTGGTCGTGCCACAACCGGACGCCGCGCACCCCGAGCGCCGGATTGGGTACCTCGGGCAGGCGCAGATAGGCAAGCTGCTTGTCGGCGCCGATATCCAGGGTCCGAATGATCACCGGCTTGCCGTCGAGCGCCGCCAGACTGGTCTGATATTCACGGCGCTGCTCGGCCTCGTCCGGTGCGCTGTCGCGGCCCAGGAACAGAAACTCGCTGCGCATCAGGCCAATGCCATCGGCGCCCGACTCTGCAGCCAGATACGCCTCGTCGCTGTTACCGATGTTGGCCGCGACCTCGATCGAGCGGCCGTCGCGTGTCACCGCCGAAGACGTGGCTTCAGCTCGCTCGACCGCCCGACGTTCGGCCTCGTCCGCCAACTTCCGGCGCACGGTTGCCAGGCGAGCGTCATCGGGCGCCGTCTCGAGCCGCCCGGCTTGGGCATCGAGTACAGCCTGTTCGCCTTTCACCCCGTCGAGCGCATCCCCCATTGCCACCAGGCACGGGATGCCGCGCGATCGGGCCAGGATCGCCACGTGAGACGTCACGCCGCCGCCCTTGAGACACAGGCCAGCCGGCGCGTATTCGAGCAGATCGACGAACTGCGAGGGTGACAGATCAACGGCCAGCAGGATGGCTCCCTCCGGCAGATCGAATGTCGGCGCAGCATCGCTCTCGGCAAACTCCGCCATGACGTGGCGCTGTAGATCGTGCAGATCGGCCACCCGGCCGGCCAGCAGGGCATTGCCGGTGGCGCGCAGGCGCTCGGCCTCTTCGTCCAGCGCCTCGCGCCAGGCCTGTCCACCGCCACGACCCGCCTCGATGCGCGCCCTTGCCGCGTCGCTCAGCCCGGGATCCTCCAACCAGGCCAGGTGGGCCTCGATGATCTCTGCTTCCGTGTTGCGTCCGCGCTGCACGGCCTGCTCGCGAGCACTCTCGAGCGTTTCTCCGACCCGTTGCAGTGCGCCCTCGAGCGCCTCACGCTCCAGCGCCTCGCCACGCCCGGCGTAGGGCACTTCGGGTAATGGCAGACTCAACACCATCGGCTTGCCGATCGCCAAGCCGGGGCTGGCGACAAGGCCGGCGACCTCGCCTTCATCGACCTCAGCGCTCGGCACCGATGGCACCGCGGCGTCTGCCACCGGCTGCACGCCTTCGGGCGTCGTCAGCAGCAGTACCACGCCATCCAGTGCGGCCTCGGCGGCCTCGCCCCGCGCCTGCAGCACGACCCGACTGCCCGCGCTGAGCCCCAGGTTCATCAAGGCGCTGACACTGGCGGCATTGGCCTCGGTAGCGGCGTGGAGGAGGCGCATCTCGACGGCATGACGCTGAACGATGGCCCGCAATCGAGCGGCGGGCCGAGCATGCAGGCCGTTCTCGAGTGCCAGGCTGACACTGCGTTCTCGCCAGGCCCCCATGGGCTCGGCCTGGACGGCGGCCTCGCTCGACTCCGCTGCGACCAGGTGCATCAGCGGCTCTCCGCGCTCGACTCGCCCGTTCGCGGTGTCGACGACATGCTCCAGTTGCCAGCCGGCAGCATCGGTCACCACCAGTGGCGTGATCAGCGAGCGAGCCCGCTCGGCCAGCAACTCGGGATCGAAACGGCACAGCTCGTCGCCGGCCTTGACCCACTGACCGACCTCGACCAGCAGCTCGATCCCCTCGCCCTGCAGTTCGACGGTATCCAGCCCCAAGTGCAGCAATACTTCGATGCCCTGCTCGGTGCGCAGGCTCAGGGCATGCCCTGTTCTGGCGCACTGTACGACCTCCCCGTCGCAGGGAGCATGCAGGCTGGCTTCCAGGGGATCCAGGGCAACCCCCTGTCCCAGCTCGCCACCCGCGAACACGGGGTCCGGTACGTCGCCAAGACGCATCGTGATGCCGGTAACGGGTGCCACCAGCGATAGTGGACAAGCAGACATGATCGACTCCAGTAGATTGTTGTTGTAGGTGCAGAATTCTGTGTGGCCAAACCCGGGTTAAGGAAGCGCTGAATAAATCGCCGAGCATAGTGAAGCGCAAGGCGCACGGAGCACAGAAATCGAGACATAACAAATAGTTAGGCGAGTTTTCGAGCACCGCGTAACGCCGCGATTTGCATGCGCAGGCATTCAAGCAGTGTTTCCTTAGAGGGTGCGCGTGACCTTGCGTAGATGCCGCGGCTTGTCGGGATCACTGCCCCTGGCATCGGCGAGCTCCGCCACCATGCGATAGAAGCTCTGGATCACCGCCAGGGGTTGCAGGTCGTCGTGGCCGGCATCGGCCAGGGTCAGGTGACGCCGGGCCACCGATTCATCGGCGGCCAGCAGCACCCGGGCACCCGCCTCACCGAGCCAGTCGGCCAGCTCGAGTAGCCCGGCCTGCTCCGCTCCGGGCGGGGCGAACACCAGCACCGGATAGCCATCCTCGATCAGCGCCATGGGCCCATGTCGCACCTCGGCCCCACTGAACGGCTCGGCCTGGATGCCACAGGTTTCCTTGAACTTGAGCGCCGCCTCCTGGGCTACCGCCAGGCCTGAGCCGCGGCCGATCACCATCAGGCGGTCGGCATCGACGAGGGCCTCGACCGCCGTTCCCCAGTCCTGCTCCACCGCCTGCTCGAGGCGATCCGGCAAGGCATCGAGCCCCGACAGCAAGGACGCATCCCGGGTCCAGCAGGCCAGCAACTGAGCCGCCACGGAAAGTGTCGCCAGATAACTCTTGGTGGCCGCCACGCTGCGCTCTTCGCCGGCAAACAACGCCACCTCGGCATCGCTGGCCTGTCCCAGCGGCGACTGTGGGGTATTGACCAGCGCCAGCGTCTGCGCACCACCCCGCGACAGGGCCTGCTGAGCCGCCACCAGGTCCGGGCTCTGACCCGATTGCGAGATGGCAATCGCCAGCTGGCCCGCGACGCGCCAGGGGGCATGCGACAGGGTCGACAGCGAAGGCGGCAACGAGGCCACCGGCATGCCCAGGCGCTTCATGCACAGGTAGGCGAAGTACGCCGCGGCATGGTCCGAACTGCCGCGCGCCACCGTCATGCCCGCCAGTGGCGGTTGCTCACGCAGCCGGGCACCCAGCGCGTCCAGCATCTCGGCGTTGCGCGACAACTGGCCGTGAATGCGTTGCGGGGCATTACGGGTTTCTTCAAGCATCAGTGACACGGGATTCTCCTTCGGCGACGAGTCGCCCGCCGACATGGACGTTCAACAGGTTCAGGCGGCTATCCAGTTCGACCAGGTCGGCATGCGCCCCGGCCTCCAGACGACCGAGATCATGGCGACCCAGAAATTCCGCGGGGAAGCGCGACAGCCGGTCGGATGCCTCGGCCAGGGTCAGGCCGAGCCCCACCAGGTTGCGCAGCGCCTGATCCATGGTCAGGGTGCTGCCGGCCAGGGTGCCGTCGGCCAGCCGGACGCCGCCCAGGCACTTGGTCACCGCATGTTCGCCCAGGCGATATTCGCCATCCGGCATGCCCGCCGCCGCGGTGGAGTCGGTCACGGCATACAGATGGGGGATACAGCGCAAGGCAGCGCGCATGGCACCGGGATGCACATGCAGAAGGTCGGGGATCAGCTCGGCGTACTCGGCATGCGCCATGGCCGCGCCGACCATGCCGGGGGCACGGTGATGCAGCCCGGACATGGCATTGAACAGATGCGTAAAGCCGCAGGCGCCGTGCTCCAGTGCCGCCACGCCTTCCTCGTAACTGCCCAGGGTATGGCCGAGCTGGACGCGCACACCGCGCTCGCTGAGCTGCTCGATCAGGGTCAGATGGCCGGCCAGCTCCGGGGCCAGTGTCAGCAGCTCTATCGGCGCCAGCTCGCACAACGCCTCGATTTCCTGGATGACACCGGGGCGCGCATGTGGCGGCTGAGCCCCCAGCTTGCCCGGGTTGATATAGGGCCCCTCGAGGTGCACGCCCAGGACGCGACTGGCGCTCTCATCCGGTGACGCCAGGTAATGGCCAATATCCCCCAGCACGCGACGCGTCTCGTCATCGCCCGCGGTCATGGTGGTCGCCAGCAGGCTGGTGGTGCCGAAACGCACATGGGTGGCGGCCACCGTGGCCAGTGCCGTGCCCCCCTGCATGACATCCGCGCCACCTCCACCATGCACGTGCAGGTCGATGAACCCGGGCAGCAGGCGCGGCAGATCGTTGTGCTGAGGATCGACCGCTTCGCCGTCGATTCGGCTGATGCGGCCGTCCTGCCAGTGCAGTTCGCCGAGTCGCCAGCCCTCGGGGGTCAGAATATTGCCGTAACGCATGCTGTCTCCTGAAATGTCCCGCCGCCTCAACGCGTCAGCTCGACGATGAAGTCGTAGTAGTCGGTACGGCAGTAGGTGGTGGTCAGCTCCGCCGGAGTGCCATCCGCCAGATAGCCCTGGCGGGTGACCTTGAGCAGCGCCTGCCCCTCCGGCACCTCGGCCAGCCGGGCCAGTTCGGCGTCCGCATTGATCGCCGTGACGTGCTGCAGGGCGCGTGCCACCGGCCGTCCCGACGCTTCCAGAAAGACATACAGCGAGTCCGCGACACCCTCGGGGTCACTCAACACCGACTGGGGCAGGCAGCTCTCCTCCACTGCCATCACCACTTCATCCGCCAGTCGCAAGCGCTTGAGCCGGGCCACGCGCGCCTCGCCTCCCAGCCCAAGCCGCAGAGTCTCGTCAGCCGTGGGCAAAGTCAGCTGGCGTGACAGCCAATGTGACCGCGGCGTAAACCCCCGCTGGGTGAGCATCTCGGTAAAACTCGCCAGGCGCGTCAGGGGCTGGTTCAGACGCGGCGTGATGAAGGTGCCCGAGCCGCGGGTCCGGCGAATCAGGCCACGCTCGGCCAGACGTTCCAGCGCCTTGCGCGCGGTGATCCGCGAGACATTCAGCGATTCGGCCAGGGTGCGCTCGGAAGGCAGGGCCTCACCGGCCTGCCAGGCGCCCTGCTCGATCACGTCTTCGAGCCGGCTGGCCAGCTGGTGATACAGCGGCGTGGACAAGCCGGGATCAAGGTGCAGCTGTTCAAATCGAGGATCCATGGGTTGTGCTCGCGACCTGACGAATGACGTTGACTGTAATGGAACCAATATAGAACAACAGCAATACCAATTAAATACCAATAACCTTATACCTTGGTCGATCTCTGGCCGACGACCGTGTCGCCAAACTGGCCGCAGACCGTCCTCGCTCTACCCGACGCGCCTTGCGATCCCGACGCGGTTGGACATGCCGGTACGATTGGCGTGGGTCGCTGGAACCCGTATAGTGACCCCCCTATCCCGCCATTCGATCGTAATCATGCTGCAGAACAACTCGGCGCTTGCTCAGCTCAAGCAACAGATCCGCGACAACACCCCTCGAGTCGAGGGCGTGATCAAGGCCACCGAACGTGGCTTCGGATTTCTCGAAACCGACGACGGCACCTCCTATTTCGTGCCGCCGCCCGCCATGAAGCAGGTGCTGCATGGTGACCGGGTCGCGGCTGTCGTGCATCAGGACGGTGACAAGACCTCGGTGGAACCGGACACGCTGCTGGAGCGTGGCCTGGAGCGGTTTGTCGCTCGGGTCCGCAAGCGCGATGGGCGCCTGGCGGTGATTCCCGACCATCCGTCGATGAACACGCCGCTCAAGGCACGCCTCAAGAACACCCTCGACGAAGCCTCGCTCGAGGAGGGTGACTGGATCGTGGCACGCCTGCTGCGCCACCCGCTCAACCCGGATGACCGTGCCTTTTTCACCCAGATCGACGAACTGGTGGCCAAGCACGACAATCCCGCAGTGCCCTGGCGTGTCACCCTGGCCCGCCATGCGCTGGAACAGGCCAGCCCGGAAGCGGGCGATGAGTGGCCCATGCAGGACGAAGGCCTGCAGCGCGAGGATCTGACTGCGGTGCCCTTCTTCACCATCGATGACGCCAAGACCCGCGACATGGATGATGCGCTGCACATCGAGCCCCGCGACGCCGGCGGCTGGCGCATGACCGTGGCCATCGCCGACCCCACCGCCTATGTACAGGAAGGCGACGGCGTAGACCTGGAAGCCCGGACGCGTGCCTTCACCGTCTACCTGCCCGGCCAGAACGTCACCATGCTGCCCGAGCATCTGGCCGACGACCTGTGCTCGTTGTGGGAAGGCCAGGACCGACCGGCCCTGGCCTGCACGCTGGACGTCGAGGCGGATGGTTCACTGGGTGACTATCGCTTCTTCGCTGCCACCGTCCGTTCGCATGCCCGCCTCGCCTACGACAACGTTTCCGACTGGCTGGAAGGCCAGGGTGAATGGTCGCCCGAGGCCGGCATCGGCGAACAACTCCAGGCCCTGCAGCAGCTGACCGAGGCCCGCAGCGCCTGGCGTGCCGAGCATGCGCTGGTGTTCAAGGATCGTCCTGACTATGTCTTCGATCTGGATGACGCCGGCAATGTGCTCAACATTCGCACCGAGCAGCGGCGCATCGCCAACCGCATGATCGAGGAGTCGATGATTGCGTCCAACGCCTGCTGCGCGGACCTGCTCGCCCGACATGTCGGCCACGGCATCTTCAATGTCCATCGCGCCTTCGAGCCCGAGAAGGCCGAATCGGCCCGGGACTTCCTGGCCGACCAGAACATCGAAGTGGCCATGGAAGCCCTCACCGAGCTGCCGCGTTACAAGGAGCTCAAGCGCGAGCTCGAAGCCCGCGACGATGCCTGGCTGGATGCCCGCCTGCGTCGTTTTCAGGGCTTCACCAACATGTCGGCACGCCCCGGGCCGCACTTCGGCCTCGGCCTGGATGCCTACGCCACCTGGACATCGCCGATCCGCAAGTACGGCGACATGGTCAATCATCGCCTGATCAAGCGTGTGCTCAAGGGCGAGCAGGCACCGGCGGAGGCCAGCCTGGAACTGACCGACCAGTTGACCGAGCGTCGCCGCCTCAACCGCATGGCGGAACGCGACGTCAAGGACTGGCTGTATGTGCGCTTCCTCGGCCCCTATGCGGCCTCCGACGAGGCCTTCGACGCCGAAGTCATCGCCGTCAACCGCGGCGGCATGCGTGTCCGCCTGACCGCCAATGGAGCCACGGCCTTCATTCCGGCGCCGTTGATGCACACGGATCGCGACAAGGTGGTCATCGACGACAAGGAAGGCCGCATCCAGATCGAGGGCGAGGAACGCTTCAAGCTCGGTGATGCCATTCGCGTGGCCCTCACCGAAGCGCGTGAAGAGTCCCGTTCGCTGGTCGGTCGTCCGGTGCACTGAGCCGTACGCCATCCTGACCCGACCGACGACGGCGGCCCGTGGGCCGCCGTCGTCGTATCCGGGTATCGAAACTGTCGTCGAACTGTCGTATCCCCGACCTAAGCTGGAGGGCGATCATCCTGATACCGGGAGCGCCTCTTGCACCTCGTCGACGTGACCATGTTCCATGCCCCTGCCAGTGGCGGCGTTCGTACCTATCTGGGTGCCAAGCACCGCTGCCTCGCCGACGCCGCTGACGTTCGCACCAGCCTGCTGGTCCCCGGCGCCGAGCGCGACGCCCTGGGGGATTGCCATACCCTGCCCGCCCTGCGCCTGCCGCTGGGTCAGGGCTATCGCTTTCCGTTGCGACGCCGTCCCTGGCGGGAGGCCATCGAGCGCCTGGCCCCCGATCTGATCGAGGCCGGCGACCCCTATGTCACCGCCTGGTCAGCCCTCGACGCCGGCCAGCGCCTGGGCGTGCCGGTGGTCGGCTTCTATCATTCCGATCTGCCGCGCCTGATGGGCGATCGCTTCGGCCGCATCGTCGAGCGGCGCCTCCAGGCCTATGTAGCCGACCTTTACGGGCGCTTCGACAGCGTGATGGCCCCCTGCCGGGCCATGGCCGAGCGCCTCGAGGACTGGGGTGTGCCGGATGTGCGCGTCCAGTCGCTGGGCGTCGACCTGGACACCTTTCATCCTGGGCGCGCCGATGAGGGGCTGCGAGCCTCGCTCGAACTGCCCGACTCGACCCGCTTGCTGGTCTTTGCCGGACGTAATTCCCGCGAGAAGCATGTCGACTTCCTGCTCGAGGTCATGCAACGCCTCGGCAGCAACTACCGATTGCTGCTGATGGGGCCCGGCATGCCCACTCGCGTGCCGGCCAATGTGACCAGCGTGCCGCGCTGCTGCGATCGTCACGAAGTGGCCCGGGCCCTGGCCAGCGCCGATGCCATGCTGCATGCCGGCACCCGGGAAACCTTCGGCCTGGTCGCGCTGGAAGCCATGGCCAGCGGCATCCCGGTGGTCGGCGCCCGGGCCGGCGCCCTGATCGAGAATGTGCCGCTGGGTGGCGGCATGCTGTGCAATCCCCTCGACCCCGCCGACATGGCGCGGGCCGTGGAAGAACTCTTCCTCAATGACGTGGCCGCCAGCGGCCGACATGCCCGCCGCTATGTCGAGCGACGCTTCGGCTGGCAGGCGGTCATTGATGACCTCCTCGTGCATTACACCGGCCTGTCGCGCCAGGCCGTCGACACGGCGTGGTCGCGGCATGGCTGAAGCCTCGGCACCCAGGCGGCTTCCATCGGCCCGCTGGGGATGGCTCGCCCTGGCTGCATCCATGACGCTGATCGTGCCCTGGCTGCTGGGCGGCCGACAGCTGCTCGCCGCCCTGGAGCGCTTTCCGCTGGACGTACTGGGCCTGATGCTGGTGCTGGTGGTGACCTGCTGGAACCTCAATGCGCTGCGCCTGCGTCTATTGCTGGACGGTCGCGCCGGCCGGCTCGGCCAGGGCGGCGCCCTGGGCATCGAGATGGCCGCCAAGTTCGCCCTGTGCGCCACACCGGGCGGCAGTGGTGGCGCCATCACCCTGCTGGCGTTACTGGCCAGACGCGGCTTGTCCCCGTCCCGCGGCTCGGCGATCTTCCTCGTCGATCAGGGCTGCGACATGCTGTTCTTTGCGGCGATGCTCGGGGTACTGGCGGGAATGTCGCTGGGCGGTAATGTCGACTGGCCGCACCAGGGACTGCTGGCCACAGCCATGCTGGGGCTGGTCGGCCTGATGTCGATCATAATGCTGACCATGCTGCGGCTTCCCCGGCTGTTGCGTCGACGTCCCGGCTGGGTGTGGCGCCGGCTGTCTGCACGGCGGCGACGCTGGCTGTCACGTCGCCTGCTCGGTTGTCGACGCGCCCTGTTGGCGACACTGACCCTGCCGCCACTGCGGCTGGTCGGCATCATGGGCTTGTGCGCCGCTCACTGGCTGCTGCGCTACAGCCTGCTCTACCTGGCGGTCCTGGGTATCGGCCAGGAGGTGGACTGGGCCTGGACCTTCCTGACCCAGATGCTGGCCATGGCGGCCAGCCAGATGAGCGTGCTGCCCGGCGGTGCCGGAGCCGCCGAGCTGGGTGTCGGCGCCCTGCTGATGCCGATCATGCCGGCGACCCAGGCGGCGGCGGCCATCGTGGTATGGCGCTTGACGACCTATCACCTCTATCTGATCGCCGGCGCCCCCGCCTTCATGGTCTTGATGAGGCGATGGTGGCGCCGCTCATCCGGCGGCCCCCCCTTCATGGCGTCGCTGCGGCGGCGTTGGTCGCCTGCCCGGCACGCCGGCGCGAACGCGCCACCCAGTAGCCGACCCCGCCGGCGATGATCAGCATCAGGCCGCAGCCGGCTGCCAGCAGATAGGCCCCGGATACGGCGCCATCTGACACCGACAGGCGAGATGCCACCTCAGCCAGGGTGGTGGCATATTGCTGCCAGAGGAAGATCCCGACCGCGACACCCGACACCATGGTGGCAATGGCGATCCAGCGCGTGCCCTTGCCCCAACTGGCCTCGACACTCGGGTCATGCTGATGCAGGAAAAGGCGATATTCGCGCTCCGCTTCGCTGACACGGGTAAAGCGCGACGCCAGCACAATGGCGACCAGGGCCACCACGGTACTGATGACAACCGGGTGCAGATAGACCGGGAGCTGAACCCAGCCGGCCTGTTCCGCCAGGGACAGCATCAGGTTGCCCAAAAAGCCGACAATCAGCCCCCAGCCGGCACCCGCCGCCGTGATCCGGCGACTCCAGATACTCATCAGGGCGACAGGTCCCCAGGAGGACGCAAAGAGCGTGGCCGCGAACCACACCACGGCCATCACCGCCGGCGGCTGGAACAGCGCCAGCAGGAGCGCGGTAAGGCCGGTCACCAGGATGGCGATACGGCTGGCGCGCATGGCCGAGGCTTCGTTGCGCGAGGGCGGCAGAATGTCGTTGGAGAGACTGAAGCCGATGATCGACAGAAAGGTCGAGCACGACGACAGCCCCGCGGCGAAGACCCCGGTCAGGATGACGATGCCCAGCCATGCCGGCAGCACGTTGAGCGCGGCCCAGACCATGGCGCGCTCGGACTCGAGCCCGGTGTCATAGAGGTTGATCGCCGCCCCGGTTACCATCATCACCGCATAGAAGACGGCCAGGGCCACGGCGGTCAGCATGGCGGAACGCATGACCACATGCTCGTTGCGCGCCATCAGGTAACGGCTCGCCTGCCAGGGACTGGCAGCCAGCACGGCCGCCCATACCAGGCCCAGCGTCAGTCCCCAGGTCAGAGCTTCGCCGGGGGTCGAGAAGTCGGCGCCATCGCCTTCGATGACACCATGCCACAGGGCGATGCCCGGCTTGTCGGACTGACTGACCAGGCCCTCGATAATGCCCTGCCAGCCGCCGAGGTCGCTGATGATATAGATCGAGCCACCGAAGGCGGCAATCGAGAAGATGACGAACATGACCGTGTCGGTAAGCACCACGCCCGGGGAGCCGGAATACAGCACGAAGCCGGTGTAGGTTGCCCACACCAGCACCAGGCCGACCCAATAGGGCATGCCGGTCAGTTCGGCAAACATGATGCCGGCGCCCTGCATGACGCCCAGCAGGTAGGCGCCCAGGCCAATGACCGTGGTCAGGCCGGCAATCACCTGAACGCGACGCGAGGCAAAACGCTTGCCGAAGAATTCCGGCACCGTCAGCGCCCCGCTGCGGCGCAGGTAACGACCGAAGACCAGCGCGCCCAGCAGACACCCCGAGGTACTGACCGCCGCGAAGATCAACATCACGAACGGATAGCCCTGGTAGGCGTAGCCGGTTTCGCCGAGGAAGGCGCTGGTACTCAGGTAACTGGCCACCAGTGTGCCGAGGATCAGGAAGGTCGGCGCATTGCGCCCGGCGACCAGATAGTCATCGAGATGCTTGACCCGTCGCCCGGCCAGGTGGCCGATGACAAAGTAGCCGACAAGGCTGAAGAGAATCGCGAGAGTGTAGATCATGAGCATACCATTAGGCGGTTTATTGTATGCTCTATATGATGGAGTTCAGCATTGCCGGTATTATTCCCTCAACGTCATGCCATCAAGCATTCACGACATCCGGCTCAGGCATTTTGATCACCGGCATGAGCCCAAGGGTGATAATTCACCATCCCGTTGGCTAGACTGAAGGGCCAGGGAATCCACCATTTCTGCCGAGCAAGGATGCAGCGCCGCTTATGAAGACGTTCTGGGGACTGCGTACCAAGTCGACGCTGGCACTGCTGACAGCCTGTGTGGCGGCACTGATTCCAGCGCTGCTGATTGCCTGGCAGGCGCTGGATGATGTACGACGCCACTTCGCTTCCGGCTATGCCGAACAGTACACCCTGCTGCACATGCAGCGTATCCTGACCCCGATCTCCCGGGATCTGGCGTTGTCACGCCGTCTCGCCGACTCGGTTGTCACCCGTGAATGGCTGGCCGACCCGGATGATCCCCGGTTGCGCCGACGTTTCTTTGAAGAAGCCGCCGGCTATCGCGAACAGTTCAGCGACGATGCCTACTTCATCGTCGAACACGCCAGCGGCGATTATCATTACAACTCCGACCAGCAGGAGTTCAGCAGTGCCCCGCGCTATCAGTTGTCCCCGAATGACCCGGCCGATGACTGGTACTATCATACCATCCAGAATCCGGCTGCCTACACCATCGACGTCAGCCAGGACCACAAGCTGGGCGTCACCAAGGTCTGGTTCAACGTCAAGATACGCCAGGATGGCAAGCTCCTCGGGCTGACCGGTGGCGGCATCGACCTGGGCAGTTTCCTGGATCGCTACATGCGCAACAGCCCGACCGGACTGACCCCCATGATCATCGACAAGCAGGGGCTCATCCAGGCACACCCGGATCGCGAACGGGTCACCGTGGGCACGGACGACACCCTCGCGGGGCAGGAGCAGGCGAGCCGACTGCACGACCTGCTGGACGATCCGCAGGATCGCGAAGAGCTCGACGGCATATTGCAAAAGGCCCTGCGTCAGCCCGGTAATGTCCGGATCCTCGAGGCCAGCATGCAGGGCAGGCCGCATCTGCTCGCCGTCGGCTACCTCCAGGAGCTCGACTGGATGCTGGTGACGGCCGTCGACCTGCGTGCCACTCCCGTGATCAACGAGCGCTGGCTGTGGCCCATGATACTGGGACTGCTGGCCGTACTCGGCGTCCTGGCCCTGGTCTTTCTGTATGCCAGCAACCGGCTGATTCTGCGCCCGGTACAACGGCTCCAGCGTTCGGCCCGGGCGCTGGCGGATGGCGGCGAGCACACGCCCCTGCCCACCAGCCGACAGGATGAAATCGGCCAGCTGTCACGCACCTTCTCGTACATGGCGGAACGCATTGCGCGTCATACCCAGGATCTCGAGGAGCGGGTACAGACGCGTACCCAGGAGCTGATGCAGGCCAATCAGGAAATGCAGCAGGCTCGGCGCGAGATCGATGCCTCCATCGAGTATGCCAGCATCATTCAGCGTGCCATCCTGCCCAACCGGCGGCTGGCGGCGCGCCTGCCGGACCAGCATGCGGTGCTCTGGCGGCCGCGGGACACCGTCGGCGGCGATGTCTATGTCTTCCATGCCGACGACCAGGGCTACCTGATCGGCCTGGTAGACTGTGCGGGACATGGTGTGCCCGGCGCGCTGATGACCATGCTGGCGCGAGCCATCATCGATAACGCCATCCTGCGCCACGGCCCGAGCGACCCGGCGGCCCTGCTCAACGAAACGGATCGTCAGATTCGCGCCACCCTGCATACCGGTTCCCAGCTCAATGTCATCGCCACGCACATGGATGCCGGGCTGGCATGGGTCGAGCCACAGACATCGCGCCTGACCTTTGCCGGGGCCAAGATGACGCTCTACGCCACCGACGGCCACCAGCTGGAGTACCATGACGGGGGCAAGCGGGCGCTGGGCCAGAAACGCATCATGACCTATCGCAACCAGACCCTGCCATTACACCACGACTGGACCTATACCCTGTGTACCGACGGGTTTCTGGATCAGGCCGGCGGAGAGCATGGCTTCGGCTTCGGCCACTCGCGCCTGCACGATATGCTGCAGCGTCACGCCAGCGCCCCCCTGGACGAGCAGATTGCCGCCTATGAAGCGGAGCTCGAAGGCTATCGCGGCAACTTGCCGCAACGCGACGACATCACCATGCTATGTTTTCGGTTCGACGCTGCCTCGACGACCTATCGTCAGGATGCGTCCGACACATCACGAAGCAACGAGAAGGACGCAACATGAACCTTTTGACCCTGCGCGAGAACTATCTCAAACAGCGCATCATGCTGTGCTTCAATGGCCCGATCTCGCGCAGCCTGATCGAAGAGATCGGCAATGCCCTGCGCAACTATCTCAACACTCAGGAAGCCGCCCCCTCCTCGGCGATGGATGTTTTCTCGGTGTATATCGAGATGACCCAGAACATCCGCCACTATGCCGGCAGGCAGGGCTATGATGACGAGCAGGCCACGGCGACCGTGGCGGTGGCCAGGGATGACGAGGGGCATTATCTGGTGTCCGCCGGCAACCTGGTGGAACTCGAGGATGGCAAGGCTCTGGTCGAGACCGTGGAAAACCTGGCAGGCCTCGATGCCGTCGAGCTGAAGAAAGCCTACAAGCAACAACTGCGCCGCCCGCGTGAAGAAGAACACAGTGGTGCCGGGCTGGGCTTGCTGGACATGGCACGCAAGTCGACACGGCCGCTGCAGGCGTCCATCGAGCCATTGCCTTCCGGTCGCGGCTTCTTTAGCCTCACAGCCACTATATAACGGTCAAAATGCTCATGCTTGAAGATCTGAATATTATCGGCAGCCAGTCCACCCCGACGATTCAAAGCGACTGGCAAGGCGGGCGCCTTTACATGTGCGGGGACTCCTACCCGGAGAACTCCTACGAACTCTTCGGCCAGGTCATCAACTGGACCGAAACGTTTCTCGGCGATGCCAGCCACGGGCTGCATCTCGAGCTGGAACTCGTCTATCTCAATACCAGCTCGGTCAAGGCGATGATGGACATCTTCGACCTGCTCGAAGACGCTCACCAGGGCGGCAGAACGGTCAGTGTCACCTGGCGCTATGACACGCGTAACGAACGTATTGCCGAACTCGCAGAAGAGTTTCGCGAGGACTGTACCTTCCCCTTCGATATCACTCCACAGCAGGCCCAGGCGTGACTAAGCCCCAGCCCAAGCTCTTGCAGCATGTCGAGGAACTGCTCCAGGATGCGGCGCACCAGGACAGCCCCCTGCGCGAGCCGCTGGCACAGCTGTATCAGCATCATCTGGAACAGCAGGAAAAGCTCGAGCGCCTGATCACCATCGCCGATGGCTATCAGCAGAGTGCCCATGAAGATCTGCACCTGACACGCGAGCAGCTCGAGCAACAGATACGCCGCCAACAGAAGCTGTCGCGCATCGCCGATCGCTACCAGGCGCTGCTGCGCGAGCGCAACCTGGCGCTCAGGGCCGCTTCCAGCGTCGACCCCTTGACCGGCCTCGCCAATCGGCGGCGGCTCAATGAGCAACTGGAACAGTGGCATGCCACCGCCGAACGCCATCAACGCGCCCTGACCCTGGCCATGCTCGACATCGACCGCTTCAAGAGCGTCAACGACAGCTTTGGCCATGGCACCGGAGACAAGGCGCTCGAGCTGCTGGCCGGCGGACTCCAGGAGTCGCTCCGCGCATCGGATATCTGCGGCCGTTGGGGCGGCGAAGAGTTCCTGTTGCTGCTGCCCGAGACCTCGCTCACCCAGGCGACGCCGCTGATGGAGCGACTGTGTCAGCACCTGCGCCAGCTGCAGATTCCTGTCGACGATGACCGGCATATCGCGCTGACCGCCAGTGTCGGCGTGGCCGAGCACCGCCCCGGGGACGCTATCGACGCCACCATCAAGCGCGCCGATCAGGCCCTGATGGAAGCCAAGCACCAGGGCCGTGACCGATGGAGTGCCGCCCCCGCCTGAGTCACCGACGCCCGCGACCAGGGCCTAGCCTCGGCCCACGCGAGATGCCAACCGCACCGCGTAACGAAGCGATTTGCATGCGCAGGCATTTAAGCAGTGCTTCCCAAACGCAAAAGGGCACCCGAAGGTGCCCTTTCATGCGCATCAAGCGACATCCGGCCGTTTTACCAGCCAGTTGCCTCCTTGAGGGCATCACCGATCTCGGCCAGGGAGCGGACTGTCTTGACGCCAGCCGCTTCGAGAGCGCCAAACTTCTCGTCGGCGGTACCCTTGCCGCCGGCGATGATGGCACCAGCGTGCCCCATGCGCTTGCCGGGAGGCGCGGTGACACCGGCGATATAGGCAACCACCGGCTTGGAGACGTTCTCCTTGATGTAGGCCGCCGCTTCTTCCTCGGCCGTGCCGCCGATTTCGCCGATCATGACGATCGCCTCGGTGGCCGGGTCCTTCTCGTATTCCGCGAGAATGTCGATGAAGTTGGAGCCCGGAATCGGGTCGCCACCGATACCCACGCAGGAAGACTGACCGAAGCCATGGTCGGTGGTCTGCTTGACGGCTTCATAGGTCAGGGTGCCGGAACGCGACACGATACCGACCTTGCCGGCCTGGTGGATATGTCCCGGCATGATGCCGATCTTGCACTCATCCGGCGTGATGACACCCGGGCAGTTCGGGCCGATCAGGCGCACGCCCAGCTCGTCGCACTTCATCTTGACGTCGAGCATGTCCAGTGTCGGGATGCCCTCGGTGATGCAGACGATCAGCTTGATGCCGGCATTGGCGGCTTCCAGAACCGAGTCCTTGCAGAACGGCGCCGGCACATAGATCACGCTGGCCTCGGCACCGGTCGCTTCGACGGCTTCGGCCACGGTATTGAAGACCGGCAGCCCCAGGTGTTCCTGGCCGCCCTTGCCCGGCGTCACGCCACCCACCATCTTGGTGCCGTAGGCGATGGCCTGTTCGGAATGGAAGGTACCCTGGCCACCGGTGAAACCCTGACAGATGACCTTGGTGTTCTTGTCGATGAGGATGCTCATTACTTGCCCTCCGCTGCCTTGACGACCTGCTGAGCCGCATTGGTCAGGCTGGTAGCAGCGATGATGTTCAAACCACTGGCGGCCAGTTTCTCGGCACCCAGCTCGGCATTGTTACCTTCCAGGCGAACCACGACCGGGACATTGACGCCCACTTGCTCGACGGCCCCGATGATGCCTTCGGCGATCATGTCGCAACGCACGATACCGCCGAAGATGTTGACCAGTACGGCCTTCACCGAGGTATCCGAGAGGATGATCTTGAAGGCTTCGGCGACGCGCTCCTTGGTGGCACCACCCCCCACATCGAGGAAGTTGGCCGGCTGACCGCCATTCAGCTTGATGATGTCCATGGTACCCATGGCCAGGCCTGCGCCATTGACCATGCAGCCGATGTTGCCGTCCAGGGCCACGTAGTTCAGGTCCCACTTGGCCGCGTCGGCTTCGCGCTCGTCTTCCTGAGACGGGTCGCGCATGGCCTGCAGGTCCGGATGACGATAGAGCGCATTGCCGTCCAGGTTCACCTTGGCATCCAGGCAGTGCAGATTGCCTTCCTCGGTGATGACCAGCGGGTTGATCTCGAGCAGTGCCAGATCCTTGTCGTGGAACAGCTTGGACAGCCCCAGGAAGATCTTGGTGAACTGCTTGATCTGATCACCGGACAGGCCGAGCTTGAAGCCGAGTTCACGCGCCTGATACGGCTGAGCGCCGACCAGCGGGTCGATTTCGGCCTTGAGGATCTTCTCGGGCGTCTCCTCGGCGACCTTCTCGATCTCGACACCACCTTCGGTAGAGGCCATGAAGACCACCCGCTGGGTGCCACGGTCGACGACTGCGCCCAGATACAGCTCATCGGCGATATCGGTGCAGTTCTCGACCAGAATCTTGGCTACCGGCTGACCGTTCTCGTCGGTCTGGAAGGTCACCAGGCTCTTGCCCAGCCACTGCTCGGCGAAATCCTTGGCCTCTTCCGGGCTCTTGACCAGCTTGACGCCACCGGCCTTGCCGCGGCCGCCTGCATGGACCTGGGCCTTGACGACCCACTTGTCACCGCCGATTTTCTTGCAGGCTTCCGCTGCTTCCTCAGGGGTGTCAACGGCAAAGCCCTTGGACACCGGCAGGCCGTAATCGGCAAACAGCTGTTTGCTCTGATACTCGTGAAGGTTCATCGATTCATGCCATTGGTTGCATGTGACTCGAACGATGGCCCGGCAAACTCGATGCACGCATCGAGCCCGGACCATCACCGTTCGCTTCCGATACATGGCCGGAAGCGACACGCCACCCGAAGGTGGCGCTTATTGTCTTACTTGCGCTTCTTGCGGTTGGCCATGTGGATCGCATGGCCATCGACCGCCAGCGCCGCCTCATGCACGGCTTCGGACGTGCTGGGGTGTGCATAGCAGGTCAGCGCCAGATCCTCGGCGCTGGAGCCGAATTCCATGGCGATCACGCCCTGGGCAATCAGCTCACCGGCATGCTGGCCCAGAATGTGCACGCCCAGCACGCGGTCGGTCTCGGCATCCGCGATGACCTTGACCTGGCCATCCGGCGCATTGTTGGCCAGCGCCCGACCGTTGGCCGAGAACGGGAATGAACCGGTTTCGACCTTGATGCCTGCGGCCTTGGCATCCTCTTCGCTCATGCCGACCCAGGCCACTTCGGGCGCCGTGTAGATTACGCTGGGAATCGCATCATAGTTCATCTCGGCCTTGTGGCCGGCGATGACGTCGGCCACCATGACGCCTTCCTCGGAGGCCTTGTGCGCCAGCATCTGGCCACGCACGCAGTCGCCGATGGCGAACACGCTCGGCACATTGGTGCGGCACTGGTCGTCGACACTGATGAAGCCGCGCTCGTCCAGCTCGACCCCCACGCCGTCACCGATGACGCCCTTGGTGTAGGGACGACGACCGACGCAGACGATCAGCTTGTCGAAGGTGACTTCCTGCTCGCCCTTGGCGTCCGTGTACTTGACGACCACCTCGTTGTCCTTGATCTCGGAGCCGGTGACGCGGGCACCGAGCTGGATATCCAGGCCCTGTTTCTTGAACAGCTTCTGGGCATCCTTGGCGATGGCCTTGTCGACCATCGGCAGGAAGTCATCCATGGCCTCGAGGACGGTGACCTCACTGCCCAGGCGGCTCCACACACTGCCCAGCTCGAGACCGATGACACCGGCACCGATGACACCGAGACGCTGCGGTACTTCCTCGAATTCCAGGGCACCCGCCGAGTCGACGATGAGGCCCTCGGTCAGCGGTGTGGGCGGAATTTCCACCGGCACGGAACCGGCGGCCACCACGATGTTGTCGGCCTCGTAGGTCGTGGCCTTGCCATCCTGATCGGTGACCTCGACCTGGGTGCCGCCGGTGACCTTGCCAGTGCCATCGATCGCCGTGACGCCATTGGCCTTGAACAGCGCGCTGATACCGCCCACGTTCTTGTCGATGACCTGCTGCTTGAACTCAAGCATCTTGGGCACATTGGGGGTCGGCGCTTCCATGTCGATGCCGATCTCGGCGAAGTGGTCGCGCGCCTCGACGAACTTGTGCGAGGACTCGAGCAGTGCCTTCGACGGAATGCACCCCACGTTCAGGCAGGTGCCGCCATGCACGGTCTTGCCTTCCTTGTTGACCCACTTCTCGACACAGGCGGTCTTCAGACCCAGCTGCGCGGCGCGAATGGCGGCGACGTAGCCGCCGGGGCCCGCACCGATGACGATCACATCAAACTTGTCAGCCATGTCGGCTCCTATCGTTGCTCTTCGCTGAGAGGCTCGTTATCCCGCGGCTCAGACATCCAACAGCAGACGCGCCGGATCCTCGAGCAGTTCCTTGATGGTCACCAGGAATTGTACCGCGTCCTTGCCATCGATCATGCGGTGATCGTATGACACGGCCAGGTACATCATGGGGCGCACCTCGACCTTGCCGTTCACCGCCATGGGACGTTCCTGAATCTTGTGCATGCCCAGGATCGCGGTTTGCGGTGGGTTGAGGATCGGCGTCGACAGCAGCGAACCGAAGATGCCGCCATTGGTGATGGTGAAGGTGCCACCCTGCATCTCGTCGATGCCCAGCTTGCCGTCACGCGCCCGCTTGCCGAAGTCGACGATGCCCTTCTCGACATCGGCAATCTTCATGCTGTCGGTGTCGCGCAGGACCGGCACCACCAGCCCGCGGTCGGTGGAAACCGCAACGCCGATGTCCTGATAGCCGTGATAGACGATGTCGGAACCGTCGATGGACGCATTGACGTCCGGGAAGCGCTTCAGCGCCTCGGAAGCCGCCTTGACGAAGAAGCCCATGAAACCGAGCTTGGTGTCGTGCGCCTTGAGGAAGGTGTCCTTGTACTGGGCACGCAGGTCCATGACTGCCCCCATGTCCACCTCGTTGTAGGTGGTCAGCATGGCGGCCGTCTGCTGGGCCTCGACCAGACGCTTGGCGATGGTCCGGCGCAGGCGCGTCATGGGGACACGCTTCTCGGGACGCTCGCCTTCCACAGCCGGTGCCGCCGCGGCGGCTGCCTTGGCGCCATCACCGGCGGGCTGGTCGGATTTGGCGGATTTCTTGGCCGAGCCATCCTTGACGGCCTTCTGAACGTCCTCCTTGAGCACGCGACCACCCTTGCCGGTGCCCTCGATCTTGTTGGCGTCCAGGTCATGCTCAGCGACCAGCTTGCGCGCCGCCGGGGCGAGGATCTTGTCGCCGACCTTTTCGTCCTTGTCATCACCGCCGGCCTGGTCGGCTTGCGCTGCCTTGCCGCTGTCCTCGCTGGGCGCATCCTCACCGCCGGCGCCTTCGGCAAAGACGGCCAGCACGGCCTCCGACTCGACCTGGCTGCCCTCTTCGGCCTTGATCTCGCTGAGCGCACCATCCGCCGGCGCGACCACTTCGAGGACGACCTTGTCGGTCTCGATCTCGGCCAGCACCTCGTCGCGCTTGACCGCCTCGCCGACCTGCTTGTTCCAGCTGGCCACGGTGCCTTCCTGGATGGATTCCGGGAAGGTCGGGGCCTTGACGTCATGCTGAGCACCGCCGGCGGCCGGCTTGGCTTCAGCGCCGTCGTCGCCTGCGTCGTCAGCTTTGCTCTCGGCCTTGGCCGAGTCGTCGCCCTTCGACTCGCCTTCACCGTCACCGGATGCGGCGGCTTCACCCAGGCGTCCCAGTACCTGCTCGGACTCGACGGTGTCACCTTCTTCGGCTGTCACTTCGGCCAGGGTGCCGGCTTCCGTGGCCACGACCTCGAGCACGACCTTGTCGGTCTCGATCTCGACCAGTAGTTCATCGCGCTCGACGCTGTCGCCGGGCTTCTTGTGCCACGCTGCCACGCTGCCTTCAGCAACGGATTCCGGAAAGGTTGGTGCCTTGATCTCGGTAGCCATGGTATTTCCCTTATATTCTCTCTCGTCCCGGTGGTCGGCCTTACAGATTGAAGGCGTCGTCCACCAACTGGCGTTGCTGTTCTGTATGCACGGACATGTAGCCCGCTGCCGGAGCAGCAGAGGCCGGGCGGCCGGCAAACTTCAGTCGGCCACCCAGGCCCGACTTGAGACGCTCGATGGCGATCCGCATGTGATGCTGACTGGGATACCAGGCGCCCTGGTTGAGCGGCTCTTCCTGACACCACACCACATCGGTGACATTGGCGTAATCCTTGATGGCCTGGTAGAGCTCCTCTTCCGGGAATGGATAGAGCTGCTCGAGACGCAGAATGGCCACGTCATCGCGTGCGTTTTCTTCGCGCCAGTTGGCCAGGTCATAATAGACCTTGCCGGCACACAGGACGATTCGCTCGACTTTCTCGGCATCGCGCTTGCCCTGATCGGGCACGACCATCTGGAAGTGCCCGTGAGCCAGCTGTTCGAGGTCGGAGGTAGCGTCCTTGTGACGCAGCAGGCTCTTGGGTGACATCACGATCAGCGGCTTGCGCAGCTTGCGGATCACCTGGCGGCGCAGCAGATGGAAGATCTGTGCCGGCGTGGTGGGCACGCATACCTGCATGTTGTGCTCGGCACAGAGTTGCAGGAAGCGTTCCAGACGTGCCGAGGAGTGCTCGGGGCCCTGGCCTTCATACCCATGCGGCAGCAGCATGGTGAGTCCACACAGCCGCTCCCACTTGGTCTCGCCGGAAGAGATGAACTGGTCGACCACGACCTGGGCGCCGTTGAAGAAGTCACCGAACTGGGCTTCCCAGACCACCAGATCATTGGGCGCCGTCGTCGAGTACCCATACTCGAAGGCCAGCACGGCTTCCTCCGACAGGAAGGAGTCGTGGATGGTGAAGTCCGGCTGATCCTTGGTCAGGTGCTGCAAGGGCACATAGGTGCTGCCGTCATTCTGATTGTGGACCACCGCATGACGGTGCGAGAAGGTGCCCCGACCGCTGTCCTGACCGGTCAGACGCACCGGATGCCCTTCGTCAAGCAGGGTGGCGTAGGCCAGCGTCTCGGCAAAGCCCCAGTTGGTCGGCATGCCTCCCGCCTGCATCTTGCGACGGTCATCATAGATCTTGCTGACCTGACGCTGAACGGAGACACCATCGGGAATGGTGCACATCCGCGCGGCCAGGTGCTGCAGGCGCTTCATGTCGACACTGGTGTCGGTATAGCCTGACCACTCGTGACCGAGATAGGGCTTCCAGTCGACGAACAGCTCGCTATTCGGCTCCTGCACCAGCGCATTGGCCACATGGTTGCCGGCCACCAGGTCATCGCGATAGGTGTCGACCATGGCCTTGGCTTCGTCCTCGGTCAGCAACCCTTCACTGACCAGGCGCTTGGCATAGACAGCACGCGACGAGGCATGCTCCTTGATCTTGCGATACATCATCGGCTGGGTGCCGGACGGCTCATCGGCCTCGTTGTGGCCGCGGCGCCGATAGCAGACCAGATCGATGACCACGTCCTTCTTGAACTGCTGGCGATAGTCGAGTGCCACCTGAGTCGCATGATGGACGGCGTCCGGATCATCACCATTGACGTGGAAGATCGGCGACTGAACCATCTTGGCGATATCGGTGCAGTACTCGGTGGAGCGCGAATCCAGCGGATGCGAAGTCGTGAAGCCCACCTGGTTGTTGATCACGATGTGGACCGTGCCGCCCGTCTTGTAGGCACGGGTCTGCGACATCTGGAAGGTCTCCATGACCACGCCCTGACCGGCAAAGGCCGCATCGCCATGGACGTTGATCGGCAGCACCTTGCCACCCTCGTCATCATCCCGGCGATCCTGGCGGGCGCGAACCGAGCCTTCGACCACGGGCGCGACGATTTCCAGGTGGGACGGGTTGAAGGACAGCGCCAGGTGAACCTCGCCGCCCGGCGTCATGACATTGGAACTGAAGCCCTGGTGGTACTTGACGTCACCCGAGCCACGCTCGACGACACGCTTGCCATCGAACTCGTCGATCAGCTCCGAAGGATTCTTGCCGAGGATGTTGACCAGCACATTGAGACGGCCGCGGTGGGCCATGCCGATCACCACTTCCTTGGTGCCATAACCACCGCTGCGCTGGATCAGCTCGTCCATCATGGGAATGAAGGATTCGCCGCCTTCCAGGCCGAAACGCTTGGTGCCCGGATACTTGGAAGCCAGGTAGCTCTCCAGGCCCTCGGCAGCGGTCAGGCGTTCCAGAACATGCTTGCGCACATCCTCTTTGAACTTCGGTGCACTGCGAACCGACTCGAAGCGCTGCTGTAGCCAGCGTTTCTCTTCGGTATCGACGATATGCATGATTTCACAGCCGATACTGCGGCAATAGGTCTGCTGCAGTGCCTCCACGATCTCCTTCAGCGGTGCCTTGTCGGCGCCCATGAAGAAGGAACCGGTCTGGAACTCGGTATCGAGATCCGCCTTGGACAACTGATGGAAGGAAAGGTCGAGGTCGGGAACCGGGGTCGGGCTACGCAGGCCCAGCGGGTCGATATCGGCTTTTTGATGCCCGCGCACGCGGTAGGCGTTGATCAGCTGCAGGACCTTGACCTGCTTCTTGTTCTCGCCCGTGTCGGACGAGGCTGCCTGGGCGGTGCGGCGTTGCTGGCCCAGTTGATAGAACTGTTCACGTGTGGGGGCGAGCGGAACGTCCTGGGTGGCGCTGCCATCGGGACTTGGCAGTGTATCGAAGTATTCTCGCCATTCATCGGGGACGGTAGTGGGATCATCCAGATACTGCTCGTAGAGCGCTTCCACGTAATGCACGTTGCTGCCCGTTACGTGAGAGGAGCGCCACATCAACTCCATTATGCCTTGTTGCATCTCTCGGTCACCCTGCACTGATGGGGTGGTATCAGCGTCGCACGGCTCATCCCATACGACATCTTTAGCGGCCACCCAAGGTGGTCTCACCCGTGATTTCGATGGCCGAAAGCCGGTGCACTGGGCACCGGCTTTCGGACGAATCACCGGGTCAGGGCTGCGACCATGCGTCGCAGCTCAAGGCCGGTGAGCATGATAACAAGCCAGTCGCCACGATTTAAGTGGCATTGGCCAGCAACATTTCACGGATCTTGCCAATCGCGCGCGTCGGATTCAGCCCCTTGGGGCAGACTGCCACACAGTTCATGATGCCGCGGCAGCGAAACACGCTGAATGGATCCTCGAGCTCGGCCAAACGCTCCTGAGTGGCTTCATCACGAGAATCGGCCAGGAAGCGATAGGCTTGCAACAGCCCTGCCGGCCCGACGAACTTATCCGGGTTCCACCAGAATGACGGGCAGGACGTTGAACAGCAAGCACAAAGAATGCACTCATAGAGCCCGTCCAGCTTGTCGCGGTCTTCCGGCGACTGCAGCCGTTCGATGGCCGGCTCGGGGTTGTCGTTCTGCAGGTACGGCTGGATGCGCTCGTACTGCTTGTAGAACAGGCTCATGTCGACCACGAGGTCACGAATGACCGGCAGCCCCGGCAGCGGGCGCAGTGTCAGCTTGCCCTTCTTGACCACTTCGGACAGTGGCGTGATGCAGGCCAGGCCGTTCTTGCCGTTCATGTTCATGCCATCGGAGCCGCAGACGCCCTCCCGGCAGCTGCGCCGGAAAGCCAGCCCGCTATCCTGCTCCTTGGCCATGTGCAGAACGTCCAGCACCATGATGTCACGGTCCTGGGTGTCGATCTGAAACTCCTCCATGTAAGGGGCGGAGTCGGTTTCCGGATTGTAGCGGTAAAGAGATACCTGAAGCATGGACATCGTGACTCCCCTTAGTAGGTACGAACTTTCGGCTCGAACATGTCGACGGTCTTGGGCGCGAAGTTGACATCGCGCTGCCCCAGACGCTTCTCCAACGGGAAGTACATCGAGTGTTTCAGCCAGTTGGCGTCGTCGCGATCCGGATAGTCATAGCGCGAGTGGGCGCCGCGGCTCTCCTTGCGTTCGAGTGCCGCAATCGCCGTGGCCTCGGCCACTTCCATCAGATTGTCCAGCTCCAGGGCTTCGACGCGTGCCGTGTTGAAGGCATTGGACTTGTCCGGCAGATAGGCATTGGCAATGCGCTCGCGGAGTTCTGCCAGCTGCTGCACGCCTTTCTGCATGTTGTCTTCCTCACGGAAGACACCGAAGTCGCTCTGCATGATTTCCTGCAGCGCCCGCTTGAGCTCGGGTACGCTCTCGCCGCCTTCGGACTCGTTCCAGCGATTGACGCGACGCATGGCGGTATCGATGTCGTCCTCACTCGCCTCGAGGTAGTCGACTCCCTCGTTGAGCGCCTGCTCGATGAACATGCCGGCGGCCCGGCCGAACACCACCAGGTCGAGCAGCGAGTTGCCGCCCAGGCGATTGGCACCGTGGACGGAGACACAGGCCGCTTCGCCGACGGCATACAGGCCGTTGACGATCTGGTCGTTGCCGTCGCCATCCTGGGCAATGGCCTGGCCATGCACATTGGTGGCCACGCCGCCCATCATGTAGTGGCAGGTCGGCACCACCGGGATCGGCTCCTTGGCCGGATCCACATGGGCGAAGGTCTTGGCCAGCTCGACGATCCCCGGTAGACGCTTGCCCAGCACTTCCTCGCCCAGGTGGTCGAGCTTGAGATAGACGTGGTCGCCGTTCTCGCCGCAGCCGCGGCCCTCGAGGATTTCCAGGACCATGGAGCGCGCGACCACGTCGCGGCCGGCCAGGTCCTTGGCGTTGGGTGCATAGCGCTCCATGAAGCGCTCGCCATCCTTGTTGACCAGGTAGCCACCTTCACCACGACAGCCTTCGGTCACCAGCACGCCGGCGCCGTAGATGCCGGTCGGATGGAACTGCCACATTTCCATGTCCTGCATGGGAATGCCGGCACGCAGCGCCATACCGATACCGTCGCCGGTATTGATCAGGGCATTGGTCGTGGACGAATAGATACGTCCCGAACCACCGGTTGCCAGCACGGTCGCCTTGGACTTGACGTGGACCAGTTCGCCGGTCTCGATATCCATGGCGATACAGCCCACCACGTCGCCGTTGGCATTCTTGACCAGGTCGACGGCGTACCACTCATTGAGGAAGGTGGTGTTGTTTTTCAGGTTGTTCTGATAAAGCGTATGCAGCAGGGCATGGCCGGTACGGTCGGCCGCCGCACAGGTGCGCGCCGCCTGGCCGCCCTTGCCAAAGTCCTTGGACTGACCGCCGAAGGGGCGCTGGTAGATGCGTCCATTGTCGAAACGCGAGAACGGCAGCCCCATGTGTTCGAGCTCGAAGACCGCCTTGGGTCCTTCGGAGCACATGTACTCCGCGGCTTCCTGGTCAGTGATGTAGTCGCCGCCCTTGACGGTGTCGTACATGTGCCAGCGCCAGTCATCGTCCGGGTCGGAGGAGGCGATGGCACAGGTAATGCCGCCCTGGGCCGACACGGTGTGCGAGCGGGTCGGGAACACCTTGGTCAGCACGGCGGTCTTCTTGCCGGACTTGGCGAGTTCCAGTGCGGCACGCATGCCGGAACCACCGCCGCCGATGATGATGGCGTCGAATGTCAAACTACGCATGTTGGACATGAATCAGGCTCCCCACAGAACTTGGATGCCCCAGACCAGAAACACGAAGATGGCCAGGATGATGATGGACTGGGCGGCGACACGAATGCCGGTCGGCTTGATGTAGTCGGTGGTCACGGTCCACAGGCCGACCCAGGCATGCGCGGCGAGTGACACGAAGGCCAGCAGCGAGAAGATGCGCATCCAGGTCTGGGCGAACAGGCCGCTCCAGGCGGCGTAATCCAGCCCGGGGGAAAACAGCAGATAGCCGACGAGAAACAGAGAGTACAGCGCCAGCACGATGGCCGAGGCTCTCTGGAGAAGCCAGTCGGAAAGCCCACTGCGCCCAAGGTTAGTGATATTGGTTACCATACCCAGACTCCCGCCAGAATGATCAGGAGCGCACTCACCACGACGGTGATCTGCGCTTTCTTGACGCCACCTTCCAGCGTCACGCCGATGTCGATATCCATCAGAAGGTGCTTGATGCCGGCCACAAAGTGGAATGCCAGTGCCGACAGCAAGCCCCAGGCAATCAGCTTCGCCAGGAAGTTGGTCGCCAGTGCGTCCTTCACGCTGGCGAAACCTTCGGGCGACGAAAGCGACGCATCCAGCGCCCAGAAGCCAAAAATCAGTCCAATGAAGAGAATGACGCCGGTAATGCGATGCACAATGGACGTCAAGGCGGGGAGTGGAAACTGTATCGTGGACAGATCCAGATTTACGGGTCGTTTGCTATTCACGGCTCTATACACACTCTCTTGGCCCGCCGCCGGGCAACTGGGCGTGCCCCGAAGCGGGCGGTGGTTTCGGGAAGGGGCAATCAAGACCGACGCGGCCACGATCACCGTTTCCTGCCAGTCGCGGGATTAGATTATAGGGCGCTGCACAATCCCTGACAAATCAGGGCCCAATCGCGCCCGCCTGCCACACTGCAATGCGAAAAAATTCATTTTCCTTCTACTGCGGGGTTCATCAGGCAGACGCAGACGGAAAACCGCGCCACGCATGGTGCGGAGCACAATTTTTTGTACCAAAACCTTACAGAATCCGCGTTTTTGTCAAACCCAGCACTCCAATGGACCAATTGACAATCACGAAGACGCTTCTATAGTGGGCAAACCTTTTGGCCGATGGGTCCTGAAAGATAGCGGCTGGTCGGCTCGATACAGAATACGCAGAGGAGGCCAGCATGGCTGATAGGAAAGCGACTTTGACGGTAGATGGCCTGGACGAGCCGATCGAGCTGCCGATCTATTCCGGCACACGCGGACCTGACGTGGTCGACGTCCGCAGCCTCGGCGCGGAAGGCCTCTTCACCTACGACCCGGGTTTCATGGTCACCTCCTCCTGCTCGTCAGCCATCACCTACATCGACGGCGGCAAGGGCATGCTACTGCACCGTGGCTATCCCATTGACCAGTTGGCCCAGAACTCGGACTTCGTCGAGCTCAGCTACCTGCTGATGTTCGGCGAACTGCCGAGCGATGCCGAATACCAGGAGTTCTCCAGGCGCATCACCGCGCACACCATGGTCCACGAACAGCTCGCCAACTTCTTCAAGGGCTTTCGTCGCGATGCGCATCCGATGTCCATCCTGTGTGGCGTGGTCGGCGGCCTGGCGGCCTTCTACCATGATCACCTGGACATCACCAAGCAGGAAGATCGCGAGATCAGCGCCATTCGCCTGATTGCCAAGATGCCGACCATTGCGGCCATGTCCTACAAGTACAACATCGGGCAGCCATTCAATTATCCTCGCAACAACCTGAACTATGCCGAGAACTTCCTCTACATGATGTTCAGCAACCCCTGTGAGGATTACGAGATCAATCCGGTCTATGCCAAGGCCATGGACCGCATCTTCATGCTGCATGCCGACCATGAGCAGAACGCCTCCACCTCGACCGTTCGCCTGGCGGGCTCCACCGGTGCCAACCCGTTTGCCTGTATCAGTGCCGGCATCGCGGCACTCTGGGGGCCGGCACATGGCGGCGCCAACGAGGCCGTGCTCAACATGCTCGACGAGATCGGCGACGAGAGCGAGGAGAATATTCAGCGCTTCGTCGATCGCGCCAAGGACAAGGAAGACTCCTTCAAGCTGATGGGCTTCGGCCACCGCGTCTATCGCAACTTCGACCCGCGTGCCAAGGTCATGAAAGAGACCTGCGACGAAGTCCTCGAACAGTTGGGCCGTGCCGACGACCCGCAGCTGCGCATCGCCAAGCGCCTCGAGCAGATCGCGCTGGAGGACGAGTACTTCATCGAGCGCAAGCTGTACCCGAACGTCGACTTCTATTCCGGCATCATCCTCAAGGCCATGGGCATCCCGAAGAACATGTTCACCGTGATCTTCGCCGTATCACGCACCATCGGCTGGATCTCCCATTGGCACGAAATGATCAGCGACAGCTACAAGATCGGCCGTCCGCGCCAGCTGTACGTGGGTCATGACAAGCGCGACTACCCCGCCGAGTAAGTCTCGCGGCACTGTCAAAGCGCATTGCATCCAAGGCCACCTTCCACGGTGGCCTTTCTTGTTAAGGCATCACACCACCAATCGCTCAGGAGGGATTGCATGAACCCGACCATCCAGCGCATCGCCTTCATCGGACTCGGCGTCATGGGCTACCCCATGGCCGGCCACCTCGCCCGGGCCGGTTTCGAAGTGCATGTCTACAATCGCACCACATCCCGCGCAGAGGCCTGGGTCACCGCTCACGGCGGCGAACACCATCCCTCTCCCCGTCAGGCCGCCCTCGATGCTGACCTGGTCCTGATGTGTGTCGGCAATGATCAGGACGTCAAGGCGGTCACGCTGGGCGAAGAAGGCGCCCTGGCCGGCATGTCACAGGGCAGCCTGCTGGTCGACCACACCACCGCTTCGGCAAGCCTGGCCGAGACCCTGGATGCCGCCTGCCGCGAGCGGGACATCGGCTTCATCGATGCACCGGTCTCCGGCGGCCAGCAAGGCGCCGAGAATGGCGGCCTGACGATCATGTGCGGGGGAGCCGACAACGACTACGAACGGGCCCAGGCTGTCCTGGGGCACTATGGGCGCGCCGTCAACCTGATGGGCCCCGCCGGCAGCGGCCAACTGACCAAGATGGTCAACCAGATCTGCATCGCCGGCCTGGTCCAGGGGCTGTCGGAAGGCCTGCATTTCGCCGAGAAAGCCGGCCTGGACCAGACGCGCGTCGTCGAGGTCATTGCCCAGGGCGCTGCGGGTTCCTGGCAAATGGAAAACCGCCACCAGACCATGATCAACGGTGAGTACCAGCACGGCTTCGCCATCGACTGGATGCGCAAGGACCTGGATATCTGCCTGCACCAGGCCCGCCAGATCCAGGCGCGCTTGCCGGTGACGGCGCTGGTGGACCAGTTCTATGCCGAGGTACAGGCCATGGGAGGCGGGCGCTGGGACACCTCTGCCCTGCTGAAACGGCTCCAGGTCGGCGACGCGGTGTGACCACTCGACAGACCGTTCATCCGGCGCCTGGCAACGACCTGACGGTATGCCCCGCCTCCACATCAAGAAGGCCCGGATGAACAGCCATGCAGACGCCACAGCACATCAAGGCGACGCCCTGCTGAATCAGCCAGCCCTGTGCACAGGGCTGCGCCGTTCGGCCCCATCCCACGCCCTCTTGCGGCCCTTGAAGCCTTTTCCACACAATCTGTGGATAAACCTGTTTAAAACCTTTCCAAAACGTCCCTGAATCGCCATGAACAGCGGCTCAGCCTCAAATTGATCAAAATTTAACCCGTTTCAAAACATTGATTTTAAAGAGATTTTCTTAGAACCCCGGCATCATGCGGGTTAGCGGGATGTCAAGCTCCGTGTCACATGGAAGGAACAGCAGACGTGGACAAGTCAAGCCCTGAAATCGCCTTTTATGGCTTGAATGAGACACAGACTCATGCTTTGCCAACAGCTATCCACAAGCCAGAGCAGCGGCGAGAACATCCAGGTGAGCAAGGAAAAACGTTCGCGAATGCGAAGGAAGCGCCAAATACGAGCGGCAGAGGAGATGGCGTCCCATAGGGGGTTCGAACCCCTGTTACCGCCGTGAAAGGGCGGTGTCCTGGACCACTAGACGAATGGGACGCAAGGTCTTCGAAAGCGAGATGATGGTGGAGCCTAGCGGGCTCGAACCGCTGACCTCAACACTGCCAGTGTTGCGCTCTCCCAGCTGAGCTAAGGCCCCGTATCTCGTGAAGACGAGGCGCATAATACTGACCACTGAGGGGTTCGTCAACAGATTTTCAGAAGGAAGAGGGAAGAAGGAAGACTCGACACCCCTTCCCTCTTCGCGGCGCGGCGCGCCGCTCTTCCTTCTCAAAGCGGCGCAGCCGCGTCTTACAGCTCCCGATACTCTTTCTCGAACCGCTTGGTCTGCTTCTTGGACACGCCGCCCAGCACGCTGATGGCGTGGCGTAGTCGGGCTCGGGTGACATCCGAGCCGAGGATCGCCATGGCGTCCATCACGGAGGTACTCGTGGAAGAGCCGGTGATGGCGATGAAGACCGGCGCCAGGAAGTCTTTCATCTTCAGTTCGAAATGACTGGAGAGGCTCTTGACCTCGGCCAGCAGGGCTTCCTTATTCCAGGCAGGCAGCGTTTCGCACCGCCAGGAAAGGAACTGCAGCAGCTTGACGAGCATCTCGCGCTCCAGCTTGACCCCGGCAAAGCTCGCTTCGTCCACATTGACCGTTCCGGCGAAGAAGTGTCCGGCCAGCGGCATGACCTCCGACAGTGTCTCCACCCGGGGGCGAACCTGGGGCAGAATCTGGCGCGCATAGGCTTCGTTGAAGGCCCACTCTTTCAGAGCCTCGAGCAAGGCATCATCATCCAGGTCTTCACGGATATACAGGCCATTCAGCCAGGACAGCTTTTCCAGATCGAAGACCGGCCCACCGAGCGACACACGCTGAATATCGAAGTGCGCCATCATCTCGTCCAGGGTGAACTTCTCGCGCTCGTCGGGCATCGACCAGCCCATGCGTCCCAGGTAGTTGGCCACGGCCTGCGGGAGAAAGCCCATGCGACGGTAATAGTTGATCGATGTCGGGTTCTTGCGCTTTGACAGCTTCGACTTGTCGGGATTGCGCAGCAGGGGCATGTGACAGATGGTCGGCATCGGCCAGCCGAAGTACTCGTAAAGCAGCTGATGCTTGGGCGCGGAATTGATCCACTCCTCGCCCCGCAATACATGGGTGATACCCATCAGGTGGTCATCCACCACATTGGCCAGATGATAGGTGGGCATCCCATCCGACTTCAGCAGAACCTGGGCGTCCACCTGGGCCCAATCGACCTCGATGGAACCGCGCAGCATGTCCTCGACCACACAGGTACCCTCGGTCGGTACCGTCATGCGCACCACATGGGGCCAGCCTTCCTGCTCGCGGCGTGCCAACTCATCGGCAGGCAGTGCCAGGTCACAGGGCTTCAGGGCCAGGTGCTGCCCCGCCGCCTTGCGCTCTTCACGCAGCTGATCCAGTTCTTCACTGGTGCGATAGCACTTGAAGGCATGGCCCGACTCCAGCAGCTGCCGGGCATACTCGACATAGATATCACCGCGCTCACTCTGTCGATAAGGACCATGCGGGCCCCCGACATCCGGTCCTTCGTCCCATTCAAGACCCAGCCAGCGCAGCGAATCAAGAATCATCTGCTCGGATTCGGCGGTGGAACGCTGGCGATCCGTATCCTCGATGCGAAGAATGAACTGGCCACCGTGCTGCCGAGCAAAGCACAGATTGAACAGGGCAATATAGGCCGTTCCCACATGGGGGTCTCCGGTGGGAGACGGCGCAATACGAGTACGTACGGTCATGTCATCCTGGGTCCGATCGATGAAAAAGGGAGCCCGCTCACCGGGCAGTCACCGGCATTATACGCACCTGACCCGCTACCGGCAGCCTGTCCCGAATGATCCTCCGACGACAGGCAGTCTGATGTCATCAGGGCAGGAACTCGACCCCGGAGGGCTCGATGCGCACCTGCCAGACGGCTTCCACGATCTGCCCCAGACCATGTTCGGACTCGGCGACCCATTCACCTGTCAGATGCTGCCCCTTATCTCCCAGACGAGCCCGGACCGCTGCCGGCTGCACACTCACCGGCGGCATCATCACGCGCACCCGATACTCTCCCTCGAGCAAGCCACTGCCTGGACCGAAGGGACCCGCGGATACGGCGCCTTCCACAACCTCTTGGCTGTCACGCCAGCTCACACCACTGGCGCTGCGTTCGGCCATTACCCTCAGCCGAGTCCCCTCGGGCAGGTTGGTCGATACCTCGATGACCAGGCGGCCGGCCTCATCGATGCGCAGCGAGATATCGAATTCTACTGGTTGAACAAAAGCCTTCGCCTCATCGGCTCCGGCGTCCTGCACCTCGGTGTTCGGCTGCGCCACTCCGCCGAGACGCTCATCGGCATTTGAATTCGGCTGATCATCATTGCCACAGCCCGCCAACAGCACGACGCTCAGCACGACTGACTGCCATCTCTTCATGCGTGCCCCCAGCACCAAGGATGAACCTTCAGCGTATCATTCAGCCGCGCACCTGCCGACACACTTCGACCATTATCCCGCGATCAGGCTCGACCCGACCTCCACGCAGCGCCACCGACTCTCGCAAGCCCGCCCCGGAGTGATAGAATGGCGACCATATCTCACGCTTCCTGTAGCCGAATCGCATGACCAGCACCCTCGACCGAACCTTCTCCGTGGCGCCCATGATGGATTGGACGACACGCGATTACCGTGCCTTCGCCCGTACCCTGACGCGGTGCGCGCTGCTCTACACCGAGATGGTGACCACGGGCGCCATCCTGTATGGCTCGCCCCGCGAACGCTTCCTGGGCCATGACCCGGTCGAGCATCCGCTGGCGCTGCAGCTCGGCGGCAGTGATGCGGGGGCGCTGGCCGAGTGTGCGGCCATCGCCGAAAGCTGGGGGTATGACGAGGTCAACCTCAATATCGGCTGTCCCAGCGACCGGGTGCAGAACAACCTGATCGGCGCCTGCCTGATGGCGTATCCGGACAAGGTGGCCGCGGCGGTCAAGGCCATGCAGGCTCAGGTCTCGATTCCGGTCACCGTCAAGTGTCGTATCGGTATCGATGACCAGGACGAGGATGCCGACCTGGCGCGCTTCGTCGAGCAGGTGGCGGAGGCCGGCTGCGAGACCTTCATCGTGCATGCCCGCAAGGCCTGGCTGGAGGGCCTGTCACCCAAGGAAAACCGGGATGTGCCCCCGCTCAATTACCCGCGGGTGCATCGCCTGAAAACCCAGTACCCCTCGCTGCACATCGGCATCAACGGCGGCATCAAGGACCTGGCGGAATGCCGCGCGCAACTGGACGATGTGGATAGCGTCATGGTCGGCCGCGAAGCCTACCAGAACCCCTGGCTGCTGGCCTCGGTGGATTCATGCCTGTATGGCCGGCGCGACCCGGCCTCGAGCCGCCACGAGGCAGCACGCGCCCTGCGCCCCTACATCGCCAGACGACTCGAGGAAGGTGCCCGGCTCAACCACCTGACACGCCACCTGCTGGGGCTGTTCCAGGGCTGCCCCGGGGGGCGGCGCTTCCGCCGTCACCTCTCCGAGAATGCACACCGCGATGGTGCCGGCCTGGCGGTGGTCGACGATGCCCTCGGCCTGGTGCCCGAGACCCAGCCCGCCATGGCGGGCTGAGCCGGCAGGTCAATACAACGAATCCGGTGGCGGCTCCAGGCTGGACTGGAAGGTCTCGATGGCACTTTCGGCTTCATCGATCTCGTCGAAACGGGCGATATGGAACAGTGCCTCGCCCTCATTGACCAGCGGCAACCGACCCATGCCGATCACGATGCCGTCTGCCATCGACAGCACCTCGCCTTCGGCATTGCCGAAGGGGTCGGCGACGCGCCCCAGCTGTTGCCCCCTGGCCACTCGCGCCCCCAGCCGGACCTGGGGCCGCAGGATGCCGTCGATGGGCGCCCTCGCCCAGCTCGAGCCGTTGGCCACCTCTGCCGCCGGCGGTTCGCGACGCCGACTGCCTGAGCTCAGCATGCCCAGGCGCCGCATGACCCTCAGCACACCCCGCACTCCGGGCGTGATGGCCCACTCATCGAAGCGCAACGCCTCCCCGGCTTCATAGGTCAGTACCGGCGTGCCGCGATTCTGCGCATAATGGCGCAGGCTACCCTCACGCAGTTCGGCGTTGAGTATGACGGGGGCGCCGAAGGCATTGGCCATGCGCTCCGTCTCCTCGCTGGTCGCCAGCTGGGCACGAATCTGTGGCAGATTGGTGCGGTGAATGGCGCCGGTATGCAGATCGATGATGTGGGTCGCCTGATCGACGATCTGCTCGCGGAACAGTGCCGCCACTCGCCCCCCCAGCGACCCCGACTCACTGCCCGGAAAGCAGCGATTGAGGTCCCGCCGATCGGGCAGATAGCGGGTGTGCTGCACGAAGCCGAATACATTGACGATGGGCACGGCGATCAGGGTTCCCTTCAAGCGCGACAACTGCCGGGAGCGCAGCAGGCGTCGCACGATCTCGACCCCATTGATTTCATCGCCATGAATGCCACCGCACACCAGCATCACCGGTCCGGGCTGTCGCCCATGCACGACCTCCACCGGGATGTACAAGGGGGCATGGGTATACAGCTTGGCCACGGGAACATCGATCTGTTGTCGAGTCCCGGGTGCGACACGCACATCGGCCAGCTCAAAAGGCGCACGAGCCATTATCCTTCCCTGTTGCAGCCACAAGACAAGCCCTTCTTATACACTGCGCAGCACGACAAGACGAGGGCCGGAAATAACCATACACCAACGAATGTAAAAACCCTCCGCCTCGGGTAGAATGGAATCAAGCATCATCAAGAGTCGAACTTGCCCATGGCCCGACGTACCAAGGCCGAAGCCGAAGCCACACGCGTGGCACTGCTGGATGCCGCCGAAGCCGTCTTCTTCGAAAAAGGCGTCGCCTGTACCTCGCTCGAGCAGATTGCCCGCCATGCCGGCATGACGCGAGGTGCAGTGTATTGGCATTTTCGCAACAAGGCCGACCTGTTTCGCGCGGTGCTCGACCGGGTGCGGATGCCCTTCGAGGAACTCGTGGCCGAAAATGTGCCCGACGAAGCTTCACCACTGGAAGCCATTCGCCTGGGGTGCCAGCAGGGGTTTCATCGGCTCGAGCAAACGCAGCATCGCCGCGTTCATGCCACCCTGCTGCACCGCTGCGAATTTTCCACCGACATCGACCCCCAGGCGATCCAGGCCGAAATGGCCAACGAGTGCCTGGGCGCTCTGCAGATCTACCTTGACGAGGCCCAGGCACAAGGCCTGCTGCGCAAGGACCTGGACCCGGCCGTGGCCACCCGCCTGCTACAGACAACCCTGAGCGGCCTCTACCACGACTGGCTACGCAACACCGAAGCCTTTTCCCTACAGCAGCGCGGCACGGAGCTGGTGGACACTCAGCTCCGCCTGTTCAGCCGCGACACCGCCTCAAGCTGAGCTCGAGGAGCCGTTGCGGCTCCTGGGTTCGCTGCTGGCTCCCTCATGGCCGACGAGGCGAAGCTTCACCAGCCGTGTGCGGGCGTCCAGGTAATCCTGCTCCAGCACCGACCGGTAGGCACCGACATCGCCGAGGTACTTGACCAGGACTCGCCGATCGCCCGGACGTGGCTGATTGCCCGACTTGCCCTTTAACACCACTTGACGGTGCTCGTCATCGTCCAGCACGGCGGTAGCGCCTCGGTCCTCGGTGACGTCGACCACACGTACCGTCTCGCCAAGCAGGCAGCGACGCGAAAGCGTCGGATGGCGGTGCAGCCTGCCATGCAAGCGCCGACACAGCGCTGCCGACAGCGGTGATGCCAGGGCAAACGCCGCCCAAAGCACGACGACCCCGGCCGGCACACGGAAGAGTCCCAGCGAGATCCGGCTCAGCAGCAGCCATTCGATAGCCAGCGTGACCAGCCCGGCGAGGATGGTCAGTACGCTCAGAGCCATGGAGACCGGGACACCGGCAAAGCCCAGCGTGACCATGGTGCTGGCCAGATGATCCTCCTTGAGGCTGTCTCGTTCGAAGAGTTCGGTGGGCACCAGGCGCAGCATCACCAGCAGCCAGTACAGCGCAAGCAAACCCAGCAGTAGCGTGAAGACAATCAGCGGAAAGCTTAGAGCCAGCTCCATCACGGTGTTCATGGCGCGTCCTCCTGTGGTCGTGTGACCTGGGATGTCGGTCGAATGCAGGGAAACGCTGCACGTCGCCCCGATATCGGCCCGATAGCACTGCCCGGTTAATTAGCCGGCAAAACTTTCTTTTCCTTTCAGGATAGACCATGCAATGCCGTGACCATCCCCCCTCTTTCGTTGTAGAGACCAGGCGCTTCCCTATCGCCGCCCCCTCAATAAAAAACGGGCACCGCCCCCGAAGGTGCGATGCCCGTCCGCCACGGATCAGGGAAATGTCAGATCAGTGAGCGTCCTGCTGCACGGCTGTCTCACTATTCCCGCTATCCGCCTTGCCGGTCTTGCGCTTCAGCCAGTCGGTAATGGCCGCGATCATGGCGTAGAAGCTGGGCACGAACAGGCTGCCGAGAATGGCCACCGAGGCCATGCCCACCGCCACCGTGGTACCGATGTGATGGCTGCTGGTGGCACTGGCGCCGGTTGCCAGGGCCAGCGGCAAGGTACCGAAGATGAACGCCAGCGACGTCATGACGATCGGCCGGAAACGCAGCTCAGCCGCCGTGATCGCTGCTTCGCGGATCGACTTGCCCTGTTCGCGACGCTGCAACTCGGCAAACTCGACAATCAGGATGGCATTCTTGGCCGCCAGGCCGACGACCACCAGCATGCCGATCTGCACATAGACACTGGTGTCGAGCCCCCGCAGCACGATGCCACCGATGCCACCGAGGAAGGCAAAGGGCGTCGCCGTCAGCACCGCCAGTGGTAACGACCAGCTCTCGTACTGCGCTGCCAGTATCAGGAACACCATCAAGAGCCCAAACACGATGGCCAGAGTCGCCGCGCTCCCTGCCTGACTCTCCTGGTAGGCCGTACCGGTCCAGCCCATTCCCCAGCCAGGACCAAGCACATCCTTCACCAGTTGCTCCATGGCCTGAATGGCTTGGCTCGAGCTGTACCCTGGCGCCGGTCCGCCCTGGAACTGGGCCGCAGTATAGACACCGAAACGCGTGACTACCGAAGGCGCTGTCTGCCGCTCGATGGAAGCGAATTCGGAGATCGGGATGCGCTCTCCGTCACCGCCACGCACATAGATATTGTTGATATCGTCCGGCGTCTTGCGGAACTCATCCTCGTTCTGCAGGTAGACCTGGAAGTTGCGTCCCTGATAGCTGAAGTAGTTGACGAAGCCATTGCCCAGCGTCGTGCCCAGAGTCGAATTCAAGGCATCCATGGACACGCCATAGCTCAACGCCTTCTGGCGATCGAGCGTAACCTCGTAGGACGGCACATTGGCACTGTAGGTCGTGAAGACCTGCTTCAACGCCGGGTGCTTGGCCGCCGCCCCCATGAGCTTCATGGATGCCTGAGACATTTCTTCGGGTGAGGCACCTTCATAGGACTGCAGATAGCCGGTAAACCCGCCCGTGGTGGACAAGCCGATGATCGGTGGCATATTGAAGGCCATGGCCGAGCCACCCGGGATCTGGGCACCGAACTTCATGATCTTGCCGATCAGCTCCTCGACACCCATGTCACGCTCGCTCCAGGGCTTCATGTTGACGAAGATGACGCCCCGCGCTGTATTCACCGTGCTGGTCAGCATGTCATAGCCTGCCACCGCAGTGGAGTACTTGACCGACTCGACACCCTCGATGGCATCACTGAGCTTGGCCATGTAGTTCTGGGTGCGCTCCAGCGAGGCCGCATCAGGCAGCTGTACCGAGGCCAGCACGATCCCCTGATCCGTGGAAGGCACCAGCGTCGAGGGCGTGCTCTGATACATCCACCAGGAGCCGGCACCGACCAGGGCCGTCAACAGCAGCGCCACGCCCCAGAAGCGCACCAGTACCTTGACGCCCCACATATAGACGGCGGTGATACCGGCAAACAGACGATCGAACAAGCGCAAGGGGGTGCGTACCGCACGCATGAAGGCAGTTTCCTTGCGGTGCAGATCATGCTTGATGAAGATTGCCGATAGCGCCGGTGTGAAGGTCAGTGCCATGAGTGCCGAGAAGGCGACCGAGACCGCCACCGTCAGGGCAAACTGCTGATAGATCTGGCCACTGAAACCGCCCAGGAAGGCCACCGGCACGAAGACCGCCGCCATGATCAGCGAGGTCGCGATGACCGGACCACCGACCTCCTTCATGGCCCTGATGGTCGCTTGCATCACCGTGATGTCTTCATCTTCACTGAGCACCCGCTCGACGTTCTCCACCACCAGTATGGCGTCATCGACCACTATGCCGATCGACAACACCATGGCGAACAACGTCAGCAGGTTGATGGAAAAGCCGAACATGTAGAAGCCGGCAAAGGTCGCCAGTACCGAGACTGGCACCACCGACATGGCGATGATCGTGAAGCGCCAGTTCTGCAGGAAGATGAACAGAATGACGGCGACGATCAGGAAGGCTTCGATGAAGGTATGAAAGACCGTCTCAACCGAGGCGCTGATGAACTGAGTGGTGTCATAGGGAGTGACATACTCGAGTCCCGGCGGGAAGCGGCTGGACAGTTCCTCCATGGTGCTGATCACACCCTTCGCCGTCTCCAACGCATTGGCGCCGGGCTGCTGATTAATCATGATCGGCGTCATGGTGCCGCCGTTCAGCTTGGCGTCGACCCCATAGAAGGACGCCCCGAGTTCGACCCGTGCCACATCTCCGAGACGCAATGACGAGCCATCCGGGTTGGTACGCAGGAAGATGTCGCGGAAATCATCAGGGCTGGTCAGGCGCCCTCCGGCGGTCACCGTGTAGGTGTAGGCTCGCGGGTCATCCTGAGGCGCAGCCGCCAGGCTGCCCGCCGGCACTGCAGTGTTCTGGGCGCGAATCGCCTGCGACACCTCGGCCGGTGTCAGGTCGTATTCGGCCAGTTTGTCCGGGTCCATCCATATCCGCATGGCGAACTCGCCGCCACCCAACACCTCGGCGGACCCCACACCCTTCACCTGGCGAAGCTCATCCAGAATGTTGAGGGTGGCATAGTTCTGCATGCAGACCTTGCCGTAATCGCCATCCGGCGAGATCAACGACACCAGCATGAGGATCGAGCTGGAACTCAGCTCGACCTGCACGCCCTGGCTCTGCACTGCTTCGGGCAACTGAGACAGGGCGCCCTGCACCCGGTTGTTGACGTTGATGGTATTGATATCGCCATCGGAACCAATGGCAAAGGACACATTGAGCGACATCGACCCCTGGCTGGAGCTGGTCGACGTCATGTAAAGCATGTCTTCAACACCGTTGATGGCTTCCGCCAGCGGGGCCGCCACCGTCTGGGATACAGTCTCGGCATCGGCACCCGGGTAGGAAGCCTGCACGGACACCGTCGGCGGTACCACGCTGGGATACTGCTCGATGGGCAGCACTCGCATGCTCATCACCCCGACAATCGTCAGGATGATGGCGAGTACTGTCGAGAAGATCGGTCGTTTGATGAAGAAGTTGGAGAAACTCATTCCGCTCCCTCTTCGGCCGACGCGGAACCTTGCTCTCCAGATGCCACCTGGTTCCCACCAGGGGCAGCACCACCTTCAGCCGACTGCTTCTTACCGGCACTTTGCGACTGTACCAGCTTGTCCATCAGGGCCTCGGCATCACCATTGAAAGGCTGAGGCTCGATCGCTGTGCCCGGCTGCAGGCCGGCTGGATCGCCGACCACCACGCGATCACCGGGCTGGAGCCCATCCAGGATGATCTGCCAGGGACCGGCGAGCTCACCCAGTTGTAAGGTGCGTGAGCGTGCCACATTCTGTTCGTCGAGAACGAACACCTGCGGGCCCATCAGGCCCTGAGTAACAGAAATTTCAGGTACCGCCAGCACGTTGAAGCGCTTGAGCCCTTCCAGGCTCACCCGGGCGAACTGCCCCGGCAAAACCTTGCCATCGGGGTTGGCGAAGCTGGCCTCGGCTTGCACCGTGCCGGTGCTTTCATTGACACGAGCGCCCAGAAAATCGAGCTTACCCTCCATGGTCCCGCCATTGTTGGGCAACTCCAGGCTGGCACCGATGTCACCGATTGACTGGGTCTTCAACTGCTGGCGCAACGCCGACGCAGCGGCTTGCGGCATCTGAAAGCGCGCTTCAAGCGGATCAAGCGGGGTAATCGTGGCAAGTTTCGTACCCGAATTCACCAGATTGCCAACGTTCACCTGGCTGAGACCGATCTGGCCACTCACCGGAGCGGTCACGTCAGTATAACTCAGGTCGAGCTGGGCACTGCTCAGCGCCGCTTCGGCCTGGGCCACGCTGGCTCGCGCTACATTGCGGTCGGCCAGTGCCTGATCATACTGCTGACGACTCACCGAGTTCTGGCTGAGCAGCTGTTCATAGCGTCGAGCATCGCTCTGCGCACGCGCCAACTCCGCCTTGGCGCTTTCCAGATCGGCCTTGCGCTGCGCCACGGTCGCCTGGTACAGATCCGGTTCGATGGCATACAGGCTCTCACCCTGCTCGACAATCTCTCCCGGCTCGAACCTGCGCTCTTCAAGCACCCCGGTCACGCGGGCAACCAGTGTGACTTCACCGTCACTGCGCAGCTTGGAGGGGTAGGACTTGTCCAGAGGGATGTCCTGCCTGGCCATTTCCATGACCGGCATGGGACGTGGCGGCGCCTCACCAGAGGCGGCTTGCTGTTGCTGACCGCTACCATCGCCCTGACCGCAGGCTGCCAGCAACAGGCCCGAGGCAAGTGCCAGGAGTCCACCTCGGGCCCTGTGAATCATCGTTTTCATGCCTAGCTATCCCGTTGAGCACATCGAAAGTCGACAAGACTATACATATAAAAGCGCGGATGTAAAACATACATCCACGTCTGTATGTCACGTTGCAGGTTCGGTATCACGTCTCCGGCTGCGGAGGCTCCCCGATGTCCAGTGCCTGCTCATATTGCCCTTCTTCCGGCAGAGTGAAGGTGACACTCTGGTTCTCATCCAGCCAGTTATTGACTTCCTCGATGGCATCGACATCGAGTGTCCCGGACTGCTGTCGGAGAGTCAGCAGGTTGATGACATAGTCATAGCGGGCTTCGGCGTGGTTGGCGATGGCGTCATATAGGCTCTGTTCGGCATTGAGCACATCGACGATATTGCGCGTGCCGACCTCATACCCCGCGCGCGTGGCTTCCAGAGCGCTACGGTTGGAGACGATGGCCTGAGCGCGTGCTTCCACCGTAGCCACATTGTTGCTGACCTGAGTGAACAGCGAGCGCACCTGCTGAATAGTGTCGCGACGCTGAGCTTCGAAGTCGTACTGACTGGATTCGAGATCGTAGGTGCCTTGGCGGATCGAGGCACTGGTGCGCCCGCCGGTGTACAAGGGCATGCTGACATTGACCCCGACCTGGGCGGTGGAATCCTCGCCATTGAGCGTGTCGTTGTCACTGTCGGCATACTGATAATTGGCAAACGCCTCGACGACCGGCAGCCGCTGGGCCTGGGCGACATCCACTCCGCTGCGCGCGACCTCGACGCCGGCCTTCTGAGCCAGCACCTGAGGGTTTTTGTTCAGGGCTCGCTCGACCCAGGCATCACGCTTGGCCGGCTGCGGCGGCGTCACCGACATGCTGTCGCCCAGCGACTCGATACTGTCATAACGCTGACCGGTCAACCGCTCCAGGGCCTCGAAGGCGACCTGGAGGTCACTCTCCGCGGCAATGCGCTCGGCTCGTGACTGGTCATAGCTGGCCTTGGCTTCTTCAACTTCTGTGATCGCGATCAATCCGACATCAAACTGCTCGCGAGCCTGTTCGAGCTGACGCCCGATGGCACGTTCCTGCGCACGACGGGCCTCCAGGATTTCGTGAGCGCGCAGGATGTCGAAATAGGCGGTCGCCACATCAAGCAACACCTGTTGCTCGGTGGCGGCCAATTGATACGTCTGCTGATCGATCTGACGCTTGGCCTGTTCGACTTCAGCGCTGTTGACGGCGTCATAGAGTGCCTGGGTCGCATTCAGCGACAGACTGGCGCTGTTGTAGCGATCATCACCGCCACCGCCGGCCTCGCCACCTTGAGCGGCCGACTGGCTCGCGAACTGCTCGTTGTGCGCCACCTCGCCCGAAGCACTCACCTGGGGCAGCAGGTCGCCCTGCTGGACATCCAGACCCGCCTCCACACTACGTGTGTTGGCACGCGCTGCGGCAAGTTCAGCGTTATTTTCCAGTGCATCCCGCGTGATGGTCAGCAGGTCGGCGGCATAAGCCGGACTGGCCATCAAGGAGGCAACTACCATTGACAGAAGAGTCCTACGGGCCGGACGAGCAGCGCGGCTCGCCAGCTTCACGGGACGAGAAGGCATCATCGGCAAGATCCTTTGTCGATTCGTGGACGTGATATACATACATTGTCGCATGTTTCCGGCCTGAGTCCATCGCTGAGCAGGCTGGCCAAGTGAATTTTTTGCGCTTCGACGTCAGCATCCGTCGAATCGTCTATGCTGCATAGCAGCATAGACCAATCTGACCAGGACACCACCTCATGGATGCACTGACACTGTTCAAGGTTCGCGAGCTCGAAATCGCCGTGCGCATATGGAATCCGCAGGCCCCCAGGACCATCGTCGCCTGGCACGGCCTGGCTCGACACGGGGGCGACTTCGAGGACCTGGCCCGTCAACTCGGCCCCGAGTGGCGAATTCTCGCGCCCGACACCCCGGGACGCGGGCTCTCCAGCTGGTCGCTGTACCCGGCCCATGATTACCTGTACGCGCATTACATGACCATTGCCGAGGCGCTGCTCGATCATTTCGAACTCGAACGGGTCGACTGGGTGGGAACGTCCATGGGCGGGCTGCTGGGCATGCTGTTGGCAGCCAATGCCACTACGGCGGGGCGCATCGAACGACTGGTGCTCAATGACGTCGGCCCCGAGCTCGACGCCTCGGGTCTGGCGACATTGGGTGCCTACTTTGCCGTGCCACATCGCTTCACCCGCTTCAGTGAACTGGAGGCCGAGCTGCGCGAGCATTACGCCGCCTTCGGTATCGATGATGACAGCGCCTGGCGCCAACTGGCGCTCAACAGCGCACGCCGGCTCCCCGACGGCAGCTGGACCCACCACTATGATCCGCGCATCGGTGAGCAATTCATCCACGATACCCCCGCGACATGTGGCAGGTCTGGGAATCACTGCGCTGCCCGGTGATGGTGGTGCGCGGTGAGTCATCGACACTGCTCGCCGCCGAGAGTATAGACAAGATGCGTCAGCTTCGCCCCGACCTGGTCAGTCTCGAGGTTCCGGAAGCCGGCCACGCGCCCATGCTCGACCGGCCGAGTCAGGTCGACCCGATCCGGGCATTCCTGACGCGTCCTGCCGAAGAAGTCGACGCACCGCCCTACCGCTTCCGCAAGCGCCTGCCCTGGTGGAAACGCTGGCTGCGCTTCGGCCGGTCATCGCGTTGACAGGCGGCAGACGCTCTGCGGGAAATGCTCGATGCCGAGAACTAGGATGCTGGCTGCTCCACGCGAGCCAGCGCCCGTTCCACACCGCGGCGATAGGCGCCCCCGAACAGCAGCAGATGATTGAGCAGGGGGTAGAGCTGGAAAAGCGCTTCGCGGCGCGGCCAGTCGTCCGGCTCGCGGCCATCCCAGTAGGCGCTGAAGAAGGCCGCGCCGGGGGCGCCGAACAGGGTCAGCATGGCCAGATCGACCTCGGGGTAATGCCGATAGACCGCCGGATCGATGATCGCCGGGCCGCGCGCGGTAAAGAGCACATTGCCCGACCACAGGTCGCCATGCACCAGGCTGGGCGGCGACGGCGGCAACCAGGTGTCCAGATCGCGGGCCACGCCTTCCAGTCGTGCCCTCAGCTTGCCATCCAGCAGTCCCCTGTCATGACAGGCCTGCGCCAGCGGCAGCAGGCGTCGCTCACGCTGAAAGGCACGCCCGTCCATCAGCGGTTGGTTGGGCTGGGGTGTCAAGCCGCAGGCATTGTCGCGATGCCAGCCATGGGCGGCCCCGCTCGACGCATGCAGGTCGCGCAGCCCCTCCCCCAGGGCGGCCTCGTCACGCTGCCCGGCACCTGCCTGCTCCAGCGCCTCCATGATCAGCCAGCCCTCGCCTTCACCCAGCACCTCGGGCACCACCAGCCGGGTCGCCGATTCGCGCAGCGCCCGCAGTCCATCGGCCTCGCCGGTCAGACGTTCGGCATCATCGCGCTTGATGATCACTGGCCCCTGGCGGGTATCCAGCCAGGCCACCGAGGCGCTGTCGCCACCGCCCAGCGAGCGCGGCTCGCCAAGTGGGACCAGTGCCAGGGATGCCAGCATCTCGCGTATCGGGGTTTCCATGATCTCACTCCTTGGCGTCTGGTTGGAAAACGGGATGACAGCCGCCACTGCGACATCCGACAATCAGAGCCAGCCATCGAATCCACGACACACGAGAGGTGAAGCTGCCATGTACAAGCTGGCGTTTTTTGTCCCCCGGGAGGATGCCGAAGGGGTCAAGGAAGCGGTATTCGCCACCGGCGCCGGGCGCATCGGCGACTACGAGGCCTGCTGCTTCGAGACTCCCGGTAGCGGACAGTTCCGGCCTCTGTCCGGCGCCGACCCGCACATCGGCCGGGTCGGCGACCTGGAGACCGTCAGCGAACTCAAGGTCGAGCTGGTGTGTGACGATGCCCTGATTCATGATGCCGTGGCGGCGCTGCGTCAGGCTCACCCCTATGAGGAGCCCGCCTTCGATGTGTGGCGCCTGGAAGCGATCTAGGCGCCCGCGCCCCGGACATCATGCCGAGCCGAAGTAACGCTCGCGATCCTCGGGGGTGATATCGCTGAGGTGCAGCGGAAACCCCCGGTCCGCGTGGCGATCCGTATAGAAGTGGCGGAGCGTCCGCTCGATCGTCGGAAAGGCCAGTTCATCCCAGGGGACCTCGTGCTCCTCGAACAGCGCCACCTCGAGGCTTTCCGCCCCGGCAGCGAAGCCGCCCGCGAGATCGGCCAGGAAGATCATGTAGACCTGATTGATGTGCGGCAGGTTGATGAGGGTATAGAGTCCCTGTAGCGAAACGTCCGCACAGGCCTCCTCCTGCGTTTCCCGGGCGGCCGCCTGCTGGGTGGTCTCGGCGTTCTCCATGAAGCCGGCCGGCAAAGTCCAGTAGCCCTTGCGAGGCGCGATGGCACGTCGACACAGGAGGATCTGCGAACCACGCACCGGCAGGGTGCCGGCAATGATGCGTGGATTCTGATAATGAATACTGCCACAGGCATCGCACAGATAGCGCGGTCGGTCATCACCTTCGGGTACCGCGAAGCGGACCGGCTGGCCACAATGGCTACAAAAATTCATGGTCCTCCCTGACGAGCCGTTCGCGAGGCGTCGGCCCGAACTTGACGCCGCCCTCGACGGCTGGGTAAAAGGGGTCAAACTCGACGGATAGCCCATGTTAGAGAAACTTCGCGAGCGCCTGCAAGCGCAGGCTCCCCGGCGGCTGGGACTCGACCTGCCGCAGGCCGCCGTGCTGATTCCGCTGGTGACTCGCGCACAACCGACACTGCTGTTCACGCGCCGCGCCGCCCATCTCGCCACCCACAGCGGCCAGGTCGCCTTCCCCGGCGGCAAGCGTGAACCCCAGGATACCGACCTGCTGGCCACCGCACTGCGCGAGTCCCACGAGGAGATCGGCCTGGCCCGTGAACGAGTCGAGATTCTGGGCCGACTGTCGGACGTCATTTCGCTGCATGGCATCCTGGTCACCCCCTATGTGGGAGCCATTCCGCCCGACCTGCCGCTGGCCGCGGACCCCGCCGAGCTGGATGCCATCTTCGAAGTGCCGCTGCAGCACTTCCTGGATGATCGCCGGACCCATACCGATGTCATCCATGTCGACGGGCGTGATCATTACGTGCCCAGCTACCGCCAGGGCGAGCACACCATCTGGGGGCTGTCCTCGATGATGCTGGTCGACCTGCTGGCCAATGGTTTCGCCATGCCGATCAACCTCTTCCAGCGACCGGCGGGACCGTTGCGCCACCATCCGCTGCGCCGAGAACCCATTGCATGACACAGCCACACTCCCCCAGCCAGCCGCCGATCGCCCAGGAGCGCGTGGACGAGCTGATCGACAGTCTGGTCGAACGGGGCTGGTATGTCGGCCGCGACTTCCTGCCGGATGCCCTGTGCCAATCGCTGCTCGCCGAGCTCGACGACAAGACCCGGCGTGATGCGCTGGTGGCCGCCGGGATCGGACGCGGCGACCAGCATCATCTGCGCCGCGACATCCGCGGTGACGCCATCTACTGGCTGGACCGCGAGAGTCAGGCGCAACGGCGATATCTGGAGACCATGGCAGAACTGCAACAAGCCCTGAATCAGGCGCTGTTTCTGGGCCTCTTCGAGTACGAGGCGCATTTCGCCCGCTATCCACCGGGCAGCTTTTATCGGCGTCACCTGGACAGCTTTCAGGGGCGCGCCAACCGCATCGTCTCCACCGTCGGCTACCTGACGCCCGACTGGCCGGCGGATGGCGGCGGCGAGATGGTGATCTACTCGCCCGATGATGACCGCGAAGTGGCCCGCGTCCTGCCGGAAGCCGGCACCCTGGTATGCTTCATGGCCGAGACGATTCCCCACGAAGTCCTGCCCACGCACCGGCCACGCGCCAGCATCGCCGGCTGGTTTCGCCGCAACGCCTCCCTGGGTGGCCTGGTGGACCCGGCACGCTGATTCGGGGTCAGGAGTCGCGGCGCGTCACGGACAGCACATCGCCGACCCGCAGGGCAGCATCCACACCGGCCAGTGGAATGGCATTCTGACCGAAGAAGGCCCCCTTCCAGCCCGGCTGCGTATCCATCTCGGCGAGCGTCTTCAGGGGCTCCTTGGGTGACGGCGCCTCACCGCTCTGCTGGTCCTGGGTGATGATCTTGCAGCGCTTGCAGGGCTTGCGCAGGCCCAGTCGAACACCGCTTGCCTGCAGCTGGATATCATCCCACTGGCGTTCGTCGAAGGCCGTGCCGCCGGCGACCACGATGTTGGGACGAAAGCGGCTCATGGGCACAGGCCCTTCGCCCTTTTCGGCCAGCCGGGCATTCAGAGCACTCAGCGAGGCGTCGGATGTGACCAGTACGGCATAACCATCGGCGAAGCCGGTATGGGCCTTTTCTCCCCGCAGATAGTCAGGCTCGATGGCGCGTCTGGCCTCATCCGGGAAGCGCACCAGGCGCAGTCCACTGCTGCCGAGCGGACCCAGCACCCGGGTCAGCCAGCGCGCCGCCTCGGGGCCTTCATCGATGGCCTCACAGTGATCCTTGAAGATGCGCACCTCGAGTCGCGGCGCCGACGCCTCGGGTTCGAGGGCCACCGACAGCGGTTCCTCGACGGCATCATGCTCCAGCACCAGGGCATCCGGCGTGAGGCCAACCCGCACTTGGGCCATGGCGGCGAGCTCGCGCTGGGTCACGAAGCGGTTGTCGTCGTCGACGACCATCCACTGCCGATCGAAGGCCAGGCCTCGTTCGGTCAGGACGGCCTGGTCCAGGGTAATGCCCCGCAGGGACTTGACCGGGTAAATATTGAGTTGAGTGATCTGCACCTTGCCTCCTTGCGATGGCGCGTTCCGGGAAACGCCAGCCGTCATCCGCTACCACGGCCTCGATAACCGGGCGCTCGGGGAGCCGTTCCGTGCAGGATGACAGGCCCGACGATATCAGAACGACGGCTTGCGCTTTTCGACGAAGGCCGTCATGCCCTCGCTCTGTTCGTCACCGGCAAAGCACAGCGCGAAAAGGCTGTTTTCGAGCGCCAGGGCCGTGTCCTGATCCTGGTCCATGCCCTCGTGAACGGCCTGCTTGGCACTGCGTACCGCCTGGGGACCATTGCCGCCCAGCTGTCGCGTCAGTTCCACGACATAATCCTCGAGCTCGCTCTGGGTCATGACGCGATTGACCAGGCCGATGCGCAGGGCTTCCGCGGCATCGATCTTGCGGCCGGTGGTCACCAGGTCGATCGCCATGGCCGGCCCGACCCGCCGCGGCAGCCGTTGGGTACCGCCGAAGCCGGGAATCACACCCAGCTGCACCTCCGGCTGGCCGAACACGGCATTGTCACTGGCCACCGCCCAGTCACAGGCCAGCGCCAGTTCACAGCCACCGCCCAGGCAGAAACCGTTGACCAGTGCGACCACCGGCACCGGCAGCGACTCGAGCCGCTTGATGGTGGCCTGTGCCCTGGCGGCGAAATCGCGCGCCTGCTGGGGCGTCTTGTCGCGCATCTCGGTGATGTCCGCCCCGGCCACGAAGGCCTTGTCACCCGCCCCGGTGATCAGCACCGCACGCAGGTGAGAACGGGACTCGAGATCCACCAGAACCCGTTCCAGTTCGGCGATCAAGTCACTGTTCAAGGCATTGAGGGCCTGGGGGCGAGTGAGGGTCAGACGCACGATACCGTCATGGTCCTGGATATCGATCAGGGTGTCGCTCATGCTGCTTCCTCGGGTTGTGAGAGGCCACCGTGAAGGGCCTGCTGGAAAGCCGTTCTGCCTACCCTAGCGAACGCTCGGTCGAACGGCAATCGCCGCGTGTCTGCTGCCGGCAGGTACTCAGCGGACGACGGGATCCTGGCTCAGGGCATCCAGACCGGCCTCGATCACCGCACGCTGGGCCCGCCCCAGGGGTAGCCAGTGTCGCAGGGCAAAATCCGCCGCCGCCAGCTTGGCGGAATAGAAGGCATCCTGGCTGCCGCCCTGCAGGGCGGCATCGGCCACCAGGGCGGCCTGCCCCATCTGCCAGCCACACAGCACATGCCCCGCCAGCGTCAGGAAGGGAGTCGCCAGGGCCTGGATCGCATCCTCGCCGTGCGTGCTATCACGGCCGGCATCGAGGACGACCCGCATCGCCGCCCGCAGGTCATGGGCACCGGCCGCCAGGCTCTCGCCGAGGGCCGAGAGCCGGGCATGGGCCACCAGCGCCGCAGCCGTGGCATCCACCTCATCGATCAACGACGCCAGGGCCGCGCCATCATCACGCGACAGCTTGCGCCCGGCCAGATCCAGCGCCTGGATGCCATTAGTGCCCTCATAGATGGCCGCGATGCGCACATCACGCCACAGCTGCGCTGCCCCGGTCTCCTCGATGTAGCCCATGCCGCCATGCACCTGAATGCCCAGCGAGGCAATATCCACGGCCTGATCGGTGGAAAAGGCCTTGACCACCGGAATCAACACATCGACCCGCGCCTGGGCCGCGCGACGCTGCTCGTCATCAGCGGCGTGCCGCGCCTGATCCATGTCGCTGGCACAGCTCAGCGCCAGGGCGCGCAGGGCCTCGGTGCGCGCACGCATCGACAGCAGCATGCGCCTGACGTCGAAATGCTCGGCAATCGCGCACTCCTGGCCGCCGCGACGCCCCTGACGACGCTCCGCGGCATGCGCCAGCGCTTGCTGGCAGGCCCGTTCGGCCACGCCGATGCCCTGGATGCCGACCTTGTGGCGTGCCGCATTCATCATGGTGAACATCTGGTTCAGGCCACGTCCCGGCTCGCCCACCAGATAGCCGATGGCACCGCCGTGGTCGCCGAAGCTGAGCGAACAGGTCGGTGAACCATGGATGCCCATCTTGTGCTCCAGCCCGGTACAGATGACATCATTGAGTTCGCCGGGGTTGCCCTGCTCGTCGACCAGCCGTCGGGGGACCAGAAACAGCGAGATACCCTTGTTGCCCCGGGGTGCATCGGGCAGACGCGCCAGCACCAGATGGAGGATATTTTCGGCCAGCTCTTGCTCGCCCCAGGTGATATAGATCTTCTGGCCGGTCAGCCGATACTCGCCTGCCACATCCCCCGGCACGGCGCGGGTACGCACCTGTGACAGGTCCGAGCCGGCCTGGGGTTCGGTCAGGTTCATGGTGCCGGTCCAGCGGCCCTCGACCAGGGGCGGGAGGTAGCGGGCACACAGCGCGTCATCGCCATGCTGGATCAGCGCCTCGATGGCGCCGGCGGTCAGCATCGGGCAAAGCGCCAGGGCCATGTTGGCGCCATGCAGCATCTCCTGGACAGCGCTGGCTACCACCTCGGGCAGGCCCTGGCCATCATGGGCCTGGTCGACACCGATGCCGTTCCAGCCACCCTCGGCATAGGCCCGATACGCCTCGGCGAAACCCTCAGGCACGCTCACCCTGCCATTCGCATCCCGCCGACAGCCCTGCTGGTCACCCGGGGCATTGAGCGGCGCCCAGACATCGCTTGCCAGGCGCCCGGCTTCCTCGAGCACGGACTCGACCAGGTCGGCGTCGACTTCCTCGAAGCCGGGTAGCGACAACACCTGGTGCTCCAGCACCTCTTGCAGCATGAATCGATGGTCACGCAGGGGCGGCGTATAGGGCGTCATGCAGACTCCTTGGCGGGTAGATGGTGCCCCGAGCTTAGGGTCACGACGGCCACGCGACCATTAGGCCTAGGTCGCACCGGGCGTCGGGGCAGTCGGCGGCTCATCGAAATAGACAATGTGCGCCTCATGGCGTGGTGGCGGCCCAACCAGCGGCTCGGCCACCGCGACGTCGGCCACCGCCCGCGACAGGTCCTCCACATGCTCGTGCTCACGCGCGCCCTGCACCCACTCATCGGTGACCACGAGTTCGGCGCCCACCGCGCTGAGCGGTGTGGCCGGCGAGAATGGCGCCACCGGCAGAGGCGCCGGCCGCACACGACGACGCCAGCCGAAAAAGGCCACCAGGCTCAGCCCCAGCACGCCCAGGCACCAGAACAAACCGTCATCGCCCAGCACCGACATGACCGGCGTGATGACCGGCGGGCTGAGGGTTGAGCCGATGGCATTGATCAACAGCAAGCCCTGGCTCATGCGCACCAGAGCGCCGGCCGGGGCCCGGTCCGCGGCATGCCCCACCGACACCGGGTAGAGCGTGAAGATCCCGCCCCCCAGCATGAACAGGGCCGCTGCTAGGCCCCAGGATGTCAACGGCACCAGCAGCACGACACCGGCGATCAGCGCACAGCAAGCCCCCAGCAGGATCAGTACCAGCTGACGGTCATGGCGATCCGACCAGCGCCCGACCGGATACTGCAGCAGCATGGCGCCCAGCACCATCACCGCCATGAACTGCCCGACCCGCTCGACATCATGTCCCACGCGCTGCAGGTACAGGGGCAGCAGGGTATAGACCGCGGCGACTGCCAGGCCGGAGCCGAAGCTGCCCATCACGCCGGTCGGTGTCAGGCGCATCAGGCGCGCCGGCGACAGCGGCTCGGCCTTTTCGAGCAACGGGGTGACGCGCGGAATCATCGCCATCGGCAGCACCGACAGCGACGCCAGCATGCCGATGATCATGAAGGGCGCCAGCTCGCCCAGCGCCAGGGTCACGCCGAGCATCAGCTGACCGACGACGCCGGCGGCATAGACGGCGATCATGTAAAGCGCCAGCAACCGACCTCGCACGCGTGGCTCACCGACCGCCAGCAACCAGTTCTCGATGACCAGAAAGACCCCGACCGTGGCCCAGCCGGCAACCAGGCGCAGCACGAACCAGGCCCAGGCCTCGACCAGCAGGCCCTGCAGCAGCACGGTCACGGCCACCAGCGAGGCGAAGCTGCCATAGGCCCGAATGTGTCCGATGGCCAGCAACAGGCGATCATTGAGCAGCGCCCCCAGCGCCAAACCCAGGAAATAGGCCGAGGACACCCAGCCGATGATCTGGGGCGAATAACCGGCAGAATCCAGGCGCAGCGTGGTCAGGGTGACCAGTGCCCCATTGCCGATCGCCAGAATGAACAGCCCCAGCAGAGGGGCCAGCGCCATGAGCAGTAATTGCCGTGACATGTGAGGTTCTCGAGGCAAGCCAACAGGAAGAGAGCGGCAACCACAAACCCGGGGTGCCGAGTTCAAGCGCGAAGCAATATACGCCTGCCGCTCGCCGCGGCCAATCGATTTCGCTCACCTCGTGATGCCCGCTCGGGAGATAACCGGCGGACACTCGATCAAGGCTTCTGCATCAGCACCACATCGGCATCGACCAGCTCGACGTTGAGGCCGAAGCGTTGCCCGAGCCACGCGAAGGTGGCATCGGCGAAGAAGGCCACATGGGTCGGGTCGCGGATATAATGCCAGGTGGCAAAGGCCTCTCGGGAGCGCACGCGCTTGGTCATCACCCCCAGCCAGCCTCCGGCGTGGAGATGCGCGACCAGGCGCTCGATCTCGGCGCCCGGATGCGCGAGATGCTCGAAGACTTCCGTGGCCGTGATGACATCGTACTGACACTGCCAGACCGCATCGTCCGGGGCATAGAAGGGGTCATAGAGCGCCATTCGATGCCCCGCTTCCTCGAGCATCAGCGACAGGGTCGGCCCCGGCCCGCAGCCGAAATCCAGACCCCGCGCCGGCGTCGGCAGGCGTTCCCGCAGCGGCGTGCACAGTCGGTCGAGAAAGCGCCGATACCCGGAATCCGCGCCATGATTGTCATGGAGATCATAGACAGCCTTCTCCTCGGCCGCCGAGAGGTGTTGCCATGCCGGCACGAAAACCAGCGAACATTGTCCACACACCAGATAATCGCGTTGTTTATCACGATGATAGCCGCTGGTATCGGGAGAAGCGCATAGCGGACACGTCTGCATCATCGTATTCTCTGGTCAGGGACAACACTCAAGGAGACTTTCATGCTGTCAGGTCTGGACCACCTGGTCATCACCGTGACCGACATTTCGCGAGCCGTGGACTTCTACACGCGCGTCCTGGGACTCGATGTGCGCTATCGGGACCAGGAGCGCGTCGACCTGATGCTGGGCAGCATGGCACTGCGCCTGCACTGGACCGCCACCGATATCGAACCGCGGGCGGCCACCCCGACTCCCGGCAGCCTCGACCTCTGCCTGCGCAGCCGCCTGCCGCTGGAGGAAGTCCAGCATCACCTGCATGCCCTGTCCGTGGACATCGAGCTGGGGCCCGTCACGCGCCAGGGCGCCACCGGCGAGATCGAGTCTCTCTACCTGCGCGACCCGGATGGCAACCTGCTGGAAATCTGCCGGCCGCTGCGCTGAGTGAGTAATCGGCGCGACTGGCATCATCCGAGCTGGCAGGTATCATGGTGCAGGACTCCACATTCACTGCCCTTCAAGGAAGACGCATGAGCGACTACAACGCCCAGGACCCCGCGGTCCTCGATGATTCCCCCAAGCCCGACACCACCATCCCCATGGTGATCTATGCGTTGCATCTGGCGGGCATCGTCACCGGCGGGCTGACCTCGCTGGTCGGCGTGGTCATGGCCTACGTCTATCGCGGCCAGGGGCCACACTGGCTCGATGAACATTACCGTTATCAGATCCGTACCTTCTGGATGGGCCTGGTGTATTTCGCCGTTTCGGGCCTGCTGACCTTCATCCTGATCGGCTTTCTGACCTGGCTGCTGGCCGTCATCTGGCTGGTCATTCGTTGCGTCAAGGGCTTCAAGGGACTCCAGGAGGAACGTCAGCCGGACAATGTGGATACCTGGCTGGTGTGATGCATGGCTGACCCAAGACCGTCCCACGACTCGCTCCCCCGTCATGACTGGCAGAGCCGCGCCATCGCCACGCTGTGGCAGGGCCTGTCCGGCTGGCGCCCCGCGTCACTGTGGCGCCTGGCCCGCCTGACGGGGCCTGTGGTGGAGCGCTTGAGCAAGCGCGAGCGCCGAGTTACCCGCATCAACCTGACCCAGGCCTATCCCGACATGAGTCAGTCCGCGTGCCAGCGCCTGGCCAGGGACAGCCTGACCCACTCCAGCGCCACCATGCTCGAACTGGGCTTCGCCTGGCGCGGTGCGCCGGAGCGGGTCGCCGCCTCGATTCAGGAGGTGCACGGCCGCGAGCTGCTGGACGAGGCGCGCCGGCAAGGGCGAGGCGTCATCGTGCTGGCTCCGCACTTCGGCAACTGGGAAGTCCTCAATTTCTGGCTGTCCAGCCACTTTCCCTTCACCGCCATGTACGAGCCCCCCAAGCTGGCCGCCCTCGACCCCATCATCCGCCAGGGACGCGAGCGTCAGGGCGCCAGCCTGGTGCCCACCAATCCTCGCGGCGTGGCGGCCCTGCTCAAGGCGCTGAAGCGCAGCGAGGCGGTGGGTATCCTGCCCGACCAGGAACCCGACTGGGGAAGCGGCATCTTTGCCCCCTTCTTCGGTCGACAGGCCTATACCGCTACCCTGCTGCCCAAGCTGGTGGCGCGTACCGACGCCAGGGTGGTGACGGGGGTGGCGCGACGCCTGCCCGGTCGCGGTTTCGCCATCCACTTCCTGGCCGCCGACGAGCGGGTTCAGGACAGCGACGAAAGCCGCTCGGCCGCCGGCGTCAATGCCAGTGTCGAAGCAGCCATCGCGCTGGACCCGGCGCAGTACCAATGGGAATACAAGCGCTATCGCAAGACCCCGGAAGAGGAACAGCAGTTGCCGGAGTGGCGACAGTTCCGCCTTTACCGCTAAGCAAACACCCTCCAGGAAACGCTGCCGTTACGTGGAACCTTTGTGCGATATTGTCGACAAAGGTGACGAAATATTGGATCCTCACGGTCATTCCTGCACATCACGGTCGCGTCTGGCTCATCCGGCGCGCCATGGATGTCGTGATGCAGGACCCGACCACAGTGTAGAACCGGGGATATCACAACAATACTCCGGCATGCTCAAACCTCCTGGACCGGCTTGCGCGGGGAAGTGCCGGCGGGACCCCATGGAGATGCGCAACATGAAGTTGCCCAGTCAAATCCTGGCCATGGCGCTGGGAAGCCTGGTGGCGCTGGACGCCGCCGCCTCATCACACAGCGAGCTGTTCGACCGCATTGCCAAGCGGGCAAAGACACTCGCCAGCAAGCCCTATGAAGACACCGGCTCGGAGATCCCCAAAGCGCTGGCCGAGCTGAATTACGATCAGTATCGGCAGATACGTTTCCGTCAGGAGCATGCCATCTGGCGGGATCAGGGGCTGTTCGAGGTGCAGTTGTTCCATCCCGGTTTCCTCTATGAGCAACCGGTCAGCATTAATCTGGTAGGCTCCGATGGCGAGTCACGACCATTGCCCTTCGATGCGTCCCGCTTTCGCTATGACGGCGAGGTCACGCACCTGGCCGACAAGAACTTCAGCGACCTCGGCCATGCCGGTTTTCGGCTGCATTACCCTCTGAACAGCGGCGAATACCGCGACGAGTTCATGGTCTTTCTGGGCGCGTCCTACTTTCGCATGATCGGCCGCGGCCAGGGCTACGGGCTGTCCTCGCGCGGCCTGGCCATCGATACCGCGGAACCCCAGGGTGAGGAGTTTCCTGCCTTTCGCGAATTCTGGCTGGTCAAGCCCGAGCCGGACGCAACCCGGATGACCGTCATGGCACTGCTCGATAGCCCCTCGGTGACTGGCGCCTACCGTTTCGATATCGATCCCGGCCGTCAGACGGTCGTCGACACACACGCCAGGCTTTACGCGCGCAAGGATGTCAACAAGCTCGGCGTGGCGCCACTGACCAGCATGTTCATGCATGGTGGTCTGGGCGGCTATCCGGCCGACGATTACCGCCTGCGAGTGCATGACTCCAGCGGCCTGGCCTTGCATTCCGGTCACGGCGAACGCATCTGGCGTCCCTTGAGCAACCCCGCAAAGCTTCATATCTCGAGTTTTCAGGATACCTCGCCCAAGGGCTTCGGGCTGGTGCAGCGACCGCGCCACTTCCAGGGCTACCTGGATGCCGAGGCACGCTACGAAAAGCGTCCCAGTCAGTGGGTAACGCCCCTGAGTGACTGGGGCAAGGGCCACGTCGAGCTGGTCGAGATTCCCTCGGATAGTGAAGCCAACGACAACATCACCGCCTACTGGGTGCCGCAGGAGCCGTTCGAGGCCGGCGAATCGCGCAGCTATCGTTATCGGCTGCGAACCTTCGGCACCACGCCCCCCGACCAGCAGCTCGGCCACGTCATTCGCAGCCGCCAGGGCTGGGCGGCACTGCCGGGACAGGACGACCCGCCGCCGCCCAGCCAGCGGCTCTTCATCGTCGACTTCAGAGGTCCCGCCCTGGAGGGCCTCGAGGCCGATCAGCCAGTCAAGTCACAGCTGACCACCTCGAACGGCGACATCGTTCAGCAGTGGGTACAGCAATTGCCCGATGGAAAGACCTGGCGCGCCAGTTTCCGACTCGCCCCGGAGGAAAGCACGCCGGCCGACATGCGACTGAAGCTGATGCTGCGCGGCCAGCCGCTGACCGAAACCTGGAATTATGTCTGGTATCCCGATGAGCGCCGCTGAGTCCCGGGCCATGGTGGCTCCTGTCCCCTTCAGGCGCACCCGGCGGCTGATTTTCGCGCTGCTGGTGGCCGCAACCACGATCCTTGGCCTGTGGACCATGTTTCGCATTCTCCATGTCGGCGGCCTGACGCCACTCGAACTGTCGGTGATGGCGCTGTTCACGGTGACCTTCGGCTGGATTGCGGTCGCCTTCTGGAGTGGCCTGATCGGTTTTGCTCTGTCGATCATGCGCCGCGACCCGCTCAGCCTGGCCCGTGCCTGCGACTCCCGACCGCCGGAGTCTGCCCACTCTGTCACGGCCCTGGTCATGCCGATCCACAACGAGGATGTCGAACGCGTGGCGGCGGGCCTCGAGGCCACCTGCCGTGACCTGCCGCCACAGACCGCCGCGCGACGCATCGAGGCCTTCGTGCTCAGCGACAGCACGGATGCCGACAGCATCGACCGCGAGCACGAGGTCATGGCGGCATTGCAACAGCGGCTGGCCGACCACTGCCGGCTGCATTATCGCCACCGCGACAGCAATGCCGGACGCAAGGCGGGCAACCTCGGGGACTTCTGCGAGCGCTGGGGCGCCCATTACGACTTCATGCTGGTACTCGATGCCGACAGCCTGATGAGCGGCGACACCATCCACCAGATGATCGCGCAGATGGAAGCCAACCCAAACCTCGGCCTGCTGCAGACCGTGCCCATCCCGGTTCGCCAGGACAGCCTGTTCGGGCGCGCCAACCAGTTCGCCGCCGCCGTCTACTCGCCCATGCTCGCCAGCGGCCTGAGCTTCTGGCAATCCGATGCCGCCAACTACTTCGGTCATAACGCCATCCTGCGCGTCGCGGCCTTCACCGCCCATTGCGGCCTGCCCGAATTGCCCGGCCGGCCACCACTGGGCGGCGATATCCTCAGCCACGACTTCGTCGAGGCCGCCCTGCTGCGCCGCGCGGGCTGGGAAGTGCGTATGCGCACCGACCTGGGCGGCAGCTTCGAGGAAATGCCGAGCCATATCCTCGACTACGCCAAGCGCGATCGCCGCTGGGTCCAGGGCAACCTGCAGCATCTGCGATTGCTGGGCGGCAGCGGCCTGCACATGGTCAGCCGGGTGCATTTCCTGTGCGGTGCCCTGGCCTACCTGTCATCCCTGGTATGGCTGGCGATACTCGTCGTCAGCACCGCCGATGCGCTGCTGCATGCACTGATCGATCCCAACTTCTTCACCTCCGACGCCCAGCTGTTTCCGGACTGGCCGATCTCTCCGCCCAACCTCATCATGCCCTTGCTGGGCGGCACCCTGGCGATGCTGCTGATGCCCAAGGTGCTGGGTGTGGCCCTGGCCTGGCGACAGTCGGCGGCAGCGTTCGGCGGGCGCGCCCGACTGCTCGCCAGCGCCCTCCTGGAAGCCCTGTTCGCCATCCTGATCGCGCCCCTGATGATGGTCTTTCACAGCCGTTTCGTGATTGAGGTGCTGTGTGGCCGTACCGTGGCCTGGAATGCCCAGTCCCGGGAGGGGCGCGCCCTGCCCTGGCGGGACGCCGTTCGCTACACCTGGCCCGGCACCCTGGTGGGCGCCATCTGGGCAGGCGTGACCTGGTGGTACACCCCCGGCTTCTTCTGGTGGTTGACGCCCGTCTGGCTGGGTCTGCTGCTCGCCGCGCCCCTGGTGCGCTTCAGCAGCAGCCTGACCATCGGCCGACGCCTGCGCCGACGCGGCCTGCTGCTGGTGCCCAGCGAGACCTCGACCCCCGCCGTGGTGAGTCGCCTGGCCGATCAGGTCCCGTTGGAGGACGCGGCCAAGCTCACGCCGCCGCCCGCGGAATACCGCCGCGCCATGCCGTTACAATCCTTTGCCGGCGACTGGGCACTGGCACCGGGTGACAAGAAGGAGTCCGCCACTGGCCCCTGACCCCCCTGTTCAAGCCTCGACGAGGTGTTAGAGTAGAGGCTCTCGCTTGACGGGGTGCCGGTTACACCGGCTGAGATGACGCTCGCCCTCAGGGGCACAGCGTTGATCCCGTGGAACCTGATCCGGGTGGCGGCGACCCATGGTCGCCCGTGAACCGGCGTAGGGAATCAAGCGCAGCGCCCGGTGCCGCTGATACCGGTCGTCCTGCCTGCTCGTTTCGCTGCGCCCACATGCCGGATCCCGACACCGGAGACATGATGGGTTACCAATTTCACGACCTGACCGACGCCTGCCAGACAGACTGGCGCGCCTACATCGAGCACGACTTCGTGCGTTCGCTGGGCGATGGCAACCTGGCCCCCGAGGCCTTTCGTCACTACCTGCAACAGGACTATCTGTTCCTGATTCACTTCTCGCGCGCCTATGCCCTGGCGGCCTACAAGAGCCACGACCTGGCCGAGCTGCGCCACGCCTTCGAGGGCCTCAAGACCATCCTCGACGTCGAACTCGATCTGCATGTGGGATTTTGCCGCGAATGGGGCATCAGCGAGGAGGACCTGGCCAGACTGCCCGAAGCCCGCGCCACCCTGGCCTACACGCGCTATGTGCTGGACACCGGCAGCCGCGGCGACCTGCTCGACCTGCACGTGGCGCTGGCGCCCTGTCTGGTGGGTTACGGCGAGATCGCCAACTGGTTGAACGCGCGACCGAGCACCCGGCGGGGCGACGCCAACCCCTTCGAGGCCTGGATCGCCATGTACTCGAGTGATGACTTCCAGGCCGCCATGCGCGACGAGATCGCCTGGCTCGACGCCCGCCTGGCCGAGGTGACGCCGGCGCGTTTCACTCGACTGGCGGAGATCTTCCGCGACGCCACCCGCCTGGAAATCGACTTCTGGCAGATGGGCCTCGACCAGACCACTTGAAGCCCCGGTGGCTAAGGTCGCCACTCTCGGACACCAGCGTTGGTGGGTGCCGGATGCCGTCCACCCTGTGGGCTGGCATGCTATCTGCATGAGACATTCCGGTTCCTGACGCGAGGGTGGCGGCCATGATGCCCAGATCACATTCCACACCGATCGATGCGGTGCATTTTCGGCGCCGCACCCACCAGCATCTGGAGATGCTGTATGGCCCGCGGGCCGATGAAGTCCTGCGCCGCCTGGAGACCCTGCTGACTCACCAGGCCCCGACCAGATCGACGCAGGACACCGCCCCGGTGCCGCTGTGGAGCCAGCGTGACCAGTGGCTGATCAGCTACGGCGACAGCCTGGTCGCCGATGACATGCCGCCCCTGCAGGTGCTCGAGGACTTCCTGACCCGCCACCTGGGCGACACCCTGAGCGGCGTGCACATCCTGCCCTTCTTCCCCTGGAGCAGCGATGACGGTTTCTCGGTCATTCACTATCGCGAGGTCAATGCCGAACTCGGTGACTGGGATGACATCCAACGCCTGGGCCGGCGCTTCGATCTGGGGGTCGACCTGGTACTCAACCACGTCTCGCGGGAGTCGCTGTGGTTTACCGACTACCTGGCCGGCAGCCAGCCGGGCCGCGACTACTTCATCGAGATGGACCCGGATACCGACCTCTCGGCGGTCGTGCGGCCGCGCAGCTCGCCATTGCTGGTCAAGGTGCCGACCCGGCGCGGGGTGCGCCACCTGTGGGCGACCTTCTCGGAAGACCAGATCGACCTGAACTTCGCCAATCCGGATGTGCTGCTGGAGTTCATCGGCATCCTGCTGTTCTATCTCGACCAGGGCGCCAGGGTGATTCGCCTGGATGCCATCGCCTATCTCTGGAAACAGCTGGGTACGTCCTGCATTCATTTGCCCCAGACCCACGAGGTGGTGCGCCTGCTGCGCACCATCATCGACCATGTCGCCCCCGATGCCCTGCTGTTAACCGAGACCAATGTGCCCCACGAGGAAAACATCAGCTATTTCGGTCTCGATCGGCTGACGGCACCCGGCGCGAGCGACGCCTCCCCCGACGAGGCGCATCTGGTCTATCAGTTTCCCCTGCCGCCCCTGCTGCTGCACACCCTGACCTGCGGCGAAGCCGGCACCCTGGCGGCCTGGCTGCGCAGCCTGCCCGAACTGCCTCCGGGCTGCAGCTTCCTGAACTTCACGGCAAGCCACGACGGCATCGGTGTTCGCCCCCTGGAAGGCTGGCTGCCACAGCATGACATCGATGCCCTGGTCGAACTGATGCACCGCTTCGGCGGCTACGCCAGCATGCGTACCCGGGACGATGGCACGGATGCCCCCTACGAGCTCAATATCACCTGGTTCGACGCCATGAAGGGCAGCCGTCGCGGCCCGGATGCCTGGCAGACGCCCCGCTTCCTGTGCAGCCAGCAACTGATGCTCGGCCTGCGCGGCATCCCGGCGATCTATCTGCACGTGCTCACGGGGACCCTCAACGACCTGGAAGGCGTGGAACGCAGCGGACGCCTGCGCTCGATCAATCGCCGCCGCTGGCAGCGAGACGAGCTCGAATGGCTGCTCGAAACGCCCGCCACCCCGACCCGGGAAGTCTTCAAGTCATTGACCCGGATGCTGGATGCGCGGCGGCAGGAGCCCTGCTTCCACCCCGATGCACCGCAGCGGGTGCTGGACACGCCACCCAGCCTGATCGCCCTGCAACGCGGCCCGACCGCTGACGGCCGCCGCCTGATCGCCGTGCACAACGTCACCGACCGGCCCCAGCCACTCGAACTCCCGGAACTGGCCCAGGGCCAGTGGCACGACCTGCTCGCCCAGGCTCCCTGGAACCACGAAGAAACCCTCGCCCCCTACCGGAGCCTGTGGCTGGTCAGCGAAGGGTCGGGGTGAAGCGAATAAGGAAGAAGGAGGCAGGAAGAAGGAAGAAGGAAGGCGGCATGACCCCCGACGGCATGGAGTCAAGGTTTTTTCTTCCCTCTTCAAGGCGCGTAGCGCCGTACTTCACTCTTCGTTCTTTGGTGGCGCGTAGCGCCGTACTTACCTCTTCAAGCGGCGCGAGCCGCGTTCTTCCTACTTAAAGCTTACAGCTTATAGCTCCCGGCGCAGCCGGGGGCATTATCCCCCTCGACGGCGTCGTGCAGGCGTTCGAGAACATCCGGGATGGCGGCGCGTACCCGGTTCCAGCTGGCGATAAAGGGGCGTTCCCCGGGATTGTCGAGGAAGGCCGCGCCGGCGTCGAGCAGGTTGCGGGCAAACAGCTCGACGGCCTGTTCCTCGGCGTGACGGTCCAGCGTCAGGCCGTTCATGGTGGCGTCGTGGTCGTAGGCCTCGATCAGGTCCAGCGCCAAGCGATAGTAGGTCGCCTTGAGGGTACGGAAGTCCTCGGCGCTGAAGGTCACCCCCTGGGTGGCCAGCTTGCGATAAAGCGCCTTGGCGATATCCAGGCTCATGCGATTGAGGCCGGCCGCGGCATCGTCTTCGGAAACCGGCTGATGCTTGTGGTCGTAGCTATCGGCCAGATCCACCTGACACAGACGGTGGGTCGAGTGATTGCGCTGCACCTCGGACAGCACACCGATCTCAAGGCCCCAGTCGGCGGGGATGCGGATGCCGTCGAGCACGTCACTGCGCATGGCGAACTCGCCCGACAAGGGATAGCGGAAGCTGTCCAGGTAATCCAGGTACGGCAAGGGGCCGGCGATGACCTTGAGCGCCCGCAGCAGGGGCGTGACCATCAGCCGTGACACCCGACCATTGAGCTTGCCCTCGGCAATACGCGGGTAATAGCCCTTGCAGAACTCGTAATTGAAGTGAGGGTGCGCCACCGGATAAAACAGCCGGGCCAGCATGCCGCGATCATAGGTCAGGATGTCACAGTCATGCAGGGCCACCACCTGGCTGCGGGCCGAGGCCTGAACATAGCCTGCGCAGTACCAGACATTGCGCCCCTTGCCGGGCTCCTGGGGCGAGAGCCCACGGGCCTCCAGCTCGCGGTCCAGGGCCGTCAGCTTGGGGCCATCATTCCACAGGATACGATGCCGCTGGGGAAGTCGCGCGAAGAACTCGCGGGCATGGCGAAACTGCGCCTCATCGGCCCGATCCAGGCCGATGACCACCTCCTCCAGATAGGGCGCGGCGGCAATTTCCTGAACGATATGGTTCAGCGCCGGGCCTTCCAGTTCGCTGTACAGGGACGGCAGAATCAGGCTCATCGGCCGCTGCCGGGAAAACTGCACCAGGTCGGCTTCCAGCGAATCGACCGAACGGTGGGTCAGGTTATGGAAGTCGGTAATGATACCGTTCTGGTGAAAATCACTCATGGGAACGCCCTCCCGGGGCGGCAGGTTCCAGGGGAGCAACGCCTTCGTTGCCCCACCAGTGCGTGACGCCCTCGGCCCAGCCGTCAGGCCCCATGGCCCGGCTGACATACAGGGCCGACTGGTTCGGCCTGACCGCGAGGCCATGGCGCGCGGGGATCACCACCGCGCTGTCGACGGCTTCCAGCATGCGGACGTCATTGGGCCCATCCCCCAGGGCCAGCGTCAGCGGTCGGACGCCCCGCATCGCCGCAAAACGCGTGATCAACCAGGTGACGGCATCGCCCTTGTCGGCTTCCCCGGTCACATGCCAGAAGCGGCCGCCCCGCACGCAACGTAGCCCGTCACCCTCCAGCGCTTGATGGAAGGCCTCGAGTTTTTCGTCGCTATCCTCCCAGATCAGCGGCTCACTGCCCTCGCGCATCCTGGCCAGGCGAGCCTGCGACTCGGGCAAACCGGTCAGATCGATCACGTGCTCCAGGGACATCTCGCTGATCGGCGTGAAATGCGCCCCCAGACGCTCGCGCCAGACCGCCAGCCGCTGACGGATGAAGCCGATATCGATACCCAGGGTATGCACCACCAGCCCATCGGCATCCGCTGAGTGAGAAGCATGTCGCCAGGCCATGGGCAGGCCCACCACGGCCCCGTTCTCGGCCACGAAGGGCGATGCCTCGAGCCCGAGTTCACGCCTCAGGCCGAGCAGCTCGCTGCGCGTCTTGCTGGTCACCGGAATCACCGGCACACCGAGACTCGCCAGACGCGTCAGCCAGTCAGCCGCCGGTGACCAGGCATAGCTGTAGTGATCCAGAAGCGAGCCGTCCAGATCACTGAACAACAAGCGCGGCGCATCGGGCGCGGTGACGGTAGACGACATGGCGATACCTGGCGTGTGTCATGGATATGGGGTTTCCCTTGCAGGCCGCGTGCCAACTTCACGCCAGCCGCCCATTTATCCCCGGGGCTGGCCGGTACCTGCACCATGAAGCGCCGTGGCAGCGCTCCACGGTACGCCGCGGCGCACCATCCAGGTGCACGCACCCATCACTGGGCGCAACCTCTACCCGAGTGGATAGCCTTCCGGACAACATGCTGGCGGCCGCGAGCGGGGCTGGTCTAGCAACGTGAATGAGCATATCCTCGAGGTATCACCACGCTCCCAACGACGACGGAGAATATAATGGCCGGCTTGTTATCCACTGCCGACCCGAATGGACTGCTCGAGTACTCGGTGGTCAACGCGGATCGTGCTCTCAACCCCATGTCGCCGCACTTCCAACAGGTGATGAGCGACATCGCCGCCACCCTGAAGCGCGTCTATCGCGCGAATTCGGCGGCCATCGTGCCCGGTAGCGGGACCTTCGGCATGGAAGCCGTGGCACGCCAGTTCGCCAGCGAGCGGCGCTGCCTGGTAATTCGCACCGGAGACTCCAGCTATCGCTGGGGTCAGATGCTCGAGCAGGGCAATATCCCGGCAGACCGCAATGTTCGCAGGGCGGCCCGGGAGGATGAGGATGACCCCTTATCCCCCTTTGCCCCGCCGCGTATCGAAGAGGTCATCGAGGCGATTCGCGACCAGCAGCCGGATATCGTCTTCGCCCCTCATGTCGATGCCTCATCGGGCATCCTTCTGCCCGATGAATACATGCGACGCATCGCCGAAGCCATTCACGAAGAAAACGGCCTGTTCATTCTCGACAGCAGTGCTTCGGGCGCAGCCTGGGTGGACATGCTGGATATCGGGGTCGATGTCCTGCTCAGTACGCCTCAGGGTGGCTGGAGCAGTGCGCCTTGCTGCGGCATGGTCATGCTGTCGCGCCTGGCACGCGAGATCATCGATGAAACCCGCAGCACCAGCTTTGCCTGCGACCTGCGTCAGTGGTTGACGGTGATGGAAACCTTCGAGGCCGGCGAGCATGCCTATCATGCCAGCCTGCCCACCGACGGCCTGCGCCAACTGCGCGATACCATGGTGGAAATCGAAGCGTATGGCGTCGACAAGCTGCGTGATCAGCAATTCGAGCTGGGGCGTCGCGTACAGGAGATGCTCGACGAGCACGGTTTCACGTCGGTGGCCGCCAAGGCCTATCAGTCAGCGACGGTGGTGGCCCGTTACACCGCTGACGCGGAGCTGGTCGACAGACTCGCCGAACTCGGCGTTCAGGTGACCCCCGGCCTTCCCCTGATGTGCGGTGAAGGCGAGGACTTCAGAAGCCTGCGTATCGGCCTCTTCGGCATCGACAAGCTGAAGGACATCGACGCTACCCTTGAGCCTCTGCAGCGCGCCCTGGCGCAAGTCTCCCCGGCGGCTGATGCCGCGAGCACCCCGCCCTCGGAATGATCAAGACCAGCTAAGACGAGCATGACGCCGAACGGGCCAGCCAGAGTTGCCCGTTCGGCTTCTTGATATGGGGTACCCGACCAACCGGGGGCGTTTCAGCCAAGCGTCAGCCCAGTAGCGACAGGATGATGCGTTCACCATAGCCCCACAGCAACACCGTCATGCCGAGTAGTACCTCGAGAATCAGCACACCGAAGGCCAGGGTCGTGCTGGAGACGACAAAGGCTTCCTCGCGACTGATATTCAGAAAGGCCGGAATGCCCAGATAGAGCAGGTAGGCGGTGTAACACAGCCCGATCGTACCCGCGAGCAGGCACAGCCAGATCAGCGGATATACCGCCACGATACCGCTGAGGAACATCGGCGTGGCGACATAGCCGGCGAAAACGATGCACTGGCTCTGCTTCGGGGGGTGAGCTGCATAGCGCTTGGCCATGTAACGGATGACCTTGCCAACCGCATAGACCGCCGCCAGGATCACCAGGTAAAACACCACCCCGGCCCCCAGGGCATCCAGATAACCCAACTGTATGGTGGTGCCACCTCCCAGGCTCCAGCCAACCTGCGTGGTGCCGATATAGGAGAATACGACCGGAATGGCCGCCAGTAACAGCACGTGATGCTCATAAAGGTGGGTGAGCGTCTCACGCTCTTCCTTGATCTGGCTCCACTCGCGATTCGGGTGGGCCATCAGGCCCCATACATGTGTCAACATAGCGCTACCTCCTGCCGGAGACGGGCCCGGATCGGCCCGTCGGACCACTGCGTCATCTGTCAGTATGAGTATAGGCAGGAATCCGGGGAATATGCCCCCGGATCATCGACGACAGCGTCAGGTCAGGGCGGTCCACAAGGGAGGAGCAGCAGGCAGAGTGGCATCCACCGACATCATCAGGCTAAGCGCCGTGATGGTGATGATCGAGAAGGCAAAGACACGCTTGGCCCAACGGGCTTCATCATGCGCGCGATAACCCTGCATGGCCAGATACACCCAGTAGAGCCCCATCAGCAGGGCAACAATGAAGTATCCGGGCCCCGCATAACCCGCCACGCTCAATGCCAGCGAGGCCAGCACGAAGGCCAGGATGTAGCCGAGGATGTAGTGCTTGGCGGTCTTGATGCCGCGAACGACCGGCAATACCGGAATCCGGGCCGCCTGGTAATCTTGCAGACGAAAGATGGCAATCGCATAGGAATGCGGCATCTGCCACAGACAGAAGATGACGAGCAGCGTCAACGCCCCCGTATCGAACTGACCGGTCACCGCGCAATAGCCCACGACGGGCGGCATGGCACCGGAGAGACTCCCCACCAGGGTGCCGTACTCGGAGTGGCGCTTCATGTAGAGGCTATAGACCCCGACATAGATCGCGAAACCGAACACTGCCAGACCCAGCGTTATCCAATTAGTGAACACACCGAGCAAGGCAAAACCCGCGACCCCGAGCAGGGTCGCGAATCGCAGTGTGGCCACCGACGTGAGGCGGCCCTGCACCAGTGGGCGGGACTGCGTGCGTTGCATCAGCGCATCGATATCTCGATCGATGACGTTGTTGAACGCACATCCCGACGCGATCACCAGAGCCAGACCGGCCACTGTGGCCAGCAGTAGCCAGGGATCGACATCGCCCCGGGCGGCCAGGAAAAAGCCGCCCAGTACTGCGATCACATTACCGCCGATGATGCCCGGCTTGGTGATGGTGAGGTAGTCTTTGCGCATCCTGGCCGCCGGAGTCAACCGATCATCATGTTCTGATGCAGGTTGTACATGATCCATACGGAACCCCCGATGACCAGAACCAGGATCGAAATGGTGAAGACGAACGACATGAAGTTCCAGCCTTCATCCGCCTTGGTGTTCATGTGCATGAACAACACCAGCTGGACGAGCAGCTGAGCCACCGCCGTTGCCACGATGATCAGTGCCGTGGCCAGGGTCCCGAGCGCACCGGTCATCACGATCCCGAAGGGAATGATGGTCAATACCAGTGACAGGATCAGCCCCATCACATAGGACTTGACGCTACCATGGCTGTGTTCTTCGTGAGAGGCGTGTCCACTCATGTCAAAGGACTCCCATCAGGTAGACGAAGGAGAAAACGCAGATCCAGATAATATCCAGGAAGTGCCAGAACAGGCTCAGGCACATGATCCGCGGGCGAGTCATGTCGGTCAGCCCCTTCTGCTGCAGCTGGATCAACATGACGGCGATCCAGATCAGACCGAAGGTCACGTGCAGGCCATGGGTACCCACCAGAGTGAAGAAGGCCGACAGGAAGGCACTGCGATCCGGACCGAAGCCTTCGTGGATCAAGTGCTGGAACTCATAGACCTCGATCCCGATGAAGCCAGCCCCCAGCAGGAAGGTAATGACCAACCATTTCTTGACCTTGTCGACCTGGTCGGCATTCATCGCCAGCACCGCCATGCCGTAGGTAAAACTACTCACCAGCAGCAGGAAGGTACTGACCAGAATCAGGTCCAGCGCGAAGATATCCGCACCGGAAGGCCCCCCGGCCGTGCCCCCGAGGAGCACGGCATAGGTAGCGAACAGTGACCCGAAGATCACCAGGTCGCTCATCAGATAGATCCAGAAACCGAAGATCTTGGTCCCTGCAGTGTCGTGGTGATCATGCTCGTGGGCATGATCCTCGTGGTTGCTAAGTGTATCGGTAGCCATGATTACGCCTGCATCTCCACACGTTGTTGGTGCTCGCGCTCGATGCGCTCGACTTCAGCCGCCGGGACATAGTAATCCACATCCTCTCTGAAGACGCGCGCCATGAAGACCGCGAAGGTTCCGATGCCGCCGACGATAGCCAGCCACCAGATGTGCCAGACCAGGGCAAAGCCGAAGACGGTCGCCAGCAAGCCCAAGACCGGCCCCTCCCAAGTATCCTTGGGCATGTGGATGTCCTGGTAAGGCGGCGTCGAGAGCGGCGACTTGCCATTATTGCGCTGCTTCCGGTCCCAGAAGTCATCAAGATCGTTCACTTCGGGCTCATGCGCGAAGTTATAGAACGGCGCCGGCGATGAAGTTGACCACTCGAGAGTACGGCCATCCCATGGATCGCCGGTCACGTCCGCGTTTTTCTTGCGATCGCGAATACTGACGATGAACTGGATCACGGTGCAGGCAATGCCGGCGGCGATGATCAGCGCACCGACCCAGGCGACGATCATCAGCGGCTGCCAGTCGCCGTTCTCGTAGGACTGCATGCGACGCACGGCACCGAAGAAGCTCAGCACGTAGAGCGGCATGAAGGCCACATAGAAGCCGATGACCCAGCACCAGAAGGAACGCTTGCCCCATTTCTCGTCCAGCGTGAAGCCGAAGGCCTTCGGGAACCAGAAGGTCAGACCGGCCAGCATGCCGAACACCACGCCGCCGATGATGACGTTATGGAAGTGGGCAATGACGAACAGGCTGTTGTGCAGCACGAAGTTGGCTGCCGGTACGGCTAGCATCACGCCGGTCATGCCACCCAAAGTGAAGGTGATGATGAAACCCAGCGTCCACAGCACCGGCGAGGTGAACTCGAGGCTCCCGCGGTACATGGTGAACAGCCAGTTGAAGATCTTCACACCCGTGGGTATGGCGATGATCATCGTCGCTATGCCGAAGAACGCATTGACATTGGCCCCCGCTCCCATGGTGAAGAAGTGGTGCAGCCAGACGATGAACGACAGGAAGGTGATCGCCACGGTTGCCCATACCATGGTGCCGTAGCCGAACAGCCGCTTGCGGGCAAAGGTCGAGATGACCTCGGAGAAGACGCCGAAGGCCGGCAGGATGAGTATGTACACCTCAGGATGGCCCCAGGCCCAGATGAGGTTGACGTACATCATCATGTTGCCGCCGAAATCGGTCGTGAAGAAGTGGAAACCCAAGTAACGGTCGAGCGTCAACAGCGCGATGGTCGCGGTCAGGATCGGGAAAGACGCGATGATCAGCGCGTTGGTGCACAGCGACGTCCAGGTGAAGATCGGCATGCGGAAGAGCGTCATGCCCTTGGTGCGCATCTTCAGAATGGTGACGAAGAAGTTGATCCCGGTCAGGGTCGTGCCGATACCCGATATCTGCAACGCCCATATCCAGTAATCCACCCCGACACCGGGACTGTACTCTTTCCCCGATAGTGGTGCATACGCCAGCCACCCCGTCTTGGCAAACTCCCCTACAAACAGCGATACGTTGACCAGGATCACGCCGCCAGCGAACAACCAGAAACTCAGGTTGTTCATGAAGGGGAAGGCCACATCGCGGGCACCGATCTGCAACGGCACCACCAGGTTCATCAGGCCGATGACCATGGGCATGGCGACGAAGAAGATCATGATCACGCCGTGAGCGGTGAAGATCTGATCATAGTGGCTGGGCGGCAGGAAACCTTCGGCGCCGGCCGAGGCCATGGCCAGCTGGCTGCGCATCATGATGGCATCGGCAAAGCCCCGCAGCAGCATCACCAGTGCGACGAGGAAGTACATGATGCCGAGTTTCTTGTGGTCGACGGACGTGATCCACTCCCGCCAAAGGTATCCCCACTTCTTGAAGTAGGTAATGGCTCCCACGATCCCGAGTCCACCCAGCACGATGGCCGCAACGGTCACCATGATGATGGGCTCGCCTAATGGGACTGCATCCAGTGTCAGTTTTCCGAACATAATTTACTCCGCTGCCTCCGCGCTCATGGACTCGCCTTGAGACTCGGAATCACTGTGAGACTCGGATTCACCACCCTGCTCATCACCATGGTCATCACCATGATCTTCGCTGTGACCACTGCCATGACCAATGGCTTCTCGAGCACTCTCATCGACATACTTCTCCAGGTACTCGGCATGGTTGCCGCCGGCATGGAAGCTCTTGAGGATCTGCTCATAAAGGGAAGAAGGCACGTCCGAGAAGTACTTGACCCCGTTGTTCACGCTGGGCGTGACGAGCTCATAGTAGCCTTTCGGAAAACTCAGGGAGTTGGAGGAAGCCTTCACTTCCTCGACCCAGGCGTCGAATTCTTCCTGTGTTCCCACCTGGGCTTGGAACGTCATCTCCGAGAAGCCCGCACCACTGTAATTGGTGGAACGACCCGCATAAGTGCCGGTTTTGTTGGCAATCAGGTGGACATCATTATCCATGCCGGCCATGGCATAGATCTGGCTACCCAAACGGGGAATGAAGAAGGAGTTCATCACCGAGCCCGAGGAAACCCGGAAGCGAACCGGTGTATCCGCCGGAAAAGCCACCTCATTGACCGTGGCGATGCCCTGCTCGGGATAGATGAACAGCCATTTCCAGTCCAGCGAGACGGCCTGGATTTCCATCGGCTCCTGCTGACTCTCGTCAGGCGCGATGGCCTTGTGAGGGTCCAGGCTGTGCGAGGTGTACCAGGTCAGGACGGCCAGGAATAGAATGATGACACAGGGGATGAACCAGACGACCGCCTCGATCTTGGTGGAGTGAGACCAGTCAGGCGAATAGGTCGCATCCTTGTTGCCGCGGCGATACCGCCAGGCGAACAACAGCGTCATGACGATGACCGGGATAACAACGATCTGCATCAGACCAAAGGCAGTCAGAATCAGGGTGCGCTGTTCTTCCCCTATCTGCCCCTTGGGATCCAGCAGCGCCGAACTGCAGCCCGCCAACAGCAGTGGCAGCGATAGCAGCAGCAGGACGCCGAGCATGCGCAGGGTGGGATTTCTTCTCATGTTTCAACCTCATCAAGGCTTGGCGGCGAACGCGTGCCCGCTTGAGCTCAGCAGGCAATGCACGCGCCGAAGCGCTCTCCCGCGCGGGTCGCGGACATCTTGAAACAAGTGCTGCACGACCGTCGTGGAGAGTGCTTCGGGCTCAGTCACGGCGAGCTACCCGCGGCAACGACTCGCTGCGACATCGCCGAGCGGGAAGAGGGTGCCGTGAGGCACTCATTCTGATGGTCCGAACGCAGAATGGGAAGGGCGGATTTGCGGCAGGTTGTCGCACCCTGTCACACCGATGCGACATCCGCTTCGGAAATCACCTCGTCGATATCGCCCAGGTCAGCAAAGCGTGCCGGCCTGACCATGCCATGTTTGCTGGGATCGACCACCAGGATGCGGCGCTGGGCGGTAGCGATGGCGGCCTGCTTGGGCGCGACTTCATGAAAATGAAAGCAGCTCAGCCCCTGGCGCGGATGCACCCCGGCAGCCGAGATGAAGGCCTTGTTGATGCCCAATCCAGTGATGGTCTCGGTCACTTCTTCGCCTTCGAAGGAACGCGATGATGACTGATAGAGCCCTCCCGACAACCAGAGGCGCACACCGGGCCGCTGACTGACTGCCTCGGCCACGTTGAGCGCATAGGTCACCACGGTCAGCGAGAGGTCCGACGGCAGGCTAGCCGCCATCGGCATCAGCGTAGTACCGCAATCGATGAACAGGGTATCGCCCTCTTCCAGCATGGCCAGGGCCCTGTCACACAGGCGCTGCTTGCTCTCGGCATGGCGGTCCCGTTGGGCCAGCAGATCATAGGCCGGTGCATGGCGCGGGTCATCGGCTTGCATCAGCAGCCCGCCGACCAGCACCAGGCCGCTATCGCCACCAGCCAGATCGCGCCGGATGGTCATCTCGGAAACCCCGCACAGCACTGCCGCCTCGGCCAGACGCAGGCTGCCTCCCCGGGATAGCGAAGCCCTCAGGTGCTCGAGACGCGCTGCACTGCGTTCATTCACTCGACCTTCTCCGTTCACTGACATCAATCGACCCACGAGCCGAGAGGCATTCGCCGTCTCGTGTACATCGCGTTTGCGGGACAGGGTTGCGACTCTGGATGTTAATAAAATAACATCCGCGCGTTAATGTATTAACAGAGGCGTCACGTCCCTTCAAGCCTGACGGGGCGATGGCAACCAACCACGCTGTCAGTGATGAACCACTTTCCAGTTGCCTTGCATCACACGACAACAATACTCAAGGGAAACCACCATGCCGCGCCCGACTGCCCTGAAACAACTCGCTCCCCTGACCGGCCTCGCCCTCGCCGCCGCCTCGCTGCCGGCCACCGCCGAAGAGGGCTCGGCCTTCACACCGCTCTGGTCGTTCGGCAATGTCTCGGTCAACTATCTCGACTGGTCGAATGGTACCGAGCAACGCACCTCGACCAACGCCGCCAAGGGTGACTTCTTCTACCTCGAGTTCGAGGGTGGCGTCGGTTTCGACTGGGGTGAGTTCTACGGCTTCTACGACTTCGAGAACCCGCAGAACGACACTTCCGAGGAAGATGGTCGCGATAACCGCCGCGGCGCCGGCAAGGCCACCTCGCACATCTATCTGGGTGACACCCCCTTCTCGCTGTACTTCCATATCTACGACTTCCGTGACCATGGTTATGACAGCAAGGAGCAGGATCTCATCGCCGGCTTCGGCTACCGCCATACCTTCGATAACGGCCTGTGGTTCAAACCCTTCCTGGGCAAGGCCTGGGTGGAAAGCGACGACAACGCCTACAGTGGTCAGAATGGCTACATGCTGGGCTGGGTGCTGGGTTACGACTTCCAGGCCTGGGGCCACAATTTCAGCGTCAGCAACTGGCACGAACAGACCTTCGATCGTGACGAAGAATATCTGCAGCAGAACTACGTCAACGGGCCGGCCGGCAGCACTGGTACCAACGGCGCCGTCGGCCTGTGGTGGCACCCGGTCGACGAGATCACCACCGGTATTCAGTACCGCTACTCCCACAACAAGCTGGGTACGGCCAATGATTACCAGAACGCCATGATCTATTCCCTGAAGTACAATTTCCTGTAAGCCACGCGGCTGCGCCACCCGTCATACGGTCATGAGGGCCAAAACGCCCTCATGCCAACGACCACAAGGACATTGCCATGACCTTGATCATGAGTCTCGTCGGCATGGCGACACTGATCGCCATTGCCCTGCTGTTTTCCGTCAACCGCCGCGCCATCCGCATGCGCACTGTGGTCGGCGCCTTTGTCATCCAGGCCGGACTGGGCGCCTTCGTGCTCTATGTGCCCTTCGGTCAGGCCGTGCTGGCCACCGTCTCCGAGGCCGTCAGCCAGGTGGTGACCTATGCCAACGACGGCATCGACTTCCTGTTCGGCAAGCTCGCCAACACCGATGAAATCGGCTTCGTCTTCGCCATCAAGGTGCTGCCGGTCATCATCTTCTTCTCCTCGCTGACGGCCGTGCTCTACTACCTGGGCATCATGCAGTGGATCATTCGCCTGCTCGGCGGCGCCCTGCAGAAAGCGCTGGGCACCTCGCGTACCGAGTCGCTGTCGGCCACCGCCAATATCTTCGTCGGCCAGACCGAGGCGCCGCTGGTGGTACGCCCCTTCATCAACCGCATGACCAAGTCGCAGCTGTTCGCGGTGATGTGCGGCGGCCTGGCCTCCGTGGCGGGCTCGGTGCTGGCAGGCTATGCCGCCCTGGGCATTCCCATGGAATACCTGGTCGCCGCTTCCTTCATGGCCGCACCGGGCGGGCTGCTGTTCGCCAAGCTGATCATGCCCGAGACCGAAACACCCAACGACAGCGTGTCTACGGCCGAGCAGGAACTCGAGGCCGAGGATCAGCCCAGCAATGTGCTGGACGCCGCGGCTTCCGGGGCTTCCTCCGGCCTGCGCCTGGCCGCCAATGTGGGCGCCATGCTGCTGGCCTTCATCGGCATGATCGCGCTGGTCAACGGCATCCTCGGCGGTGTCGGCGGTTGGTTCGGCATGGAAAGCCTCAGCCTCGAGCAGATCCTCGGCTGGCTGTTCGCGCCCCTGGCCTTCCTGCTGGGCATTCCCTGGTCCGAGGCCACCCTGGCCGGCTCTTTCATCGGGCAGAAGCTGGTGGTCAACGAGTTTGTGGCCTATATCAACCTGGCGCCCTACATCAGTGGCGAGCAAGTCGTGGCCGCCACCGGCGAGGCCATGACCACGCACACCAAGGCGGTACTGTCCTTCGCGCTGTGCGGTTTTGCCAACCTGTCGTCGATTGCCATCCTGCTGGGCGGCCTGGGCAGCATCGCCCCCAGCCGTCGTCACGAGATCGCGCAGTTTGGCATCCGGGCCGTGCTGGCAGGTACCCTGTCCAACCTGATGTCGGCGACAATCGCTGGCTTCTTCATCGCCCTGGGCGCATGAACACGTCCTGCAAGGGGGCCCGGTGCCCGGGCCCCCTTCCCTGCGCCCGGTGCGAACCGATCGATGCCCCGTAGCATTGAGCCCCGCGGCTCATTCCCATGCCTTTCAAGAGAGCACGCCATGAACGACCTTACACGGACTGCCCGTCAGGCTCTGACCCTGATGGACCTGACGAGCTTGAACGACGACGACACCGATGCGCGTATCGAGTCGCTGTGTCAACGCGCCAAGACACCGGTCGGCAATCCGGCGGCTATCTGCATCTATCCGCGCTTCATCGTCCCCGCGCGTCGCGCGCTCACCGCGCATCGCCTGAACGACACCATCAAGATCGCCACGGTCACCAATTTTCCGCATGGCAGCAGCGATGTCATGAGCGCCGCCCGCGAGACCCGCGAGGCCGTCGCCTCGGGCGCCGATGAGGTCGATGTGGTATTCCCCTATCGCGCCCTGCAGCAGGGCGACGAGGAAACCGGCCGCGAGCTGGTCGAGATGTGCAAGGCCGCGGCCGGCGGCAAGACACTCAAGGTCATCCTGGAAACCGGCGAGCTGGCCGATGCGGCCCTGATTCGTCGTGCCTCGGAACTGGCCATCCATGGCGGTGCCGACTTCCTCAAGACCTCCACCGGCAAGGTGTCGGTCAATGCCACCCTGGAAGCCGCCGAAGTCATGCTCGAAGTCATTCGTGACCATGGCGGCGAAGTCGGCTTCAAGGCCGCCGGCGGGGTGCGCACCGCCGAGGATGCCCAGGCATACATCCAACTGGCCGAACGCATCATGGGCGCCAACTGGGTCAGCCCGCAGCACTTCCGCTTCGGCGCCTCCGGCCTGCTCGACAACCTGCTCGAAACCATCGGCGTGGTCGGCGGTATCGACATGGAAGGCCTGGATGATGACGAGGAGGTCGACTACTGATGCTGCCCCAGGAAGCCATTCGCGCCAAACGCGATGGTCAGGCCCTGGATGCCGCGACCATCAATGAACTGGTGGCCGGCATCAGTGATGGTCGCCTCAGTGATGCCCAGGTCGGCGCACTGGCCATGGCCATCTTCCTGAACGACATGAACGCCACCGAAACGGTGGCGTTGACCGAGGCCATCCGCGACTCCGGCGATGTGCTCGACTGGTCGGCGCTGGACCTGCCCGGCCCGGTCATCGACAAGCACTCCACCGGTGGCGTGGGCGACGTGGTCTCGCTGATCCTCGGCCCCTGGATCGCCGCCTGCGGTGGCCATGTGCCGATGATCTCCGGCCGTGGCCTCGGCCATACCGGCGGCACCCTGGACAAGCTGGAGTCCATCCCCGGCTACAGCGTGTCGCCGGATACCGCCACCTTCCGGCAACTGGTCAAGGAAGTCGGCGTGGCCATCATCGGCCAGACCGCCGATCTGGCGCCGGCCGACAAGCGCCTCTACGCGGTGCGCGATGTCACCGCCACCGTGGAGTCGCTGCCGCTGATCGTGTCGTCCATCCTGGGCAAGAAACTGGCCTGCGGACTCGACGGCCTGGTCATGGACGTCAAGGTCGGCAGTGGCGCCTTTATGCCCACCGAGGAAGCGTCCAGACAGCTCGCCACCACTATTGCCGAGGTCGCCAGCCGCGCCGGCACCTCGACCACGGCCGTGCTCACCGACATGAGTCAGCCGCTGGCCCCGTGCGCGGGCAATGCCCTGGAAGTGCGCGAAGCCCTGGCCGTGCTCAGCGGCGAGCGCCGCACCGGCCGGCTGCTCGAGGTGACCCGACACCTGGCCATCGAGATGCTGATGGCCGGCGGTCTGGCTCAGGATCAGGCGAGTGCCGAGCAACGACTCGAGCGGGCTCTGAGCTCCGGAGAAGCCGCCGAGCGCTTCGGCCGCATGGTGGCCGGTCTGGGCGGGCCGACGGATTTCGTCAGCGCGCCGGATCAGTACCTGCCGGCGGCACCGGTCATCCTCCCGGTCCTGGCACCGCGCAGCGGCTACCTGCGCGCCATGGATACGCGCGCCCTGGGCATGACGGTGGTCGAACTGGGCGGCGGACGACGCTCCCCCGACGACGCCATCGACCATGCCGTGGGCCTGGCCGATATCGCCGAGCTGGGCACCCGCCTGGAAGCCGGTCAGCCGCTCGCCACCCTGCATGCCCGTCGCCAGGATGACGCCGAGCGTGCCGAGCGCCAGCTGCTCGACGCCATCGAACTCGGTGAGGCCGCCGCTTCACCGACCCTGATTCACGACACCATTCGCCGGGAGGCCCCATGACACGTGCCATCGTGCTCGTCCTCGATTCCTTCGGCATCGGCGCCGCTCCAGACGCCGAGCAATTCGGCGATGCCGGCGCCGACACCCTGGGCCATATCGCCCGCGAATGCGCCGCTTCGACACAGCGTGGTGCCCTGCAGCTCCCCAATCTGGCCGGGCTCGGCCTGCTCCACGCCCACCACGAGAGCACCGGTCACTGGGCGCAAGGCATGACGCCACCGACGAGCGTGAGTGGCGCCTACGGTCATGCCCGCGAGGTGTCCTCCGGCAAGGATACGCCCTCGGGGCACTGGGAAATCGCCGGTGTGCCGGTGCGTTTCGACTGGGGCTACTTCAGCGACCCCGACAACAGCTTTCCCGCCGAACTGCTCGACGCCCTGATCAGTGAGGCCGAGCTGCCCGGCGTGATCGGCAACTGCCATGCCTCGGGCACCGAGATCATCGCCCGCCTAGGCGAAGAGCATGTGCGCAGCGGCCAACCGATCGTCTATACCTCGGCCGACTCGGTCTTCCAGATCGCCGCCCATGAGGACAGCTTCGGCCTCGAGCGCCTCTACCGCCTGTGCGAGACCGCCCGTCGCCTGCTCGAGCCCTACAACATCGGCCGCGTCATCGCCCGCCCCTTCAACGGCGAAGATGCCGCCACCTTCGCGCGCACCGCCAATCGCCGCGACTACAGCGTCGAGCCGCCCTCGCCCACCGTGCTGCAGCAGCTCTGCGAGGCCGACGGCCGGGTCACCGCCATCGGCAAGATCGCCGATATCTATGCCCACTGCGGCATCTCGCGCAGCATCAAGGCCAGTGGCCACGATGCCCTGTTCGACGCCACCCTCGACGCCATGGCCGAGGATGGCGAGCGCAGCCTGATCATGACCAACTTCGTCGATTTCGACATGGTCTACGGCCACCGTCGCGACGTCGACGGCTATGCCGCCGCCCTCGAGCACTTCGATGCGCGCCTGCCGGAAGTGCTGGCCCGACTCCGCGACGACGACCTGCTGATCCTGACCGCCGATCATGGCTGCGACCCCACCTGGCACGGCAGCGACCATACCCGCGAGCACATCCCGATTCTCGCTCTGGGCGGCGGCCTTTCCGCCGGCTCCCTGGGCGCGCGCACCAGCTTCGCCGATATCGGCCAGAGCCTGGCCGACTACTTCGACCTGGCGCCGATGGACGACGGCGAGACCTTTCTGACGGAGAAATGACTCATGGCTACCCCTCATATCAAGGCCGAGCGCGGCGACTTCGCCGACACCGTGCTGATGCCCGGCGACCCGCTGCGGGCCCGCTATATCGCCGAGAACTTCCTCGAAGCCCCGCGCCTGGTCAACGACGTGCGCAACATGTACGGCTACACCGGCACCTACCAGGGACGTGAGGTCTCGGTGATGGGCCACGGCATGGGCATCCCCTCGGTGTCCATCTATGCCAAGGAGCTGATCACCGAGTTCGGCGTCGAGCGACTGATCCGCGTGGGCTCCTGCGGCGCGGTGCGCGACGACGTCAACGTCCGCGACGTGGTCATCGGCATGGGCGCCAGCACCGACTCCGGGGTCAATCGCACGCGCTTTCTGGGCAACGACCTGGGCGCCATCGCCGACTTCGAGATGACCCGCCACGCCGCCGATGCCGCGCGTGATCACGGCATTCCGGTCAAGGTCGGCAACATCTTCTCCGCCGATCTCTTCTATGACCCGCGTCCCGAGATGGTCGAGATGATGCGCCGCTACGGCATCGTCGGCGTCGAGATGGAAGCCGCCGGCCTGTATGGCGTCGCCGCCGAGTTCGGCGCGCGTGCCACCACCATCTGCACCGTCTCCGATCACATCGTCAAGGGCAACTCCCTGTCCAGCGACGACCGCGCCACCACCTTCGATGACATGATGCGTATCGCCCTGGACAGCGTGCTGCGCGACGACGCCGGGGGTGCGGCATGAGCGAGTCAGTGGAGTCGGAAATCGTCAGCGCCCTGGTCGCCGTGCGCGACCGCGCCTATGTGCCCTACTCCCGGCATCCGGTGGGCGCGCTGATCGTCAGCGAGAGCGGCACCCGCTACAGCGGCGCCAATGTCGAAGTGGCGCACTACAAGGGGCTATGCGCCGAAGCCTCGGCCATCGCCGCCATGGCCAGTGCCGGCGAGCGGCGCCTGCAGGACGTCTATGTCATCGGTCCCGGCGAGCACCTGTGCACGCCCTGCGGCGACTGCCGCCAGCGCATCCGCGAATTCGCCGACGACCGGACACGCATTCACGTGGTCGATGCCGAGGGCCGGTTGCTCAAGCGCTACACCCTGGAACAGTTGCTGCCGGACGCCTTTGGCCCCGATAATCTGCAACTCGAAAGATGATCTCATGGCCGGTCGGCTCGGCCGGCCAGCCTGTAACGCGGAAGTGACCTCATGCAGAGCCCCGCTCTCGCCATCGCTCGCACGCCCCTGGTCGCCGTCTACGGCACGCTGAAACGTGGCCTGCGCAATCACCACTGGCTGGACGGCGCGACCTTCGTCGGCACGGACCGACTGACCACCGCCACGCTCTATGACCTCGGCCACTGCCCCGGCGCCAAGGCCGAGCCCTCCCGCGGCGTGGAAGTGGAGGTGTATCGCGTCAGCACCCGCATCTTCACCGGCCTCGACCGTCTGGAAGGCTATCGTGTCCGCGCACCGGCCCATGGCGATTACGACCGAGCCATTCATGCCACCGCCTTCGGCCCGGCCTGGCTGTATCTCTACAACCACGACGTCAGTGGTTGTCCGGTCATTCGTGAAGGTAGCTGGCAACCCGCCGATTGACCCACTCTTCGCCCCGACGATAGCCATCGACCATCTGGAGCCCTCATGTCTCGTGTCATCGATATCCCCGCCGCCGACGGCACCATCGACGCCCATATCGTCACGCCCGCCAACACCGACGGCCCCCTGCCGGCCGTGGTGCTCTTCACCGATATCGGCGGTCTTCGCTCCTGCTACCTCGAGAAGGCCCAGCGCATCGCGGACAACGGCTACGCCGTGCTGATGCCCAACATCTACTACCGCGACGCGGCCGGCATCATCGTGCCGGAAGGCAAATCCTTCCGTGACCCGGATATCCGGCCGAGCCTGGTCGAATATGCCGGTCACCTCACGCCCGAGGCCCAATCCCGCGATTTCATCGCCCTGCTGGACTGCCTCGACCGCGAAGCCGAATTCACGAGCAGCAAGATCGCCGTGGTCGGCTACTGCATGACCGGCGGCTTCGCCCTGCGCATGGCGGCCGAGCACCCCGAGCGCATCGCCGCCGCGGCCGGCTTCCACTCCGCCAACCTGGCCAAAGCCGACGACGACAACAGCCCCGTTCGGGTGGTGGGCAATATCCAGGCACGTGTCTACTTCGGCCACGCCGACAAGGACGAACTGCTCCCCGCCGACCAGATCGCCCGCCTGGACGAAGCCCTGGCCACCGCCGGCGTGCACTTCACCACCGAACTCTACAAGGGCGCCCCTCACGGCTACACCGCCAAGGACGCCACCGGCTCCTACCACCCCGAAGCCGATGAACTGCACTACAAGCGTCTGGCAACGCTGCTGGAAGAAACCCTGTAAGGGCGCCTACCACCTCCGGCATGGTTCCCATGGGCATAGGACCACCATGCCGGACGTAACCCAGCTGCAGAGAAAAGAACGAGAGATACGGCGCCTCCATCTGACGAGTGTCTTCGTTCGGCCAAAAGCGGACGCACCGTAAATACTGAGGTAACGCCTGGTATAAGGTCCCTCTCCAACGATTTTTTATGCGGCATTTGGTATCTAACTTGAACCATCAAAACTGCTGATAGCCAAGCCGTGGATTTAGCCTAATTTTGCCGTCTGGTGAGAATGAAGGGGGGTGAACCGCGCTCTTGGGTTGCCCTACCTGACCGCCAACTAAGATCAAATTACGTTGCACTGCCTGCACGTACCCCCTTCGCAAAACCGCCTCGCTGATATCAGGATATTTATCAGAAATTTTTTTCGATAGGTCGCTTACCCTCATTTCTCCCCCACCTTTGCGAAGGATTTCAGCAATAGAAAATGCTACGTTTCTTGTCAGCTGCGAGTCCTTATTCAGCTCGATTAGTCGATCAGCGTAGCTATGCATTGTGTCCACAAATATTCGATGATGAGGGATGTACTGGTTGTCCTTATTAATACTTACAACCCGCTGCTCCGCTAACGTTGCCAAAACTAGCGTAATGGCTTCTTCAGTTTTTTGGGAGGAGGGCAGCTCGAAATTGGTAACTTGCTGGGAACGCTTTAAATAATGTTCTTCGATTTCATCATATGAACTAAGTTTGCGTAGCATGATTGCTTCAAACACAACAGCTCGTTGCCAATCACTTATTAACTCGGCCTTCCTAGCATTCGCCTGATCACTCAAGGATTGCTGAAGCATTATAATAGCTACAACTGCGGCGATCGATGTACCAATATACGAGAGCTTCTCTAACATCATGGCCTCCTGATCTTGCGATTATCAGTGATGATGACGCATAACTCTGTGGTGATGGACGTCAACGGAGCGCAGCGTAATTGACATCCCGTTAATCACCTTGTTGGCTTCTGGCATCACGACGAGGCTCAGACTCCACGCTCCCAGCCACCTTTGTTAAGGTCAGGCGCGGTGACTGTCAAGGTAGTTGTCGCCTCTGATGCTTTTTACGCTGCAGTTGGTTTGCGACAGGTCTGCGGCGTTGTTGCTTCTCGTTCAGGGTTCAATGTGACCACCTTGATGGGTGACCAGTTTCGGGTCTTGCCACTCCATCGTGCCGGGTTGTTCCGGCGTGCGGCCTGATACAGGGCGTGGCGCTTTCTCAGTATGGCCTTATCCTCGCCAGCATGCCGTTGCGCTGGCGTCACGAACCGAATACCGCTATGCCGATGCTCATGGTTGTACCAGTTCACGAAGCTCTGAACCCATTGCCGTGCTTTCTCGATACTGGCAAAACCACTCACCGGATAATCGGGCCGATACTTGCAGGTTCGAAACGCCGCCTCAGAATAAGGATTGTCGTTGCTGACACGTGGCCGACTGTAGGACGGCGTAATCTCGAGGTTGCGCAGCTTCTCTTGCAGCGTGGCGCCCTTGAACGGGCTACCGTTGTCGGCATGCAATACCAGCGGCTGATTGACGACTTGCTCGGCGAGCACGGCCCGTTCGAGGACGGTGCGCGAGTTGTGCGCCGATTCCGACAGGAAGACTTCCCAGCCCACCACCTTGCGGGTGAAGATATCGAGGATCATCACTAGGTAGTAATGCTGCCCCTTAATGGGCCCGCCGAGCCAGGTGCAGTCCCAGGACCAGGTTTGGTTGGGCGCGGATGCCCGGTAGGTGGTGGGCCTGGCATGATGTTTCGGCGCTCTGGCACGCCCACGGTGAACCACCTCATGATGGCGCCGCAAAATGCGATAGAACGTCGATACCGAGGCAAGGTGGCGGTTTTCTTCATCCAGCAGTCGCACGACGATCTGGTCGGGCGGGAGGCCGTCGAAAGCCGGCCGATGGCACACGTCGAGAACGTCCTGTTCTTCGGCCGGTGTCAGGGCATTAGCGGGCACCGGCCGTTCGGCAAAAGGGCGTTGATCCTCCCGGAGGATAGAACCACGTGTCCAGCGCTGATACGTACGGGCTGTCAGTCCGAGCATGCGGCAAGCAGGGGCGAGACGCGCGCCATTGGCGCGAGCCTCGTCGATCAGTTCAACGGCATGTTGGCGATCCGGGCCACTGATCATTTTTCCTCGTCCCCCCAGATCGCTCGGGCCTTTTTTCGCAGCGTCAACAAGGCAGCGGTCTCGGCCAGGGCCGCTTCCTTGCGCTGGAGTTCGCGCTCCAGCTCTCGGATGCGTTTGCGTTGCTGCTTGGCGTCATCGGCCTCACGGCGACGTTCCTCATGGGACAGGCTGGCGGCCTGCTCACAATCATGGCGCCAGCGCTGCAGTTGCTCAGGGTACAGTCCACGTCGGCGACAATACTCGGCGACGTCTTCGGCGTTCATGGGCGCGGTTTCGACCACGGCGGCGAACTTGTCCTGGGAAGACCATCCTGAGCTGCCTTGATCAGAGGCATCAGGAAGGCAGCGCCCCTCGGCGCGGGCTTCCTTGCGCCACTTGTAGACGGTGGCCACGGAGATACCTTCCTGCTCAGCGACCTCATAAGCGGATAGGTTGTGAGGTGGCAGCAGCTTGGCGACCACGGCTTGTCGGCGTTCCTCGGAGTAACGAGGCATGAATGGCTCCTATCGCCCCCTGGCATTTAAGAACAGGATATCAGAGGGAACGACAATCTGCCTGACACTGGGGGGGCGTAACGCATCGATTGCAGAAACAAGCTTCTAGATTTTTAAGCCATCGCCAAGAAACATAAAGCTCTTTCGCTCCGGATCGTACCAACGCATCATATCTGGTCTCCTCAATACCGCCTGGCTTTATTCCCATGCCTTACCCCTTTATAGACACTATTTTCCGATCCAAGCAAGGGGCTACCAAACTTTCACGCGGACGAAAAATCCTGCTGCTTGCCAGCAGTTCAGCTTTGGACCGGAAGCCATTCATGATAAATAGACCAAAATTGCGCATCCGGCCAGGAGCGGGCTTTCAGGATCTTTAACTTTATCCTAAATCTGAGAATATCTAAGCGTTTTGTGAAGACGGATCAAGCCAACAAATCTGTAAATTTTCAGTGGCACTGCTAAATTAAAACTCACCATACCTATTTTGATAAACATTCAACTTGATACCACACTATTGCCGCTGACGTTGTTTGATTTTTGAAGCGTGGCACCACCCACTGCATAAACTTTAGCTTTATTTCATTGTATTCATTTTTCTGGGGGAAATGTAGGCCTCGTTCATTCAATTCTGAAAAAAAGTAATTTCGTCCTGTTTGTTTTTCTTTTTCAGTTAGATCCACTTCCAAGCGGGGTGCCTTTGCCATATGAAAGCAATATGCAGCCTTAAGGAATTCAGTATCTTCCAATGGATACGCATAAACCATAGGTGGCACCAAAAGACAAAGCAGCAGAATTATCTTATTTAATTTATTCATATAATTTACGCCCCAAATTTGGTCTAACGCCTGATCCAGCCGCACTGAGGCCGAACTGAGGCCGAACTGAGCGTGCAGAATGTCGGCGACTAGAATCCAGCTGTGCGAATGCAATTTTGGACAAATTCGAATCACATTGTCATTAACCATACCTCAATATGAAAAGCGCAGTCATTAACATAATATAAAGTTATACATTCAGCTAGGAGCGCACGATCAGTCTTCCCGTGTGATCAACTGCCTCGATGACATGCTCGGCAGCACCATTTGCAACCATCAACTGTTGGCCAAACTTCGTTCGTGCAGCCGCTGTCGCCGGGCCGCAGGAATCATGAATGCCCAAAGGCAGACGGTTTTTGTCGGCTGGGGGATGCGGACATCCCGTCGTATGGACTTCGTGATTTCCATTATCGTCTGTATTCGTATTCACGTAGTAACGTGGCATTCTTCTTCTCCTATTCTATCTAAGGGCAAACAGCGAAGAATGATGGTTCAGTCATTGTTTTATAATCACATTGAGTCGCCAGCTGCTGCACTAATTTCATTATTATACTAACATTCCTTATTCAGCCAGAGGCAGGCGTTCATCGTAAGCTAAAATTATACCGTAATCACGCGCTTATCGTAAGCATGGCCTTGCTATGTAAACGTCTAGCATCCTTGAATCATTAGCCCAGGCCAGAACGCTGGGTTTATTAAATAATTAAGCTCCCCCTTATTCTTTATCATCCCATACATTAGCTTCATACTATAATTAAAATCGTAAATATACTTTGGCTCATCATCAATTATTAACCCTATAAACCCATACCACAATAAGAGTTCAAAAACATCATCGATAAAATTCTGCCCAACACCGAAATCACCTAAAATGCGCGATATATCATCCTTAGTAACAACCGACCTACTCCCTATGAACGCATAGAGAATGTCATCACTGCCGCTCTCCACGTCGTTCATTTCATACCCAATATCAGTCAACAAATCTGTTGAATAAGCTGCCAGCCCTTTCCTAACATCCTCCTCAAGAACACGCTCATGATTCAGGTTGATTGCAAAACTTTTACACTGATTAATCAAGTTTAATAAAAATCGCGGCCTCATTAATGATCGATCAATAAGATATTGGGAACTTTCCTCACCTGTATAATGACTTACAAAAACTCGAGGCCATAACGATTCGAACGTTTCTTCTCCATTAACGTCGTTAGATACAATTCGTAAGCGAATCAGCTCTCTCAGCAAATCAGGATCTGTCCAATCAAGAAGAACACTAGCCTCCTTTCCTCGATCAGACGTTTCTTGAACTAACAGCTCATACACATCGTTTCTTAAAAAGACGATTGTATTGACTAATATATTTGATTTTCCAAACTGACGCTCTATTTTCTTAGTCGCATCAATTAGACCTCTAATTATAAGTAGATCTTCATGTTTAAGGCCTGAAGTTGGCCAACCTTTATCAATATTGTCGAATAATAGCCAACAGACCTCCTTGTGCGCCATATAGTCGATTACTTGCTGAGATAAAGCTCTCACATCGTGGCAATAAAGCATTTCGGTTAAGCTAGGCGCCGATAGTCTAACATTAGCCTTATCTCCATATTGGGACCTATATTCCGTCGATATACTTTCCATCAGCGAGCTCATCCTTTCAGAAAAATCGCCTTCAGTCTCGTAGCCGTCAGCATGATAAAGATCAGCCAAGGTGCGATAAGGCTCATACAAAGTATGGTCACGTTTATGCTGTTCTTTATCTTTTTCAAGGATCTTGTAACATATCTCTAAAAGAAGAACATATTCCCAAAAGGCCATTATTGTATGTTGAAAAGTCCCCTCCTCTAAAAATAATAATATTAACTCTTTAAATTTAATCAACTTGTAACCATCGGGCTTTAAGTCTAAAACAATATTCCCTTTTTTATTTCTCTCCCGATCTCTTACTTGTAGAAATATTGCAGACTTCCCCGAACCCTTCCTGCCTACAACTATATTTGCCTCACCTCTTAACGACTTTAAAAACTGGTCAGTTTTTAAATAATAGCTTTCCAGCGTTCGCATTTCATTCTCTGCTGATGTTGACCCTAGGTCAAGAGATTGAAGAAATGTATCGGCGCTAGAGGTGGCTACTTCAGTATCCTTTTGAAAGGCCTCCGCAACTTTTCCTGCAAAATCAGCGATATGTTCGTTAACATCATCCGGATGGCGTGTAATACATACAAAGTCACGGTAATCTAATGGTACAGGATCATCTCCTTGCTGAAGAATACATAGTGCCTTCTCCATTCCATCCGACAACCCGGCAATAAAGGCTCCTCTTATATTATGCACGTCAGCGCCAACGACATTATTTGACAATAGAGGAACAACAACGCCATGAGACTGAGAAACCTGTACAATAGCGTCGCTGGCAGCTAATCGAGGCTGTTCATTTGGATCAAAAGACCGGAATAAAAATCGAGCTTTTTTTATCCGTGAGACTATCCGAGATGCCCAATCAGTCTTGTGCATCCCTTCTAAAAGGTATACTGGCGACTTGACATTTATTTTATTGGAGACAGCAAAAGGGCTTGACTTGTTGGCCGAATTTATGAACTCACTTAGCTCTTGAGAGTTCTGGTATTCTTTATACCCAAGCGTATCGAATATCCCAACCTCCCTGATAGCCGGACTTACCTCCCTTATTGTTTTGTTTTTTGTCAGCAATATGCGCTTCCCCTTACCGATTGCATACCCAATTTCGTAAGTAACATTAAAATTTAACTGGGAAATATCTGCCACAAGGAAGTCACATGACTCAATGCCTTCTAGAACCTTTTCAGAAATAAAGTGACCGGGTATGTCAAGCGCCTTCCAAGTTTTAACTTCATTTTTAGGGCTCGTTTGCAGAGCCTCCACAGCCTGCTCAATTGTTTGACCAACCTCTGGAGGGTGTGAGGCGTACGCATAAAACCCAGATTCTTTATTGCATGTCATCATGTTCCCTCTAAGGTTAAATTTTTAATTTTACATATATATAACAGTGATTAGATTACTCATCCTATGATGGGATGAACGTTCCAGTTGAGTTTGCCAGCCTTGGCCACTTTGGGTCGTTAGCGGCCGTGGTACCCCTCCGTTTCCACCCTGCGAAAAGCACCGGACACTGATCCCCCATAGCTCATCTTGTCCCTCAGCCTGCCACCAAACCACCCACAGGACCAGACTCGATACGGGCTGCGTTGACTTGGGTTGGCAACGAGAACATCGGCTGCGTAATTCGCTACGAACCAATCTCCCCTACTCCCCAAAGCGGCGACGTAGATAAGCGATGATGGCACTGGATTCGTAGAGCCAGCGAGTTTCTCCGTTCTCCTCGATGCGCAGGCAGGGCACCTGGCCCTTGCCGCCGCCTTCGATCAGGGCGCGGCGATGTTCGGGGTCGAGGCGGGTGTCGCGGATCTCGATGTTCACGGCGAGGCAGGTGATCTCGCGGCGCACCCGCACGCAATACGGGCAGCTCCAGAACTGGTAGAGCGCCAGGGCTTCACAGGCACGGTCGACTTCGGCCTGGGCCGCGGCGTCACGGTTTACTTCAGGGGCCGTTCCCAGTTTCTTCGCAACCCAGGTCAGTGGTACCAGCAAGGTCTGGATCAAGGTTCGCATGTGGTGTTCCTCCTGCCCTCAAAATAAGTCGCTCCGGCATCTCTCGGGACTCGCCCTTTATCCCGTCTCGCGAACCACCAGTTCAACCGGCATCGAGACATGGCGTGGTGGCTTGCCCGCCAGTGCCTCGCCGAGCAGCTCGACGCTCATCTCGGCGATGCCGGCGATGTCCTGGCGCACTGTGGTCAGGGATTCCGCCAGGCTCGGCAGGTCGTCGAAGCCGGTAACCGCGACCTCGTCGGGCACGCTCAGGCCATGATCCTGCAGAGCCGTCAGGCAGCCCCGGGCGAGTTCGTCATTCTCGCAGACCAGGCCATCATAGATGTGCGGCTGCTGTTCGAGGCGCCGGCTCAGCCAACGATAACCGGTCAGCGCCGGGTCCAGGTTGGGCGGGATGTCGATCAGCGTGGGCTCGAGGCCGGCTTCATCGAGCGCCTGGCGATAGCCGTTCAGGCGATGCTGGCTGTGGGGGCTCTGCAGGTCGTCACCGACGAAGGCGATGCGCTGCCGTCCGCCCTCGATCAAGTGACGGGTGGCCAGGTAGATGCCGTGTCGATCCTCCGGTGCTACCGAGAAGCCCTCCCCGGCCAGACCGATGCGCACGCAAGGCACACCGTGGGAGGCCATCAGCTCGGGGCGCGGGTCATCGGCGAACTCGCCGAGCAGAATGGCGGCGCCGGCCTGTTCGGGCAGGGTCGCCGTGCGGTCGTGGGCGAAGAAGATCGGCACCATGCCCTGGCGATGCAGCGCCACGGTCAGGTGCTGGTAGAGCAGGATGTAGTAGGGCCGCAGCTCGAAATCGCGGCGACCCAGCGAGATCCCCACCACGGCGGCCTTGCCGCTGATGAGCTGGCGGGCAGCGGCGCTAGGCTGGTACTCGACGTCGCGGCTGATGGTGAGGATGCGTTCGCGCAGCGCCTCGCTGATGCCGGGCTTGTCGTTGAGCGCGCGGCTGACCGAGGCGATGGAGACGCCAGCCCGCCGCGCGATTTCCCGAATGTTGGCCGTCTTTGCCGCTGCTCTGCCCATTACCTGCCTCGTCTCCGGTGGCCGGCCACGTCGATCGCCATCTACTGCCGCCGACCACTGGATTGTGCCCGATCGAGCCGCTGGGTGCGACTCAGGTGCCCTGCCCCTCCAGGCGCAGGACGCCGCCTCGGGCGTCGGAGTCGAAGCAGGCATCCAGCACCTTCTGCAAGGCCGCTCCACGGGCGAAGTCGGGCTGGTCGTTGATGCCACTGGCGACACTATCGACGAAGCGCCGGTAGATGCTCGGCGTCGGCGGCGCCGTGAGCTCGCGCCAGCGCGCAGGATGCACATCCTCGTCGAAGCACACCTCGACCCGGTCCCGGGCCGCATCGAGGTCGACGCGCAGCGCGCCGCGGTCGCCGTGAACCGAGAGCGTCAGCGAGTTGTGATGGCCGGTAGCCCAGCGAGTGGCCTGTACGGTGCCCAGCGCGCCACCGGCAAACTCGACCTGCATCAGGGCGCTGTCATTGGCGTCGAGGGTGTACTCGCCGATGCGGTTGTCCGGCGCCTTGTCGAAGCACTTGAGCCGACAGGTCACCGCGGCGATGTCGCCTACAGGGAAACTGGCGAAATCGAGGATATGCACCCCCACGTCGCCCAGCACGCCCTTGCTGCCGTGGGCCTCGGAAAGCCGCCACAGCCACTGGCTGTCCTGGTCCCAACGGCCCCAGGCGTCGCTGACCAGCCAACTCTGACGGTAGCTGGCATCGACATGCATCACCCGGCCCAGTCGACCCTCGGCCACCAGCTCGCGGGCCAGCTGGATCGCCGGGGCGTCGCGATAGCTGAGGTTGACCATGTTGATCACCCCGGTTTCACGGGCCGCCGCCGCCATTTCCTCGGCGTCCGCGGCGTTGGTGGCCAGCGGCTTCTCGCAGAGGACGTGTTTGCCGGCGGCGACGGCGGCCAGTGTCGTCGCCCGGTGGACGCCATCCGGCGTCACGTTGCTCACCGCCTGGATGTCGTCGCGAGCCAGCATGGCCTCGAGATCGGTATACACCGCCGGAATGCCGTGCTCGTCGGCGAAGGCGTGGGCCTTGTCGCCATCCAGGTCGCAGACCGCCACCAGCTCGACGCCTTCGAGGGCGTGAAACTGCCTGGCATGCTCGCCGGCCATGCCGCCGGCGCCGATGATCGCCAGTCGCATCACTTGAAGCCCTCCTCGCCGGGCTTGTGCAGGCTCTCGCCCTTGACCTCGACCGGATCGGGCGCCTGGTCGGGCGGCACATTGGGGCAGCTGTCGATCCACCGCGAGCCCTCGGGAGTCGCCCATTTCACGGCGTTTCTGAGCACTCGCTGTATCTGGGCGTCGTAGTAGATCGGGTAGGTTTCGTGGCCGGGGCCGAAGTAAAAGATCTTGCCGTTGCCGCGTTTGTAAGTGAGGCCGGAGCGAAATACCTCTCCGCCCTCGAAGGCACTGATGAACAGCACCTCATCGGGATTGGGCACGGCGAAGGGCTCGCTATACATCTCGCTGTGCGGCAACTCGATATAGCTGCCCAGCCCCTGGACGATGGGATGGCCGGGGTTGACCACCCACAGCCGTTCGCGCTCGCCCGCCTCGCGCCACCGCAGCGAGCAGGTGGTGCCCATCAGGCGCTTGAAGATCTTCGAGTAATGCGCGGAATGCAGTGCCAGCAGGCCCATGCCCTGCAGCACTCGGGCCTGGACACGGTCAACGATGTCGTCGCGGACCTCGCCGTGGGCCGCATGGCCCCACCACAGCAACACATCGGTATCGTCGAGCAACGCCTCGGGCAACCCCTGCTCGGGGTCCTGCAGGGTGACGGCGCGCGCCTCGATCTGCGCATCCTGGTTGAGCGCCGCGGCGATGCAGGCGTGCATGCCTTCGGGATAGAGGCGCGCGACTACCTCGTTGGTCTGCTCGTGGACGTTCTCGCCCCAGACCGTGACCTTGATCGTCATGAATTGGCTCCTCTGGATGACGCCCGGCGGGCGCGATTCACCTGGCTATCGGAACCACTATCGAGAGTGGCGACATGACGACAAAGTAAAGGTTTACGACATGCACGTAAACGTTTACTCAGTGCCACCATGGTCGCATCTCAGCTCATGACGACGCGGGGCACGTATCAGGTACCGGGATCCGGCGAACTACCCGTGGCGCTGGTCTGGCGTTGGGGATCCGCCACGCCGGCTTCGCCGGCATCCCGGCCAGCGGCGTCGCGTCCATCGCCACGCTCGCTGCTGCCGTCGAGCCGGCCACCGCCGCGCCCTTCCATGCTGACGCTGAGGCGTGGCACGCCGAGGTCGACCTCCTGCTCTTCCATGCGCTGCTTGAGCAGCAGGTTGAAGGCACGCGCCACATCCCACTGCATTTCCGGTGCGGTGCGAAAGCGCATGCGCAGGATCGGACAGCCATCCTCGAAGGCATGAATGCCCTGCATTTCCAGCGGCGACCAGATGTGATGGCGCATCATCGGGTCCTGGCGCAGCGCCCTGGCGGTTTCGTGCATCAGGGTGATGGCATCGTCGATCTTCATGTCGTAGGGGATGCGGATCTTCATCAGGGCCACGCCGAACTGCCGCGACATGTTATGGATCGAGTCGATGCGACTGAAGGTGATGATGTGCACGATGCCATCCAGGTCGCGCAGACGTACCGTGCGCAGCGTGAGCCCTTCCACGGTGCCCATATGACCATTGATCTGCACGAAGTCGTCCACCGCCAGGGAGTCTTCGATGAGAATGAAGATGCCGGTGATCAGGTCCTGCACCAGGGTCTGGGCCCCGAAGCCGATGGCCAGGCCGATGACACCGGCACCGGCGAGCAGCGGCGTGACGTTCACGCCCAGGTTGGCCAGCCCCACGATGGCGGCGATGATCACGATGGTGGCGAAGATCACATTGCGGATCATCGGCGTGATCGTCTGGGCCCGCGCCTGATTGACCCGCCGCCCCCGCGAGCGGGCCGATGACACCAGGGCACGCTGGATCGCCGTGTCGGCGAAGATCCAGGCCAGCCAGGCCAGCAGGAAGGTGAAGCCGATCCCCAGCAACGCCTGGCCGATGCGCACGCTGGCGACTCCCTGGGTGCCGATGCCGATCAGGGAAGCCCCCCAGACCTGCAGCGACAGCTCGGCGAAGGCGATCCAGGCCAGCACATGCCCCAGCGCGTAGCCGAAGCGTTCCAGACGGCGGCGATACTCGCTCTGACGACGCTTTCTGGTGCGTTTTTCGGCATGTCGACGCAGCACCCCGGCGACCACCAGCGTCAGCACCAGCAGGGCCGCCGAAATGATCGAACGCGCCAGCGCCGTGCCCACATCGCCGCCGGTAACGAAGATCGCCAGCAGCGAGCCGCCCACCAGCAACAGCGCCGGCACATGCCAGAGGCCACCGACCACCCGGATCACCTCGGAGGTGTTGCTCTTTTCCCGGCGCTGCGAATAGGGCCGATTGCGGATCAGATGCTTGATGGGACGCTTGAAGCGAAGGATGAAGCGCCCGCTCAGCACAGCCGCCAGGATATTGGCCAGCACCGAGAACAGGCTCGCCAGATCGAGGCCGATGAAACTGGTCAACCGCGAGGACTGGAAGGCATCGCCCAGCGCGATCAAGGCGCCGATCATGAACAGCGGGCGCAGGCCATGGAATTGCAGAATGCGCACGGCCATGAAGCGATGGCCGCGGGTGAATACGGCGATGACCGTTTCGACCACCACGGACAGGGCGCGGCCGCACAGCGCGACATAGGCGATCACCAGCGCCGCGGTGCGACCGGCACTCCCCGGCACCAGCTGGGCGATACCCAGGGTCATGGCGAATGCCAGAGCCCAGGGCAGCATGCGGCGCAGGAAATGGATCACCATCAGGGAGGCACGCGGCTCGCGCGGCAGGTCCAGCGGCCAGTCGCGTCGCCTGGCCAGCATGCGCCCCAGGGCAATCAGGATCACCAGCAGGCCAGCCCAGATGGCCACCAGCACCATCAGCTCGATGGCAAACCGGACCAGCTCGGCGTTGCCGGTGCCGACGATGAGGTCGGTCAGATCCTGCCAGCCCTCGGTCAGCTTGAGTCGCCAGCCCTCCAGCGGCGAGTCACCGGCCTCGGCCTGTTCCCCCAACTGATTGAAGGTGTCGGCCAGGGCCCCCAGCAGGCCCTGGGGCGAGGTAATGCCCGACTCTTCCGCGGCCGGTTGATTGGCGGTGCGCAATGCCTCCAGGCTTTCCAGCAACGCCTGCCGCTTGGCGTCATTCTCCAGCGTCGAGATGACCTGATCCAGCGAGGCCTGGAGCTCGGCCGAGTCCAGGTTCTCGGCCTGGCGGGCCTCCGCCAGGGCGGAAAACGGTGCCGGTTGAGCGGCCACGTTCCACGAACCCAGCAACGTCAGACACAACAGCACAACAAGCAAACAAGGGCGCGCGGCAAACAGCATTGGGTCTCCAGTCGCGACTATGGGGCGTAAAAGTGGGTATCATGACATAAATACGCCAGGACGGTGTGTTAGGGTTCCACCACCTGACAACAGGATGACGTCATGACGCCGCAACCGCCACCCACTCCGCGCAATGCCGACGGCCGGACACGTCGAGTCGGCGTCGAAATCGAGTTTGCGGGAATCCCGCCCCAGGATACCGCCGAACTGGTGCAGTCGCTGTTCGGTGGCGAACTCGATGCCATCAGCGCGCATCGTCTCAAGGTGATCAACACCCGCTGGGGCGACTTCGGCATCGAGCTGGACACCCAATACGCCCACCCTGAACAGCGCTTCGCTCCGGAGTCGGATCCCGACAGCGAATGGCAGCGCATGCGCCAGGATTTTCATAACCGTACCCGCGAACTGATCGGCGACGTGGTGACCGGCCTGGTGCCCACCGAGATCGTCTGCCCGCCGGTACCCTGGGACGAACTCGACCAGCTCGATGCCCTGTTTGATGCCTTGCGCCAGCGCGGCGCCAAGGGCACCGATGCCAGCCTGTTGTATGGCTTCGGCCTGCACTTGAACCCCGAGGCCGCCAGCCTCGAGACCCGGGATATCCTCGACTGCCTGCGCGCCTACCTGCTGACCGCCCGCTGGCTGCGCGAACAGATTCACGTCGACATCACTCGTGAGGTCCTGCCGCACGCCAACCCCTTCACGCGCGCCTATGCGCTCAAGGTGCTGGACCCCGACTATGCGCCGGACTTGCGGACCCTGATCGACGACTATCTGGAACACAACCCGACGCGTAATCGTGAGCTCGACCTGCTGCCGCTCTTTGCCTACCTGGACCCGGAGCACCCGCACGAGCTGCTCGGTGACCATCTGGTCAAGCCGCGCCCCACCTATCACTACCGGCTGCCCAACGCCCAACTGGCGCAACCCGAATGGGGCGCCAGCCTGGAGTGGAATCGCTGGCTCGAGGTAGAGGTGCTGGCCGCGGCGCCGGACACGCTGGCCGAACGCGGTGCGCAGTACCTGGCACGCCACCGCCCCGGCTGGCCACGCCGCTGCTGGAACACGCTGCGACACAAGTTGGGGCGCTGATGTCGGAACGTCCCCTGATCGGCATTACCACGTCCGATCACAAGAGTCGCATTGCCTGGTGGTTCGACTGGTTCGCGGTCTGGCGTCATGGCGGCCGACCGCTGCGCCTCTCGCCTTCCCGGGAAGTTCCGGCACGCCTCGACGGCCTGATCATCGGCGGCGGAGACGACATCCAGGCCCACCTGTACGACGTCGAGATGCACCTCGACGTGCGGGTCGACCCGCAGCGCGATGACCTGGAACTGCAGTTGCTGGAACGCTTCATACCACGCGGCACACCGGTGCTCGGCATCTGCCGTGGCGCCCAGCTGATCAATGTCTATCTGGGCGGCACCCTGGACCCGGACATCTACACCACTCACGAAGGCCTCAAGCAGCGGCGTACCGTACTGCCCCGCAAGACGGTGGATATCGTCGGCGCCAGCCAGCTCAATCGTATCCTCAAGGTCACCTGGTGCCGCATCAACAGCCTGCATCACCAGGCGGTTCAGGAAGCCGGCGACGGCATCGAGATCGTCGCCCGCGACCGCGACGGCCTGGTTCAGGGCATCGAATCCCGGCGGCACGACTTCCTGATCGGCGTGCAGTGGCATCCTGAATGGCTGATCTTCAATCGCCCCCAGCAACGCCTGATTCGTGCTCTGGTCGATGCCGCACGACGCCGTTGAGCCTCCACATATAAAACAGGCCACCCTGGGGTGGCCTGATAGCGTCCTGGTTCAGGGAAGTATTTTACCCCTCCAGCTTGGCATCCAGACTGATCTCGGCATTGAACAGCTTGGACACCGGGCAACCTGCCTTGGCCTTGTTGGCCGCATCCTCGAAGGCCGCCTGATCCGCGCCCGGAACGCTGGCACGGGTCTGCAGATGAATCTTGCTGATGCTGAAGCCGCTCTCGTCCTCGACCAGCGAGACGTCGGCCTGTGTGGCAATGCGCTCCGGCGTGTAACCGGCCTCGCCGAGAATCATCGACAACGCCATCGAATAGCAGCTGGCGTGTGCCGCCCCGATCAGTTCTTCGGGGTTGGAACCACCCTCGCCTTCGAAACGCTTGGCAAAGCTGTAGGACGCCTCGTCGAGCACGCCACTTTGCGTCGAGACCGTACCCTTGCCATCCTTCAAACCACCTTGCCAGACAGCGTTTCCGTTCTTCGTGATGCTCATGTCGACTCCTCGTATCCTGGGTTGGTCGCAATCTTGCCCTTGCAGTCTAGACAATGGGGATGACGCTGCTGAGACACAAGGGGCATTGCATCGTGAATAACGGCAACACAGAATGCGGCGCTCAAGCGCACACGCTTTTCAACAGGAGCTGACATGTCGAATCGTCCCGAAGTCACGCTAGCCGCCACTGCCCATGAACCAGCCGTTACACTCCCCGCCATCGGCCAGGGAACCTGGTTCATGGGCGAGGGGTATGCAACGCACGAGGAAGAAGTCAGTGCCTTGAAGGAAGGGCTGGATCACGGGCTCACCCTCATCGATACCGCCGAGATGTATGCCGAGGGCCAGGCCGAGAGAGTCGTCGGGGATGCCCTGAAGGGCCGACGCGATGAAGCTTTCGTGACCTCCAAGGTGTATCCCTGGAACGCCGGCCGCGACACCGCCATGAAGGCCTGTGAAGATAGCCTGCAGCGCCTGGGCACCGATTATCTCGATCTCTACCTGCTGCACTGGCCGGGTGGCATCCCGATCGACGAGACACTGGAAGCCTTCGAGCGCCTGCGCGATGCCGGCAAGATCCGTCGCTTCGGCGTCTCCAATTTCGATGTCGAGGACATGCGCGCCCTGATCGACCGACCGGGCGGCGAGGCCTGCGCCGCCAACGAGGTGTTGTATCACCTGGGCTCGCGTGGCATCGAATACAGCCTGACGCCCTGGCAGCGCGCGCACGACATACCGGTGATCGCCTACTGCCCGCTCGCCCAGGGTGGCCGTCTGCGCCGTGACATGCTCGATCATCCGGATCTCGTAGCCACGGCCGCCGAGCTGGACCTGACCCCGGCCCAGCTGCTGCTGGCCTGGACCATCCGCCCAGTGGAAGGCCAGCACAATATCCTGGCCGTGCCCAAGGCCGCCCAGCGGCAACACGTCCGCGACAACGCCGCCGCCCTGAATGCCACTCTGGGCGATGACATCCTGGCACGCCTGAACAGCATCTTCCCGACGGCCGTGGCCAAGGAGCGCCTCGACATGGTTTAAGCAAGCACTAACCACGTCGCCGCGCAGAAGCCATATAACGAGTCGTGAAGCGAACTGTCGTCCGAGTTGGCGCCCTGATTCGCCAGCAGCGAATGGGCAGCGCCCCCGGACGCCCCGCAGGGTAGTCGCCACGGATGGCGACGGTAGTGCCGCAATGTTCGGCGCAGGTACTCAAGCAATGGCTTCCGGGCTGACGTGGCTTGCCAGCCTTACTGCCGACCGCTCAGGCAGGCCGCTTCCCACTCGGTCCTGCCGTATTCCCGGCATAGCCCTTCATGGATCGCATTGCGTTCTTCCGGAGACTTGTGCTGACTGGCCTTGTGCTTGCCGGTTATCCATTCAATGGTCAATTCGATCCCGACAATGGCACGACACATGCCCGCAATATAATCCTCCGGCGCGTCCTCGACCCGCCAGGGCGACGATCGCCCGCCCTCGAACCGCTCGGTCAGCGCAGTGACCATATCCAGCACCCAGTCGGGATCATCGATCAACCGCAGTCGACCATGGACATGTACGACCTGATAATTCCAGGTCGGCACCACCCTCCCGTGTTCACGCTTGGCCGGGTACCAGCTCGGAGTGACATAAGCGTGAGGGCCGTGAAAGATGGCCAGGGCATCACCGCCATCATCCGCCGCCTCCAGGCACGGAACCAGCGGATTGGCACGCGCCACATGGCCAATGAGCCGGTCTCGACTCCGGTCATCCTCGGCAGGCTGCAGGAGTAGCGGTAGATGATCCGCACTCAACTGCCCGTCAGCCAGGTTGGTGACCAGGGTCGCAAAGGGGGCCTCAGCGATAACCCGATGACAGTCATCCCGCTGCTCCATGCGGAATCTGGATGGCTGGTGCATGGTCATCCCCCTTGCCCTTGGGCCAGCATCAGCGACGCTAGCCCCTGCCGCTGATGGCCGTCCGCATCGAAATTGTCAGGGGCCAGCCAGCGTCGCTGGGCCGCCGCGATCGCCGGCCATTCGCTGTCGATCACGGCATACCAGGCCGTATCTCGGTTACGGCCGGCGACCACGCGATGCTGACGAAAGATGCCCTCGTAACGAAAGCCAAGCCGCTCGGCCGCGCGTCGCGACGCGGCATTGAGGGCATCACACTTCCATTCCAGGCGCCGATAGCCCTTGCCGAAGGCCTCGGCCATCATCAGCATCAGGGCTTCGCTGGATACCCGGCTGCCCGCCATGCGCGGCGAGAAGCTCAAGTGGCCGATCTCGACTCGGCCATCAGCGGGCACATCATTGAGATAGGCCGCCATACCCACTGCCTGGCCATCGGCAGGGTCGACAACGGCATAGCAAAGCAGCTCCGGGTCGCCACTCATGCGCATCAGCCAGGCCCTGCAGCCATCCTCGTCGTTGAACGGCCGGCCACCCAGATAGGTCCAGCGAGCAAGCGCCTGGGGGTCATGATCGAACTCCGGGGCCGATTCCCGCCACGCTTGCCACAGGCTCGCTGCATGGGAGTCCGCGTTCAATGGTTCCAGCCGGCAGAAGCGCCCACTGATCAGCGTAGACTCAAGCCCGGCGGGCGGCTCCCACCCCACTACTTCAGGCCCTACCGGCTGGCCGTAGTCATTGGTTTCAGGCGTCATGGCATCACCTCCAGAAAGTTTCAGGCAGTAACCAGGTAGGTATCGAAGGCCGCATCGCGTTGCCAACCGAGTGCCTCGTAGCGGGACTTGGCCGCGCTGTTTTCCACCTGGGTACGTAGCATCAATTGTGGTACACCCTGGGAGCGCGCCAGCTCGCGTGCCGCTTCCAGCAAGGCGCTCCCGGCGCCTTCACGACGTGACTCGGGCGTGACGAACAGGTCGTTGAGTATCCAGCGTGATGCCAGGCTGGTGGTCGAAGGCACCGGAAATAACTGCGCGAAACCGATGGCGCGATTGTCGGCATCAAGTGCCAGCAACACATGCGCATCCCCTTTGTCGAAGCGCTGCTCCATGAAATGCCGGGCGCCTTCGGGGTCACTGGATTGACGGTAGAACTGTCGATAGCCGTCGACCAGCGGTACCAGGTCGTCGAGCTGTTCGCGTGTCGCTTGAGAGATCGTGATCATGGCAAGGCTCACTGTTCTGGATGTGACGTCGTCTCAGTCTGCCGCCATAATGGTTCCTCAAGAAGAACCAATATCCCGCATTTGGAAGGAACCAGTGACCGATCCCAACGCCAACCGCCTGTGGATTCAGGAAGCCTTGAACCTGGAACTGGCCGCGCGCGACGCGCGCCCCCTCAGCCAGCGCCTCTACGATGCCTTGAGAAGCGGTATCCAACAGGGCCGGATGAGCGCCGGTCAGGCACTCCCCTCTTCTCGCCAGTTGGCCACCGAGCTGGGCATCGGCCGCAATACCGTCTTGAGCGCTGTCGACCGGCTGCTTGCCGAGGGCTTTCTGGTGTCCCGTCAGGGCGCGGGGGTCTTCGTCGCCGAATGGCAGTGGGCCCCCAGACCGTCATGCAACGCCGTCCCCGACACCGAGCTGTCGCTATCCCGTCGCGGCCAGCGATTGCTCGACTTCGCCGGCAGCACGGACGAGCGTCCGACCGCCTTCGCACCGGGCGTGCCGGCCCTGGACCAGTTTCCCCGCGAGCGTTGGCAACGCCTGCTGCGCCGCCATCAACAAGGCGCACCGCTCGAGTGGTTCGATTATCAGAGCGCCGGCGGTGTACGCGCCTTGCGCGACGCCCTGTGCGACTACCTGCAACTCTCGCGCTCGGTGCAATGTCGGCCGGAACAGATCCTCATCACCCAGGGGGCACAGCAGGGCTTCGAACTGATTGCACGCCTGCTGGCCGATGAGGGCGACCGCGTCTGGATGGAGGAGCCCGGCTATGGAGGCGCCCAGGCCTGCTTCGCCTCGGCCGGGCTGCAACTGGAACCCGTGGCGGTGGACGACGCCGGCATGGACGTGGCGTCCCTGCCGGATGCAACGCCCTCCCCCAGACTGATCTACCTGACGCCCTCGCACCAGTATCCGCTCGGCTCGACCCTCTCGCTGGCGCGCCGCACTGCCCTGCTGTGGCTGGCCCGGGCAAATGACGCCTGGATCATCGAGGACGACTACGACAGTGAGTTCCGCTACAGCAGTGCGCCCATCGCGTCCTTGCAGGGACTGATGGACAATGCACCGGTCATCTATGTCGGCACCTTCAGCAAGGTGCTCTACCCGGGGCTCAGGCTCGGTTATCTGGTGCTGCCCCCGTCTCTGGTCGCGCCCTTCCAGCGCCTCAATGCCCGCCTGCATCGCGAGGGCCAGTATGTGGCCCAGGCCGCACTGGCCGACTTCATCAGCGAGGGGCATTTCGCACGCCACGTGGCACGCATGCGCCAGTGCTACCGCCATCGTCAGGCCCTGCTGCGCAACGCCCTGGCCCCTGCCGTGCAACAGGGGCTGCGGCTGTCCTCCGGCCACGCCGGCATGCATCTGGTGGCCTTCCTGGAGAGCCACGCCCTCGAGAGCGAGCTGGTCGAACGCGCCAGGCAGGCCGACCTGCTGTTATCGCCGCTCTCCGCTTATTACCAGCAGGGTTCCGGACGCCCCGGGCTGGTACTCGGTTATGCCGGCGCCAGTGATGCCGACATCGAACGCGGCGGCCGTTGGCTCTGCGAGAACTGGATGGCCTGCATCGATCACCTGCCCACGGCCTGAATGGCGAGGCCATGACAGTGAACGGGCATGCCTCATCCCGCTGCCGATTCTCGCCCGTCAGGTGCGAGGCGATAACGATAGCCGACCCCGGACACCGTCTCGATACGCCCTGCCTGATCACCCAGCTTGCGCCGTAATCCGACCACTACGGCATCGACCTTGTTACTGCCCTCGGTGTAGCGGCTGCCCCATACCATGGCCAGCAGTCGCTCCCGCGCGAGCGCCTCGCCCGGGTGGTCGAGCAGACAGGCCAATACCCCGGCTTCCAGTGGCGTCAAACGGATGCGCCGATCCTGGCGGATCAGCTCGTGCGCCTGTCGATCGAGCATCAGCGTATCCCGCGGCACCCCGAGCTCTTCGGCCGCCAGACGTGCCAGCCAGCCATCCACCGAGCGGGGGCCGAAATCCAGAACCGCCGAGTGATAGGGGATTTCGTCCAGCGTCACGACCCGCTCCGCAAGCCGCCTGAAACCCAGCGTCTCGGCCACGGCGGCATAGGGCGCGAGATCGGCGAGGACCAGATAGACACGACGCAATGCCGGCCGCATGGCCATGTAGTCACGCTTCAGCGCCAGCCAGCAGGCCGCCTGCACCTCCCCCGGCTGTTCCCCTGCTTCGCGCCCCAGCCAGCGGCGGATGAAGAGTACCCGCTGCCCGGCGGGCAACGGATCCCCCACCAGGGCCTGGCACCAGGCCGCCGTCACCGGGTCCTCGGCCAGACACTCGGGCGGCGCCTGCGCCGGGTCGAAGCAACAACACAGGCCCTGGCACTCGCCCCGAGCATCGCGCACCACCCGGAAGGCCTCGGGCATCGCCTGCCACCAGCGCCATAGCGCCCGGGCGGCCTGCGGTCCCTCGTGGCGATCGATGATCGCTTTCAGCGAGGTGGCATCCTCGGCCCTGGCGGGCTCCACCGCCAGCTCGTTGCGGTCGGTGGGAAAGAAGGCCTCGCGCACCACGGGGTTCTCGATCAGATACAGCAGGTCCGCCGTGCATCGCCACAGCTCGCGACGCCCCGAGGCTGTCGTCTGCGCCACCAGCGCCTGCCAGGCGCGCGCCCGGTAGTCGGCGTGGCGCTGTGGGTCACGCGCGTGAAGGCTGCGACCGAGCGCTTCGCGCACCATGTCATGCAGCCTCAGGCCATCCGGCCAAGCCTCGACGACGTCCAGCGAACGCAGACTGGCGTAGGCGGCAGCGGACGAGGCGCCGGGAAACATCGCCTGCAACACGGGCTCCGAGACACGCCGCACCAGACTGGCGCCTTCCAGCAATTGACACTGGAAGTGCTCGGGAATATCGGCCAGATACAGCTCGGCAAGCTGATCCATGATCTCTTGCAGGGATGCCTCGGGCAGCCGGACATCCGGGTGCGCCGGCAATAGTGCGGCGGCCAGCCGGATGGCCAGTGGATGCCCGTGCAACCGCTGGCGCAGATGGCAGGCCTGCGCCGCGGAAAAGCCCAACCGCCGCAACCACGCCTCCGCCGCCGCGTCGGCCAGCGCTTCGAGATGCAAGCAGCGCACGGGTTCTGCATGGCCATCGAACCACCCGGTGGCCGGGCGATGACGGCCACTCAGCAACAGTCGTACGCCCTCGGGCAGCCGCGGTATCAGCGACTGGCGGAGCCACACCTCCAGCAGGCACAAGGATTCCATGGCATCCACGACGACGATCAGCGGCTCCTTGCGGCCGTCTCCGAGCAGTGCATCGAGCCGCCCCGATGCCGCCATTCGACACCCCGACACCTCTTGCAGGGCCGCCATGAAGCCATCGGGTGTCGGCTCCACCTCGCGACCATCGAGGCACAGGCATGGCACATCCACCTGCCCGACCTGGTGCACGAAGTGTCCCAGCAGCATGCTCTTGCCGATACCCGCCACGCCATGCAGCCATAGCACCCTGGGCCCCTGCTTATCCAGCAGTGCCATCAATTGCTCGAGCTCGACATCCCGGCCGACCATGAGCTCCCTGGTGCCCGGGATGAGTCCCGCCGGTTGTGTCATCGCCTCTCACCGCCTGCCGTGTCCTGTCAGATTAGCAAGGCCAGGTCCGCCTGACCCGGAGCAATCCTCATGGAATTCTCATCGACGCCTCGTGAATGCAGCTCCTCCAGGCGCTATACCTGAAGCAGAGGGCACGGGGGTGGTTTCTCCTGGATCGCCCAACGCCATTCACGCCTTCATCGAGGAGGACGAATCATGACTACCCAATGGCGAGTCGCAGGCACCTATTTCGAGGCCTGCACCTGCAAGGGGGCCTGCCCCTGCCTGTTTGGCGGCGACCCCACCGAAGGCAGTTGTGATGCGCTGTTCGCCTGGCACATCGCGCAAGGCCATATGGACGAGCTCGCCCTGGACGGCTTGAACCTGGCCATGGCACTGCATGTGCCGGGCAACATGACGGCCGGCGACTGGCGTGTCGTGGTCTATGTCGATGCCGACGCCAGCCAGCCACAACACGATGCGCTGATGCAGATCTTCGGCGGTTCCGTGGGCGGCCATCCGGCTACCCTGGCGGGCTTCGTCGGCGAGATCCTGGGCGTCGAGTCGCTGCCGATGCGCTATCTAATCGAGGGCCGCCATCACCGGCTCGACGTCGGCGACGTCGCGAGTGCTTCGCTGACGGCCATCGAGGGGCAGAATGGTGGCGAGGTCACGCTCAGCGGCCATCCGGTCGCCGTGGCACCGGGCAACAGCGGCACCTTGGCATGCTCGGAACATGTCTCGCATCAGGGCCACGGCCTCGACTGGCAATTCGGGGGACGCACCGCCTTCTATTCGGCCTTCCAGTACGAGGCGGCGTGATACGCCCGGGAGACATTCACCATGACCGCGCTGTCATTAGCCTCATTCCGCCAGGGTCAAGGCTGGCTACTCGCCGGCCTCAGCGTGGCGACACTACTCAGCTGGTGGTATCTGGTGCACATGGCCAACGGCATGCCGTCCATGCAGGGCCCGATGCCCTTTCGTCCATGGGCCACCTTGAGCATGTGGGTGGTGATGATGATCGCCATGATGCTGCCGAGTGCCGCACCCGGCATCATGATGCTGGCGGCGTCACGCCCTCAGGGTCGGCATGCCGTGCTCTTGCCTTACCTGTTCACGCTCGGCTACCTGCTGGCCTGGGTCGCTTACTCGGCCCTGGCGACGGCCGCACAATGGGGGCTGCATGCCTCGGACATGCTGACACCGGCCCAGGCGCTGCGCAGCGAGCTGCTCGCCGGCTTGATACTGGCGGCCGCCGGAATCTTCCAGTGGACACCCTGGAAGCAGGCCTGCCTGCGCTATTGTCGCAGCCCGATGGGCATGCTCGCCGAGGGCTTCCCGGGCACAGCCTGGCGCACCCTGACCGCCGGCATGCGGCTGGGACTCTATTGTGCGGGTTGCTGCTGGGCGCTGATGGCCCTGATGTTCGTCGGTGGCGTGATGAGCCTGGCCTGGATGGCCGCCTTGACGCTGATCATCCTGCTGGAAAAGCTCATCTCGCCCTGGCAGTGGCTGGCCAACCTGCTGGGCGGGGCACTGGCAGCTTACGGCGGCTGGCTAGTGTTCACCTGACAGAAACCTATACAGACAGGATACCTCATGACCAGAGCAACCCTCTCCGCCGGTGTCGTACATGACATTCCCGAGGACCTTGGGCAATGCCTCGTCGATGACGGCGCGGCACTGACGTTCTGGGAAGATATTACGCCCATCGCACGCAATGAGTGGATCTGTTGGGTAGAAGACGCCAAGAAATCCGAGACGAGACAGCGCCGAATCGAGAGAGTCCGCAACGATCTCAAGGCAGGGAAGCGTCGCCCATGCTGCTGGCCGGGTTGCCCACATCGATAGAAGGCGCCTCGGTGTTGCCGAGGGCCGGCACCGCCGTCTTCTGCCTACCGGCCTCTATCCATTCATGTGGTGATCACCAAAGCGCTCTTCATATATCGAGGTGACCCAGTCAAGGAAGACCCTCACACGAGGCGATAACTGCCGCCGCTGAGGGTAGACCGCGTACAGTGGCAGGGCCGGCTTGCGCCACTCGGGCAACACCTCCGTAAGCTCTCCCCGTTCAAGCATCGGCGCCACGGAAAAGCGCGGCAGTTGAATCATTCCGCAGCCCTGACGAGCACCTTCCACATAGCTCGATGCATCATTTACCGTGATCCAGTTACCGGCGTCGAAAGACCGGACCTGCCCCTCCACAATCACGTCCAGCGAGCTATCCACCGCCTTGCTGCCGGAGAAAAAGCCGATCACGTGATGCGCGTGGATCTCTTCCGGGTGGCTCGGAAAACCGGCGACCTCGAGATACTCGGGACTAGCACAGACCACCTGAGGCAATTCGGCCAGCTTGCGGGCAACCAGGCTGGAGTCCTCGGGGGCGCCGGCACGCAGTGCGCAATCCACCCCTTCCCCCACCAGGTCCACACGGCGATCACCACTGGTCAGCACCAGGTTCAGCCCGGGATAACGGCGATGAAAGGCCTGGATATGCGGCAGCACGAGCAACCTGGCATGGGTCCCGTGCATCTCGACACGCAATACGCCAGCGGGATTACTGGCCACCGGCTTGAGCGACGCCTCGGCATCTTCCAGTTCCGCCAGCAGATGGACACAGCGCTCATGAAATACTTCGCCCTCGAACGTGGGCCGTACCTGGCGCGTCGTTCGCTCCAGCAGGCGTACGCCCAGCCGGCTCTCCAACTGCTGGATGGCCAGCGTGGCGGTCGCTCGCGGAATATTGAGTCCGTTGGCCGCCCTGGTGAAGCTGCCACTCTCGACGATACGCACGAAGAGGGTCATCGCCTCGATTCGATCCATGCAAATTGTTTATTTCTGCTGAATAGAGTTCTCAGATTAGCTGATTTATTCAGCCTCCTCGAACAGCAATACTGCGCCCACTTACGATCAGGAGGAAACACTTCATGACGGCTACAACACAGAACGTCGCCCTGGTGACTGGCGCCTCTCGTGGCATCGGGCGCGCCATTGCCCTCAAGCTCGCCGAGGACGGCTTTGCCGTGGGTGTGAATTATGCCGGCAACGCAGGCATGGCCGACCAGGTCGTGGCCGATATCGAGGCAAACGGGGGACGCGCGATGGCGCTGCAAGCCGATATCGGCGACGCCGAATCGGTCGCCCGGCTCTTCGACACGATGCTCGAGACCTTCGGTCGCCTTGACGCAGTGGTCAACAACGCCGGCATCCTGCAGATGGCCGGCATCACCACCGACAATATCGAGGTCCTCGATCGCGCGCTTGCCACCAATCTACGCGGCAGCTGGCTGGTGATGGCCAAGGCCGCCGAAACCCTGAGCGAGGGTGGCCGGATCATCGCCCTCTCCTCCAGTGTGCTGGCCAGATCCTTTCCCGGCTATGGCGCCTACATCGCCAGCAAGGCGGGCGTCGAGGGCCTGGTGAAGGTGCTGGCCAACGAACTGCGCGGGCGTGATATTACGGTCAACGCCGTGGCCCCCGGTCCTGTCGCGACCGACCTATTCTTCCAGGGCAAGAGCGACGAGCAGGTCGAATCGATCGCCGCCATGGCACCGCTTGAACGTCTGGGCCAACCGAAAGAAATCGCCGACGCCATCGCCTTCCTGGCCGGCCCACAGGGTAGCTGGATCAACGCCCAGGTTCTGCGCGCCAACGGCGGCTTCGCCTGAAGCGGCCAGGATCCACCTTCAACCTCTCCGTGACGCCAGGCGATCGGCCAGCCGGGTCGACTCGGGAAGCTTGGTGCGTCCCAGGCGGGCCACTACCCAGTCGAGGGCCGTGGGCAGGCTGACGGCCATCGAGGGTCAGAACGGTGGCGAGGTCACGCTCAGCGGCCATCCGGTCGCCGTGGCACCGGGCAACAGCGGCACCCTGGCATGCTCGGAACATGTCGCGCATCAGGGCCACGGCCTCGACTGGCAATTCGGGGGACACACCGCCTTCTATTCGGCCTTCCAGTACGAGGCGGCGTGATACGCCCGGGAGACATTCACCATGACCGTGCTGTCATTAGTGTCATCCCGCCAGGGGCAAGGCTGGCTACTCGTCGCCGTGACGCTGATCATCCTGCTGGAAAAGCTCATCTCGCCCTGGCAGTGGCTGGCCAACCTGCTGGGCCTGGGGTTGATGGCGCTGGGCGTGTTGATACTGGTCGGCTAGGGAAACACGCAGACCGGAGCCTTGCCCGCTCACCTTGTGCCACGCAATGCCGTAAGGGACGCCGCCAGCCGCTCGGTGCCCAGCGCCTGCATGCTGGCGGCATTGCGCTCGGGGATATTCTCCGGGTCGGGATAATGCGCCAGCGCCCGTTCCAGCCCGGCCTCGCGAATCAGGTGCCACATCGGCCAGGGCGCGCGATTGGTGTAGTTGCGCGGCGAGTCGGCGTCCTCGCCCTCGAACTGATAATCCGGATGAAAGCTCGCCAGCTGGTAGATACCTTCATAGCCCTGCGACTCCATCAAGGTCTCGGCCAGCGCCAGATGATCCAGATAATCATCGAAGTCATCCAGACAACCTGTCAGCACCAGCAACGTGGTCTCGTCCTCGGGATGGCCGTCCAGGTGCCAGCATTCCTCCATCAGGCGCATCAGCGCGACTTCAGGCTCGGCCGCCTCAATGTTCACGTAACGCACGCTATCCCGCGCCACCTCCCGGCCGGCGAAGGGGCAGACCTCGCGGCCGACGACAAAGGACTCGACCCAGGCACGGGTCGCCTGGAGGGGATCAACGGGATCGGACATGAAGGGCTCGGCTGTGGCGGGAGTGAGGCGGCCAGTATAGCCGCTCGAGGGCACGCTGTATCGCCACATGGATAGTGACCCGACTACCCGCGGCGGCTCTGGCAATTTGCCCGGTGGGGCCATAAGGTAAACCCTTGACATTGGTCCATCAGGGAAGAGACGCCATGCAAGCCATTCTGGGTGCCAACGGCATCATCGCCAGAGAATTATCGACCTCACTCAAGGAAGCGGGACAGACCCTTCGGCAGGTCAGCCGTCAACCCCGACCGGTCTTCTCGGATGACGACCTGCATGCAGCGGACTTGCTCGATGCCGGCGCCGTTCAGAAGGCCGTGGCAGGCTGTGACGTGGCCTATCTGGTAGCCGGCCTGCCCTACGACGCGACTACCTGGAGTGCTCAATGGCCACGGATCATGCGTCACGTCATTGACGCCTGCAAACAGCACGACTGCCGACTCGTGTTTCTCGATAACGTCTACGCCTACGGACTCGTGAATGGCCCGATGACCGAAGCAACGCCTTTCAATCCGAATAGCCGCAAAGGCGAGGCGCGCGCCGAGACCGCCACACTCTTGCTGGACGAGATGCAGCGCGGAGAACTGCAGGCCCTGATCGCCCGCTCGGCAGACTTCTACGGCCCGGCCGCCACCCAGAGCTTTACCCACGCCACTATCTTCGCGCGTCTGGCGCAAGGCAGGCCCCCTCAATGGGCGGGCAATCCAGACGCCGAGCACACCTTCAATTTCACGCAGGATATCGGCCAAGCGCTGGCACGACTCGGCACTACCGCGGCGGCTTATGGCCAGACCTGGCACCTGCCTGCCGACAGCACGCCGATAAGCGGCAGGACATTTGCTCATCTAGCCTGCGAGCTTGCCGGCCAACCCGAAAAGGTCCAGGTCGCCCCGGCCTGGCTGTTGAGCTTGCTGGGCCTGGTCAACCCCATCATTCGCGAAAATCGGGAAATGATGTACCAGTTCGAGCATGACTACTGCTTCGACAGTCGCAAGATAGAGCGCCACTTCGGGCTTGTCGCCACCCCTTACCGGCAGGGCATTCAGGAAACCCTGCAGTACAGCAACGCCGATTGATGGCAACCCGTTCGGGTCATCCAGCCGTTGCCTGAGGCGTCACATGGCAGTACGCCGTGACGCCAGGCGATCGGCCATCCGGGTCGGCTCGGGCAGCTTGGTGCGTCCCAGGCAGGCCACTACCCAGTCGAGGGCCGTGGGCAGGCTGACGCGATGCCCGCTGGAAACGAACACCGGCTTGACGCCGGAACGCGAGCGCAGCACCGTGCCGATGGTCTCCTCCTTGTGTACCAGAGGCACCCGGTCGCCCCGCTCGTTGCCCGGCTCGACGTGATGCCCGCACAGCCGTGACTTGGCGATGCCGATGGTCGGCCGATCCAGCCACAGACCCAGATGGCTCGCCACCCCCAGCCGACGCGGATGCGCCAGCCCCTGGCCATCGACCATGATCAGCTCCGGCGAACTCGTCAGTCTATCGAAGGCGGCCAGTGCGGCGGGCAGCTCGCGAAACGATAGAAGTCCGGGAATGTATGGCAGGCGCGTCGGCTCGCGATGCACCACCTGCTCGACCCGTTCGAAGGCCCCATCGGTCCCCGGCGGCCAGGCGAGTACCACCACCGCCGCGCGGGTCACCTCGCCCCCCTGCTCGAAGCCGATATCCACGCCGGCAATGCGCGTCACCTCGGCCAGGCGGTCCTGACGCTCGACCCGGGCGGCCAACTGCTTCTGCAGGGCGATCGCCTCGCCAGGGTCGAGGTTCCAGTCGTGCAGCGCGGTTGGCGACATGAGGCCTCCCTGTCCTGTTGATCCGTCGGTGCGAGGCGCCCGCAACGCATTGCCCGACAATAAGCGCCTGATGCGCCAGCACCAATCGCGTTAGACTGGGCGCCCTTGTCCTGACGACACTGTTTCACGATCCGCCACCGGGGCGCCCATGTTGAGACTGATCCATACCGCTGACTGGCATCTGGGCCAGAGCTTCCACGGCCAGGAACGCCATACCGAACATCGTGCCTTTCTCGACTGGCTGCTCGAGACCCTGGTCGAGCGCGATGCCGATGCCCTGCTGGTGGCCGGCGATATCTTCGATGTGGTCAATCCCTCGCTGCGCGCTCAGGAGCTGTTGTACGACTTCATCGTCAGCGCCCATGAGCGTCTGCCACAACTCGACATTGTATTGATCGCCGGCAATCACGACAGCGGCAATCGCATCGAATTGCCGGCGCCCCTGATGCGCCGCCTGCGTACTCATGCGGTGGGGCGTGTGGCATGGCGCGACGACGGCGAGCTGGATGCCGACCACCTGCTGGTGCCGCTGCATGATAAAAGCGGCGAGACGCAGGCCTGGTGCCTGGCGCTGCCCTTTCTGCGCCCCGCCGAGGTCACCGGTGGCGAGGCCCAGGATTATGTCGGCGGTATCTCGCAGGTTCACCAGGCACTGATCGATGCCGCGCGTCAGCGCCGGCAAGCCGGCCAGGCGCTGATCGCCATGAGCCATGCCCATCTGCATGGCGCCACGGTCTCGGAAGCCAGCGAGCGCCCCATCGTGATCGGCGGCGAGGAGTCCATCCCGGCAACGCTTTTCCCCGCGGACATCGCCTATGTGGCGCTGGGCCACCTGCATCGCGCCCAGCAGGTCGGCGAGGCGCGCATCCGCTACAGCGGCAGCCCCTTGCCGCTGGACTTCAGCGAGGTCGGCTATCCGCATCAGGTGGTCGAGGTGCAGCTCGAAGGCGAGCAGCTCGCCGGCCTCGAGTCAGTGCCCATCCCCCGTGCGGTAGCCATGCATCGCCTGGGCCCGGCCGCACTGGACGAGGTGCTGGATGAACTGGCGGCCCTGGAGGACGACCCTGAATTGCCGCGCGAGCACTGGCCCTGGCTGGAAGTCAGCGTCCAGCTGGATGCCCCGGTGCCCGACCTGCGCGCCCGCCTCGACGCGGCGCTGGAAGGCCGGGCGCTGCGTCTGCTGCGCCTCACCCGACAACTGCCCGACACCACCGGCGACGCTGCCCCGCAGCGGGTCGACCTGGAATCCCTGGGGCCGCGCAAGCTCTTCGAACGCACCTGGCAGAGCCGCTGGGACACGCCGCCGGATGACGACGTCCTGGCCGACTTCGATCGCCTGCATCAGGAAGTGCTCGACGACACGGAGGGCAACGCATGAAGATCCTCGCCCTGCGCCTGGAAAACCTCGCCTCTCTGCCCGGCCCGCTGGAACTCGACTTTACCGCCGAGCCCCTGGCTCATGCCGGCCTGTTCGCCATCACCGGCCCCACCGGGGCGGGCAAGAGCACCCTGCTCGATGCGCTGTGCCTGGCGCTCTACGGCAACACGCCGCGCCTGCGCCAGGCCCCCAATCGCGACAGCCAGGTGGATGACCCGGCCGGCGATCCAGTGACCACCAGCGACCCCCGAACCCTACTGCGTCGCGGCACCGCCAGCGGCCATGCCGAGGTCGATTTCGTCGGCCGCGATGGCCGCCGCTACCGGGCCCGCTGGGCGGTACGCCGCGCCCGCTACAAGGCCGACGGCCGCCTGCAGAGCGTCGATCAATCGCTGCGCGACCTCGAGGATGACCGCCTGCTGACCACCCAGAAACGGGAGTTCGACAAACAGCTTCCCGAACGCCTGGGTCTGACCTTCGAGCAGTTCACCCGGGCCGTTCTGCTGGCCCAGAGCGAGTTCTCCGCCTTTCTCAAGGCCGATGACAACGAGCGCAGCGACCTGCTCGAACGCCTCACCGGGACGGCGAAGTACTCCGCCATCTCGCGCGCCGCCTACCGGCGTGCCAGCGAGGCGAAGCGCCACCTGGACGCTCTGGAAAGCCGCCTCGCCGATGACCTGCCGGCCGACCCCGAGAGCCGGGCGCAACTCGAGCACAATGCCCGGGAGGCCGGCGAGCAGTTGCGGCAACTGGAGCAGCAACGCCAGCAACAACAAACCCGCCAGGGCTGGCACGAGACCGACGCACGTCTTCGCGAGGCGCTGGACCAGGGCCTCCACCAGCAACAAGAAGCGGAACATGCCTGGCAGGCCCTGGCCGGGGCGCGCGAGGATCAGGCATGGCGCCGCGTCATCCTGCCGCAACGCCATCTCCTGCAACGCCAGGCCGACCTCCCCGACCTGATCGCCCGGCAGCAAGCCGATCACGCCCAAACCCTCGAGGCGCTGGGCGAAGCCGAGGCGAAACTGGCGCAGCAACGACAAGCGCACGAGACCGCCGAGCAGGCCCTGCAGGCCGCCCGGGAAGCTCGTCAACAGGCCGAGCCGGCCCTGCGCGAGGCTCGCCGGCACGCGACGGACCTGGCCAGCCTGGAACAGCAGGTAAGCGACAAGGAAAGGCTCCGAACCGAGCGCCAACAGCAACTCGCCACCCTGGATGCCGAGCACCGCCAGGCCGCCAGCGCACACCAGCAGCGCCGCCAACAGCAGGCAGAGTGGCAGGCCACCCTGACCGAGCTGCTGGGCGATGACGACGACCTCGAGACCGCCCGACAAGCGGCCCGGCAGGCCTTCGACGCGGCCGCCAAGCGTCAACTGGCGCTAGACGAGCTGACCCGCCACTGGCAGGCCTTTCAACAGGCCGAGACCCGCTATCAGCACCTCAGCGAACACATTGAGCAGACGGAGCCACAGCTGCAGCAACGGCTGGAGCAGGGCCAGCAGGCCCGCCATCGACTCGCGGTGGCAGACACCCGACTGGATACACTCAATACCGCCATCGAGCGCAGCCGTGCGGTGCGCAGCGAGACGGTCATTGCACTGCGCCAGGCCCTGACCGAGGACGCGCCATGCCCGGTGTGCGGCGGTTTGGAGCATCCCTGGCGACACCACCCACCGACTACCCCCGAGGCCGAACAGCTGGCCGCCCAGCAACAGGACGAAGAACGCCAGCTTCAGGAAGCCCGGGATGCCCTGGAACAGGCCCGCCAGGAACGCGACCGACTCGACGGCGACTACAGCGCCCTCGAGGCCTCGCTCAAGCAGCATCGTCAGGAGGCTCAGGAAGCCCGGGAGCAGCATCAGGCAAGCCACCAGACCCTGCAGCGTCAGACCCTCTACGCCGAGCTCGAGCCCATCGAGGTGGATCGGCGCGCTACCTGGCTCGCCGAGCAGCTCGACCAGAGCCAGGCCGATCGAGCGCATCACGAAGCCACGCTGGGCCGCCTGCAGCAGGCCGAACAGGCACTCGAGCCGCTGAAGCAGGCCCTGCAGGAAGACGCCACCCAGCTCGCGCGTTTCGAGACGCGCCGCGAAAGTCTCGACGGCGAGCTCCACGAACTAGCCGAGCAGTTGCCACCTCTACAGACACAACGGGATGAACTCGCCGAACGCCTGGCCACGCTGCTGGGACAACACGCCTCGGCGGATGCCTGGCAACAGCATCTCGACGAAGCCCAGGCGTCCGCCTATCAGGCGCGGGACAACGCCCTGGCGCAATCCAACCAGGCGCAGCAGGAAGTACAGCGGCTGACCCAGCAGCGCGATCATCAACAGCGCCAGCTGGATGCGCTCGTGCAGGAAAGCGACAGCCTGGCAAGCCAGCTGACCGAATGGCGACAGGCTCACCCCAATCTGGATGACGCCACCCTGACACGCCTGCTGGCGCAATCCGAGGCCGAGGCAGAGCGCCAGGAACAGCAGCTGAACGACGCTGAGCAGGCCCGCCAACAGGCCGCCGCCACCCTGGCCGAGCGTCGCCAGGCGCTGATCGCACAACGCCGCGACCAGGCGTTGCTGGCGTCGCCGCATGACGAGGCCGCGCTGCTCGGCGACGACGTAACCCAGACCATCGTGGAGCGTTTCGAGGCCCTGGAACAGGAGCGACAAGCGCTGACACCGCAACTCGAAAGTGCCCAGCAGCAACGCGATGACGCCCAGCACGCCCTGCGCGACGACGATCGCCGACGCGAACGCCAGCAACAGGGCCAGGCGCAACTCGAGGCGGCCCGTCAGGAGTATCGCCGCTGGGGGCGCATCAGCGAGTTGATCGGCTCCGCCGACGGCAAGACCTTCCGGCGGATTGCCCAGGCCTACAACCTGGAACAGTTGCTGGAACACGCCAATGCCCACCTGCATGGCCTGAGTCGACGCTACCAACTGGTACGCGGCGGCAGCGAACTCGGCCTGCTGGTCATCGATCGCGACATGGGCGACGAGCGACGCTCCGTGCATTCGCTCTCCGGCGGCGAGACCTTCCTGGTGTCACTGGCGCTGGCGCTGGGGCTGGCCTCCATGGCCTCCGGCGAACTGGTGATCGAATCGCTGTTCATCGACGAGGGCTTCGGCAGCCTCGACCCCGACTCCCTGGCCCTGGCCATGGATGCCCTCGACGGCCTCCAGGCCCTGGGGCGCCGGGTCGGCGTCATCTCGCATGTGCAGGAAATGCATGAACGCATCCCGGTACAGATTCACGTCTCACCCGAGGGTAACGGCACCAGCCGTGCCACACTGGTGAGTCATTGACACGCAAGGAGGTGGCGCCATGAAAATTGCGGCCGGTGTGATATTGGTTATCGGGTTGGTGCTGACCTCAGCACTGGTCATGGCACTGATCTTCGGTGGCCCTTCCCAGCCTCCCGCCATGGCCGGCATCAACGAGCCCTTCAAGAACCTGGACTACAGCGATCTGCCGGCGCTGGACCACTACCAGGCGCGTGATGGCAGCCAGCTCGCCTACCGGCACTACCCGGCCGCGACCAACGATGACGCCAGCAACGGTAGCGTGGTGCTACTGCATGGTTCATCCGCCGACAGCCGCAGCCTGCATCCCCTCGCCATGGCTTATGCCGAGGCCGGCTTCAACGCCTATGCGCTGGATGTTCGCGGCCACGGCGACTCGGGCCCACGGGGCGATATTACTTACATCGGCCAGCTGGAAGACGACCTGGAGGACTTCGTCGACGCGGTGAATCCCGACACACCGCTCACCCTGACCGGCTTCTCCGCCGGGGGCGGCTTCGCCCTGCGTATCGCCGGCAGCGAGCGCTCGGACCTCTTCGCTCACTACCTGCTGCTGTCCCCTTTCATCAGTCAGGAGGCACCAACCCACCGCCCCGGCACCGGTGGCTGGACCAATGTCGGCATTCCTCGCTACATCAGCATCGCGCTGCTCAACCAGCTGGGCATCAGCGCCTTCAATCACCTGCCCGTGGTGCGCTTTGCCCTGGCCGAGGATGCCCAGAGCCTGCTCACCCCAGCCTATTCCTTCAGTCTGGCCCAGAACTACCGCCCCCAAGCCGACTACCGCGCCACCCTCCAGGCCATCGACCAACCCACACGGTTGATCGCCGGTCGTGATGATCAGGTCCTGGACTCGACACAATTCGAGACGGTGTTCCAACACGCCAGCCGCGATGTGCCGGTCACCCTGCTACCCGGCATCGGTCATGTCGGCCTAGTGGTCGCACCCGATGCTCTCGAGGCGATCATCGCCGAGACGCAGGAGTTCGTAGCTCCCGACGAACAGTGATCGGTTCCGGAGTGAAGAAGTTGGATAGCTCTCTTGGCACTCACTTTTTGTCGTGTTGCGAGCATGAAGAGACCCATTTGGCCAAGCTCCCGCCGACAAGAGGCAGTATGCAGAGGAGAACGCTTGTCACGAGTCCCAGCAGGAACCATTCCCTCGTCCCGCTTGAGCCGAACGCATAGGCATACAGGTTTTGCCCCGCGTATATGCCGGCCACTAACCACCAGAGCAGCACATGTTTTTTCCTGCAGCCCGTATAGAGGGCAAAAGCCAGCATCAAGGCCTGACCAGCCGCCAATCCGACAAGCGTGTCAAATGGCTCGAACTGATCCGAGACCAACGGACAAACGGCCCAACTGAACGCCCCCAGCAAAGCCCCCAGCAGAAAATGACGTAGTCCATCCATAAAACGCTTGTCCATGTTGAATATTTCGCGATATCTCGAACCTGAGGAAGGATTCGCGCCCCCGCTGGGGCGCCAATGAGAAGCGGACCTTAAAAGCCGATATCCTTGGTAGTGGCTCGACACCTTCTCGATGGCCGGGATTGTCGATTCCTCGCGCGGGCCATACCGTGCCATGACATGATGTTTCCCCATTTTCCGTCGACCCGAGAGGAACCCAGGATGGCAGAAGACGCCACCAATTCGACACGCAGCCTGCTGATCACCGGCTGCTCGAGCGGCATCGGACATGCCGCCGCGCACACCATGCAGGCTCGCGGCTGGCGCGTATTTGCCACTGTTCGAAAGGACAGCGACGTCACACGGCTCAAGCAAGAAGGCCTGGAGGCACTCCAGCTCGACCTGGCGGATAGCGCCTCGATCGAGGCCGCGCTGGCAGACATCAGCCAGCGCACCGGTGGTGAGCTCACGGCACTCTTCAACAACGGCGCCTATGGCCAGCCCGGCGCGGTCGAGGATCTGACGCGCGACGTGCTGCGCCAGCAGCTCGAAACCAATCTGCTTGGCACTCATGAACTGACCACGCGAGTGCTGCCGATGATGCGCGCTCAGGGCCATGGCCGAATCGTGCACAACAGCTCGGTCCTGGGCATCGCCGCCCTGCCCTATCGCGGCGCCTATGTGTGCTCCAAGTTTGCCCTCGAAGGCTTGACCGATACGCTGCGTCAGGAGCTCGTCGGTAGCGGTGTTCATGTCAGTCTGATTCAACCTGGCCCGATCACCAGCCGCTTTCGCGAGAATTCCTACCGCGCCTTCAAGGCCAATATCGACACCACCCACAGCGCGCATGCCGAGACCTACCGCAAGGTGGAAGCACGGCTGGTCAGTGAGGACGGCAAGACATCCTTCACGCTCGGGGCCGACGCCGTGGTCAAGAAACTTGTTCACGCCCTGGAACACCCTCGCCCCAAGCCCCGCTATGCGGTCACGCTGCCCACCCACCTGTTCGCCGCCCTCAAGCGGTTACTCAGCACGCGGGGCATGGACCGAGTGCTGCTGCGCTCGACCCGGAACGAGCGTGAATAAACTGCCATGCGAGGCGCCACACATCGGCAGCCGCTTTCCTGCTCGGCCCCAACGGTGGCGCCAGACTCATTGGCATATCCTGTCCCGACCACCCTGCTTGGCTCGGTACAGGGCAGCATCAACACGTGCCAGCAGACTCTCGAGTGACTCACCACACTCGTACCTGGCGATACCCACGCTGACACTGAGCGTGAAGGGTTCGCCCTTGACCGGATCCACCGGTGTCACTCGCAGCTCCCGCCTCAGTTGATCGCCGAACTCCCATCCATCTTCCAGCGTCGCCCCGGGAAACACGAAAAGGAACTCTTCGCCTCCCACTCGGCCACAGAAGTCCGTTTTTCTGCCCAGTCCAACCGCAATGCGCGCAAAGGCACCCAGCGCCATATCCCCCACCGCGTGTCCCCATTGATCATTGATATTCTTGAAGTAATCAACATCGATCGAAAGAACCGTAAGCGCAAACCCGGAACGATTCGATATTTCCATGAGATCACTCAGCCGCTCCCAGGTAGCACGACGATTCGGTAAGCCCGTCAACTCATCAGTACTGGCCAGCGCCAGGATTTCCTCTTCGAATATCTGCCTGTAAAGAAAATAGCTGACGGTGTCGGACAATAAGCCCATGAGAATGACATCATCCCTGGAGAAGGGTTCGGTGGGTAAGTGGCCGGAAAAATTGAGCGTCCCATACCTCTCTCCGCTCACCCATACCGGGCTTCCGATATAGGACCCTATTTCCATGGACTGGTAACAGGGATGACGTCTCATTCTGCCTTTTCCCACGCAACAAAAGCTCACCGTTTGCCTGGCATCAAGAGTGTATTCGCAACAGGTACCCGATACCTCAAAGCGTTCCCCAGGCTTCAGCTGATTCCAGCAATCCACACAGTGTTCGACAATATAGTCGTTACCCACCACGCGAGATAGAATGGCGACTTCGAGCCCAAAATGGCGCAGGCCAAGCCGCAGCAATGATTCAATCTTGTGGCTGTCGGAAAGGATGAGGTCGGACGTTATGGTGTGTACTTTCTGCAATGTTTCCAGAGAATTATCCGCAGATCGAGCGGGACGGATAATGCCGGTAAAGCCAACCACACTGCCTGTTTTAGCACGCATGGCCGCCGCTGTCGTCAACCCGAGAAAACGCTCTCCACCCGCGCGTCGATATGCAACCCGGTACGTTTCCGTGGCCAGCTTGCTGGCGGCATTGTAACGCTTACGCCCTTGCTCCGAATATTCACCTTCATCGGCGTACAGCAGTCTAGTCTCTTTACCCAGCAATTCATCGACCGAGTAACCGAAGAGCACTTCTGCCGCCGAATTGACGTACACCATACTTCGATTGGCATCGGCCACAATAACGGCTTCCGAGAAATTATCGAATATCTCGGTCAGCAAGAGCGGCGATATGGAATTGACTCCGCTCTCGGAAAACCCCCGCTTTCCCGCACTTGCTTTCTTATACGTTTTCATGGACGCCCCTGACAGAACCATCTGCTCAACCTTGCATTTCTTCAATAGCCTGCGATTGAATCAAGCGGCGCAGATGGCATGCTATTTTTCTCATGGTCAGCCATGGGGTGAACAGCTGGCACGATCAGCTGTTCACGGCGTCTCTTCTCCTGTCATTTACCAGTGTCATTCTATTGAGTGTAGCAACCGAGGGCGGATATCAAGGTGCCTGATCGCATCGCGTCGCCTTCCTGAACTTCGCCGTCATTCGAGGCGTATCAGACATCAAGCGCCGAGCGAGTGGCCTCCAGCTTATCCGCCCGTTCTCGGGCATGCGCTGCATAGTCAGCCACCTGGCCATGGCAACTCAGTCGCTAAAAGTCTCGTTCAGCCACTTGATGAAATTGCGCTTCTGCTTGAACTCGGCCCGCACCTCGGTGAGTAGCGCGTTGAAGGCCTGATAATCGGCGGGTTTCTGCAGGCGCCCATGCAACTCCTGCAACCAGGCGATGGCCTGCCGGTAGGCCTGATTGTTGGTTTGTTGCACGCGATGGCGCACCAGGCGTGCATACAGCGGCAGGCCCTGCTCGGGGTCGAGGGCTCGAGCCAATTGATACAGCAACCCCGACGCTACCTTGTGTTCACCACACAATACCCTGGCCTCATCCAGGCGCGACTCGAGCAGGTAGATTTCCAACAGGCAGTTCGCCGGCCACGGCGCGTCAAGGAAAGTCGGCGAGCTGGTCTGCTCCAGCCTTTCCGTCAACCAGTCGTGCACACCTTGGCGATAATCAACCGTCAGTTCATGAGTTTCCGCCAGTTCCAGCAGGTAGCGGTAATCCTCAAGCCGAGTCGTGGCTTGATAACACTGCCATTGGAGTTCGGCCGCCGCCTCCGGCTCCCCGCGATGCAGGCGCAGGCGAATCGCCAGCCGCTGCCGCTCGTCCGCCCAGGGTGAGCGGGTCGCCGGCACCCGCGCCAACCATTGTTCGAGACGCTCCCAATCGCCATGGGCCAGGCAGGCCTTGGCGGCGTCCAGGCAATCCTTTTCGTCGCTGGCGGTTTTCTCATACATCGCCAGTATGGCCGGCAGATCGCCGGCCGCCTCGGCGCGCTTGATCAGCGGGTCGCGCAGGCGCATGTAGTAGAAACGCTGCGACCAGTCGGCATTGGCGGGCAGTTGCGGTAACGCATCCCAGACGCCTTGCGAGCAGGCATGATAGGCCTCGAGTCCTGCCGCGCCCAACGCCTCGGTGTAGGCATCGGGAATAGCAGCATAAAACTCATGGGTGTCGCCGAATGCCAGTTCGAAGAGATAGGTGGCGCGCTTCTCGGCGGACCAATCCTGCTTCCCCACAACCTTGACATGCAGTGTCTGCAGCGCCTCTTCACAGTGGAAGCGGAAGCCGCCGGAATCATCGATGCTTTGTAGCGCGCGATCCAGACGCGACAAGGCATAATCGGCGAGCTTGAGGGCCTTGTCCGTCGGGAGCTGCGGTATCTGCTCGATAAGCTGGTCGACCACCGGCTCGGCAGCGGCGAAATAGGCGCGCACCTGACCATAGCGAAACAGGTTGCGGTTGATGGGAAAGGCGGCCGTGATCCGTTTCTTCAGCTCCTTGTGATCCACCCCGCCCAGGACAGCATCGGCACGCATCGACCATTGCTGGTAAAGGGCCGGGTCGCTTTCGATGAGCGACTGCAGGGACTCGATCAGCGAGTCCCTGCTCATCTGTTGCAGATAGGCCTGCACGCGATCCGTGGCATCGCCCTCGGCCAGCCGCCACTGCTCGGCCTGCTCGGCGCGATACGCCATGGCGACTGCCACGCAGTGCTTGCAGAAGTCGATGCCCTCCGACGCCGGACAATTACAGCTCCCGTCCAGGCCGCGCTGGCTTACCCGGAGCTGTACCCTGTAGGGCTGACTGCCCTCCACATCGGCGCTGATGGTCGTGCCCTGTTGGCTACAGCGCGTCACCATGCCCTGACGGTAATACTGTTGTCCCCGCCCGAAAGCCGCCTCGCCCGCCAGCGTGATGAGCTGACGATCGGTCAGAAACTCCCTGTCATCTTGCGCGGCCATCAGGATTCTCCCTCGGCGGTATTGGTATTGGTGCTGCGCCGCCGCGACTTCGCCGGATTGAGCTTGGCCTTCTCGGCCTTGATACGCTCCAGCAACGCCTCGGCGGAATGCTCACCGCTGATCAGCTCGGGGTTTTCGGCGCGCCAGTCAGCGGTCAACTCGCCGCGGAAGGCCCTGGCGAGGATGGACTGGGTCAGCTTATCGACGCGGGCCTGGGCGGCTTCGACCTGCTTCTCTACCCGATCGGCAAAGACGAAAAGCTGATCGACACGGCGGACGATTTTTCTTTGCTCTTCAGTTGAGGGGAAATCGACCCTAACCTCCATCAACTTTTTTTGATAAATAGCTGCCACACTAGTAGTGGCCGACTTTATATTAGCCAACGCTTTCTGACCTAAAGGAGAGTGAAACCAAACATCTAAATATTCAGCAAGATAATCTTCAACAAGCCTGACTCTCAAAATATTGTTGTTATAAAGATAGCCTTCTCCGCTCCTCCAAACACATGATTTCCCCACCAAATCACTACTATTGCGAGTATTAAAAAGCCAATCCCCATTTTTCAAGCTATAATTTTCATACTCCTCCTGGCTTGCACTAACATACACTATATCTTCAAGACCATATCCCCATTCGTTTGATATATCACCCATCTTTATGTATGGAAAGCCAATCTCAGCATACGAATACTGCTCTTTAGCCCCCCTTACCAACCCGGTTTTAGCTGAAAGAGATATATCCGAGAGCTTGATCGCTTCAAACTTTATTTCCTTTATCTTATCCTCTCTTAGTTCTCCACTCACCGCCGCTGCCAACACGGACCTACGAAAACGTTTGAGGATGGCGGGAATGGCATCCAGGCGGGCTTTCAGATTATTGACCTGCGACAGCAACCCTCTTAGGCTCCTGACAATCTCAACCTGCTCAAGGGGGGGCGCAAGCAGTACTGGCATCCTCCGCATATTCTTCTGTGTCAGCTTGAGTCTTGTGCCACCATTAACATAGCCATGGTAATCAAAAGAATTCAGGTAGTGGATAAGATATGAATTGAGACATATTTCTCCGACTCCTTTCAAAACATGTGCATGATTATTTACCCAGGCCTTTCCAAAAAAAGGATAAGCTTTCTTCTTACCCGCCTCTAAAAACGGCACGCCGTCTTCTCCGAGGGCAACAAGTTCCTCATCGAAAATATAGCCGTCAATTTTTCCTACTTGACCGGTCGCACCATAGTATGGGTAAAGTTCTTCTTCAGCCTTCCCGTCAATACGTTGTTTTCTTTCCTTGCTGTTAACAGGTATACGTTGCGAGTCGAGAATCTCAACGCAATTCTCCAGCTCTGTCAGCACCCACCCCTCCGGCACTACCCGCTCGCTCATGCCTTCACCTCGTCGCTTTCGGCATCGGCGTTATCCGCAAGCCCCAGCGCTTCGGCCAGCAGTTTCTTCAGGGTATCGGCTTCGTCCTGGCTGCCGAGGGCGACCATCAGGCCGTCGAGCTCGCGCAGGGCTTCGGTCAGTTCGCTCATGGCCTCGGCGGCGAGCACATCGGGCTCGGGCAGGTTTTCGGCTTCGAGGCTGTCGGCGTCCTTCAACCAGGTGATGTCGAGGGAGTCGTCCTTGGTGTCGCGGATCCATTCGCGGCTGAAGCGGCGCCAGCGCGAGGTCTGTAGCTTGTCATCCACGCCGGCATTGGCGTCATCGGCGCCGGCGGCGCGGTCGGCTTCGATCTGTTCGGCGCCGAAGCTCCAGTCGCCCTCCTCCCGGGCGTTAAGTTGCTCGGCCAGGGTGTCACTGCCCGCCGGGTTGTAACACTGCTCGAAGGGGGCAAGGTGGGCTTCGGTGAAGGGCGTGCGCTTGCCGAAGCTCGGCATGTTGGTGCGCAGGTCATAGACCCAGACACTGTCGGTGCAGTTCTCGTCCTGGTGCGGCTTCCCGGCGGTACCGCGGGTGAAGAACAGCACATTGGTCTTCACGCCCTGGGCGTAGAAGATGCCGGTGGGCAAACGCAGGATGGTGTGCAGGTGGCACTTGTCCATCAGGTCGCGACGGATCTCGGTGCCCTGCCCGGCCTCGAACAGCACGTTGTCGGGCAGCACCACGGCAGCGCGTCCACCGGGCTTCAGGCCACGATAGATGTGCTGCAGAAAGGCCAGCTGCTTGTTGCTGGTCTTGAAGGAGAAGTCGTCACGCGTGGGGCCACCGCCGCCCTTGGCGGTGCCAAAGGGCGGATTGGCCAGTATCACGTCGGCGCGGTCGAGTCCGGCACCGGCCTGCCCCAGAGCGTTACCCAGATGCACCACGCCTTCGTCGTCGCCCTCCATGCCGTGCAGCAGGCAGTTCATCAGCGCCAGACGGCGCGTGCCGGGCACCAGTTCGAGGCCGACAAAGGCCTGCAGGCGCTGGTAGGTCTTGTCCCGGTCGCTGAGGTCGAACAGCTCATCCGTCTGCTGCTTGATATAGGCATCGGCGGCGATCAGAAAGCCACCGGTACCCGCCGCGGGGTCCTGGATGCGTTCCCGTTGCCGCGGGCGCACACAGCGCACCATGGCATTGATCAAGGGGCGCGGCGTGAAGTACTGGCCGGCACCTGACTTGGTCTCGCTGGCATTCTTTTCCAGCAGGCCTTCGTAGAGATCCCCCAGGCCGTCTTTTTCGGCACTGAACCAGTCGATCTGGTCCAACGAACTGATCAATTGCTCGAGGTGGCGTGGCTCGCCCAACCGCGTCTGGGCGTCGGCGTAGATGGCGGCGATCAGCCGGTCCTCACTCTTCGAGAGATCAAGCAGCATCTGCTTGTAGTGATTCAGCAGATCGAGGCCGGAGCGGCCATTGAGATCGGGCCAGCGGCAGCCGTCGGGCAAGGCATGGGTCTTGAGCACCTCGGCATCGGCCGTTTCGTGTTCCATCTTGATGAACAGCAGCATCACCAGCTCGGTGACGTAGTCCGAGTAGTTGATGCCGTCATCTCGCAGCACGTCGCAGAGGTTCCAGAGCTTCTGGACGATGTCGTTGTGGGTCATGAGGGGTCCTGATTGAGAATGTCGATATAGGCCCGGTAGGCGTAGATACGGTTGCGTTTCTGTCCGGTAAGCTCCTGCACGATGCCGAGCTCGTTTTCCAGTGCCGTTAGCAGCTTGCCGACGGTCGCCGGGGTCAGTCCCGAGCGCTCGCAGAGGTGGCCGATATGGGCGATGGGCTGCTGGAAGAGCGCATCGAGCAGCAGCCCGGCCGAGCCCGCCTGACGACCGAGCTCGGCGAGCCGCGCCTTGTCTTGATCGCGTAATTGGTTGAGCCGCCGCGCGGTGGTCACGGCCTGGGTCGCGGTATCCGCCACGGCATCCACGAAGAACAGCAACCAGGCTTCCCAGTCGCCGGTGACGCGCACTTGCTGGAGACGTTCGTAATAGACCTGCCGGTGTTTCTTGAAGAACACCGACAGATAAAGCAAGGGCTCGCTGAGGATGCCGGCCTCGACCAGGATCAGTGGAATCAGCAGGCGCCCCAGACGCCCGTTGCCGTCCATGAAGGGGTGGATAGTCTCGAACTGCACATGAGCCAGAGCGGCCTTGATCAATGGATCGGTCGCCTCGGGTACGTCGTTGATAAAGCGCTCCAGCGCCGACCAGCACTCCGCCAGGTGTTGGGGTGGTGCCGGGACGAAGATAGCCTCATCGGGCCGATGTCCACCCAGCCATACCTGGTTGCCACGAAACTCGCCCGGCCCACGATTGATACCTCGCCCCGAGGTCATCAGCGCAGTGTGCATTTCCATCAGCAAGCGGTGGCCTATGGGAAGCCCCTCGCGCACACGCCTCACGCCGAGCGTGAGAGCGTTCACATAGCAAGAGACCTCTTGCGCATCATCCATGGGAACGCCTGGCATGCCTTCCATCTCGTAGAGCATCAGGTCGCTCAGCGAGGACTGCGTGCCCTCGATCTGCGATGACATGACCGCTTCCTTGCGGACATAGCTATACAGAAATAGCGAGGCATCTGGCAGCAGAGTGCTGATGGCATCGAGACGCCCCAGGGCGAGCATCGCCTGGTTGATGCGCCCCTGCAGCTTGCCGTCCAGCGCCAGCGAGGGGGCTGGCGGCAACGAGTCGGGAATGAACGCCTGACAGCGTACGCCTCCGGCGATACTGTCGACGTAGTGGCCCGTGAGTCCACGTTCCATGAGGTTCACCTGAGCTTCGGCATAACAGCCGGTTAAAATAGCGATAGCGCTTATTTTAATTTATAGCCAAGAATAAAATAAGGCCTGGCGCTATTTTACTTTCATCGCGCAGCATCCACGCTGATATGTCGATGCCATCAACATGTTTGCGGGACGTGTCGAAAAAACGGCGTTTCGTGAACATGTCACGCTGACGTGTCGCTGGAGTGGACCTGTTCGGGCGCCGCGCGGGCAAGCAGCGCCGGACTCAGCTCGCTTCCCAGAGGGCGTCGTTGAGCGCCTCGAGCACTTCATCGAGGTGATGATCGAGCACGGCGTCCAGGCGTTTGACGCCACCGTGGTTCGAGAAGCTGCGGTTGATCTGCTGATGATCCAGCACGACTTCATGGGTCAGTTGCTTGGCGAGACGGTCGAGCCATTTGCGCTGGTTGGGTGTCCAGTCGTGCAAGGCAAAAATACTTTGCATGGCGTCACGCACGCGCTGCTCGAAGGGGACCAATGCCTCACCCAGCGCCGCTCGGCGAATATGGCCGACGATACTGGCGGCGATCTCCTGATTGGTGGCATTACGCCAGGCGCTTTCCAGTGCCGCCTCGCTGTAGCCGGCACTATCCAGCAACAGGCGCACTTCCTTGAGGGTCTCGCGAGTCAGGTCACGCGGGCGATTGACCACGACACCCAGCGCCACGGACTCATTGAGCTGGTTCTTGATGAAGTCATCGAAGCTCTCCAGGTAATCGGCAGGCTTCTCATGCACGCCATAATCCTGGTGTCGATCGACTAGCTCGTCGCTCCCTTCATAGATGACGGGCATGTGAGAGCTGGACAGTCGGGCCTTGACCTCGGCCACCTGTCGCAACAAGCCCTGGTGCTGATCGAGAAAAGCGGCCGCCGCCTGCGGACCGAGCTGGTGCAGATGTTGGTGCAACTTGTCGGGAGCGACATCCCACTGCTCCTCGAGTTGCTGCAGTGTCTGACGCACATCGTCGCGGGTTTCCGCCTGCTTGGTGGCCTGCCGCATGACCCGCATCAGCTTCTGGCTCAGTTGATCGAGCACGTCATCGGCATGGCTCTGGCCTTCGCGCTGCCCCGGCGCCTCCAGTGCCCGCGCCCGCTGTTCGGGATCGGTGAGTTCGGCATGCAGCTGCTCCAGGGTGATATGAGGGTCCTTGACCAGCGGCTGCATGGTATTGACGCCGGCCAGCGAGGCGTACAGGTCCACCGGGTCGTAGATCAGGAAGACCGTCTTGCCAATATCGTCACAGCGACGAGTGGCGCGGCCAATCATCTGCTCATAGAGAATGCGCGACTTCACCCGACGCATGAAGATCAGATGGCAGATGCTGGGAACATCGATGCCGGTGGTCAGCAGATCCACGGTCACTGCGATATTGGGATACTTGTCGTTCTTGTAGCGACGGATAAGGTCGTTGACCTTGTCGGCCTTGCCGGTGATCTTGGCGACGGCAGCCTGGCGGTAGCTCTTGCCATATCGGGCATGAAAGGCTTCATCGAGCAGACGCTTGACCATATCGGCGTGCAGGTCGTTGGCACAGAAGATCAAGGCTTTCTCTTCGCCGAAGGGGTCCAGCTCGCGCGACAGCTGCTCGCACACCACCCGATTGAACTCCGGGGCCACCACGCGGCGGTTGAAGGCTTCCACGCCGAAATCAAGCTCATCTTCCAGCTCGGCACTTTCGACCTCGCCGGTGCGCGCGTCGATACGGCTGACGGCTTCGCCCTTGTCGAAATGAATGCCATGGCGACTGAGCAGGGTCTCGTAGCGGATCGGCGGCTCGTGGTCGATCAGCCAGTCGTCGGCCACCGCCTCGCGATAGGAATAGGTGAACACCGGACGGCCGAAGATCTCGCTGGTGTGTTTGGCCGGTGTCGCCGTCAGGCCGATGCAGACGGCATCGAAGTGATCAATGACGCGGCGATAGCGTGAGAGATACTGGCCGGCATCGCGCGTCTCCAGCTCGCCCTCGGTCATCTCCTGGTCGAGCGTGTAGCCGCGGTGGGCCTCGTCGATGATCAGGCAGTCATAGGTATCCACCAGCGGTGGTTCATCGGCCATGAACAGGCGTCGCGACATGGCCTGCACGGTGGCGACCTGCACCCGGGTCTCGGCCTCGGCGGCCATGTCGCCAAGCTCGGCAATATTATAGATCTGCGAGAGCGTATGGTTCTGCTCCAGCTGCGCTTCATCGAACGCATCGAGGGCCTGCTGGCCCAGTGCCTGACGGTCTACCAGAAAGAGTACGCGACGAAAGCGCTCGGCTTTCAGGAAACGGTAAATCAGGCCGATGATGGTGTGTGTCTTGCCGGTGCCGGTGGCCATGGCCAGCAAGGCGCGCTGCGCGCCGCTTTCCAGCGCGCCCTCGACGGCGCTGATGGCCCGTTGCTGATAATCGCGCAACCCCAGATAGCTGAAGCTTTCGTCGCGCAAGCGTCGTTCAGATACCGCCCGGCTGCGAGTCAGGCGGTCGAGCAGCCCATCCGGGCTGTGAAAGCACGGTAAGGCCCTGGCGAGGTTGCCCGGGTCGCGTACGTCGCGGAACCAGATGCCGGACTTTTCTGCCAACTGCGGAAGATAAGGCCGGCCGTTGCAGGAAAAAACGAAGGGAACACCGAAGTGGCCCTCCTGGTCGTCAGGCCAGGCGACGGTACGGCCTTCCCGCCGCCAGGCGGGCTCCAGACTACCCTGCCCACTGGCGCCTTGTGCCAGTCCTTGTTCGTTGAATCCACGGGCATAACGCTCCGCCTGCCCCAGCTTGCCGGCTACATCGACGTTCTGTCGCTTGGCCTCGACCACAGCGATGGGAACCAGGCCATGGAACAGCACATAATCAGCGCGTTCGCCACTCGGCAGTTCCCATTCGGCAATGGCGCAATGCTTGCCAGGCTCGGGGCGGGCTCCCTGCTTCCAACTGAGCAACTGGGTATCGGCTTCCCAGCCGGCCTCCTGCAACTGCTGGTCGATCAATAGCCGCGTGAGTTCTTCATCCATCCCCAACTGTTCGTTCAGCGCACGGTTGGCCTGGCGTAGCCGGGCACGCTCCGGCCCTTGTGTGGCACCGTCCTGAGACGCGTCACCATCAGCCTGGGCCTGTTGCTGTTCGGCCAGGCGCTGCTTGAACTCACGCTCACGCCTTTCCAGTTCGGCCTGCTGGTCGCGAGACTGCTTGGCCAGTTGCCGGGCCTCTGCGTCCATGGCCTCGGCGAGCTCGGCATATTCGGTCTTCTCTCGCGACTCCAGCTCGGCCAGGCGGCGCTGCGCCTCGGCCTGCTCGGAGGCACTTGCCAGCTCACTGCGCAGACGCGACATCTCGGCCTGCAAGTCACGCAGTTCCTGGCTGGGATCATCGGGTGGCTTGAAGGCACCGGCCTTGAAATCCGAGTCGGCAAAGGCGCGGTGAAACCATACCGCCAGGTTGCGAGCGACCTTGAGACCCCCCATGGCCTCACGATGTTGTGTACGGAACTGGTGGGTAGCCTTGTTGCCCTCGATGCGCAGGGTATGGAACAGCTCGCGTACCGTGGGATCGAGCCCCAGCGCTCCATCGATACGATACAGCAGTTCCTGTTGACCGGTTCGCGCTTCCAGCTGGATGTTCAGCCTGGCAGCAATGTCTTGTGCTACGGCCTCACCGAACTGGCGCAGCTTGATCAGGGTGGTGTTGGGATCATGCGAGAAAGCCCGTTCGGCGCTGGCCGCAAGCTCCAGAAACACAGGGTCGTGCTGTGCAAGAAAGCCGAAATTATGCGACTGCTTATGACGTTCCTTATGTCCCGGTTCCCCAGCCATGCGCATTCCCTGACGATAAGTGTTTCCTGGCGGTGGCCACTGTCTCTTGCGAACGACTGACCGAACAATGATTTAGCCTGCCACTCATGGGCCTCGAGGGCCAGTCGTTGAACCTGTCAGCGGCCTCCGTTCTAACGCTTGAACAGCATGGCGAGACGTGCCGCCACGAGCTTGCCGATCAGCTTGAACGGGTAGGCCGAGTAGGCGGGCACGTTATCGGGCATGGTGCTGCCCTCGGGCTTGAAGCGGGTTTGAATGCGCGCCTGAAGTGGCCAGTTGGCCTCGACGAACTGCGCCCGGTGCATGGAGAGCCAGTGGCCTCGCTGGAAGTCGAGGTACATGAAGGTATTGCAGCAACCGGCGACGATCCGGCTGGTGGGCGAGGTGCTCTTGAGCTTGTACTCGACGAGATGCTCGTCGCCTCGCGGGCAGCGCACGCGGTCCTTGCGGTAAAGCAGATAGGGAGTACCGCCCGCCGCGTCCAGAATGGACGGCGCATTGTCCAGCTGCTCAACCTGCCGCGCGCCCGCCTGACAGTCATCACAATGACAGGCCGCGCCCAGGATGGGACTGCCGGTCACTTCGAGCTCGACTGCTCCGCAGGTACAGCGCGATATGGACACAGTTGTTCGGGACACTGACGACTCCTTGCATGAACCAACCCCACCTCGGCTAACCGGCAGGGTTGGTCGCGGGGCATATCAAGGCCTCAGGGGCATGGACGAGCCAAAGTGTCACATATCCACCCAGCCACCTCCAGCGGCGGACGATGCCAGCGCGCGGGTGATGAATGCCAGACCATCGACGCCATCCGTCACACCCGGGGTATTGGCGGCCAGTGGCGCGGCCTGGCGCCCCGCCTGGTGAGCGCGAATCTGCTCGGCGAAATCGGTATAGAGTTGGGCGAAGGCTTCCAGATAGCCCTCGGGATGCCCCGGCGGAATGCGTGATGCGGCAAGCGCGGCCTCACCGAGGCCCGGGCCATTGCGCGTCAGGATGCGCGATGGCTCACCCAGCGGCGAATGAAACAGTCGGTTGGGCGTTTCCTGGTGCCACTCCAGGCCGCCCTGGCTGCCGTAGACCCGCAGCTTCAAGCCGTTCTCGTTGCCCGGCACCACCTGACTCGACCACAACATGCCCCGCGCGCCGCCCCTGAAGCGCAGCATCATGTGCACGTTTTCATCCAGGACGCGCCCCTCGACGAAGGTGTGCATGTCCGCCGCCAGTGACTCGAGCTCGAGCCCGGTGACGAAGCGCGCCAGGTGATAGGCATGGGTGCCGATATCGCCCAGGCAACCGGCCGGGCCACTGCGCTGCGGGTCGGTTCGCCACTCGGCCTGCTTGACGCCGCTGTCCTCCAGGCGCGTCGACAGCCAGTCCTGGGGATATTCGACTTGCACCACCCGCAGCTCGCCAAGTTCGCCGGCGGCGACCATATCGCGCGCCTGACGCACCAGCGGGTAGCCCGAGTAGTTGTGGGTCAGGCCGAAAAACAGCCCGCTGCGCTCGACCAGCTCTTCCAGCTCCCGGGCATCCTCCAGGGTGGTGGTCATCGGCTTGTCACAGATCACGTGGATGCCAGCCTCGAGAAAGGCCTTCGCCACGTCGAAATGCAGGTGGTTGGGAGTGACGATGGCAACCACGTCGATGCCATCCGGGCGCTGGCTCTCCGCCTCGGCCATGGCGCGGTAGTCGGGGTAGGCGCGCTCCTCGGCCACCTGCAGTTCCGCGGCGGCCGCCCGGCTACGCTCCGCATCGGAGGCGAAGGCGCCGGCTACCAGCTCGAAGTGGTCGTCGATGCGCGCGGCGATGCGGTGCACACCGCCGATGAAGGCACCCTGGCCGCCGCCGACCATGCCCAGGCGCAGCCGGCGCGGCGTATCGTGATGTTGGCTCATGTCGTTCTATCCCTCAGTGGTTCGATTCCTCAGCCGAGGCCCAGCAGGCGGCGGTTGGTCGCCTCGTCGACGCCGGCATCGGCGAAATCGTCGAAGGCCCGCTCGGTGACCTGGATGATGTGGTCGCGAATGAAGGCCGCGCCTTCACGGGCCCCGACCTCCGGGTGCTTGAGGCAGCACTCCCACTCCAGCACCGCCCAGCCGTGATAGTCGTTGGCCGCCATCCACGAGAACATCGACTTGAAGTCGATCTGGCCGTCGCCCAGCGAGCGGAAGCGCCCTGCCCGCTCGGTCCAGGACTGATAGCCGGAGTAGACACCCTGCTTGGGGCTGGGATTGAACTCGGCATCCTTGACGTGAAACATCTGGATGTGGTCGCGGTAGACATCCAGAAAGCCCAGGTAATCGAGCTGTTGCAGGATCAGGTGGCTGGGATCGTAGAGGATGTGACAGCGCGGGTGATGGCCGACCCGTTCGAGAAACATCTCGAAGGTGATGCCATCGTGCAGGTCCTCACCGGGATGGATCTCGTAGCAAAGATTCACCCCGGCCTCGTCGAAGGCATCCAGGATCGGTCGCCAGCGCTTGGCCAGTTCATCGAAGGCGCTGTCGATCAGCCCGGCGGGGCGCTGCGGCCAAGGGTAGAGGAACGGCCAGGCCAGCGAGCCCGAGAAGGTGCCGTGGTCCGTCAGGCCGAGGTTCTGCGAGGCCCTGGCGGCCAGCATCAATTGCTCCACGGCCCACGCCTGGCGGGCCTTGGGATTGCCACGCACCTCGGGGGCCGCGAAGCCGTCGAAGACCTCGTCGTAGGCCGGATGCACAGCGACCAGTTGGCCCTGCAGATGGGTGGAGAGTTCGGTCAATGTGACGCCATGTTCCGCCAGCGTTCCCTTGATCTCGTCACAGTAGGTACGGCTCTCGGCGGCCCGCTTCAGGTCGATCAGGCGTGCATCCCAGCTAGGAATCTGTACCCCCTTGTAGCCCAGCTCCGCCGCCCAGGCGGCAATGCTGTCGAGGCTGTTGAAAGGGGCTTCGTCACCGGCAAACTGGGCAAGAAACAGTGCCGGCCCTTTGATGGTTTGCATATTGGGCTCTCCGATGGGTTACCGGGTAGCAGGTATCAGGGCGCGGACGAGCGTCTTGACGCCCATCCGCGTGCGTCGATCAATACGGTGAATCGGGGAAGTAGTACTGCTCGGCGTTCTCCGGTGTGATCAGCGGCGAGCCGAGGATGTATTCGCCGACGACTGGACCGTTGGAGACGAAGTTCTGCACGGTGAGATCCATAGCCGTAGCGATCATCGCCGGTGGGTAGAGCACATCGGCCGGCACCAGTTCATCACCCTCCATGACGCGTTTGATGATGCCCTTCATGCCGGCACCGCCGATGATGAACATTTCATCCTCACGCTCGGCCTGGCGCACCGCCGCGATCACGCCCAGGGCGGTATCGTCATCCTGGGCCCACACCGCGTCGATGTTGTCGAAGCGCGTCAGGAAGTCCTGCATGACTTCGAAGCCATCATCGCGATTCCAGTTGGCATACTGCATGTCGAGAATGTTGATATCAGAACCCTCTAGAGCCTCCTGAAAGCCCTGCACGCGCTCGTCATCGATCACCGTGGGAATGCCGCGCAGCACCACGATGTCACCCTGCCCATCGAGTTTCTGGCGAATGTATTGGCCGGAGACCCGGCCCATCTCCTGGTTGTTGCCGGCCACGTAGAGGTCTTCAATGCCCTCCTGCTCGAGGCCTCGGTCGACCACGGTGACGAACGCCCCGGATTCCTTGACTCGGCGCACCGGTCCGGTCAGCGGCCCTGACTCGAAGGGCAACACCACCAGCGCATCGATGCCGCGCAGCGAGACGAGATCCTCGAGGTCATTGGCCTGTTCGCTCGGGCCGCCGGCCGTGCTGATGGTGATCGAGATGTCGGGGTACAACGCCTCGAGACGCTTCTTGGCCTGTTCGGCATGGTAGTTGACCCCGCCGGTCCAGCCATGGGTGGCGGCGGGAATCGACACCCCGATGACGGTCTCCTCGGCCATGGCGAGCGTGGGTAACCCCAGTGCCGCCACTGTGGCGAAGGCCGCAAGCGTGCGCTTGGTAAAGGTCGCACTGGTGCGGGGCTGGCTTGTCGTTGTCAGACGCTTGTTGGGCATGGTGACGCTCCTCTGCTGCTTGTGCTTGTTGTGTTGCTGCCTGTTGAGCGCCTCATGGCGCCAACTTCCTCCACGAGGCACGTTGCAGGTACACCGCAACGATGATGATGATCCCTTGCACCGTGCCGTTGAGATAATTGGAAATGGCATCGGTGAGGTTGAGGATATTGCCGATCATGGTCAGCATGATCGCCCCCACCACCGTGCCCCAGATGCGGCCATGGCCGCCCTTGAGCACGGTGCCACCGATGATCACCGCGGCGATCGCTTCGAGCTCCCAGAGCACCCCGGTGGCCCCCGAGGCCGAGCCCAGCCGCGGCACATAGATGATGGTCGCCAGCGCCACGCACAGGCCCTGCAGCATGTAGGTCAGGGTCTTGATGCGATCGACGCTGATGGCACTGTATTCGGCCACCTTCTCGTTGGAGCCGATGGCAAAGCAGTAGCGGCCAAAACGGGTATGGTTGAGCAGGATGTAACCGATCACGGCGACCACCAGGAACACCAGTACCGGTACCGGAATTCCCAGCAGGCTCGCGTAGTAGACGGGCCGGTAGATATCGCGCACTCCCCAGTCCAGCGACAGGGTGCCGCCATCGGCGAGGTAGGTGACCAGCGAGCGATAGATGCCCATGGTGCCGAGCGTGACGATGAACGCCTCGATCTTGCCCTTGGTGGTCACCACGCCATTGATGAACCCCGCACACAGGCCGAGCAGCAGCGAGGCACCCACGCCAAACAGCACGGTGGTCAGGCCGGCTCCGAACTGCTCGACCAGGCTGTTCATGAGGATGATCATTACCCCGGCGATAAAGGCCGCCATCGAGCCCACCGACAGATCGAGGCCGCCGGCGGTGATGACGAAGGTCGCGCCGATGGCGATCACGCCGATAAAGGCGCTGCGGGTGAGCATATTGGAGAGATTGTCCAGCCCCAGGAACGCCGGGTTGATCAATACCCCCAGCACCGCCAGCGCCAGTAGCGCAATGAACGGTCCCCAGGTCATGATATCGACGGAGGCGCGTTTGCGGCCGCTTGGCTTGGTGTCAGGCATGGCGCTGTTCATCGACTCCTACCCCCTTGATCCCGGATGCATACTGGATGATTTCCTGTTCGTTGATCTGCTCGCCCTCGAGAACCCCGGTCAGCACACCGGCGCACATCACGGCAACCCGATGGGAGAGGCCGATGAGCTCGGACATCTCCGAGGAGATCAGGATGACCGAGCAGCCAGCGTCGGTCAGTTCACGCACGAAATGGTAGATCTGGTGCTTGGTGCCGACATCGATGCCGCGGGTTGGCTCGTTGATGATCACGATCTCGGGATCGATGGTCATGACCTTGGCCAGCATCAGCTTCTGCTGATTGCCACCGGAGAGTTCGGCGGCGGTATCCGCTTGGGTTCGCAGGCGAATATCGAAACGCTCGATGGCTTCCTGAAAGGCCTGATCCTCGCGGCGCCGATCGATCAGTGGATGGCAATAGGCACGCAGGTTGAGCAGGGTCAGATTGGGACGCAGTCCCATGTTGAGCACCAGACCCTTGCCCTTGCGGTCTTCGGTGAGATAGGCGATACGCTGGTTCACCGCATCGCGCAGGTTGCGCAGCACCACGGGCTGGCCGTTGCGCAGCACTTGCCCCTGGCGGCGGGCACGCAACCCCAGCGACGCTTCTATAAGCGCCGTACGGCCGGCGCCTACCACCCCGCCGAAGCCCAGCACTTCACCTCGGCGCAGCGTAAAGCTTGCCCCATGGACGGCGCCGGGCACGACAATATCGCGCGCCTCCAGCACCACCGGCGCATCACTGGCGAGCACACTGCGTTCGGGGTACATGTCGTGGATCTCGCGCCCGACCATCAGCCGCGCCAGCTCCTCCTTGCTGCGCCCGGCCATCCGCCCGTTGTCGATCAACTGGCCGTCGCGCAGTACCGTGACCCGGTCGGCAATCTGCTCGATCTCGCGCAACTTGTGGGAGATATACAGAATCGCCACGCCACGCTGGCGCAACCGCTCAATCAACGCGAACAGCACGGAGACCTCATGTTCGGTGAGCGCTGCCGTGGGCTCATCCATGATCAGCACGCGCACGTCACGCGTGATCGCCTTGGCGATTTCTACCATCTGCTGATCGGACGTCCCCAGGTCCTTGACCCGGGTCTGCGGGTCGACCCACGTTTCGAGTTCGGCCAGTGTCTCGCTGGCGCGTTCACGCATGGCGTGGTGATCGAGAAAGGGGCCGCGACGCAGCTCGCGTCCCAGGAAGATGTTTTCTTCCACGCTCAACTGCTCGGCCAGCGCCAGCTCCTGGTGGATCATCACCACCCCATCGGCCTCGGCTTCACCGCTGCCGCGATAATGGCGCACCTCGCCATCGAGGCAGACATCGCCCCGGGTCGGACTCAGATAGCCGGCGAGGATACGCACCAGGGTCGACTTGCCGGCACCGTTCTCGCCCAGCAGGGCGTGAACTTCACCGGGATAGAGGTCGAGATCGATATCGAACAGCACCTGGTTGGGGCCGAACGAGCGGCAAATACGGCGAGCCGACAACCGCGGCTGGTCCTGAGCACTCATCATCCCCACCCCGCATCGACGGAAAATTCGTGGCCGGTAAGCTGGGCGCTGTCATCGGCCGCCAGGAACAGCACCATCGGTGCGACATGCTCCGGGGTCAGGCGCACCTTGAGACACTGGTGCTGCTGAATGCGCGCTTCGTCCTCGGGGCCGATCCACTTGTCGAGCTGGCGTTCGGTAAGCACGCAGCCCGGCACTACCGTGTTGACGCGAATGTTGCGCTCCCCCAGGTCACGCGCCAGGCTGCGGGTCAAACCATGCACTGCTGCCTTGGCGGTCACGTAGGTTGGCAGATTGCCCAGCGCCAGGCGCACGCCGATCGAGCCGAAATTAATGATCGAGCCACCCCCGGATTCGGCCATTCGCTCCGCCACCGCCTGACTGGTGAAGAACATCGGCCGCAGGTTGAGCGACATGCGCTCGTCCCAGTAGTCGACGCTGACCTCGCGCCAGTCATGGCGGTCATCATTGGCGGCGTTGTTGACCAGGGTGCGGATCGGCCCCAGGGTCTTGCTCACCTCCTCGATGATGGTCTGCAGGGCCGTGATATCGCGGATATCACAGTGGCGATACCAGGGCGAGTGACCCGTCTGCGCTTCGAGCTCACGGCACAGCGACTGGCTTGCCGCGTCGTCGATATCGACGAAGGCGACATTGGCCCCCTGGAGGTGAAAGGCCTGAACCAGGGCCGCACCGATCCCGCCACCACCCCCGGTAACGAAGACGACACGTTCGGCAAGGCTTGGATAGCGGGCCGTCGGTTCACGCATGGCAATCTCTCTTTGTTGTTGTGACTGATGCCGATGAGGTCAGGGCGATCATCGTTAGGTATTGTTCGGGACGTATCCCTCGAAAGTTTCCTCTACGATATTTCTGCCGATGGCGTCATGCGGTTGGCTGACATTTAATTTAGTCGCTAAAATAAATATCCACCAATGCAACTTAGGTCTCATCAAGCCCGAGTTGCATCAGACTTCACTCCGCAATGGCGACAAACATGGCTTCCAGGTCCCATGACACCAGCCGCCTCGACAACACCCTGGCGGTGATACGCAGCCTGCGTGACAAGGGGCCGGTGGCGCGTGTCGACCTCGGCACCCTCAACGGCATCAGCTCCGCGACGGTCACCTCGATCAGCGCCGACCTGTTGCAGCAGGGGCTGATCAGTGAACGCCCCCCCGACATGCCCAGGCCCAACGAGCGCGGACGTCCCAAGACACTGATCCAGCTCGCGCCCGAGGCGGCCTGCGTCATCTGCATCAAGCTCTCGATCAATGAGCTGCAGCTGGTGGTGGGCGATTACGCCGGCCAGATCACCCACAGCGAGCACCACAGCATCGACACCCTGGGCTTGAGCCAGGAGGCGCTCGTCACGCTGCTGAAAGACAAGACCGCCGCCGTTTGCGACCTGGCACTGACCCGACACCGCCGTTTGGCCGGCATCTGTCTGGCGGTGCAGGGGGTCGTGTCATCGCATAGCGGTACGCTGATCTGGTCGCCGGCGTTGAGTTTTCGCAACGCGCCACTGGCGGCGTTGCTGGAGGCGCATTTTGACTGCCCGGTGCTGCTCGAGAACGATGCCAACTGCATCGCCAGCGTGCTGGCCACACAGCCCGCCTATGCCGACCATCCCAACCTGGTGGTCATAATGCTGGGCTACGGCATCGGCATGTCGGTATTGATCGACGGCAAGCCATTTCTGGGCGCCAACGGCTCCGCCGCCGAATTCGGCCACAGCAAGTACCAGCCGGGTGGCGCCCTGTGCGCCTGCGGCAAGCGCGGCTGTATCGAAGCCTACATCAGCGACTATGCGCTCTATCGCCAGGCAAGCGAGGTCATCGAGCTGCCCGCCGGCGACAGCGCCCACCCCTCGGAGTCGCAGATGCAGGCACTGACGCAGTTGGCCCTGCAGGGTCAACCCGAGGCACAGCGCATCTTCGCTGAAGCGGGACGCGCCCTGGGCTACGGCCTGGGCAATCTCTTGACCCTGTTCAATCCCGATCTGGTGCTGATCACCGGTTCAGGAGTGCGTGGCTACCCGGCCATGCACGACGCCATGCAAACCGCCATCGACGAGGCCCTGGTGCCTGAGCTGGTCGGCTCTACCCGCATCGCCAGTTGCCCCTGGGATCGCGACATGACCTGCCTCGGTGGCATCGCCATGACCCTTCAGGCCACCGACCAACAGATACTGGCGGGGTAATACAAAAAAGCCCGACCAACCGGCCGGGCAAGCAGTCACAAGGAGTCTCGTGCTGGCTGAGAGGATCAGGCTGTGCGGTCGTGGCCGTTATCGAGGAAGGCGTAGTCGGTATAGCCCTGGGCGTCGCCGCCGTAGAAGGTTTCCGGGTTCGGCTCGTTGAGCGTGGCGCCCAGCCGGAACCGCTCGGGCAGGTCGGGATTGGCGATGAAGGGCCGGCCGAAGGCGATGGCATCCGCCGTGCCTTCCTCGAAACGCTGCCGAGCATGCTCGGCATCGTAATGGCCGCAATAGATCAGGCTGCCGCCGAAGCGCTCGTGCATCTGCTCGCGGAAGCCGTCCGGGAAGGTAATCTCGCCGCCTGCCCAGTTGGGCTCATTGAGGTGAATATAGGCCAGGTCACGCTGGTCCAGTTGCTCGGCCAGGTAGAGTGCCATGGCCTCGGGCTCGTCATCCGTCAGGCCGAAGATCTCGATGAACGGTGTCAGACGAATGCCTACCCGATCGGCGCCGAAGACCTCGATGACGGCGTCGACCACTTCCAGCGGAAAGCGTGCGCGATTCTCGATCGAGCCACCGTAACGGTCGGTGCGCTGATTGCTGCCGGTGGCAAGGAACTGGTTGAGCAGATAAGCATTGGCCGAATGCACTTCCAGCATATCGAAACCGGCACGCTTGGCACGCTTCGCGGCCTGGCGGTAGTCATCGACGATCCCGGGGATCTCGTCGGTCTCGAGCGCCCGTGGCGTGCTGGTGGAATGCCGACCGGCAGTGCCATCCTCGAACTCGACGAAGCACTGGGCGCCCTCGCCTTTCAGCGCACTGGGCGCCACGGGCGGCTGTCCATCGGGCTGCACCATCTCATGCGAGACACGCCCCACGTGCCAGAGCTGCAGGGCAATCCGTCCACCCTTGGCATGCACGGCCTCGACGACCTGCTGCCAACCGGCTTCCTGTTCGTCGGTCCAGATACCCGGGGTATACACATATCCCCGCGCCGTCGGTGAGATATTGGTGGCCTCACTGATGATCAGGCCGGCGCTGGCGCGCTGGGCATAATACGCCTGTTGCAGCTCGCCGGGGACACTGTCGGGCGTTCGGGCACGGGTCAGGGGCGCCATGATGATGCGGTTGGGCAGGTTCAGGCTGCCCAGTTGAAGCGGTGTGAAGAGCGTGGGATGCGACATGGTCAGGCTCCTGTGAGCAATGCATCGAGCAATCGATAGGTTATCGATAAGTTGCGCACACAATAAGCATGTTAATTATTTTATGCGATCAGCGCGTTTCGATTGACTCGATAGCCGCGGCCAATGGTGTAGACGTACCGCGCGTGGCGCCGCTGAACAGCAGACACCATGGCAGCCGGCACTGCGGCCGGCTCGATGCCCGTGATAATCTACCCCCCTGAAACTCTGCTCTGGAGCCCAAAGTGACCGCTGTCGAGATCCTGGAACGCCTGGTGAGCTTTGCCACCGTATCGCGAGACTCCAATCTGGCCCTGATCGAGTGGGCCGAAGCCTGGCTCGATGACCATGGCGTCGACCACTGGCGCATCGAGAACGACGATGGCAGCAAGGCCAACCTGCTGGCCCGTATCGGGCCGAACGAGGAAGGCGGCGTGGTACTGTCCGGCCACACCGACGTGGTCCCGGTGGATGGACAGCCCTGGTCCAGCGATCCCTTCGTGCTGCACGATGGGGACGACGACCGGCTGTACGGCCGAGGCACCTGCGACATGAAGGGCTTCATTGCCTGCGCCCTGGCTGAGGTACCGCGCTGGACCGAGCTGCGACTGGACAAGCCCATTTGGCTGGCCTTTTCGTATGACGAGGAGGTCGGTTGCGTCGGCGTGCCACGCCTCATCGAGCGCCTAATGGCCGACCACCCGCGCCCGTCGACGGTCATCGTCGGCGAGCCGACCCTGATGCAGCCGGTGGCCGCCCAGAAGGGGGCGACCAATCTGCGCACCACGGTCACCGGCCGTGAGGCGCACTCCAGCCAGGTCTATCAGGGTGTCTCGGCGATTCACGTGGCGGCACGTCTGGTCACCCGGATCGAGGACGTCATGCGCGAGCTCAAGGCCGAAGGCCGCATCGACGAAGCCTTCAATGTCGTGCACTCGAGCCTGCATGTGGGCCGCATCGAGGGAGGCACGGCGATCAACATCATGGCCCGGCAATGCACCTTCGAGTGGGAGGTGCGCCACCTGCCCAGCGACGACTTCGCGGACCTGCGTGGCCGAGTGGATGCCTATGCGGCCGAGCTGGAAGCCGAGATGCAACGCATCGCCCCGGAGACCGGCATCGAGACCCAGGCCCTGAACGTCACCGTGCCGGCCCTGGCCGACCGCGATAACGACGAGGTACTGACCCTGTGCCGCAGCCTGCTCGGCGATACGGCCGATACCTCGGCGGTGGCCTACGCCACCGAGGCCGGCCAGTTCCAGCGCCAGGGGCTGTCCACCCTAATCTGCGGCCCCGGCAGTATCAGTCAGGCCCACCAGCCGGATGAGTACATCGACCAGGCACAGCTGGCCCAGGGCGAAGCCTTCATGCGCGCTCTGGGCGAGCGGTTATCGACACGGGTGAGCTCATGAAACTCTGGGTCATCAAGACCGGCGACGCCTTTGCCGATGTCATCGCCGAACATGGCGATTTCGAACACTTCTTCATGAGTGCCATGGGCCCGGTGGCCGACACTCACCCCGAGCTCGAGTTGGCCGTCCACGATGCCCGCCATGATGGCGAACCGCCCGAACTGGCGGAGGGCGATGGTCTGGTGATCACCGGCTCGCATGCCATGGTCAGCCACGCCGAGGCCTGGAGCGAGGCGCTGAAGCCCTGGCTGGTCGACGCCTGGCAGCGTGACCTGCCGATGCTCGGCGTCTGCTACGGCCACCAGCTGATGGCCGCCGCCCTGGGCGGCGAGAGTGGCTACCATCCGGCCGGCCGCGAGTCGGGCACCTTCCGGGTCGAGATGACGGAAGCCATCAACGGCGACGCCCTGTTCGGCGAGCTGCCCCTGCAGTTTGCCGCCCAGTTGACCCACGCCCAGTCGGTGCTGCGTCCCCCGGCCTGTGCCGCGATACTCGGCCACAACGCCCATGACCCTTACCAGACCCTGCGCTATGGCCCGCGCCAGTGGAGCGTGCAGTTCCACCCCGAATTCACTGCCCCGGTGATGCGAAGCTATTTGGCCCATCAACGCCAGGCGCTGAGTGAACAGGGTCAGGATCCGGAGCGCCTGATCGCAGGCGTAACCGAGACGCCCGAAGCCACCGGCCTGCTGGCGCGCTTTGCCCGGCTGGTGGCCAGCGGCGGAGCCACGGCTAGCTAGCCACGACTGCCATCGGCCGTTTGGTGTGGGTCGTCCGGTCCGGATTCCTGCATGGCCTGCTCCTGCAGCAGGCGTTCATCGAGTGCGCCGGCGGCCGCCTTGCGGCGCTGACGATGCAGGTCACGCAGCCCGCTGATCAGCATGGCCGAGACGATCATGCCACCCCCCACGAAGGCCAGGGGTGGTGGCACCTCGTCCAGCCACCACCACACCAGCAGCGCCCCGACCAGGGTTTCCAGCATCATGACCAGACTGGCCTCGGCCCCCGGCAGATAGCGCGGTCCGGTCTGGATCAGGAAGTAGGCCGCCGGCAGGAACAGCGTCATCAACGCCAGGCGCTGGACGTCATCGGCAGGAGGTAATTGCACCCCGCCCAGCAGCACAGCCGGAACCAACATGACCAGGCAGCCGAGCGGCAGCACCACGGTGGTATCCACCCCGCGTTGACGCTCGCCTCGCTGTACGCTGGCCACCGTGGTATTGACGGCAATCGAAATGGGCACGAACAAGGCGACGCCCAGGCCCAGCAGACTACCCTGCCCGACCTCTCCCGCGGCCATCAGGCAAGCCCCGATGACACAGATCACGATGACGATCCAGGTCTGTCGCCGCAGGCGCTGACCGAATACCACCATCCCGATCAGCCCGGCCACCAGTGGCGCCAGATTCATCATGACCAGCACATTGCCCGCTGCCGTCAGCCGCGCGGCGACGACGAAGGCCCAGGCACTGCAGGCAAAGGCCAGCGGGCACCACCAGGCAGCCGAACCACAGTTGCGCAGCGCCTGAGGCAGACGCGAACGATAGCGCAGCACAGCCACCGCCGAGAGCACGATGCCCAGCAGCAGGCCCCGCCAGAACATGAAGGTGGCCACCTCCGCCTGGGTATCCTTGATCAGCAGGGCGTCCGGCGACAGCAGCAGGACACCGGTCATGGCGATCAGGTAGCCGCGCAGCCGAAACGGCAGTTGTTGCCACATGGCAGGACCTCCTTGTTGCCCGCAAACGACAACAGGCCGAGGGGAAATCCCCCGGCCCGTCAGTACTGACTTCTGTCACCGCCCGTTCAGGCGGCTGGCTGTTCAGGCCGGTCGCACTGACCGGCATCCGGCTCAGGCGGAACGGCGCGGAGCACGATCCTCGCTGATTTCCAGCTGGCGTCCGCCCACCCGGGCACGCGCCATCTTGCTGAGTATGCTGGTGGGCAGGCCACTCGGCAACTCGACCACCGAGAAGGCGTTACGGATATCGATGCGACCGATACGGTTGCCCTCGATACCGCCCTCGTTGGCCAGGGCGCCCACCAGCTGGCCCGGCTTGATGCCATCCTTGTGGCCCACGGACACCCGATAACGGGTCATGCCCTCGCTGGAAGCACGCTCCTTGCGCGGCGCCTTGCTGTCACGCGGGGCCCGCTCCTTGTTGTCCTTGCGCGGGGCCTGCAGGCGACCGATGGGCGCTTCGTCGGCACGCGCCAGGGCGGCGAAGGCGCAGGCCAGTTCGGCGGCATCGTAGCCTTCACTGATCAGGCGCTCGACCAGTTCACGCTGGGTATCCGCGTCCTTGGTCAGCGAGCCGATCACCCTTTGATGAAAGACGTTGTCGCGATGGGCGCGGATTGCCGCCTCGTCGGGCAGCTCCATGTCCTGCATCTGACGACCCACAGCCTTCTCGAGCCAGCCGACCTTGCGACCTTCGCGGTTGCCGGCGAAGGTGATGGCGACGCCGGGACGCCCGGCACGACCGGTACGGCCGATGCGGTGGGTGTAGGCTTCGGCATCCTGCGGCAGGTCGTAGTTGATGACGTGGGTGATGCGCGGCACATCCAGACCACGGGCGGCCACATCGGTGGCGATCAGGACATCGACCTTGCTGCGCTTGAGGCGCGTGATGGTGCGCTCACGCAGGCTCTGATCGAGGTCGCCGGAGAGGCTGGCGGCGTTGACGCCACGTGCGGTCAACTGCTCCATCAGGGTGGTGCAGGCGGCACGGGTGCGCACGAAGACGATCGCCGCGTCGACCGGTTCGACTTCCAGGATGCGCGACAGGGCTTCCAGCTTGGCGCCACCGTCCACGCGCACACGCCGCTGCTCGATATTGTCACCGGTCGATGCCTTGGACTCGATGGCCACCTTGACCGGATCCACCAGGTACTGATTGACGATGCGTTCGATTTCCGTCGGCAGAGTCGCGGAGAAGAAGACGCGCTGGGCATTGGTCGGGGTATCGGCGACGACACGCTTGACGTCGTCGATGAAGCCCATGCGCAGCATCTCGTCGGCTTCGTCCAGCACCAGGGCCGAGAGGCCGCCCAGCTTGAGGCTGCCACGATCCAGGTGATCGATGATACGCCCCGGTGTGCCGACCACCACCTGGGCACCACGGCGCAGCGCCTGGAGCTGATCCCGGTATTCCATGCCGCCACACAGGGTGGCCACTTCCAGGCCCTTGAGGTTCTGGCCGTACTTGCTGAACGACGACGCCACCTGCTGGGCCAGTTCGCGGGTCGGTGCCAGCACCAGCACCTGTGGTTCACGACGCCCGAGATCGAGACGCGAAAGAATCGGCAGGGCAAAGGCTGCCGTCTTGCCTGTGCCGGTCTGGGCCTGACCCAGCATATCGCGGCCTTCCAGCAGGGCCGGGATGGTTTGGGCCTGAATCGGCGACGGCGTTTGGTAGCCTTGCGTCTCGATGGCGGAGAGAACAGCAGGCAGAAGAGCCAGATCGCTGAAATTGGCGACAGAAGTCGAGGTCATGAATCACACCTTGGTAGGCCGGGGGTAACCGGCAAAAAAACAACAGTCATGGCGTCCCATACGCCTGGCGTACAGTCGGATTCCGCCCATGGCGGAAATCTCAAGCGGAGTCAGGGACGCCGGTCGCACCCAGCATCCGATGCTCATTCGCCAAACAGGCGAGTGCATCGTCGTGGCGACCGTCTGCGCCGGGTTCACCGGGGGGCGAACAGGGAATGGCGCTCCATCTACACAGTGAAAACGCTTGGGGCCTCGGCCCGGCGTTGTCGACCACCGCGTTCACAGCAATGAACGGGTCGCGTCGTCATGATGGTGGGGTCAGCACATGCGAGGAGCGCGCATGCTACCATCGTATGATCGCGCTGACCAGTCCTTTTCACATGGAGCCTCCCGCATGCCCAGCCTTTGGGTCGACGCCGACGCCTGCCCGCGCATTGCCCGCGATATCATCGTCCGCGCCGCCGAACGCACCACCACCTCCACTACCTTCGTGGCCAACCATCAGGTACCCCTGCCCCCTTCGAAATGGGTCAAGGGGCTGGCGGTCAGTCATGGCTTCGACGCCGCCGATGACGAGATCGTCGACCGCCTGGCGGATGGCGACCTGGTCATCACCTCCGACCTGCCGCTGGCGATGGCCGCCATCGAACGAGGCGCCAGCGTGATGACCACCCGCGGCGAGAAACTGGACGAAAGCAACATCCGCGCCCGTGTCCAGATGCGGGATTTCATGGAAACTCTCCGCGCCAGCGGCGAACACACCGGCGGCCCGAAAGGCTACTCCGACGTCGACCGCCGCGAATTCGCCAACGCGCTCGATAGATGGCTGGCGAAGAACGCCGGGTAAG